>LSHP01000088.1 GCA_001555775.1 Acidovorax delafieldii | reverse complement strand
AGATCAACGAGGCGATCCAGCAGCTCGACAAGGTGACGCAGCAGAATGCCAGCGCTTCCGAGCAGATCAGCTCCACCTCCGAGGAACTGGCCAGCCAGGCCGAGGAGATGCAGCAGACCGTGTCCTTCTTCCAGCTTGACGAGCGGCAAGCCCCCCGCTCCCGGCCCAAGACGCCCAGGCCTGTCGCTGCCAGAACCGCCAGGCCCGTCGGCAAGACCGCCAAGCCCGTCAGGCCCGCCGCTGCCAGGCCGAAAGCCGATAGCGTGGCGCATCAGCAGGAGCGGGTGAAGGGCTTTGCGCTGGATCTTGAACGCGGCGTGGCCGACGATGATGATGCCGATTTTGGAGAGGCAGCATGATCCGGCCTGTCTGACGCAAGACCCCATCCGAATTTTTGACACCCATTGACCACCCCAGGTGGCGAGCGTCCCCGCGCGCCCACCCCATTCGACCGAAGTGAGACTGAACCCATGCGTGCAACCATCAAGGCAAAACTGGCGGGCGCCTTCGCCTTCCTGCTGCTGATCACCGGCATTCTCGGTGTTTTCGGCATCACCAACATGTCGACCATCAACGACAAGTCGACCGATCTGGCGAAAAACTGGATGCCCAGCATCGATGCCATCCACCGGCTCAACACCGCAACCTCTGACCTGCGGATCAAGCAGTATCGCCACGTCGTCTCGACCGACCCAGAGGAAATGCGCAAGGTCGAGGGCGATATCGACGCTATCGCCAAGCAAATCGAAACGCAGAGCAGCCGCTACGAAAAGCTGATCTCGTCCGATAGCGAGCGTGAGATCTACGAGAGCTTCGAAGAGAAGTTCGCGAAATATCAGCGGGCTAGCGAACGTTTCCTTGCGCTGTCGCGCAACAATCAGAATGCCGAAGCCACCGCAATGCTGATCAGCAGCGTCACGCTGTTCGACGACTTCTCCAACGATCTGCTCAAGCTCGTCAAGCTGAACGTGGAGGGCGGCGAAAAGGCCAGCGCCGAGGGTGATGCAGCCTATGCGGACGCGCGCAACCTGTTCATCGGGCTGCTGGTTGTCGCCATGATCGCGAGCATTGCCGCCGCCATCTGGATCTCGCTGACCATCTCGCGAGGCCTGAAGAATGTCAGCACGGCCATCGATGCCGTTGCCATCGGCGATCTCGACAAGGATGTCGTGGTTACCACCAACGACGAGATCAAGGACCTGGTCGATACCGTCAACCGCATGACCGCCAATCTGCGCCAGACCGCGGCGCTCGCCGAAACCATCGCGCATGGCGACCTGACCGTGCAGCACACCGCGCTGTCCGATGAGGACAAGCTGGGCCATGCGCTGATCGCGATGGTCGAGCGGCTGCGCATCGTCGTCGCCGACACCACCGCCGCCATCGGCAACGTGGCCGCCGGCAGCCAGGAACTGTCCTCGAGCTCCGAACAGGTCTCGCAGGGCGCGACCGAGCAGGCCGCTGCCGCCGAACAGGCCTCTGCCTCAATGGAAGAGATGGCTGCGAACATCAAGCAGAACGCCGACAATGCCGCGCAGACCGAGAAGATCGCGCGCCAGTCGTCCAGGGATGCCGAGAGCAGCGGCGAGGCCGTCAACAAGGCGGTGGGCGCGATGCAGATGATCGCCGAGAAGATCGGCATCGTCCAGGAGATCGCCCGTCAGACCGACCTGCTGGCACTCAACGCTGCAGTCGAGGCGGCACGTGCCGGCGAGCATGGCCGCGGCTTTGCCGTCGTCGCATCCGAAGTGCGCAAGCTTGCCGAGCGCAGCCAGGGTGCCGCGGCCGAGATCAGCCAGGTCTCGTCGGACACGGTAAAGGCTGCCGCCGAGGCGGGCGAAATGCTGGGCCGACTGGTCCCGGATATCCGCCGCACCGCCGAGCTGGTCTCGGAGATCAGCGCCGCCTGCCGCGAGCAGGACATCGGCACCGCGCAGATCAACGAGGCGATCCAGCAGCTCGACAAGGTGACGCAGCAGAATGCCAGCGC
>LSHP01000087.1 GCA_001555775.1 Acidovorax delafieldii | reverse complement strand
GGTTAGGGGTGGGTGGGCGTCTGCAAAAACACCCTTGATCCCATCCGACCAAATTCACCGTTTACAGCCGTAGTCGAATCGATTACACCCGTAGTCGTATCTCCTGCAACAGGTGAAGGCGAATCGATGGCTCCCGAACGGATCAGTGATGCGGAACATGCGGTGATGGAGGTGCTGTGGCAGCGCGCGCCGCTCACCGCGACCGAGGTGGCGGACGCGCTGGCCGATGCGCGCGAATGGTCGTTGCAGACGGTCAAGACGCTGCTCTCGCGGCTCACCAACAAGGGCGCGGTGTCCTATGATCAGGACGGCCGCCGCTATCTCTACAGCCCCATTCTCGCGCGCGAAGACTATGTCGGCGATGAATCGCGGCGGTTGGTCGATCGGCTGTTCGGCGGACGCGCCGCGCCGCTTATCGCGCATCTGGCAGAACAGCAGAAATTCACGGCGGAGGACCTAGCCGAAATCGAACGGCTGATCGGGGAGTTGAAGTCATGATCGGGGAGTGGCTCGCATTTCAATCGCTTAGCGATTTTGCGCATGGGGTGGCCGGCGAGTGGCTGGTCGACACATTGATCGTCACCGCCGCGCTGATGGCTTTGGTGCTGGTGCTGCGTCGTCCGGTGGCGAAGCATTTCGGCGCGGAACTCGCCTATGCACTCTGGGCGATCCCGCTGGCGCGGCTGTTCATGCCGCCGCTGACCAGGACCATCGAGGTGAAGGTGAGCGCGCCAGCCGCGCCGGTCGCGACCGAGGCAGTCGAGAGTGCCGGAACCATCATCCCTGCGGCCATGGCGGCCCCCGCGGACGCGATGCCCGAGCCGAGCCTGGTGCAGACCCTGCTCGCCAATGCCGACTGGTTCGCAATCGGCGTGACGGTGTGGCTGTGCGGCGCGGCGATTTTCCTGATCGCGCAGCTTTCCGCTTATTTGCAGAACCGGCGTGAGTTGCTCGAGGATGCGGTCGAGGTCGCGCGCATTGATGATATCCGCGTGATCGAGATTGCGGGCATTTCCGGCCCCTTCGCCTTCGGCCTGTGGCAGCGTTATATCGCGCTGCCGATCGGCTTTACCCGCGATTACAACCCGGTCGAGCGCGAGCTGGCACTGGCACATGAACGCAGCCACCACCGCGCGGGCGACCTGTGGGCGAACTTTGCCGCGCTGGCGATGCTGTCGTTGCACTGGTTCAATCCCGTAGCGTGGATGGCCTGGCGCGCCTTCCGCTTCGACCAGGAAGCCGCGTGCGATGCGCGCGTGCTGCGCCGCCGCACCAGTGCCGAGCGCCAGGCTTATGCCCGCGCCATCGCCAAGGCGGCGACCGGCCAGACGCTGGCTTTTGCCAGCCCCTTGAACCCCAAGGACAAGATTGTCGAAAGGCTGAAGATCATGAAGCAGTCGGAAACCTCGAAAGGCCGCAAATGGCTGGGCGGCTCGCTGATCGGCGGCGGTCTTGTCACCGCGATGGCGATGACCGCAACGGTTAGCTATGCGGTGCAGCCGGTCGAGCCCGAAGCACCCGAAGCGCCGCTTGCGCCTGATGCTCCTGACGCACCGGCAGCGCCTGCGGCACCGTCGGTCAAGGTCGATGACGGCGTCTATGTCTACACGCTGCGCCGCGACGACGGGAAGAAGGTGGTGCTGCGCCTCAACCGTCCCGCGCGCCAGAAGGAGCTGGACCGCATGGCTGCTGACGCTGAGCGTTCGCGCGCCGATGCCGACCGTGCGCTTGCCGACGCCGATCTTGCGGTTGCCGAAGCCGATCGTGCCCGTGCCGAAGCAGATCGTGCCGCGGGCCAGGCGGCCTGGGCTGCAGCGGAAGCCAAGCGTGAAGGCGCACGGGCCAGCGCCTATGCGCAAGCCTCGCGGGTCATGGTGCGCCGGGGATCGCCGGGTGACAATGTGATCGAGCTGGGCGACAATCATACGCTGCGCATTCAGACCACCGATTGCGAAGGCAAGTCCAGGTCGGCGGCGTTCATGACGCAGACCGAAACGCGCAATGGCCAGGTGACCCGCACCAAGGTCGTGACCTGCGGCCAGGTCACGCCCGACGAGGCCGAGATCGCCGCGCAGATCGAGCGCGGCATGGCCGAGGGCCGCAAGTCGATGGAGCGTGCGCGCGCCGAAATCCGCCGCAACCCGAATCTGAGCGCCGAGGATCGCGCCGAAGCGCTGCGCGGCCTCGATGAAGGTCTGCGCGAAATGCGGGCTGGCCTGGCCGAGGCGCGCCGTCAGGTTCGCCGCGATGTCCGCCGCGACATGGGCGAGGTCCGGCGCGAGATAAGCCGCATTCCCGAGCCGCCCGAAGCGCCCGAGCCGCCCGCTCCGCCGGCGCGGACCTGGTAACCGCCGAGAACCGATCGGCAAAAGGGGCTGCGCGGCAAAAGTTGCGCAGCCCCTTTCGTTTCTGCGCCATCGGTGCCACCTAGGCCGCATGGAACTGCCTGCTGACCTGCCGACCGGCCTTGCCGAGCCGCTCGAACCGCTTGTCCGCCGCGTGCTCGCGGGCAACCCCTCGCCCTTCACCTATACCGGCACCCAAACCTATGTCGTGGGCGACGGCGCAGATGTCGCGGTCATCGATCCGGGTCCGGCGGATGAGGCGCATATCGATGCGATCCTCGCGACCGTGGGCGATGCCCGCATCGCTGCCATCATGTGCACGCACACGCACCGCGACCACAGTCCCGCCGCTGCGCCGCTCAAGGCCCGCACCGGAGCACCGATCATCGGTTGTGCGCCGCTGATCCTGTCCGACGATGGCCCGCGCGCCGACGAGGCGTTCGATACCACATACGCGCCCGACCGGGTGCTGACCGATGGCGAGCGCGTCTCGGGCAGTGGCTGGACGATCGAGGCGGTCGCGACGCCGGGCCATACCAGCAACCATCTGTGCCTCGCGCTGGTCGAAAGCGGCGCGCTGTTCACTGGCGATCATGTGATGGGCTGGTCGACCAGCGTCATTTCGCCGCCCGATGGCGACATGGCCGCCTATATGGCGAGCCTCGCCAAGCTGCAGGAGCGCTCCGACCGGATCTATTATCCCGCGCACGGGCCTGCGGTCGAGAACCCGGCGCAGCTGGTGCGTGGCATGATGGGCCATCGCAAGCAGCGCGAACGCCAGGTGCTGCGTCAGCTCGAAGCTGGCGCGCAGACCATCCCCGCCATGGTGCCCGAGATGTACAAGGGCCTTGATGCGCGGCTTTACGGCGCGGCGGGTCGTTCGGTGCTGGCGCATCTGATCGATCTCGAACATCGCGGCGCTGTGATGCGCGATGGCGAATTGTGGCGGCTGGTCGCAGGCGCGCCCGAGGCCGCAAACAGCGTTTCGTAAATCGCTGGTTCCGCGTTATGCTCCCGCCGGGTCCGGGGGGAGTCGAAACATGGCGGTTACCGGCGTTCTGCGACAACGTGCGGCTGCGGCCGAACCCTTTTATGCATGGTCGGCGACCATCATGGCGCTGCTCGTGGTCACGGGATTCAGCCTGCACCTCGCAATGGGGCGATCGACGTTTGCCGCACGCCCCCTGGTGCATGTGCATGGCATCGTCTTCATGGGCTGGGTGCTGCTGTTCACCGCGCAGGCCTGGCTGGCGGTGCAGGGACCGCATGGCGCACACCGCCTGCTTGGCCGCATCACCGCCGTCTGGGTGCTGCTGATGATGGCGCTCGGCTTCTGGATCACCATCGATGTCGTGCAACGCGGGATCACGCCGTTCTTTTTCCAGCCGCAGCATTTCCTGATCGCCAATCCGGTCAACCTGCTGATGTTCGGGTGCCTGATCGTCGCGGCGCTGCGGCTGCGGCACCAGCGCGACTGGCATATGCGGCTGCAGCTGTGTGCCATGGCGACCTTGCTCAACCCCGGTCTGGGTCGGCTGCTGCCGACACCCTTGCTGGTGCCCCATGCCTGGGAAATCCCCTTGCTGTGCGCCCTCATCTTCCCGCTGGCGGGGGTCGTTCGCGATCTGCGGCACGGCGTGCGCTGGCACCCTGCCTATCTCTGGGGCATTGTCGCGATACTGCTGCCGATTCCAGTGGTGAACCTGGTCGCACCGACCGCTTTGGGCGATGCGATTTACGGCTGGACAGTCGCGGGTCACCCGGGCGAAGCCATTGCGGGTATGGCATTTCCGCCGCCGCCCCCCATGTAACGCGCCATCGACCATTTGCCCTGGGCTCGCCTCCCGTCTAGACAGGGGCGCAAGGGGCATGGGTGCCCCGTGTTGAGGATCTGCCATGACTGCACAACCCCGCGAAAACCTCTCCGGTCTCGACCTGCGCGCCGAGATCGACCGGCTGCGCAAGGAGAAGAACGCGGTCATTCTGGCGCATTACTACCAGAAGCCCGAATTGCAGGATATTGCCGATTTCGTCGGGGATTCGCTGGAACTGTCGCGGATCGCGGCGGACACCGATGCGGACGTGATCGCCTTTTGCGGCGTCAAGTTCATGGCCGAAACCGCCAAGATCCTGTCGCCCGACAAGATCGTCGTGCTGCCCGATCTCGACGCGGGCTGCAGCCTTGAGGACAGCTGCCCGCCGGACAAGTTCGCCGCGTTCCGCGCGCAGCATCCGGATCATATCGCGCTCACCTATATCAACTGCTCGACCGAGGTGAAGGCGCTGTCCGACATCATCGTCACCTCGTCCTCGGCGGAAAAGATCTTGAGCCAGATTCCTGCGGACCAGAAGATCATCTTCGGCCCGGACAAGCATCTGGGCGGCTATTTGCAGCGCAAGCTGGGCCGCGAGATGCTGCTCTGGCCGGGCGTGTGCATCGTGCACGAGGCGTTCAGCGAGACCGAGCTGCTCAAGCTCAAGGCGCAATATCCCGACGCGCCGGTCGCCGCGCACCCCGAATGCCCGGCCCACATTATCGACCATGCCGATATGGTCGGATCGACCAGCGCGATCCTGAAATTCGCCAAGGAAACGCCGAGCGAGGTGGTGATCGTCGCGACCGAGCCGCACATCATCCACCAGATGGAAAAGGCGGTGCCCGAAAAGACGTTCATCGGCGCGCCGGGCGCGGACGGCAACTGCAACTGCAATATTTGCCCTTACATGGCGCTGAACACGATGGAAAAGCTCTATGTCGCGCTGCGCGATCTGGAGCCGCGGATCGAGCTGGACGAGGAGCTGCGCCTCCAGGCGAAGAAATCGCTCGACCGGATGCTCGAAATGGCGAGCAGCACGGTGGGGCAGGGCGATCTCGGTCGCCCCGATCTCGCGCATCAGGGCTGACCGGCCCCGGCGCCGCCGGCGCTATTTGTGCACCGCATTGCGCCCCGCCATCGCCGAATAGAAGGCGAAGGCGGGGGCCATGTCCTTTTCGTAATCGCCGGTGGGGTGGATCACCGGGCCCAGGCCTGCGCGCCGGTTGCCATAATCCATGAAGCCGCAGACGATCGGCACGCCCGCGCCATGCGCGATGCGGTAAAAGCCGGTGCGCCAGGCATCGACCGTCTTGCGCGTGCCTTCGGGCGCGATGGTCAGGATGAAGTCCTCGCGCGCGGCGAACTCGGCGATCATCTGCTGCACCATGTCACCCGCCGCGCTGCGATCGACCGGAACGCCGCCCATCTGCCGCATGAAATTGCCGAACGGCCAGCGGAACAGCGAGGTCTTGGCCATGAAATGCGTCTGCAGGCCCAGCTCGCGGGTCACGCCCATATAGTTAGGAAAGTCCCAGTTGCTGGTATGCGGCACCGCGATGATGACATAGCGCCGCTCGGGCGGTGGCGTGCCCACAGCCGTGAACCGGTGGCGGCGATAGATGAACATCAGCAGTGCATAGAGTGCGCGCGCCATCCAGCCGAGATGCGCGGTCGATGGCTCGCGCGAGCGCGACGCCTGGCTTGCCTTGGTCATCCTACCCCCGGTCGCGCCTTGCCGCTTGCAGCGAGATAGCCGTAGCGGCAGGCACCTGTCGCCTAGTGACGCAATCGCGCGGCGAGATCAACCGCACGACAATCGGCGCCGATAAATTTGGTATCACATCGATCAGTCATATTGTGTGCAATATAATTGATCCCTACATAACTGTCATACCCGGACAAAAAGGAGCCGAAAATGAGCACTCTCTACACCACCCGCGTCAACGCCTATGGCGGCCGCAGCGGCACCATCAAGAGCGAGGACGGCATTCTCGACCTGGCGCTCGCCATGCCCAAGGAACTGGGCGGCAAGGGCGGCGCGACCAACCCCGAACAGCTGTTCGCCGCGGGCTATGCCGCCTGTTTCGAAAACGCCGTCATCCATGTGACGCGCGGTAAGGCGGAGCAGGTCAAGGACAGCGATATCGAGGTCGCCGCCGAGGTCAGCCTGCTGCCGACCGAACAGGGCGGCTTCCAGCTCGCCGTCGCGCTCGAGGTCGAGATCACCGGCGTCGATCAGGCCAAGGCCGAGGAGATCGTTCAGGCAGCGCACGCCGTCTGCCCCTATTCGAACGCCGTGCGCGGCAATGTCGACGTCAAGATCAGCGTGTTCGCGCAATGACCGGCACGGTGGCAGCGACGGGCGATGATCCGCTTCTGCTCGATCGGCAGGTGTGCTTCCCGCTCTACGCTGCCACCAACCTGCTGAACCGGCTCTATGGCCCGGTTCTCAAGCCGCTGGGGCTCACCTATCCGCAATATCTGGTCATGCTGGTGCTGTGGGAAGACGAGCCGCAGACGGTCGGGTCGCTGGGCGCGCGGCTGTATCTGGACAGCGGGACTTTGACCCCGCTGCTCAAGCGGATGGAGGCGGCTGGCCTGGTCAGCCGTACCCGCGATGCCGAGGACGAGCGGCGCGTGCTTATCGGCCTGACCGAGCGGGGCAGGGCGCTGCGGGCTGACGCGCTGCACGTGCCCGAGACGATCGCGGGCGGCCGCTCGCCCGAGGGGCTCGACGAGCTTCGCGAGGGCGTGCGCAGACTGGTTGCGATGCTGGCTGCCCCTGGCGGGGTCGGCTGACCGCGCTCAGCGGCGCTTGCGGAAGGGCCAGTCGGTGACCCCGCCTGCCCAGAGCGCCCACCAGATGATCACGGGCTGCAGCATCAGCCGCGGGCCGTGATAGGTCCAGGGAAGCCGCATGCCGCCGATCGCGATGTCATTGATCGCGTGGTTGAAATTGGCAGGCCACACGCACAGGGCATAGAGCGCAAGGCCGATGCCTGCGGCAAAGCGCAGCCGCGGGATCATCAGCCCGACCGCGCCTGCGATTTCCGCGACCCCGGTCCAGAACACCACCGCGTGCGGGCTGGGCACCCAATCGGGCGTGATCGCGACAAAACCCCCGGGCGAGCGGATGTGGATGACCCCGGCAGCGAAATAGATCAGCGCCAGCAGCCAGCGAAATCCGGTGCGGACGGGCGATTGGCGCGGCATAACGGTCAGCGTTTGCGGACGAACTCGGCGCGCAGCACCAGGCCCTTGATGCCGTCGAACCGGCAGTCGATTTCCTGCGCGTCGCCGGTCAGCCGGATCGCCTTGATCAGCGTGCCGCGCTTGAGCGTCTGGCCCGCGCCCTTGACCTTCAAGTCCTTGATCAGCGTGACCTGATCGCCATCGGCGAGCAGATTGCCGACCGCATCGCGGACCTCGACGCCCTCATCGCGCGGCGCAGCGACCGCTTCGCCGGGAGCGATCCATTCGCCGCTCGCCTCGTCATAGACATAGTCTTCGCCATCCGGGGGTAGCATCAGCGGTCTTTCAGCTCTTCAGGGTCACGATGTTCAGCCCGCCGGGCTTGGTCGAAGGGTTGGAGGCGTTCTGGGGCTTGGGCTTTTCGGCCTTGGGCTTGCGGACTTCGCGGTTCGATTTCTTCTGGCCCTTAGCCATGGTCTGTTCCTTGTCCAGGCGGTGCGCCCGGATCACCGCCATAGCGCCAATCGCCGTGCAAAGCGCGACAATTCGCGAGCATGGCACAGCCTCGGTTTCGCAAGCGCGTTACAGGAGACAAGGCTCAGGCGTCACAGTTCTCCGAAGCTTTTGGAGATGTCCGCTGTTGGGGAAAGTCTCAAACAGCACGAATGGCAACAAATGGGTGGAAAGCAGACATGCCCAAAAAGCATTGCTTAACCGGCGCAGGCTAAGCGTGTGAAAGTCCTGCTTGCGTTTGATTTGATGGTTCCTGCGTCATCAAACTCGAAACGCATTGATGGTTCTTTCCTCCTTTCGGATGCCTGGAGGACGTTCGCTGTCGCTTTGCACCGCGCCTGCCGCAAAACTGGATTGAATTTGAGCGAGCGCAGATCAATGGTGCGGAATTTCAATGGAGAGACCGTTGGTTTATCTGATTGGCTACAAATGCCCGTGGGAAAAACATCCGATGATGCACTTTTTGGATGGAGATCCATCTAAACTGGAATGGCTAGAAGATATTGGCCCGATAACGACGCCTCTAATAAGTCCTACTGCGAAAGCCCTTGCAGGATTTCGAATCAGTACGACCAATATACCAACACGGCTTCAATGGATTTCTCGCAATAAAGTGCCGGACTTTGAAGGTCCACCGGGCTTTATCTGCGTCTCCTCGCGCTTCAAGGAAGTGGTCGAGCGGTTCGAGCCCGAGGTACACCAGTTCTTTCCGATCACAGTGGTGAACAACGCGAAAGAAAAGGTCGCTGAGCGCTGGCTGTGGGTGGTGTGCAACCGGATCGACGGCGTTGATCGCGAGCATACGACATTGGTGCTCAAGAAAGGAGCTCTATGGATGTCGAATTGGTTGGAGGATGGCGAACGAGTGCGGATATCTGATGCCAAACTCTATCACAGCAAGAAGCAGACCGAAGGATATCATTTCGGTCACGTCCGTCAATGAGGTGTAATTTGGGGTGTGGTCACCGGGCTGCATGGT
>LSHP01000086.1 GCA_001555775.1 Acidovorax delafieldii | reverse complement strand
ATTATGACTTTGCCTATGTGCCCGGTACGCTGACTATCACGCGAGCCTTGCTCACCGTGACCGCCAATAATGCAACGCGTGAATATGGTCTGGCCAACCCGGTGTTCACCGGCACGATCAGCGGCCTTCGCGCGGGCGATACCGCGAGCGTCGTCAGCGGCCTTACTTATGGTACGATTGCCAATGCTGCGAGTAACGCTGGCACCTATGCGATCACTGCGTCGGGTGGCAGTGCCGCGAACTATGATTTCAGCTATGTTCCCGGTACGCTGACGATCACGCGCGCGTTGCTCACGGTGACCGCCGACAACGCGACGCGCGAATACGGACTCGCCAATCCGACACTCACTGGCAGCATCACGGGCTTCCGTAATGGCGATACCGCGAGCGTCATCTCCGGTCTGA
>LSHP01000085.1 GCA_001555775.1 Acidovorax delafieldii | reverse complement strand
GGGCGAGGTGTGCTTCAACACCTCGATCACCGGCTATCAGGAAATCCTGACCGATCCCAGCTATGCCGGGCAGATCATCACCTTCACCTTCCCGCATATCGGCAATGTCGGCGCGAACCCCGAGGATATCGAGGCGGACGTGCCGCATGCGCTGGGCTGCATCGTGCGGCAGGACGTGACCAACCCCAGCAGCTTCCGCTCCGCGCAGCATTTCAGCGACTGGCTGAGTGCCAATAACCAGATCGGCATTTCGGGTGTCGATACCCGCGCGCTCACCCGCCGCATCCGCGAGGCCGGCGCGCCCAATGCCGTGATCGCGCACGCGCCCGATGGCGTGTTCGACATGCCCGCGCTGCTGGCACTGGCGCAGGGCTGGCCGGGGCTCGAGGGCATGGATCTCGCCATCGAGGTCACGGGTGCCGAGACGCGCGGCTGGGATGGCGGCAAATGGACTTTGGGCCATGGCTATGCCGCGATGGGTGAGGGGGCACGCCCCCATGTCGTCGCGATCGATTATGGCGCCAAGCACAATATCTTCCGCTCGCTGGTAGAGGCGGGCGCGAAGGTGACCGTGGTCCCGGCCAAGACCTCGCTGGAGGACATCCTGGCGCTGGAACCGGCGGGCGTGTTCCTGTCGAACGGCCCCGGCGATCCCGCCGCGACCGGCGTCTATGCCGTGCCGGTGATCCAGGGCCTGCTCGAACGCGACATTCCGATCTTCGGCATCTGTCTCGGCCATCAGCTGCTCGGCCTCGCAGCCGGCGCGCGCACGATGAAGATGCACCAGGGCCATAGAGGCGCGAACCATCCGGTCAAGCGGCTCGAGACCGGGGTGGTCGAGATCACCAGCATGAACCACGGCTTCGCGGTCGACGCCGCGACACTGCCCGCCAATGTCGTCGAGACGCACGTGTCTCTGTTCGACGGCAGCAACTGCGGCATCGCCTTCACCGACAAGAACGCATTCGGTGTGCAATATCACCCCGAAGCCTCGCCGGGACCGCAGGACAGCTTCTATCTGTTCGAGAAGTTCGTGAGCGGCCTCACCGCTCCGGCGACCGCCGCGTGACCCTCAAACTCCCCCCCGTTGACCCCGCCCGCATGGAGCAGGAATGGGCCGCCGATCAGGACGTGCTGCGCAATCTGGCCGCCAATGGCGATCAGGCGAGCATCCGCCGGTCGGTGGACGTGAGCTTTCGCGGGTCCGAGGAAAACCTCGAGCGGTTGTCCGAGGCGGCGGAGGAGCTGGGGCTGACCGAACTGGGCCATGAGGACGATGCCGATGGCGGCGATCCGTGGTTGTTCCTGGAGCGGGTGCAGGCGGTGGACGAGAAATCGATCCGCGCGCTCACCGAGCTCTGCCTGCAGATCGAACAGCTGTTCGACCTCGAATATGACGGCTGGGGCTGCGAAGCCCAGACCGGCACGGTGCATTGATGATGCGGTCAATCCTGCCAGGGATTGATCAGGCGGATGCCCGTCCAGGCGAAATCCGTCGTATTGCGCGTGGCGACGGGAATGTTGCGGACAATGGCCTGCGCGGCGATCTGCGCATCGAGCGTGTTGCCGCCCAATGTGCGCTGCGCCGCAAGCTGGCCAAAGACATGCGCGTCGTGGCGGTCGAACGCGATGATGCGATCGACATAGTCGGTTTCCAGTTGCGCCAGCCAGCGTTCCAGACGCGACCGGAACGATTGGGCGCTGGGCTTTTCGAAGCCCGCGCGGATTTCGGCAATGACGAGCACGGACAGCAACAGGCGCGCATCATTGTCGGCGAGCCAGGCGATGACGCCGGGCTCGCCATTGCGGGACACCATCTCGCTCCAGACGTTGGTATCGACCAGGATCACGCAAAGTCTTTCGGATCGAACTCGAAGTTGGTCAGCGGCTCCGGCTTGCGCGGTTCGGGCTCCCAGTCGATGCCGCGGCCCAGTTCGATGAGCCGTTCGATACGCGCGCGGCTTTCGGCCTTGGCCTCGGGCGTCTGTTCGGGCGGGAAGCTCTGGAACGGCACCGATGCATCAGCGACCGTCGATGCAACAGGGGCCATGCCCGCCGCCTCGATCACCAGCTGGCGCAGATGTTCCTCCATCGAGCGACCATGCGCGGCAGCGACCTGGCGGAAGCGCAGCTTGGCCTCGTCGGGCAGATTACGAACGGTCAGGCTGGCCATCGCCGCCTCCTCGAAATGATTTCAATGCAATCAATGTATACAAAGAGAGCACGATAAACAATGCCCAAGCGCAGCGACATAGACAGCATCCTGATCATCGGCGCAGGCCCGATCATCATCGGCCAGGCGTGCGAGTTCGATTATTCGGGCACGCAGGCGTGCAAGGCGCTGAAGGAGGAGGGCTATCGCATCGTCCTCGTCAACTCCAACCCCGCGACGATCATGACCGACCCGGACATGGCCGACGCGACCTATGTCGAGCCGATCACGCCCGAGATCGTCGCCAAGATCATCGCCAAGGAACGCGCCGAGCGGCCCAATGAGAAGTTGGTGGTGCTGCCGACCATGGGCGGACAGACCGCGCTCAACACCGCGCTGGCGCTCGATGCCAATGGTACGCTGGCCAAATATGATGTCGAACTGATCGGCGCCAAGGCCGAGGCGATCGACAAGGCCGAGGACCGGCAGAAATTCCGCGAGGCGATGGACAAGATCGGGCTGGAATCGGCGCGCTCGGGCATCGCGCATACGGTGGAAGAGGCGCTCGCGGTGCTTGAACGCACCGGGCTGCCGTCGATCATCCGCCCCAGCTTCACCATGGGCGGCACCGGCGGCGGCATTGCCTATAATCGCGACGAGTTCGTCCAGATCGTCACCGGCGGGCTTGATGCATCGCCGACCACCGAAGTGCTGATCGAGGAATCGCTGCTCGGCTGGAAAGAATATGAGATGGAGGTCGTGCGCGACCGCAACGACAATGCCATCATCATCTGTTCGATCGAGAATGTCGATCCGATGGGCGTGCACACCGGCGATTCCATCACCGTCGCGCCCGCATTGACGCTGACCGACAAGGAATATCAGATCATGCGCTCGGCCAGCATCGCGGTGCTGCGCGAGATCGGCGTTGAGACGGGCGGATCGAACGTCCAGTTCGCGGTCAACCCCAAGGACGGCCGCCTGATCGTCATCGAGATGAACCCGCGCGTGTCGCGTTCGTCGGCGCTGGCGTCGAAGGCGACGGGCTTTCCGATCGCCAAGGTCGCGGCCAAGCTGGCGGTGGGCTATACGCTCGACGAGATCACCAACGACATTACCGGCGCGACGCCTGCCAGCTTCGAGCCGACCATTGACTACGTAGTCACCAAGATTCCGCGCTTCGCCTTCGAGAAGTTCAAGGGATCGAGCCCGTTGCTCGGCACCGCGATGAAGTCGGTCGGCGAAGTGATGGCGATCGGCCGCAATTTCCAGGAATCGGTGCAGAAGGCGCTGCGCGGACTGGAAACCGGCCTGTCGGGCTTCAACTTTGTCGATCATCTCGTCGGCGCACCGCACGAGGACATCGTTGCGGAACTCAGCCAGGCGACACCCGACCGGCTGCTGATCGCGGCGCAGGCGCTGCGCGAGGGGATGACGGTGGAGCAGATCCATGCCGTCGCCAAGTTCGACCCCTGGTTCCTCGAGCAGATCAAGCAGATCGTCGATGCCGAGGCCGAGGTGCTGGCCAATGGACTACCGCGCGATGCGGCGGGGATGCGCCGCCTCAAGTCGATGGGCTTTTCCGACAAGCGCCTCGCCTATCTCGCGCTCAAGTCGGCGAACCTGCGCCCCGGCATGGGGCATGCGCTGGCGCGCGGATCGGGCATGGTGCGCGATGCCGTGGTCGCAATGACCGGCGGCGTCACCGAAGAGGAGGTGCGCGCGCTGCGCCACAGGCTGGGCGTGCGCCCGGTGTTCAAGCGCATCGATACCTGCGCTGCCGAATTCGCGGCAAAGACGCCCTATATGTACTCCACCTATGAGGCTCCGACCTTTGGCGAGCCCGAATGCGAGAGCCAGCCGACAACGCGGCGCAAGGTCGTGATCCTGGGCGGCGGACCCAACCGCATCGGCCAGGGCATCGAGTTCGACTATTGCTGCTGCCATGCCTGTTTCGCGCTCGGCGACGCCGGGTTCGAGACGATCATGGTCAATTGCAACCCGGAAACCGTCTCGACCGATTACGACACCTCGGACCGGCTCTATTTCGAGCCGCTGACCGCAGAAGACGTGCTCGAGCTTCTCGATGTCGAGCGTTCGACCGGCGAGCTGGTCGGCGTGATCGTGCAGTTTGGCGGACAGACCCCGCTCAAGCTCGCGCAGGCGCTGGAGGATGCGGGCATCCCGATCCTCGGCACATCGCCTGACGCGATCGATCTCGCCGAAGACCGCGAGCGCTTTGCCAAGCTGGTCGACAAATTGGGCCTGAAGCAGCCCGCCAACGGCATTGCGCGCAGCCGCGAAGAGGCGATCGCGGTCGCCAACCGCATCGGCTATCCGGTGCTCATCCGTCCGTCCTATGTGCTGGGCGGCCGCGCGATGGAGATCGTCGACGGACAGGCGCAGCTCGAAAGCTATATCGCCACCGCCGTGCAGGTGTCGGGCGACAGCCCCGTGCTGATCGACCAGTATTTGCGCGATGCGATCGAGGTCGATGTCGATGCGATCTGCGACGGCAGGGATGTCGCGATTGCGGGCGTGATGCAGCATATCGAGGAGGCCGGTGTCCATTCGGGCGACAGCGCGTGCACCCTTCCGCCCTATAGCCTGAGCAACGACATCATCGCCGAGATGGAGCGGCAGACGAAACTGCTCGCCGAGGGGCTGAAGGTGCGAGGCCTCATGAACATCCAGTTCGCGGTCAAGAGCGGCCAGGTGTACCTGATCGAGGTGAACCCCCGCGCCAGCCGCACCGTGCCCTTCGTCGCCAAGGCGATCGGTCAGCCGGTGGCCAAATATGCCGCGCGGGTGATGGCGGGCGAGATGCTGGCGAACCTGCCGACCATCGACCGCAATATCGACCATATGGCGGTCAAGGAGGCGGTTTTCCCCTGGGCGCGCTTTGCCGGGGTCGACCCGGTGCTGAGCCCGGAAATGAAGTCCACCGGCGAGGTGATGGGCATCGACAAGGATTTCGCCACCGCATTTGCCAAGGCGCAGATCGGCGCAGGGCTGACGCTGCCGACCAGGGGCACCGTGTTCATCTCGGTCAAGGACAGCGACAAGCCCGTGATCCTGGAAGCCGCCCGCGGGCTGATCGCGCTCGGCATGGACATCGTCGCTACGGGAGGCACTGCGCGCTACCTTTCCGACAATGGCGTGACGCTGACCGAGGTCAACAAGGTTGCGCAGGGCCGCCCGCATATCGTCGACAAGATCAAGGACGGCGAGATCGCGCTGATCTTCAACACCACCGAGGGCTGGCAGAGTCTGAAGGACTCGCAATCGATCCGCGCCAGCGCGCTGACGGGGAAGATTCCGTATTTCACCACGGCGGCTGCCAGTGTCGCGGCGGTCAAGGCCATGGCGTCGCTTGCGGCGACAAGCCTTGAAGTAAAGCCGCTTCAGGCCTATAATATACGGCCTGACGCTTGAGCCCCCCGACAAGTCGTTACCCTGATGCGGCCCCGTTCGAGGGCCGCTAAAGGCATTATTGTCGGACGTTCGGCTTCGCGTCGGCCAAGGATGAAGGGATATGCCGAATGGCAACCGTCGATAAGCTGCCGATGCTGGCAGAAGGTTATGAAAAGCTCTCGCGCGAGCTGAAGGCGCTCAAGGAAGAACGTCCACTGATCGTCGAGGCGATCGAGGAAGCGCGCGCGCATGGCGATCTTTCGGAAAACGCCGAATATCACGCCGCCAAGGAGCGCCAGGGCCAGGTCGAGGCGACCATCGCCGATCTCGAAGGCAAGCTGAGCCGCGCGCAGATCATCGATCCGACCACGCTGTCGGGCGACAAGATCGTGTTCGGCGCGACCGTGACGCTGCTCGACGAGGACGACAAGCCGGTCAAGTACCAGATCGTCGGTGAGGCCGAAGCGGACGCGCGCAAGGGCCGGATCAGCTATTCGAGCCCGCTGGGCCGCGCGCTGATCGGCCGTCAGCTCGACGACGAGGTCGAGGTGAGCGTGCCTTCGGGCGACAAGTTCTACCTCGTGTCCAAGATCGAGTTCATCTGAACCATGCCTGCCGTGCCGCAGCGGTCGGCAACCAATTTTCTCGTGATCGCCAATGTGCTAGTCTGGCTGGTGGGCTTTACCACCGGCTGGACCGAGACGATGCAGATCGAGGGCGGCTTCTGGTCCGCGCGGCTGCATGACGCGCTGTACGGGCATTCGAGCGCGCTGCCGGTCGATTATCCATGGGTCGTGCCGGTCTGGCTGACGCCGTTCACCTCGGCCTTTCTGCATGCCGGGCTGTTTCACCTTGCCATGAACATGCTGGCGTTGATCGTGATCGGGCGGATCGTTGAGCTGGCGCTCGGCTGGGAGCGCTATCTGCTGCTTTATGGCGCAGGGATGATCGCCGCTGCGGCCATGCATTACGTGATCGACCCGGTATCGATGGTGCCGGTGGTCGGCGCGAGCGGCGCGATTTCGGCGCTGATGGCGGCCTATTTCCTGCTCTTCTCGCGCCGCAAGCCGCCCGCGATCGGCCCGGTCCCGCAGATCGTCGTGCACATGGCCTGGCTGATGGCGGCATGGACCGGCATCAATCTGCTCAGCCAGTTCGCCTTTGCGGGCAGTGCGCTGGGGATCGCCATCTGGGCGCATATCGGCGGTTTTGCCGCGGGCCTGCTGCTCGCGGTGCCGCTCGTGCGCAGCCACCAGGTCCGGCGGCCGCGTCACGATATTCCCTGATCCGCTAACTCAGCTCGCCGGCGTTTCTTCCGGATCGAGCAGACGGTGCAGATGCACGATCACATAGCGCATTTCGGCATCGTCGACGGTGGCCTGGGCCTTGCTGCGCCAGGCTTCCTCGGCGCTAGCATAATCGGGATAGACGCCGACAAGGTCCATCTTGTCCAGTTCGCAATAATCGAGGGTTTGGGGGTCGCTGACGCGTCCGCCCATGACGAGATGAAGTTTGCTCATGTGAATATGCGTCCCTGACAGATGAAACGGATGCCGGGCGGCATCCTCTCCCGTGCGACAGGGTGTTGCGTGCCATGCCCCATCGCGTTGCTGGGGGGCGCCATAATGCGGTTGCGCGGGATTTTCCAGCCCTGTTGCGCGCTGTCAGCGCTTGCCGGTGCTGCGCAGAGCGTCGCGAGCCTTCTCTGCTTGTTCCCTGGCCTTGTCGGCCAGCGGCGCGGCGGCCTTGGTGATCGGCTTGCGCGCCAGGAACAGCCCGCCTAGCAAACCGGCCAGCGCGATCTTCCAGCGGTGCGTCCAGGCCAGCCCCGCAGCCTGATCGGCGGCATTGCCGATCTTCTCGGCGGCAGTCTCGATCGCCTCGTCGCGCAGATTGGCAGGGGCAAAGCGATCCTTGGCGCGGGCCAGGGCTTTTTGCCACTGGCTGCGCGCAGCGAGACGGCGCGCGGAAACCTCGGCTAGGCTTTCGACGCCTTCGTCATCGTGATCGTGGTCCGCAGGGGCTAGTGGCTCGGTCATGCAGCGGCTTTCGTCTCTTCCTCGTCGCTCGAAAACAGCGCGCCGATCTTGCTGATGCGGCGCACCGCAAGCCAGAAGCAAAGCACGGCCAGCATCAGCGTGCCCGCCACCGTTGCGCCCATGGCTCCCCAAGCACCGAGATAGGGAATCAGAGCAATCATCGTGCCGACGACCAGCGCGATCAGGGCGCAACTGATCAGCACCAGCCCGACAAAGGCGAGCGCTGCCATCGCGCGGACTTGGCGTCCGGCCGCTCCAGCGCGGGCCTTTTGAAAGTCTATTTCTGCATCGATCAGTTCGCGGCCATCGGAATAGAGGCCGCGCAACTGTTCGACCAGGCCGGGCTTGTCCGCTGCTGCCTCATGAGGAGGCGGAAGATCGGGTGCACCCGGAACTGGCGCGCTATCGGGAATGGGTTGGGTCACGCGCTTTGCGGTCCGGACTGGGCGCTCAACGCCGCTTGCCGAACACCGACGAGAGGAGCTTGGCGACCAACAGGCTGGCGACCGCAGCGATACCTGCGGCAGCAACCGGCTTGGTGCGGACGAATTCGCGCGTATCCTCGGCGATTTCCTCGACCGGCTTGGCGCGCAGCCGCTCTGCCGCATCGGTGACGCTCTGCGCTGCGCTGCGGGCATAGTCGCCATATTTGGGCCCGATATTGTCGTCGATCGCGCCGGCGCTGTCGTTCAGGATCTGTGCGATGCTGTTGACCGCATCACAGGCCATGTCCTTGACGTCACTCGCCACATCCTTGGCCTTGCCGCCCATGTCTTCGGGGATCATTGCGCTCACCTTTTCGGAAACCTGTTGAAATGCGTTGCTCGACTGCGCGGCGACGGTCGCACCGGCGGCAGCGACGCCGCCCGACACCAGCACTGCGCTGTTTGGCGTGGGGGTGACGTCGGCGGGTTTTTCCGCAGCGGGCTTGGGAGCCGCCTTGCGCTTGGGGGCGGCGGGCTTCGCGGCACCGTCACCAGTTGCTGCCTTTTTCGCACGCGGCTTTTTCGGCGCGGCTGCGGCCTTGGTTTCTTCTTCGGACATGAATTCCTCCTCAAGCTTGAGGGCAGACGCATGAAGCGCCGCCACGGTTCCGCTTGCCCAAGTTATATTCTGGCCTCTCCCGGCATATTTTCAAGCGCTTTCGCGGCCGCAGCAAGGCGACTATACAGCGCCTCTGGGGATCACCTGCGCCTGTTGCAAAGACGCGGCCCACCGCCTAGAGGGGCGCCATCCTTCCACCCACCACATACCGGAAAGAGTGCCGCTTATGACCGCGATCATGGACATCCACGCCCGCCAGATTCTCGACAGCCGCGGCAACCCCACGGTCGAGGTCGACGTGCTGCTCGAAGACGGCAGTTTCGGTCGCGCCGGCGTGCCTTCCGGCGCATCGACCGGGGCCTATGAGGCGGTCGAGAAGCGCGACGGCGACACGTCCATGTATCTGGGCAAGGGCGTGACCCAGGCCGTCGACATGGTGAATAGCGAGATTTTCGAGGCAATCGTCGGCCTCGATGCCGAGGATCAGCGCGACATCGACATGGCGATGATCGCCCTGGACGGCACCGAGAACAAGTCGCGCCTGGGCGCCAACGCGATCCTGGGCGTCAGCCTGGCGGTCGCCAAGGCCGCTGCCGACGCGCGCGGCCTGCCGCTCTACAGCTATGTCGGCGGCGTTTCGGCGCACGTCCTGCCGGTTCCGATGATGAACATCATCAATGGCGGCGAACATGCTGACAACCCCATCGATTTTCAGGAATTCATGATCATGCCCGTCGGCGCGGACAGCCTGGCCGAGTCGGTGCGCTGGGGTTCGGAAATCTTCCACACGCTCAAGAAGGGCCTGCACGAAAAGGGCCTCGCAACGGCGGTGGGCGACGAGGGCGGTTTTGCCCCCAATCTCGCCTCGACCCGCGCCGCGCTCGACTTCATCATGGCCTCGGTCGAGAAGGCGGGCTTCAAGCCGGGTGAGAACGTGATGCTCGCGCTCGATTGCGCTGCGACCGAATTCTTCCGCGACGGCAAGTACGAGATCAGCGGCGAAGGGCTGTCGCTTTCGCCGACCGAAATGGCCGATTATCTGGGCAAGCTGTGCGCCGAGTACCCGATCCGCTCGATCGAGGACGGCATGAGCGAGGACGATTTCGAGGGCTGGCTCGCGGTCACCGAACTGCTCGGCAACAAGGTGCAGCTGGTCGGCGACGACCTGTTCGTCACCAATCCCGAGCGTCTGGCGATGGGCATCGAAAAGGGCCTGGCCAACAGCCTGCTGGTGAAGGTCAACCAGATCGGCACGCTCACCGAAACGCTGGAAGCGGTAAACATGGCGCATCGCGCAGGCTATACCGCGGTGATGTCGCACCGTTCGGGCGAGACCGAGGACGCGACGATCGCCGATCTCGCCGTCGCTACGAACTGCGGCCAGATCAAGACCGGCTCGCTCGCGCGCTCCGACCGGCTCGCCAAGTATAACCAGCTGATCCGCATCGAGGAAGAGCTGGGCGCATCGGCGCATTATGCCGGTGCTGCCATCTTCCGTTGAACAAAACCCGTTTTGTTCCGCGACTTGCAAGGCATTGATCGCATATTTGATTCGGGCTGGCCGTTTCGGCTTGCCAGCCCGAATCAATTGTGATTCAAGAGATTAATGTCGTCGCGCAAACCCGTCATAAAACCCGCAAAACAGGCGATCGCGCCGGGCATCTCGCTCGTCGCCCTGCTCGCCATTGCGGCCTATGCCCTGCTGGGGCCGACGGGTGTGCTCGCCTGGGGCGATTATCGCCAGCGGCTGGAGGTGCAGAAGGTCGAACTGGCGCGGCTGCAGAAGCAGCGCGACGCCCTGCGCAACCGGGTCGAGCTGCTCGATCCCAAGGCGGTCGATCCCGATCTGGTGAGCGAACTGGTGCGCCGCGAACTCAATGTCGCGCATCCCGACGAGGTGATCGTTCCGCTGAAATAAGCCGTGCCGCAAACGGCTCGATGCTGCGGGAATATTGCGCAAAAACCGCCTTGGCCGTTGCGTAAACCTTTGCTCTGCTTCTATAGGAAGGGGGTCAATCCTCCCCCTGCCGCATGGCACTGATCCATCAGCGTGAAAGGTTTTCCGTCTTGGTCAAGACACCCGCTGCAAAGCCCGTTCGCAAACCGCCCGCAAAGGCCTCGTCGAAAGCTCCGGTCCTGCCCGAGGAGGGCAGCAACCATCCGCGTCCGCGCAACCCTGAGCGCTATGAAGCCAGCCAGGAAGAGCTGCTGCATTTCTACAAGGAAATGCTGCTCATCCGCCGCTTCGAGGAGCGCGCGGGTCAGCTCTACGGCCTCGGCCTGATCGGCGGCTTCTGCCACCTGTATATCGGCCAGGAAGCGGTCGCGGTCGGCCTGCAATCGGCGCTCGAGCCGGGCAAGGACAGCGTTATCACCGGCTATCGCGACCATGGCCATATGCTGGCTTATGGCATCGACCCCAAGATCATCATGGCCGAGCTCACCGGACGCGGCGCGGGCATCTCGCGCGGCAAGGGCGGCTCGATGCACATGTTCTCGACCGAGCACAAATTCTATGGCGGCCATGGCATTGTCGGTGCGCAGGTGCCGCTGGGTGCTGGGCTCGCTTTCGGGCACAAATATTCCGAGGATGGCGGCGTGTGCATGGCCTATTTCGGCGATGGCGCGGCGAACCAGGGCCAGGTCTATGAAAGCTTCAACATGGCCGCCTTGTGGAAGCTGCCGATCATCTTCGTGATCGAGAATAACGGCTATGCCATGGGCACCAAGGTCGCGCGCAGCAGTGCCGAGACCGAATTCTACCGGCGCGGCGATTCCTTCCGAATTCCCGGCATGCAGGTCAACGGCATGGACGTGCTCGAGGTGCGCGGTGCGGCCGAGGCGGCGCTCGAATATGTCCGCGGCGGCAACGGCCCGCTGCTGATGGAGCTCAAGACCTATCGCTATCGCGGCCATTCGATGTCCGACCCGGCCAAATATCGCAGCCGCGAGGAGGTGCAGAACGTCAAGGAAAAGTCCGACCCGATCGAGGCTGCCAAGGCCGAGCTGCTGAAAATGGGCGTGAGCGAAGACGCGATGAAGGCGATCGACAAGGAAATCCGCACGGTCGTCAGCGAAGCGGCAGACTTTGCCGAAACCTCGCCCGAGCCGGATCCGTCCGAACTGTATACCGATGTGCTGGTGGAGCAATATTGATGGCCATCGAACTGAAAATGCCTGCTTTGTCCCCCACGATGGAAGAGGGGACGCTGGCCAAGTGGCTGGTCAAGGAAGGCGATACCGTGTCGTCCGGCGACATTCTCGCCGAAATCGAGACCGACAAGGCGACCATGGAATTCGAGGCGGTCGATGAAGGCACGATCTCGAAGATCCTGATCGCCGAGGGCACCGACAATGTGAAGGTCGGCGCAGTGATCGCGCTGATCGCGGGCGAAGGCGAGGACGCGTCGTCGGCTGAAGCCACACCGGCACCCGCTCGGACCCCTGCGTCCGAGCCCGAAGCCAAGGCCCCGACTGAGAACGCTGAGATCGTCCCCGAAACGCCCAAGCGCGCGCAGGTCAGTGATCCGGCGATCCCCGAAGGCACTGAGATGGTGCCGACCACGGTGCGCGAGGCGCTGCGCGATGCGATGGCGGAGGAAATGCGCCGCGACGAGCGCGTGTTCGTGATGGGCGAGGAAGTCGCCGAATATCAGGGCGCGTACAAGGTGACGCAGGGCCTGCTCGAGGAATTCGGGCCGCGCCGCGTGATCGATACGCCGATCACCGAATATGGCTTTGCCGGCATCGGTGCGGGTGCGGCGATGGGCGGCCTGCGCCCGGTCATCGAGTTCATGACCTTCAACTTCGCGATGCAGGCGATCGACCATATCATCAACTCGGCGGCCAAGACCAACTACATGTCGGGCGGCCAGATGCGCTGCCCGGTGGTGTTCCGCGGCCCCAATGGCGCGGCGAGCCGTGTCGGCGCGCAGCACAGCCAGAATTTCGGTCCCTGGTATGCCAATGTCCCAGGCCTGATCGTCATCGCGCCCTATGACAGTGCCGATGCCAAGGGGCTGCTCAAGGCGGCGATCCGCACCGAGGACCCGGTCGTGTTCCTGGAGAACGAGCTGGTCTATGGCCGCACCTTCGATGTGCCCAAGCTCGACGACCATGTCCTGCCGATCGGCAAGGCGCGGATCATGCGCGAAGGCAAGGACGTCACCATCGTCAGCTATTCGATCGGCGTCGGCGTTGCGCTCGAGGCGGCGGAGAAGCTGGCCGCCGAGGGCATCGAGGCCGAGGTGGTCGATCTGCGCACGCTGCGTCCGCTCGACACCGCGACCGTGCTCGAAAGCCTGAAAAAGACCAACCGCATGGTCGTGGTCGAAGAAGGCTGGCCGGTCTGCTCGATCGCGTCGGAAATCTGCGCGGTCGCGATGGAGCAGGGATTTGACGATCTCGACGCGCCGGTGCTGCGCGTGACCAACGAGGATGTGCCGCTGCCTTATGCCGCCAACCTCGAAAAGCTTGCGCTGGTCGATAGCGCCCGCGTGATCGCGGCGGTGAAGAAGGTCACCTACAAGGGCTGAGCGCGACCGTTATGATACGATCGGCCGGGCAGCACGGCCCGGCCGATTTCATATCCTGATGCAGATCAGACTGGCGCTGCAAATACCCTTGTTGTCGCCGCTGCCGGCATTGCCGTCGAGCACGCCGTCCTTCATGTCGTTGGCTCTGGCGGCATCCGCTGCGGCCTGGGCCGAAGCAATCTGTGCGTCGCTGGTCTGCGGCAACACGGCATCATATTTGTCACACGTCGACTTGCGCGTGGCGGACACATTGTCGGACGGCGGCTTGCCGATCTCGCGTGCGTCGCGCACGGTATAGGCCGCCTCCTGGTGCAGTTCCTTCGGCTCCATGAACATGCTGCCGAACAGCGGATCATAGACATAGGTCAGCTCGACATACATCACCGCCGTGCCGGTGCTAGCGGCGATTTTCTCCCCCGGCGGGCCCATTCCGACAAAGCTGGTTCCGGTCTTGCCGGTACCTTCCGGGCCATAATCCGAATCATCGAACAATATGCCCTTGCAGCGCTGCCACATGATCGTCTGGCCGCCATCGGCGTTGAGTTCTAGACTGGACAATACCGTGCGGCCATCCTGATAGATGCCCGCCGCGCCCGCCTGGATCGCCGCCGCCTGGAACACGTCGTTGATCTGTTCTTCGCTGATCACCTTGGCGCCTAGCGTCGCGTTGAGCGTTCCGATGCGCGAGGCGTTGTCGGCCATGTTGAGCGCGATCTGGCTCATCTTCATCTGGGTGATGGCAAGGTTCGATACCTCGACGCCGTAAAAGCCGAGGCCGATGAAGATCGGCAGCGAAAAGGCGAACTCGATCAGCGCAAGGCCCGAACGATCGCGTTTCAGCCGCCGCGCAAGGCTGCGGGTGCGGGCGATGAAGCCGGGGCGGGCGTCGGCGGCGGCAATGGGCGTGGTCATCATGTGCAGATCACCTGCTTGGTCTCGGCATTCTGGCTTGCATAAGGCTGGTTGCGCAGAACGGTGGCGGACTTGATCGCTGTCCGTCGGGACATGCCGATCAGCGCATAGAGCGGGAACTTGCGGTCGTACGACATCAGCACCTCGTACATCACCACGTCGCGCGCGCCGCCGACCCCGTCCTTGCCAAGGTCGCGGTCCCATACCGCATTGGCATTCTCGTCGGTGAAGCACTCGCCCGGATCACGTTGGCCGTTGCTGTTCTTGTCCTCGAAATCCTCGGGCAGGCCGACCTTGGCAAAGTCCCGATAATTGCGGCGGGTATAGGTGAAGGTGGCATCGGCGCCCAGCACGCCGAGATTTTCCTTCACCTTCGCGTCCAGGTTCGCGACATTGGTCGTCCCCGTCTCCAGCGCGGCATCGCGTCCGGCCTTCTGCACCGCGCCATCCAGGATCGCACGCGCATAGACGGTATAGCCGAGGTCGAACACGCCGAGCAGCAGCATGAGAAAGGTGGGCGCGATCAGCCCGAATTCGGTCACGGTCACGCCGCGCCGATCCTGGCCGACCCGGCGGATGAAGGCAGGGGCGCGCATCACTGGGTCAACCTCAATTCGGAAATCTGCTTGGCGATGTTCTGGAATGCGGAGTTGAGCTGCGAGCTGTTCGATGCGGTAAACGAGCTACCACTGCTCGAACAGGTCGTCATGTCGGTGGTCAGCGTCGTGCCGAATGCGATCACCCACAGACGGATCTCCTTGGACTTGATCGCCTCGCAGATCGCCAGATACCGCCGGCGCTGGCGCTCGAGCTGCGTCGGATCGGTGCTGCCGCCGGTCACGCGCCGGTCGTACATCTCGACGCCGTACATGCTGGCGACAAAGTCATAGCTGGTCAGCTGACCGTCCGTCATGAAGATCATGTGGCGGCTGACCGATCCGGGATTGCCCGGATTGGCGTTTACCGTCGACTGGAAGATCCCCTGCGGCGACGCCAGGCGCGCGCCCCAGAGCAGGCCGACATCGTGATAGGTGCCGCCGACTGCGACCAGATTGTTGACATAGGTCTGCACCTGGTCGCGCGTCATGGTCGACAGCAGCGTGGCCTTGCTGGGACAGGCGGTATAGCCGCCGCCCTTGTTCTTGATGCTGGTCGCATCGTCGCGGAAGAAATAGACCTCTTCCCAATAGGGTCGCCACTTGGTTTCCATGCTGTTGGGCACGGCATCGATGTTGAGATCGTGCGCGCCCAGGCTGCCATCGGCGGTGATGCCGCTCGACGTGCTGGCAAAGTTCGCCGCCGCGATCGTGTCGCGCTCCTCGATGCATCCGCCCCAGCGGCTGGTGCTGCCGTCGACTTCGCTCGGCGTGGTGACTGCCGGATTGGCCGACTTGATCGAGCGAATGAAATTGTGCGTCGCAAGGCTGCGCTGTTCATAGATCCACACGACGGTGGCGCCGCTCACCGGCACGGTTGAATCGACCTGCGTCGTGCGCTGCCTCACGCATTGCCTGCTGTCCGAACCGCTCCAGCCCGGAGCTGCGCCGCCCCAGCTGTAGCGGACAAAGGAGACGGTCGTCGTGCTGGTGCCCGAGACAACCGGCGGCAGCGGCGTGCCCGCGGGGTTGGGACTGAAGCCGGTGAAGCTCGAGTTGCTGCCATAGCTGGTGCAATTCTGACGCGATATGTTGGTGCCGCCGCCCGAGATCGTCGAATGCGAACGGTTGGGGCACGAGAACGACTGGTTGCCGCCATAGACCTGGCAATCGACGGTCGTCGTCCGCCAGATCGGACGTCTCGACTGATAGGTCCAGGTATCGGCGACATTGCCCCCGTTCAGCCATTGCGGATTGGCATCGTACAGCAGTTCGCCGACATTCACGTTGGTCGAATAGGGCACGAACGAATAACGGATGCGCGCGTTGCTGCCCGACGAGGCATTGGCAAGCGTATCGTAGAAGCTCATCACCGAATTGCGCAGCGCGCTGATCTTGACGATCGAACCGCCCGAGCCGTTGGGAATCGAATCCAGCATCGACCCGGTCACGTCGAGCACGAAGGTCGTGTCGGTATTCGTGAGGTTGAGCTCGGCCTGGCAGGCGACGTCGATGTTGAGCGTCTTCTTGCCGAACATGCCCATGATCGTGGTCGGCATCACCGCAGACGCCGTACCGGTGACCTGGCTGGTGCCCGACACGTTGTTGGTGTCGAACGTCACGTTGGTGGTGTCGTTATAGCCCGGCTGATAGTTGACGTCGAAAAAGTCGCGCGCCTGGGCCTTGGCGGCGTCGGTGTACGTGCTGGCGGCCATCGCGCGGCGACCCGCGAGTACACCGGCATCGCAGGCGTGCTGCAGTCGCGACTTGACCATATAGGCGCGGCTCATATCGACGGCGCCGCCGATCATCGCCGCCATCGGCAGCACGCTGGCGGCCAGGATGGGCAGCACGTTGCCGCGCTTCGATGCCAGCAGCCGGTTGAGCCAGGGGCGCGCATCAGCCTTCGCGGCATCGGCCCGCGCGCTGGTGCCAAAGCGCTGATCTTCGGTGTGGCGGATGGTCATGATGTGGTTAATGCCCCTTAGACGCAGCGTGCCTTGTATCTGCGCAATGGTAAGCAGCCCTCAAAGGGAGATGGTTAAGCCCAAGTTTACCTTGATTTGCCCCGGAAATTGGGGGACTGCGCGCGCCATGGCTCCTCCAGAACCCCCTGTTTCTCCGCTCGTCACGCTGGCGGTCGGCTATGGCGACCGGCAGGTCCGCGACTGGGCCCGGGCGCTGTTTGCCTTCGATGCGCAGATGGCGGGCATTGTGCTGCAGGCGCGCGAGCCGATGCTGGCGCAGATCCGCCTGCAATGGTGGCACGATGTGCTGGCCAAGCCGGTGGCATCGCGTCCTTCGGCCAATCCGGTGCTCGCTGCCCTCGCACCGATCGAGGCGGATGGGCTGGCGCTGGCCGATGCACTGGGACCGGTCATCCGTGGCTGGGAAGCGGCGCTCGAATGCGAGGAGATCGAGGCGATCGCCGATTTCGCAGCGGGCCGGGGGCAGTTGTTCGCGGCCTTTGCGGGGCAGGGGGGCGATGCCGCCGATCTGCAGCGCATCGGCCAGGCCTGGGCACTGTGGGATATGGTGCGCTTCCACCGCCGTACGCCTGCGCTCGATGCCGCCTTCGCGGCGGTCGATACGCGGGCGCTGGAGCGCATCGCGCTCCCCGCGCAGCTGCGCCCGTTGTCGATCATCAACCGCGCGGTGCGGCTTGACATCGCCAAGGGTCGGCTGGATCGTCCATGGGCCGGGCCCGGCCTGTTCGCGCGCCTGGTCTGGCACGGGGTAACCGGACGGTGACCGGCTGACGAGAGGGGGAAGGGCGATGCGGATCCTGTTCGGCGGATTGGGGGCCATCGCCTTGCTGGTCGGCGGTTTCTTCCTCATACGCGCGCAGCAGCAGGACGACGAGCTGGCCGAGATCGTGGCTCCTCCGCCCGAGCCTCAGGACACCGGCCTGCCGATGGCCGATCCGGGCCAGCTGCGTGGTCCGGAACCGCCGCAAGCGACCGAAATGACTCGCGAGGAACGCCGCTTTGCCCGGTTCGATCGCAATGGCGACCGCATCATCACGCGCGAGGAACTGCTCGCCAGCCGCACCAAGGCGTTCAAGGCGCTCGACAAGGACGGCAACAACCTGCTGACCTTCGAGGAATGGGCGGTGGCGACATCGGATCGCTTCGCCAAGGCCGATGAAGACCGCAATGGCCGCCTGTCGCCCGAGGAGTTCGCGACAACCCGGCCCAAGCGCCCGCTACAGCGCTGCAAATGCTGACTATTCGGCGGCGATGACCTTGCCCGCGCCATTGAGCCAGCCCTGCAGATCGGCGCGCGCGCGCGCGGTATAGGCTTCCTTGCGCTGCTTCTTGTGCACCTTGTCCTCGGGCGGCGGGAACAGGCCGAAATTGACGTTCATTGGCTGGAAGTCGCTTGCTTCCGCGCCGCCGGTGATATGGCCCAGCAGCGCGCCGAGTGCCGTCGTGACCGGCGGCGTTGCCAGCTTGCGGCCCTGCAGTTCGGCAGCGGCAAATCGCCCCGCCATCAGCCCGACGCTGGCGCTTTCGACATAGCCCTCGCAGCCGGTAATCTGCCCGGCAAAGCGGATATGCGGCGCCTTGCGCAACCTCAGCTGGCCATCGAGCAGGCGCGGCGAGTTGATGAAGGTGTTGCGGTGCAGTCCGCCGAGCCGCGCGAACTCGGCCCTTTGCAGCCCCGGAATGGTGCGGAACAGCTCCACCTGCGCCCCGTGCTTGAGCTTGGTCTGGAAGCCGACCATGTTCCACAGCGTGCCCAGCTTGTTGTCCTGGCGCAGCTGCACCACCGCATAGGGCCAGCGCCCGGTGCGCGGATTATCGAGGCCGACAGGCTTCATCGGGCCGAAACGCAGCGTGTCCACGCCGCGCGCCGCCATCACCTCGATCGGCATGCAGCCCTCGAAATAGGGCGTGTTCTTCTCCCACTCCTTGAACTCGGTCTTCTCGCCCTCGATCAGGCCGCGATGGAAGGCGAGATACTGGTCCTTGTCCATCGGGCAGTTGATATAGTCCTTGCCGTCGCCTTCGGGCCCCACCTTGTCCCAGCGGCTGGCCATCCAGCAGATGTCCATGTCGATGCTGTCGCGGTGGACGATCGGCGCGATGGCGTCGAAAAAGGCCAGCGCGTCTTCGCCGGTGGCTGCGCCGATCGACTGGGCGAGCGACATGGCGGTGAGCGGGCCAGTCGCGACGATCGTCGGGCCTTCGCTGGGCAGCGTGTCGATCCGCTCGCGCACGATGCGGATATTCGGATGCTCGCTCAGGGCCTTGGTGACGATATCGGAGAAGATGTCGCGGTCCACCGCCAGCGCGGAACCCGCCGGCACCTTGGCCTTGTCGGCGGCTGCCATGATCAGCGAGTCCAGCGTGCGCATTTCCTGGTGGAGCAGGCCGACGGCGTTGCGATCGGCATCGTCGGAGCGGAAGCTGTTCGAGCAGACGAGCTCGGCCAGGCCCTCGGTCTGGTGCGCGGGCGTCATGTCGCCGCTGCCGCGCATCTCGGACAGGCGGACCTTCACGCCTGCCTGGGCGAGCTGCCATGCCGCTTCGGATCCGGCCAGGCCGCCGCCGATGATATGAATCTGGTGTTGGAAATCGTTGCTGTTGCTCATGCGCGTGCAGATAGCGTGTGCGAGGGCATTTGCCCAGCTTGCGCATGATTGGCCTTCGGTGCCATCAGGGGTACGGACGCAAACCGGGGGAAGATACATGGTCGTAAAGCGCGCACTGGCGGAATCGCGGCCCTGGCTGCTGCTGAGCCTCGTGGCGGCGATCAGCTATTATTTCGTCAGCGATGCGCCGATTCCGGGCCTGTATCTCATGCTGTGGAAAGGGCTGGGTGTCGGCTTTCTCGCCGTTTTTGCACTTGCGCGCCACCATTCGCGCGACGGGCAGTTGATCGGCGCGGTGATGGCACTAGGCGCGATCGGTGACATGCTGATTGAGATCGACATGATCTATGGCGCGGTTGCCTTCCTGCTTGGGCATCTGGTGGCGATCTGGCTCTATGCGCGCCACCGCCGGCCACGCGTCACTTTCAGCCAGCGATTGTTCGCGCTGCTGCTGGTGCCGGGTGTCGTCCTGATCGCCTGGGCGCTGCCGATCGATCGCAGCGGAGCAGGGGGCATCGCGTTCTACAGTCTGTTCCTTGCCGTCATGGCGGCGATGGCCTGGATCAGCGATTTCCCGCGCTATCGCGTTGGCACCGGCGCGCTGCTGTTCGTGGTGTCCGATCTGCTGATCTTCGCGCGGCTGGGACCGCTGGAAGGCTCTGCCATCCCCGAATGGCTGATCTGGCCGCTCTATTATTTCGGCCAGTTCCTGATCTGCACCGGCGTGATCCAGAGCCTGCGCCACAAGGACCCGCGCGTCGCCGGTTGATGGAGCGGGGCCAAAGTGTTATAACATCCGTATGAACAAGCCGCTGAAGCTCATCAAGATCGGCAACTCGACCGGCGTCATCCTGCCCAAGGACGTGCTGGCGCATCTGAACCTGTCGCAAGGCGATGAGGTGTCGGTGGTCAAGCAGGCCGATGGCATTGCACTCAAATCTGCGGATCCGGATTTCGACAAGCAGATGTCGGCTGCCCGCGATGTGATGGCGCGTTACCGCAACGCACTTCGCGAACTGGCCAAGTGAGGTGGCCGATTGGATCTGGGTGCGGCACGATGTCGTCCTCGCGCTGCACGATGAACAGATAGCCGAACATGGTGGGCTGAGCGGCATTCGCGATGCTGCTCTGGTCGAAAGCGCGCTCGCTCGACCATTGAACCTCGCCGCTTATGGAGAGCCGGATGCCGCTGATCTGGCGGCAGCTTATGCGTTTGGCCTCGCGCGCAACCACCTGTTCGCTGATGGCAACAAGCGCAGTGCGGCGGTGGTCGCGCTGACCTTTCTGCTGCTCAACGGTATCGAGTTTGAAATCACCGAAGCCGAGCTTGTCGTCATGACGTTAGCGCTCGCCGCAGGCGACCTCACCGAGGATGAGGTCGCCCGCTGGTTTCGCGATCATATCGTGCCGCAAAGCTGAGCCTTATTCGCTCGCGGGCTCGGGATTTTCTGCCGCCTCGTCGCCATTCTCTTCTTCGGCGATGCGCGCGGCGCTGACCACATGCTCGTTATCGGCCACGTTGAACAGCCGCACGCCGGCAGAGTTGCGGCCGATCACGCGCATGGTCGAGAGGCTCAATCGGATGAGCTTGGCCTGATCGGTGACGAGCATCAGCTGGTCCGACTGGTGCGCCGGGAAGCTCGCCAGCACCGGGCCGTTGCGATCGATATTGTCGATATTGGTGATGCCCTGGCCACCGCGTCCGGTGCGGCGATATTCATAGGCGGAGGACAGCTTGCCATAGCCATTGGCGCAGACCGTGAGGATGAACTGTTCTGCCTCGGCGAACTGCGCCATCCGCTCGGGCGAGAGCGTCGGCTGCGCCTCGTTGCCCTTCCAGGGCGCGGCGCGCAGATATTCGTCGCGTTCCTCGGTGGTGGCATCGAAGCCGCCCAGAATCGACAGCGAGATCACCTCGTCGCCTTCGCGCAAGCTCATGCCGCGCACCCCGGTAGAGGTGCGGCTCTGGAACTCGCGCACATCGGTCGCGGCAAAGCGGATCGCCTTGCCCTGGCGCGTGGCGAGCAGCACGTCGTCGCCCTCGGTGAGCAGCGCGACGCCGATCAGCCGGTCGTCCGATCCCTCGTCGAAGCGCATCGCGATCTTGCCGTTCGAGGGGATGTTGGTGAACGCATCCATCGAGTTGCGGCGCACAGTGCCGTTGGCGGTAGCGAACATCACGTGCAGATCGGCCCAGGTATTCTCGTCCTCGGGCAGCGGCAGCACGGTCTGGATGGTCTCGCCCTGCGCCAGCGGTAGCAGGTTGACCATCGGCCGTCCGCGTGTCGCCGGACCGCCCTCGGGCAGGCGCCACACCTTCTGGCGATAGACCTTGCCGTGCGTGGAGAAGAACAGCACCGGCGTGTGCGTCGAGGTGACGAACATGCTGGTGACGGCATCCTCGTCCTTGGTCGCCATGCCGGACCGGCCCTTGCCGCCGCGGCCCTGGGCGCGGAAGGCATCGAGCGGGGTGCGCTTGATATAGCCCTGCAGCGTGACGGTGACGACCATCTCCTCGCGTTCGATCAGGTCCTCGTCGTCGATGCCGTCGGCCGCCGGCGCGATCTCTGACAGGCGCGGCGTGGCGAACTCGCTCTTCACCGCGATCAGCTCGTCGCGCAGCACCTGGTAAAGCTTGGCTCGGTCACCCAAGATAGCCAGATATTCCTCGATGCTCGCGGCAAGCGCCTTCAGCTCGTTGCCGATCTCGTCGCGGCCCAGCGCGGTCAGCCTGTGCAGGCGCAGGTCGAGGATCGCGCGGACCTGAATGTCGCTGAGCGTGTAGGTATCGCCTTCGATCTCCGCCTCGATCGCCTCGACCAGCCGGATATAGGGGGCGATTTCCTCGATCGGCCATTGCCGTGCGATCAGCGCCGCGCGGGCTTCGGCGGGCGAGGCGGACGAGCGGATGATCCGCACCACCTCGTCCATATTGGTCACTGCGACCACGAGGCCGAGCAGGATATGCGCACGGTCGCGCGCCTTGGCGAGTTCGAACTTGGTGCGGCGGGTGATCACCTGCTCGCGGAAGCGGACGAACGCCTCGATGATCTCCTTGAGCGGCAGCACCTCGGGGCGGCCGCCGCGGATCGCGAGCATGTTCGCCGGGAAGCTCGACTGGGCCGGGCTGTGCCGCCAGATCTGATTGAGCACGACTTCGGGCGTTGCGTCGCGCTTGAGGTCGATGACAACGCGTACGCCTTCGCGGTTCGATTCATCGCGAATGTCGCTGACGCCCTCGATCCGCTTGTCCTTGGCGGCTTCGGCGAGCTTTTCGACCAGGCTGTTCTTGCCGAGCTGGAACGGGATCGAGGTCAGCACGATCGAGCGGCGGTCGTTTCGGCCTTCCTCGATCTTGTGCCGTGCGCGCATGATGATCGACCCGCGACCGGTCGAATAGGCGTTGCGCACGCCTGCCTGGCCCAGGATCAGCGGCGCGGTGGGGAAGTCGGGGCCGGGCACGATCTTCATCAGATCTTCCAGCTCTATCATCGGATTGTCGATCCACGCGAGGCACGCGTCGATCACTTCGCCGAGGTTGTGCGGCGGAATGTTGGTCGCCATGCCGACCGCGATGCCGCCAGCGCCGTTGACGAGCAGGTTGGGGAAGCGCGCGGGAAGCACCTGCGGCTCGTCGCGCGAACCATCATAGTTGGGCGTGAAGTCGACGGTGTCCTTGTCGAGATCGTCGAGCAGGCTGTTGGCGACCTTGGCGAGGCGTGCCTCGGTGTAACGCATCGAGGCTGGCGGATCCGGGTCCATCGATCCGAAATTGCCCTGGCCGTCGATCAGCGGCACGCGCATCGACCAGTCCTGGGTCATGCGCGCCAGGGCGTCGTAGATCGCGCTGTCGCCATGCGGGTGATAGTTACCCATGACGTCGCCGACGATCTTGGCGGACTTGCGATAGGGTCGGCCAGCGACGAAGCCGCCTTCCTGGCTGGCGAAGAGAATGCGGCGGTGGACGGGCTTCAGCCCGTCGCGGACATCGGGCAGGGCGCGGCTGACGATGACCGACATGGCATAGTCGAGATAGCTCGACCGCATCTCGTCGACGATGTCGATGCGTTCGATTTCATTGGGTTCCGCGGTTGCGGTGGTATCGTTCATTCCATGCGCCTTTTATGCCTTTTGTGACGCTTTCGCGTCAGCATCGGCTCTAGGCGACAGAGTGCGGAAAAGCCAGCTTTTGCGGGCGTTTTACGGGTATTTTTCAACAGGAAAAACAGGCGCTTGGCAGCGCGCCAAAGTCAGGGCTGAATGGCGCTGCCGTCAAAGGCGAAGATACCGCCCGAATCGGCCGCAGAAAGCCCGTCGAGCACGTCCAGCATCATGCCCGCGCTGCGGTCCGCATCGAACAGCTTGCCGTCTGCGACATTGGCCTGGAAGGGCTTGCTCAAGGCGGTGTCGACCGTTCCGGGGTGCAGGGCGACCGCGATCGACTGGTCGTTGCGACGCCCCCATTCGATCGCGATGTTGCGGATCGTCATGTGCAGCGCCGCCTTGGCCGCGCGATAGCCGTACCAGCCGCCCAGCCGATTGTCCGAGATGCTGCCGACGCGCGCGCCGATCGCGGCGAACATGGCAGGGGCCTTGCGCGGCATCAGCGGCACGAAATGCTTGGCGACGAGCGCCGGGCCGATGGTGTTGACCGCAAAGTTGCGCGCCATCCAGGCCGCATCGAGATCCTTCATGCTCTTTTCCGGCCCGCGTCCGTCTGCGTGAAGCAGGCCTGTGGCGACGATCACCCGGTCGGGGGCTAGGCCCCGGTCAGCAAGACGCGCTGCCGCCGCAGCGATGCTCGCCTCGTCCTCGAGATCGATATGACCTTCGCCGGAAAGGCTGCGGGCAAGCGCGATCACCGTATCGCCGCGCGCCCCAGCCTGCCGGACGAAGGCCGCGCCGATGCCGCCCGACGCGCCGATGATGACCGTGGTGCGGCTCATGCGCGCACGAAGCGCCAGATGTCGTTGTCGCTCGCCTCGGCATCGAAGCGATAGCCGTCGCTGTCGAAGCCCTTGAGCGCCTCCGGCTCGGCATGCCGGTTCTCGCACAGGAAACGCGCCGCCATGCCGCGTGCGCGCTTGGCATCGAAGCTGACGAAACGCGGCCCCTTGGGCCCCTGCTGGCGGAAATCGGCGGTGATGACGCGGATGCCGCGCTTGGCCAGCCCCTTGCCGGCAGCAGCGAAATATTCCTGGCTGGCAAGGTTGATCACGGTGTCGCCGCCGCTCGCGCTCAGGTCCTCGGCGATCGCGGCGGCAATCCGGTCACCCCAGAAGGCGACCAGCGAATTGTGTCGCGGTGCCCAGCGCGTCCCCATTTCAAGACGATAGGGGCGGATGCTGTCGAATGGTCGCAGCAGGCCATACAGGCCCGACAGGATGCGCACATGGGTTTGCGCAAAGTCGAGCGCGGGCTCTTCGAGCGTCTTGGCCTCCAGCCCGGTATAGACATCGCCGTTGAACGCGAAGGCTGCAGGCCGCTCGGGCTGGTCGTAAAAACCGCGATAGCGCGCATAGTTGAGATCGATCAGCGCATCGGACACCGGCATGATCTGCTTCATCTTCGCCTTGCTCAGCCGCGCGGCGGATTTCACCAGCCGTTCGGTCTCCGGCTCGAAGCGGGGCTCGCTCGGGCTGATGGCAGGGGCGGGCGAATCGAAATCCAGCGATTTGGCGGGGGAAAGCAGGATGATCATGATGGCCAGCGCATAGACGAGCGACGAACCGATGCAAAGGCCATCGAACATAGTCGGACGAGCAGGGCTTGCGCCCGCTTGTCACCGCCGCCATCGGCTTTTTGGACCGGAACCGCAAAGGTCGTTGTCCGTTCCAGCCAGAGCCATTAAGGACGGCTTCATCAACCAGCCGCCAAAGGCTGACAGGTGATCGGCAGCTCAGGCTTTGCCGTGTTTTAGTTCGGAGGATAACATGCGTCGCATTTCCCGTTTCAACATGGCCCTGATGCTGGCGCTGGCCGGAACCACCGCGGTTTCGCTGGCGCTGCCGGTCGATGGAGCCTTTGCCCAGCGCGCCGAAAAGAAGGGCAAGAAAGGCAAGGATGAAGCGCCGCAGATGGAACTGAGCGCCGAGTTCCGCAACGCCTTCTCGGCTGCCCAGACCGCCTTTGGCGCCAGCGATTTCGTCACGGCAGAAGCCAAGCTGAACGAAGCCGCCGCGGTCGCCGCGAGCGCCGACGAGAAATATCTGACCGGCAAGCTGACGCTGCAGATCGGCCTCAAGAAGAATGACGAGGCGATGCAGATGAAGGGCATCGAACAGGCGCTGGCGAGCGGCAAGTCGACCGACGCCGAGAAGAAGACCTTCAACAGCTTCATCGGCGAAAAGGCGCTGCTGAAGAACGATTTCGCGCGCGCCCGCCAGTATCTGACGGCTGCGGTCGAGGCGGGTCAGAATGGTCCGGTGAACCTGTTCCAGCTGGCCGAAGCGCATTTCGGCGAGGCGATCGCCAAGTCGGGCGGCCGCAGCATCGATGCGACCAACGCGCCGATCGCTGCCGCAGGCCTGCCGTATCTGCAGCGCGCGGTGGAAGCGGACCTTGCCGGTACCAAGCAATATTCGGCAAGCTGGGCCAAGCGCGGCTTCCAGATCGCGCGGGCGACCAAGACCGACAGCAGCGTCTTTGCCAACCTGCTGCTCCGCGCCGACGCGGGCAAGGGTGCGTGGCACGAGGTGGTGCAGGCCGTGCAGGCCGATAACCGCAACTTCACCAGCGAGCAGAATCTCGATGCGATGCGCCTGCTGCGCATGGCGGGCGGCATGACCAGCGCCAGCGATTATCAGGAATATATCGAAGCCGCCGGCGCCGCGCGTCGTCCGACCGAAGTCATCGCGCTGATCGAGGAAGGCAAGGCCGCGGGCATCATCACCGACGGCAATGCCTATTTCAAGGATGCGCTGGCTACCGCCAGTGGCGCGCGCGGCGAATATGTCGCGACGCTCCCTGAGTCCGTGCGCGATTCGCGTGGCAAGGCGACCGCCACCGTCACGCTGGCAACCGCGGACGCGCTGCTTGCGAACAAGCAATATGCCGAGGCCGAAGAGCTGGCGGGCATCGCCGTGACCAAGGGCGCGACCGACAAGGAACGCGCGCTGATGGTCCAGGCGATCGCGCAGGTGGCGCAGGGCAAGTACGAACCCGCGCGTCAGACGCTGGCTGGCGTCACCGGCGTGCGCGCTCCGCTCGCCAAGCTGTGGACGCTGTACATCGACCAGAAGGCAGGCGCTGGCGCGACTGCTCCCGCCGCCTGATCACGCGCAAGCCGATCAGCAAAAAGGCAGGCCAGGCAATCCGCCCGGCCTGCCTTTTTCGCGTCCGGCAAAGGCGATCATTCCTCGAGCGGCACGCCCGGCTGCTGCTTGCTGGTGCGGATGGTCAGCGATGTCTTGACGCTGGCGACATTGGCTGCGGGTGTCAGCTTCGACGTCAAGAACGCCTGGAATTCCTGCAGGTCGCGCGCCACGATCTTGAGGATGAAGTCGATCTCGCCGTTGAGCATATGGCATTCGCGCACCTGGGGCAGGGTGCTGACATGCTCCTCGAAGGCCTTGAGATCGCTCTCCGCCTGGCTCTTCAGGCTGACCATCGCGAACACGGTGATCGCAAAGCCCAGTTTCTGCGGGTCGATATCGGCATGATAGCCGCGAATGATGCCGGCTTCCTCCAGCGCCCGCACGCGGCGCAGACAGGGCGGCGCGGTCAGCCCGACGCGGCTCGCGAGCTCGACATTGGTGATCCGCCCCTCATCCTGGAGCCGGGTCAGCAGCTGCCGGTCGATATGGTCCAGACTTGACACGATTTTTCCCCTGGCTTTGCTAGGCAACCGCCGGTGCCGACGGTGGGTTGCCATCGTCGGCCGCGTGCAAGCTGCGGTATTTGGGCGTGAAGCAGAAATAATCCGCAACATCACGCCACCTACCTATAATATAATTATTCGGTAACGCAATTGTCCCACATTGCGACGCGATAAAAAGCGCCCTTTCGCAGGCGAGCCGACGGAGCTATCCCTTGTGCCGATCGGTCGGCTGCGTGTAACGAACACGGCCCGCCGATCCAACAAATCGTGCTGTTCCAAGGACCTTGCCCAAGCCGATGCGCTACGACGACCGCCTTTCCACCGTCCTGGCCGGTAGCGTCCCCACTGGCGGAGCGGCAGTGGCGCAATATCGCCAGCTGGTGGACCTGCTCGGGCAAATCGGCGGCAATGATCTCGACGCGCGCCACGCGCCTGCGCTGGCGCGGATCCACGAACTGCGCACCAGTGTGAGCGATGCCGATCGGCTGCTGACCGTGCAGTGCCTTTCCGGGCGGCTGGTGTCGCCGGTGCTGGTGCAGTATCTCGCATCGGAGCGTCCCGAAATCGCCAGCGCGGCGATCCGCGCCGCACGGCTGGACGACGAAAGCTGGGCGACGCTCGTCCCCGCGCTCCCCACGCGCGCGCGCGGTTTCCTGCGCCATCGCCGCGATATCGGCCCGCGCACGCAGGCCCTGCTCGACCAGCTGGGGCTCTACGATACCGCGCTTCCCGCCGCAGAGGTTCAGGTGGCGGCCGAAACTGCGGCACCCACCGAGCACGACCCGGTGGCCCAGGCCCCCGAAGCCGAACCTGCCGCGCCGCCACCGGTCGACACCGAAACGATCCTCGAACCCGAGGCCGCGGCCGAGCCGGTTGCCGCGCCCGAGCCTGCCGCTTTGCCGATTGTCGATCCCGAACCGGTGGTCGAACCCGAACCCGCACCGGTCGCCGCCAGTCCGCAGAGCATCGGCGAAATCGTCAAGCGGATCGAGGCGCTGCAGGAGGTCCGCATCCGTCAGGCGATGGAGCAGGAGCCCCCCAGCCGCGATGGCTGGCAGCAGCTCGAACAGACGCTCGGCACGCCGGAAAGCCCTGCCGCCGAACCGGTCGAGACGGCTAGCGCCCTGCCCGAGGGGCATCAGCATTTCCAGTTCGCCACCGGCATCGACGGCAGCATCAGCAGCACGCGCGGCATGCTGCTTGGCATGGTGCACGGGCTTTCGCTCGCTCAGCCGGCGCTGAGCGGCTTTCGCGGCGTCGATGCCTCGGTCGCGACGGCGTTCAGTCGTCGCATGCCGATCCGCGGGGGGCGGGCCGATCTGGGCAGTGCCGCGTCGCTGGCGGGCGAATGGCGCGTCGATGCCGATCCGTGCTTCGACCGCGCGACCGGCCGTTTCACCGGCTATAGCGGAACGCTGCGGCGCCCGATGCCCTGGGAAAGTGCGGGGCCGGATGCGGCAGCATCGGGGCTGACCGGGCGCGATGGCCTGCGCCAGATCGTGCATGAACTGCGCACACCACTCAATGCGATCATGGGCTTTTCCGAGATTATCGAGCAGCAGCTGTTCGGCCCCGTGCTCAGCGAATATCGCGAGATGGCGCAGCGCATCCGCCAGGACGCGCGGCAATTGCTGAACGGCTTTGACGATCTGGACACCGCGCTCAGGCTCGACCGCAACGCGATCGACGATCCCGATGGCCATGTCGCGCTGAGTGAGCTCGCCGAACGCCTGTCTGCTCGGGTGCAGCCACTGCTCGACTATGCGGGGGCATCGCTGGTTCTGGGTCCGGTTCCGCAGGCTTCGGTGATTGCCATGTCGGCCCAGGCGCTCGACCGCATCGTTCCGCGCCTAGCCGGTGCGCTGATCGGCAGCTGCGAGGCGGGCGAGACCCTGCACGTGCAGTTCGTCGATCACAGCTCGACCGTCGACATCCTGTTCAGCCGCCCGAAAACGCTCGCCGGGCTCGATGAAGCGGCGCTGTTCGATGTCGACCGCACCGATGCCGGGCCGCGCGACGGCGGTCCGCTGCTTGGCCTGGGCTTCTGTCTCAGGCTGGTGCGCAACCTGCTCGCCAGCCATGGCGGCGCGCTCGCGATCGAGGAGGAAGCTCTGCGCTTGACCTTGCCCGAGGCGGGGATTAGCGCAGAAGCCGCACGATCCTAGGCGGGAGGAGCGAGCACGGAGTGGCGACCGGGGGGGGCCAGGCCGATCATTTGCGACGCTGCGAGACATGAGCGCATGACCTTTGCAAGATTGCCGGGCAAGGATGACTTTGTTCGCTTTTCGCCCGAATTCGGCCAGCGTTATCTGGTGACGGTCGATGTCGAGGAAGAGTTTGACTGGACCCGGCCGATCGAGCGCGAGGGCTATTCGCTCGAAGCGGTCGAGGCGATCACCGATTTCCAGAAACTGTGCGAGGATTATGGCGTAACGCCCTTGTATCTCGTCGACTGGCCGGTGATTTCGGACCCGCGCGGGCGCGAGATTTATGGCGCTCTGGTGCGCGAAGGGCGGGCCGAGGTCGGCATCCAGCTGCACCCCTGGGTCAATCCGCCATTCGAGGAAGAGGTCAACCAGCGCAACACTTATGCTGGCAACCTGCCCAAGGAGCTCGAGCGCGCCAAGTTTTTCAAGCTGCGCGATGCGATTGCCGAGGTGACCGGCAAGCAGCCGATTGCCTATCGCGCCGGTCGCTATGGCATTGGCGGCGAAACGCTCAACCTGCTGCGCGAGGCGGGGGTGCTCTACGACACCTCGGTGCGCGCCAATTTCGATTACAGCAAGGCGGAAGGACCCGATTTCTCGCAATATCCGCTCGAGCCCTATTGGCTTGACCGCAAGCTGGGTATTGTCGAGCTGCCGGTAACCTCGGTCTATTGGGGCCTGTTGCGCCGTCAGGGAACGCTGTTCCCGCTGGCCCAGATGGCAGGTGTCACGAAATCGCTGATGGCACGTGGGCGGCTGCTCGAGCGGATCTCGCTGACGCCCGAGGGCATCTCGATCGACGAGGTGGTGCGCGGTATCGACATTGCGCTCGACGATGGGCTGCCGGTGCTCAATTTCTCGTTCCATTCACCGTCGCTCAAGCCGGGCTATACGCCCTATGTCCGCAAGGACGAGGATGTGACCGCGTTCTACGACTGGTGGCATCACGTGCTGTCCTATCTCGCGCAGCGCGGGGTGAAGCCGACCAGCATTGCGGATATCGACGCCAATATCCTGAGATGATGCCGGTGCGCGTTGTGCGCTAAAACCCATGCCGAGGCTTTTCGCGCTTGCCATCCAGCCCCGCGCTGGGCTAACCGCGCCTCTGGCACAGCCGGGACGGGCCTGTAGCTCAGTTGGTTAGAGCTGGCCGCTCATAACGGCTAGGTCGGGGGTTCGAGTCCCTCCGGGCCCACCAGTCCGTCCGGAAAGACACCGCCAGGAGCCGACCAGAACTGGCCGGATCGGGGAGTAGCGCAGCCTGGTAGCGCATCTGCTTTGGGAGCAGAGGGTCGCAGGTTCGAATCCTGTCTCCCCGACCAATTTTTATTTTCTGTTTTGAGACAGATACTTGGTCGGATGGCTTGTGTTTTGAATATACAGAAAAATATACAGTCGTGCGAGCGTGCGTCCGGCTTGCCCATGTGTGGCCAACCAGCGACGAGGCAGCAAAGCAGATCGTCATTCCGATGAAGGACGATTCGGACGGGTCCTCGGGCGATCATGTCTAAGGCAAAGGTCATTGCGCCTTCTCGGTGTTGTCGATGGCTTCGCTAGGCGGGGCGCAACCCGATCTGCGCGCCGATCCCTTGGTGCTCATTCTGGCGACCGGTTTCGCGCAGCCTATTGCGCCGGTCCTGCAACCCTATTTCGATCTCAGGCCGCCGCTGCGCGGCCAACCGGCAGTGCTCCTGACAATCTGAACCGATTTGTCGGACCCGCCGGGGTGTAACTCTATCCTATGCGCTTGGCTCCGGCCCTGTCGGAGCTTTTCACCGTGCATCAATTGCAGAATGTCTGCGCGGACGCCTGTCCGGCGGCCGCGCCCCATATCGATACCCTCGTCGATCCTGCCCAGCGGCCGCCGGTCATACTGCTAATGCAGGAGAACCAATCGCACCTCTCGCGCGATGCGAGCCTGTGCTTCAGCGTCATCGGCTTCCTGTTCATGATCACCAGCACCGCGCCCGCGCGCGAGCGGCTCGAGCTGGTCGAGGCCGCGCTCGCCGAAGCGAGGGGACGCTGATCGTAACGTCTTCAACGAACACGTCGCCGTGCATCGCATACCTGCGCCGCACCCATCACCGTGTCTGGGCAGCGATGCGCCCCGTGATGCGCTGCGTCGAGCGTAAGCGGCTGATGGCATAAAAACCCACATGGCATCTTTATGGATTGAGCGGTTTCGGGACCCGTCCTCGCGCACAACGTTCTGATCCGGCAGCTGAACATCACCAGCAAATGCAGGACGCAGATCAAGGAGCATCGATCAAAAGGCACCCCGGGACCGCCATTCTTGTCGGCCCCGGGGTGCGAGTTTCGACGAGTCTGGCGGGACAATTCTCGTCAGGGCAAGACGCATCTTGCCGGCCGCCGGATGACGCATGACGCCGTAAAATATCCATGTGCCTCAACGCCTTGCGGCATGAAATCCTCGTGAAACCCGCGCTCGGTGCCGAGTGATGAAAGCGATTTTCATGCGTTTTTCATGCCGCTCGCCGCTTTTGCACCGCGCATTTTCACGGGTCTCAGGCGCACCTGACGCTCCGCCAACCAAGGAGCTCCTATGTCCTTCGATCTTGCGCTTGCCGGCGTCGTCGCCGTCGGCCTGCTGGTGTATCTTGTCGTCGTTCTGATGACCCCGGAGCGCTTCTGATGGAGCGCGCGTCCCTTTTCGAACGCAAGCTCGTCGTTCCGGCCCTGCGCGACTCCTTCGTCAAGCTCGACCCGCGCACGCTGGTCCGCAATCCGGTGATGTTCACGACCGCCGTGGTAGCTGCCGTCGCCACCGTGGTGATGGTTCGCAACCTGGCTACGGGCAGCGGCGATCCGCTGTTCGAGGGCCAGCTAGTCTTCTGGCTCTGGCTCACGGTGCTGTTCGGCAACTTTGCCGAAGCGCTGGCCGAAGGGCGTGGCAAGGCGCAGGCACAGTCGCTGCGCTCCACCAAGGACCAGCTCATTGCCTTCCGCATCGGGCAGGATGGCAAGCTTGCCGAAATCCCTGCCACGCAGCTCCACGCGGGTGATGTAGTGCGGGTTATCCAGGGGCAGCCGATTCCCGCCGATGGCGAGGTCGTGGCCGGTGTGGCCTCGGTCAACGAGGCGGCGATCACCGGCGAAAGTGCGCCGGTCATTCGCGAAGCGGGTGGCGATCGGTCTGCTGTAACCGCCGGCACCATGGTCATTGCCGACCAGATCGACGTGAAGGTCACGGCAGAACCCGGCAGCGGGTTTCTCGATCGCATGATCGCACTCGTCGAAGGCGCCAGCCGCCAGAAGACGCCGAACGAGATCGCGCTCACGGTTCTGCTCACCGGCCTGACACTGATCTTCCTGATCGCCGTCGGCACCCTTCCTGCCTTTGCCGCTTATGCCGGGGGCGAGATTGCGGTGCCCGTGCTGATCGCGCTGTTCGTCGCGCTCATCCCCACCACGATTTCGGGGCTGCTTTCAGCGATCGGCATTGCGGGCATGGACCGGCTGATCCGCTTCAACGTGCTCGCCAAGTCGGGCCGCGCGGTTGAGGCGGCGGGCGATATCAGCACGCTGCTGCTCGACAAGACCGGGACGATCACCATCGGCGACCGTCAGGCCAGCGAGTTCGTGCCGCTGCCCGGCGTGGCCCTGGCCGATCTGGTCGCGGCTGCGCGCCTCTCGAGCCTTGCCGATACGACGCCCGAGGGCCGGTCGATCGTGGCTCTGGCCGGCGACGGAGATGCGATGCCTGAAGGGGCTGAACCGATCGCGTTCACCTCGCAGACGCGTGTCAGCGGACTGATGATCGGCGAACGCGCGCTGATCAAGGGTGCGGTCGATGCCGTGCTGCGGCGACTGGGCGACAAGGCTGATCCGACCGCTGCTGCCGCGCTCCATCAAGCCTCCGAGGGCATTGCCCGGTCGGGCGGCACGCCGCTGGCCGTCGCCGATGGCAACCGGCTGCTCGGCGTCATCCACCTCAAGGACATCGTCAAGGCGGGGATTCGCGAGCGCTTTGCCGAACTCCGCCGCATGGGCATCCGCACGGTCATGATCACCGGCGACAATCCGCTCACCGCCGCGTCGATCGCGGCCGAAAGCGGCGTGGACGATTTCCTCGCCGAGGCGACTCCCGAAGACAAGCTGGCGCTGATCCGCAAGGAACAGGCGGGCGGCAAGCTGGTCGCGATGTGCGGCGATGGCACCAATGACGCGCCCGCGCTGGCGCAATCGGATGTCGGCGTCGCGATGAACACCGGCACCCAGGCCGCGCGCGAAGCGGGCAACATGGTCGATCTCGACAGCGATCCGACCAAGCTGATCGAGATCGTCGGCATCGGCAAGCAGTTGCTGATGACGCGTGGGGCGCTCACCACCTTCTCGATCGCCAATGACGTGGCGAAATATTTCGCCATCCTGCCTGCCATCTTCGTCGTGCTCTACCCCTCGCTGGGCGTGCTCAACGTGATGGGACTGGCAACGCCGTCGAGCGCGATCCTGTCGGCGATCATCTTCAACGCGATCATCATCCCGCTGCTCGTGCCACTGGCGCTCAAGGGCGTCGCCTATCGTCCGATGCCCGCCGCCAGGCAGTTGCTGCGCAATCTGGGCATCTATGGCCTGGGCGGCGTGATCGCGCCGTTCATCGGCATCAAGCTCATCGACATCGCCGTCGCCGGCCTCGGCCTGGCCTGAGCGAGAGGACCTAACATCATGCTTGCATCCCTACTTACCGTCGCCATCGTCGTCGGCGGTTCGATACTGCTCTCCTGGCCGCTCGGCCGCTATATGGCTGCGCTGTTTTCGGGGCGCTTTGCCAGCGCGGACGGCACTTTCGCCAAGCTTGGCGGGTCCTCGGCCGATCAGGACGGGAAGGCCTATTCGATCGCGCTGCTGGCGTTCAACGCCGTCATGTTCGCGTTCGTGTTCGCGCTGCTGTCGCTCCAGCACCTGCTGCCGCTCAACCCGGACGGCCAGGGACCAGCCTCGATCCATCTCATCTTCAACACCACGGCCTCGTTCGTCACCAACACCAATCTCCAGCATTATTCGGGCGAGAGCACCTGGAGCTATCTCGCCCAGCTTGCCGGGCTGATGTGGTTGCAGTTCGTTTCGGCAGCGACCGGCATCGCCGCGCTGGCAGCGCTCGCGCGCGGGATTGGCGGCCAGAAGAGCATGGGCAATTTCTTCATCGACCTGCAGCGCGCTTCGTTCGGGGTGCTGCTGCCGTTGGCGATTGCCGTTGCGCTTGTTCTCGCGATTTCCGGTGTGCCGATGACGTTCAACGGTGCTGCCGAGGTGACGACGCTCGAAGGCGCGGTCCAGACGATCGCGCGCGGCCCTGCGGCGGCATTCGTCGCGATCAAGCAGCTCGGCACCAATGGCGGCGGCTTTTTCGGCCCCAATTCGACGCATCCGCTCGAGAATCCGACCTTCTGGGCCAATCTGGTCGAGATGGCGTCGCTCATCCTCATTCCGATGGCTTGCGTCTGGATGTTTGGTCGCATGATCGGACGGACCAAGCACGCCGTTGTCATTTTCGGCGTGATGGCAGCCTTGCTGCTGGTCAAGATCACCGCCGTCATGGCGTTTGAATCGACGCCGACCCAGGCCTTTGCCCAGCTGCCGGTGGTGCAGGATGTCGGCAATCTTGAAGGCAAGGAACTGCGGCTTGGGGCGACCACCGGTCCGCTCTGGGCGGCGCTGACCACCTCCACCAGCAACGGCTCGGTCGGCGCGATGCACGACAGCCTCAACCCGCTTGCTGGCCTCGTCCCCATGGCGGGCATGTGGCTCAACGAGACCTTTGGCGGCGTGGGCGTCGGCATGATCAACATGTTCCTGTACATCGTCGTCGCGGTGTTCGTCGCGGGCATGATGGTCGGCCGCACGCCCGAATATCTGGGCCACCGGATCGAGGGGCGCGAGATGCGGCTCGCGGTGCTGGCGCTGATCAGCCATCCGCTGCTGATCCTGGGCGGCACGGCGCTGTTCGCCGCTACCCCCTGGGGCACCGACACGCTCGCCAATGTTGGCGCGCATGGATTTTCGGAGATCCTGTACGAGTTCAGCTCGTCGGCGGCGAACAATGGTTCGGGCTTCGAGGGGCTTGGCGACAATACTGGCCCGTGGAACTGGGCGACGGGTATCGTGATGCTGATCGCGCGCTTCCTGCCCATCCTGGTGCCGCTGGCGATCGTCGGTTCGCTGATGAGCAAGCGCCGCAGCGCGGAAAGCGCAGGTACGCTGAGCGTCGAGAGCAGCACCTTCGGCATCATGCTGCTGATCACGATCCTGATCTTCGGCGCGCTCACCTTCTTGCCGGCGGCTGCCCTGGGCCCGATTGCCGAACACGTCACGCTGATGCGCTGAACCGGACCAAAGCAAAGGACATAAGGACATGACGACCTATCTTCTCCCCTCGCTCCGGCTCTGGATCGTGAGCCTTCTGGTGTGCGCGCTCGGTTATTCGGCGCTGGTGTACGGCTTCGCGCAGACGGTGGCACCGTTCCAGGCCGAAGGCTCGATCCTGATGCGCGACGGCAAGCCGGTGGGCAGCGCGCTGATCGCGCAGAATTTCGCGCAGGAGCGCTATTTCTGGCCGCGCCCGTCTGCTGCCGATTATAACGGGGTGGGAGCGGCGGGCAGCAACCTGTCGCCGACCAGCGACAAGCTCAAGCAGCGCGCGTCCGAGACGGTATCGCGTTACGCGGCCGCCGACGACAATCCGCTGCCGGCGGATCTGGTGGCGGCATCGGGCGGCGGGCTCGACCCGCATATCTCGCTCGCGGGCGCGCGCTATCAGGCGGGGCGCGTCGCCGCTGCCCGCGCGCTGCCGGTGGCCGATGTCGAGACGCTGATCGACCGGATGGCCTTTGCTCCCGGTGGCCCGGCCGCACCCGACCGGATCGTCAATGTGCTCGAGCTCAATCTGGCTCTCGACCGGCTTGCGCGCTAAGCGGGAGCGACGATGACCGACAGCTCTCCCTCCAACGATGCCGAACGGTACCTCAGAATCGCCAAGGCCGAACAGCGCGGCCGATTGACGGTCTATCTCGGCGCAGCTCCGGGGGGCGGCAAGACCTACCGGATGCTGCAGGAAGCGGCGCGGCGCAGGGCAGAGGGCGAGGATGTCGTTGTCGGGGTCGCCGAAACACACGGGCGAGGCGAGACGGCAGCGCTGCTCGCCCCGTTCGAGATCCTGCCGCGCCGCGCGGTCGATCATCAGGGGCACCGGCTGGAGGAATTCGATCTCGATGCCGCGCTGGCCCGGCGACCCGGACTGATCCTGGTCGATGAACTTGCGCACACCAATGCGCCAGGAAGCCGCCACCCCAAGCGGTGGCAGGATGTCGCCGAACTGCTCGCCGAGGGGATTGACGTCGCCTCGACGGTCAACATCCAGCATATCGAGAGCCTGAACGATCTCGTTGCCGGGTTCACGCATGTCCGGGTGCGCGAGACCATTCCCGACAGCTTTCTGGAAGACGCCGAACTGATCGTTGTCGATCTGCCGCCCGAGGCGCTGATCGAGCGACTACGCGCGGGCAAGGTCTATCTGCCTGACACGGCGGGCCGCGCGCTCGCCAATTTCTTCACCCCCAACAAGCTGGCCGCATTGCGCGAACTGGCGCTGCGCTTTGCCGCGCACAACGTCGATCGCCGGCTCAGCAGCCAGCTCGAACTGAGCGGCGAGCGGGCCGATTTCGTCTCCGGCGAACGGCTGCTGGTGGCGGTCAGTCCCGGGCGTGGCGGCGCGCGTGTCGTACGCCATGCCAAGCGCCTTGCCGATCTGCTCCACGCGCCCTGGACCGCAGTGGTGGTGGAGAGTGCCGGCGCGCGTGCGGTATCCGGTAGCCAGCGAGAGCAGCTCGCCGACAATCTCGCGCTGGCGGCGTCGCTAGGTGCATCGCTGATGACCATCGCGGCGCAGGATGTCGGCCAGGCGCTGGTCGATCAGGCCAAGGACCTGCGCGCCAGCCAGATCGTGATCGGCAAGAGCAGGCGCAGCCGCTGGTTCGAATGGCGGCATGGGTCGATCGTGCAGGACGTCATCCGCCGCGCGCGCTCCATCCCGGTGCATGTCGTCCCGCTCGACGAGGCCGACGAGAAACCGCTCCGCCCCTATGACCCCTATGACCAGCGCGACAATGTCATCGCGTTCGTCTCCATCGGGGCGGTGGTGGGTTTGCTGTTTCTGCTCAAGGACTGGATCGCGCCGGGGGCCATCGACATGCTGCTGCTGGTGCCGGTCACGGTATCGGCCATGTTCCTGCGGATGCGCGCTGCCTTGTGGGCCGCGCTCTGGGCGGCGCTGGCCTATAATTTCTTCTTCATTCCGCCGCTCTACACGCTTTCGATCAGCAGCCCTTCGGACGTCGTGACCTTTATCGTGCTCGCCGGTGTGGCCGCAGTGATCGGCGTTCTGGCCGGCAAGGTCCGGCAGCAGGCCCAGATCAGCGCTGGGGTCGCGCGGCTCAACGCCTCGCTTGCCCGCTTTGCCGGCCTGATGGGCGCATTGTCCGACCGCGATGAGACTGCAAACGTCGCCTGCCGTGAAATCGGTATGCTACTCGACGTCGAAGCGGTCATCGTCTCGCTCGAAGACGGAAACGTCGTCGTTCGCGGCAACCCGACCTTTGCCGAGCTCGACATGGTGGACGAGACGGCGGCGCGCTGGGCGCTGGAACATGGACAGGCTGCCGGGCGAGACACAGGCACGCTTGCATCGGCAGACTGGCAGTTCCATCCGCTCAAGACGGCATTGGGCACCATGGGCGCGCTGGGCGTGGCGCGTTCGTCGAAGGAGCGGGTGATCCGCCCCGACGATGCGACGTTGCTCGCGTCGCTGGTCGATCAGACCGCGCTGGCGCACGAGCGGCTGGTGCTGGAGGCCGAAGCGCGGCAGGTCGAGGGTCTGCGCGAGCGCGACCGGCTGCGCGGGGCGCTGCTCGGCAGCATCGCGCATGACCTGCGCACGCCGCTGACGGCGGTGATCGCCGCGACCGAGGCCATTCCTGCCGAAGGTGCCTATGCTGATGAAGTGCGGATCGCGCGCAGCGAGACGCGCCGGTTGCAGCGGTTTCTCAACGATCTGCTCGAAGCCTCGCGGATCGAGGACGGGTCGATCGAACCGAGATGGGAAAGCCTCGACCTGACCGACATCATCCATGCCGTGCTGCGCGATCTGAGGCAGGATCGGCCCGGCAGCCGCGTGGTGGCCAGCATCGATCCCGATTGCCCGATCATCCAGAGCGACCCGCTGCTGCTGCGGCACGTGCTCATCAACCTGATCGACAATGCACTCAAATTCTCGCCCGCCGGTTCGCGCGTCGATGTCGAGCTGCTTTGCGGCCCCGATGCGGCCTTGTGCCGAGTGGCAGACCGTGGACCCGGCCTGCCAGCCGATCGCGACGGACTGTTCGACCGCTTCCATCGCCTCGAGGGCAGCGACCGCGTGGGCGGATCGGGCCTCGGTCTGTGGATTGCCAAGAACTTCATCGAGGCGGTAAGGGGCAGCATCACGGCGTCGAACCGGGAAGGCGGCGGGGCCGTGTTCGAGATAAGCCTGCCACTGACCGCGCCCGCACCGGAACAAGACCATGAGCAGAATGCGTAGCGATGTGCTCATCATCGACGATGAGGCCGCTATCCGTCGCCTCTTGACCGGTGCGCTGGATCGTAGCGGCCTCACGCATGTCGAGGCGGGCACAGCCGGCGAGGCGCTTCGCCTCGCCATTGCCGAACCTGCGCCGCTGGTCGCGCTGCTGGACCTGGGGCTGCCTGATCGCGATGGGCTGGAGATCGTGCCCCAGCTTGCGGGCCATGGGCTGGCTGTCATCGTGCTCACCGCGCGCGATGCGACTGGGGAGAAGGTCGCTGCGCTCGACCTTGGTGCCGACGATTTCGTCACCAAGCCTTTCGACACAGAGGAACTGCTCGCGCGCGTCCGATCGGCCATTCGGCGGAAGAGTGGCCCCGTCGCCGATCCGGCTGTCCGCCAGTTTCAGGAAGGCATGATCGATCGGTCCGCGCATCGCGTCACCATACGCGGTAGCCAGATCGATCTTACCCCGCGCGAGTTCAACCTGCTCTGGGCCTTGTGCGACCATCCCGGTCGCGTCTTCACGCATGACAAGCTGCTGACCGATGTCTGGGGACCGGCGCATCGCGAGGATCTCGATTATTTGCGCGTTGCGGTGCGGGCGTTGCGCCGCAAGCTCGAACTCGACCCGGCGCACCCGAAGCTGATCATCAACGAACCCGGCATAGGCTATCGCGTGGCGGTCGGCTGATCCCTGCCTTTGGGCAGAGGTTGATCGCTAGCATTCTCCTGAGCGAGGCAGCGGCACCCAGGCAGCCAACCGCTCTTTCTGCGGCTTATCGCAGCGATGGCAGCGCCCGGCCAAGCCCATCCAGCGCCGCTTGCAGGGTCGCACGGTGCTTGGCGAAGCAGAAGCGGACCAGATGGTTGGGGGCATTTTCGGCATAGAAGGCCGAGATCGGGATCGCGGCGACGCCGGCCTGTCCGATGATTGCCTCGCAGAACGCGACATCGTCCATCGGCACCTCCGATGCGGCCAGGTCCACGGTCACGAAATAGGTCGCGGCCGATGGGATGGTGGCAAGGCCGATGGCGGCCAGGCCGGCGCAGAAAAAGTCACGACTGGCCTGGTGCGCGTCGCGCGCCATCGCGATCCAGGCGTCCTGGCTGTCCAACCCTTCGGCTACCGCCCATTGCAGGTGCGGCGGGCTGGTGAAGGTGAGGAACTGGTGGGCCTTGGCCAGCACGCGTGCAATCGGCGGCGCGGCGCACATCCAGCCCAGCTTCCACCCGGTCAGTCCGAAGATCTTCCCCGCAGAGCCGATCTTCACCGTGCGCTCGCGCATGCCGGGCTGCTGCATCAGCGACCGATGCTGCGCTCCGTCATAGACCAGCGCCTCCCACACCTCATCGCAGATCGCGATTAGGTCATGTTCCACACACGCCTGCGCGAGCAAGGCCAGATCGTCGGGATGCGCGCAGGTGCCCAGCGGGTTCATCGGATCGTTGAACACGATGAGCCGCGTGCGCGGGCCGATCGCGCGGGCGAGGCTGGCAGGGTCGATGCGCCAGCTCGTCCGGTCCATGTCGACGATCCGCGCGGTGCCGCCGGCACGCTGCACCAGCGGCAGATAGGCGTCGTAGAGCGGCTGGAACAGCAGCACCTCGTCGCCCGGCACGATCAGCGCGAGCAATGCGGCGGCGATCGCCTCGGTCGCGCCCGAGGTTACGACCACTTCCTCTGCGGTCAGATCGAGCGCCTGGTGCCGCGCGTACCAGCCTGCCACCGCTTCGCGCAATTCGGGCAGGCCGATCATCGGAGGATATTGGTTGGACCGCTGGTGCATCGCATCGCAGGCCGCCGCGATCACCGCCGCGTTGATCGGACCATCGGGAAAGCCCTGGCCCAGATTGATCGCGCCCGTCTCGCGCGCACGCATCGACATGGCCTCGAAGATCGTGGTTGGCATGTCGCGATAGAGGGGATTCATGGCATCTCCGGCTCGGCAGGGCAGGGGGGATGGCGATGGCTTGGCATCCGATGGCTGCCTCTGTCCAGAGCCGTGGCGCCGAAATCGATCGTTGCGGCCGGGCCTCGCCTCTGGATCGGCTTGCTGCTTTGCGTCAGACTGGGCCAGCAGATGCAAATAAGGGATCGCCAGTGCCACGAACAGCCAAGCCGGGAATGCCCGTCCATGCCGAAAGCCACCAGATCGCGCGGATCGGCTGGCTGCGCGCCGCGGTGCTGGGGGCGAATGACGGAATCGTCTCGACCGCCAGCCTGATTCTGGGCGTCGCGGCTTCGGGGGCGGATCGGCAGGCGCTGCTGGTCGCGGGCGCGGCAGGGCTGGTGGCGGGCGCGATGTCGATGGCGGCGGGCGAATATGTCTCGGTCAGCAGCCAGTCGGATACCGAGGCGGCGGATCTGGCGCGCGAGCGGGCGGAACTGGCGGACGATCCCGAGTTCGAACGCGCCGAGCTGGCCGCGATCTATGTCGGGCGCGGGGTCGATCCGGCGACGGCGGATCGGGTCGCGGTGCAGATGATGGCGCATGACGCGCTGGGCAGCCATGCGCGCGACGAGCTGCACATCAATGATCTGACGGCTGCCAGGCCGCTCCAGGCGGCGCTCGCTTCGGCGCTGACCTTCACGGTCGGCGCGGCGCTGCCGCTGCTGCTTGCGGCGTTGCTGCCGATGGGGGCGATGGTGGTGGGCGAGGCGGCAGGATCGATCCTGTTCCTCGCGCTCTTGGGGGCGGTGAGCGCCCGGGCGGGGGGTGCTCCGGTGGCACGTCCCGTGATCCGCGTCGTTTTCTGGGGGGCGCTGGCCATGGCGCTGACGGCGGGGATTGGCAGGATGGTCGGCGCTGCGGTCTAACAGGGCCTCAATTCGGTCAGACGATGACGCCGGGGCCGATGCTGGCGGCGATGAAGACGATCGAGGAGATGGCGGCGAGAGCGGTGGCGATGACGTTCATGATGGTGTTTCCTGTGTCGAAGATGGTTGAAGCGGTGTGGATCAGACGATCATGCCAGGGCCGACGCTGGTGGCGATGAGGATGACCGAGCAGATCGAAGCGAGAGCGGTGGCGAGAATGTTCATGGGGAAGGTCCTTTCGAGTTCGGTGCGAGGGAAGCGGTGGGGGATCAGGCGACGACGCCGGGAGCGACGCTGGCGGCGATGAACAGGCTGGAGGTCAGGATGGCGAGAGCGACGGCGGCGATCTGGCTCTGGGCGTTCGAGAAGAGGGTCATGGCGGTGTCCTTTCGTGGGTATCTGGTGGTTCCGGTCGGTGTGTCCGGAGATGCCAGATACTTTGCACACGCCGTGCCAAACTGAGAAAACCACGCTATTCCAGCGGCCTAGGCTTTTTCAGGCCCAAGTTGAACATGAACAAATGCTGACTGTTGGGAAAATTTCCCATTAATCGGGATGGTTGTTTCCAGCAAAAACAGATTCCGCGAAACAGCATCCGTTGCGCTGGTCTTGCGCGTATCTATCTTCGACACGAGACAGCAGAAAACGGGGCCGCGCACGGAATGAGGGACAAGCTTGAAGTCTGGTATGACGGCGCGTGCCCGCTCTGTACGCGCGAAATCGCGCTGATGCGGCGGCTCGACCGGCGCGGGGCGATCGACTTCATCGACGTATCGACGCCGGGCGGCTCTTGCCCGATCGATCGCACGGCGCTGCTCGAACGCTTCCATGCGCGCGAAAATGGCGTGATGCTCTCTGGCGCAGCGGCCTTTGCGGCGATGTGGCGTGCCATTCCCCTGCTGCGACCGCTCGGTCTCATCGCGCGCTGGAAACCGGTGCTGGCGATGCTCGAGCGTGCCTATCTGCGCTTTCTCACGATCAGACCACGCCTGCAGGGCCTGCTGCGCGAGCGGCGGGTATGAGCGGGATGTTCGAACCGACGCGCGCGGCGGGCCTTGCGCGGATGAATGCCTTCGTGCCGCACGCGGGCCGCGCCTATGCCGAGGGGCGCAACAGCGATCTCGGGCCCGGTCGGCCCAGCGCGGTGTCGCAGCTTTCACCCTGGCTGCGCTATCGCCTGCTGAACGAGCAGGAAGTGTGCGCGGCGGTGCTGGAACGGCATTCGCTCGCGGCGGCGGAGAAATATGTGCAGGAGGTGCTGTGGCGCACCTATTGGAAGGGCTGGCTCGAGATGCGGCCCGGCATCTGGGAGCGCTTCCTCGTCGAGCGCGACGAGCAGCACGAGCGGCTGCGCAATGTCCGCGCGCTGGAACAGGCGGAAGCGGGCCGCACCGGCATCGAGGGCTTCGATGACTGGGCGCGCGAGCTGGTCGAGACGGGGTATCTGCACAACCACGCACGCATGTGGTTCGCCTCGATCTGGATCTTCACGCTGCGCCTGCCCTGGACCCTGGGCGCGGATTTCTTCCTGCGCCATCTGATCGATGCCGATGCGGCGAGCAATACCCTGTCCTGGCGCTGGGTCGCGGGCTTGCAGACGGCGGGCAAGACCTATCTCGCCACGGCCGACAATATCGCGCGCTATACCGGGGGGCGGTTTGCGCCGAAGGGCCTGGCGGAAATCGCCGAGCCGCTGACCGAAGCACCGGTACCTGCCGCAGCGCCCTTGCCTGCGGCAGGATCGGCCAGGGGTGCGCCGGCGCTGCTGCTGATCACCAGCGAGGACATGCACCCGGATGATGCGGTGCTCCGCGAGGTTGATATCTGCGGCACCTGCATCGCTGCCGATCCGGCGTTGCTCTGGGGTGAAAAGGCGCGCGGCTTCGTTGCGGATGCTGCGCACGACATGGCTGCGTCGCTTGGCGAAACCGGCAGGGCACCGGTGAAGCGGATAGATGCCCTGAATGCCGAGGCGATCGTGCAGGCGTCGCGTGAGGCGGGCGTCAACCGGGTGGTGACGCCTTATGCCCCGGTCGGCCCGGTCGCGACGCGGCTGACGGAAATCGCCAAGGCGCTGGCGGGCGAAGGGATCGAACTCGTCCAGGTGCGCCGGGCATGGGACGACACCTTCTGGCCGCACGCGCGCAAGGGCTTCTTCCCGTTCAAGCAGCATATGGGGCGGCTGCTCGAGGATATGGGGCTCACCCGCACCTGAGCCGCTTCGAGGGGAGCGGCCCGCCCATTCCGACGCGGACCCGACGCTCGCCGGGCCCGTATTCAGGATCAGTGATAGCGGCGCAGCAGGCCGGCGAGCTTGCCCTGCACCTGCACCTCGTGCGGCGCATAATATTGCGGTGCATACGAAGCATTGGCAGGATCGAGCCGGATGCGGCCGTTCTCGCGGCGCAGATATTTGAGCGTCGCCTCCTCGCCGCGCACCAGCGCGACCACGATCTCGCCGTCGCGCGCGGTTTCGGTGCGCTTGATCAACGCAAAGTCGCCATCGAGAATGCCCGCCTCGACCATCGAGTCCCCAGACACTTCGAGCGCATAATGCTCGCCCGCGCCGAGCAGGGCGGCGGGAACAGGCAGGATCTCGGTGCCCTCGAACGCCTCGATCGGCGCACCGGCGGCGATGCGGCCGTGCAGCGGAATTTCGAGCACATTGCTGTTCGCAGGCTCCGGCAACACCGCCTTGCGCACCGCGTCCATGCTGACGACATTGCTCCGCGCGGCATCGGCGCGCGCGGCGGCAGCAGCGGCGAGCTCCTTCTCGCGCGGCTTCACGCTCGCCTCTGGCAGCTTCAGGATTTCGAGTGCGCGCGCCCGGTTGGGAAGACGGCGAATGAAGCCGCGTTCCTCGAGCGCGCTGACCAGCCGGTGCACGCCCGACTTGGACTTGAGATCGAGCGCTTCCTTCATTTCCTCGAACGAAGGCGAGACGCCATCGGCCTCCAGCCGTTCCTGGATGAAGCGGATCAGGTCATGTTGCTTGCGGGTCAGCATCGCCGATGTTCCTTTTCTGCGCCGAACCTGCGTTCGAACGAATACGGAACAATTACGAAACAAAGACGGTCAGGTCAAGAGCTTGTGTCAAGTCCCGTGGCAAAGCGCGATATAATCGATCGGATCGCCGATTTTGGCCTCCGGCGCATCGATTGGCCGGACCACCAGCGCATCCGCCTGAAGCAGCGCCGATAGCGCTCCGCTGTCCTGATTGCTCAGCCGGATGAGCGCGCCATCGTGGAAGCGCGCACGCACGAAATCCTGGCGCGGGCCGTTCGCCGGGAAGGGTTCGCCTGCGATCGCCTGGGAGGTGGCAGGGACAAGCTGTTGATAACCCAAAAGCTTGCGCACCAGCGGCAGCAGCAGCAACGTCGCAGTGACATAGGCCGAGACCGGATTGCCCGGCAGGCCGAGCACGATCGCATCGCCCAGACGTCCGACCATCACCGGTTTGCCTGGTCGCATCGCGATCCGCCAGAAATCGACCGTTCCGCCGCTGTCGAGCAATGCGGGCTGGATGAGGTCGTGATCGCCGACCGATGCGCCGCCGGTGGTGACGATGATATCGGCCTGGCTGTGCTCGAGCAGCGCCGCGGCGATGGTGGCGCGGTCATCGGGCAGCAGCGGCGGGACGATCAGATCGCAGGGTAGGGAAGACAGCAGCGCAGCGAGCATCACGCCATTGCTCGCGGGGATATGCGCGGGTGAGGGGAGCGGGTTTCCGGGTGGGACAAGCTCGTCGCCGGTGCTGAGGATCGCGATGCGCGGGCGGCGGTGGACGGCGAGCGCGCCGTGCCCTGCCATCGCGGCAAGCGCGATCAGCCGCGCGTCGATGATCGCACCCGCATCAGCGAGTTGCGTCCCGTTTGCGAAATCATGGCCTGCGCGGCGGATATGCGCGCCGGGAGCTGCGGGGCCATCGCCGGTGAGCGTCAGCCGGTCACCCTCGCGCGCGACGTCTTCCTGCACCACGACGCAATCTGCGCCATCGGGGATCATCGCGCCCGTCGAAATGCGCGCGGCCTGTCCCGGCGCAAGTACGCCCGCGAAGGGCCGTCCCGCCGCGCTCTCGCCGATGACGCGCCATGGGCCGGGCAGGTCGGCGCTGCGCACCGCATAGCCGTCCATCGCCGACAGATCGGCGGCGGGCTGGTTGCGCTGCGACACCAGCGGCTCGGCCAGGGTGAGGCCGGTGACCTGATCGAGCGGAAGGCTGATCGCGGGGCGGGGCGCAGCAAGCGCGAGCAGGCGGTCGCGCGCCTCGTCGAGCGGGATAAGCCCGCCCGCCATCAGTCGGCGGTCCAGTCGCCCGACTTGCCGCCGCTCTTGGCGAGCAGCCGCACCGGGCCGATGACCATGGCCTTATCGAGCGCCTTGGCCATGTCATAGATCGTGAGCAGGGCTATGTTCGCGGCGGTCAGCGCTTCCATCTCGACGCCGGTCTTGCCGTTGGTGCGCACGCGGGTTTCGACGCGCACGCCGGTCTCGAGATACTCGAAATCGACCGAGACGCTGGCGATCGGCAGCGGGTGACAGAGCGGGATCAGGTTGCTGGTCTGCTTGGCGGCCATGATGCCCGCGATGCGCGCCGTGCCCAGCACGTCGCCCTTCTTGACATCGCCCGCGCGGATGGCGGCGATCACCGCCGGGGCCATGGTGATCACGCCTTCGGCCACCGCCTCGCGCACGGTATCGGCCTTGGCGGAGACATCGACCATCTGCGCCGCGCCGGTCGCGTCGAGATGGGTCAGCTTGTCCATCAGGCGGCGGCTCCGGTGAGCAGCGCGCGCGTCGCCTGCGTGACATCGGGCTGGCGCATCAGCGATTCCCCGACCAGGAAGCAGCGTACGCCACGCTCTGACAGACGCACGCAATCCGCATGGCTGTTGATGCCGCTTTCGGACACCGCGATGCGGCCTTCGGGGATCATGCCGACCAGCCGCTCGGTGGTGGCGATATCGGTGACGAAGCTGCGCAGGTCGCGGTTGTTCACCCCGATCAGCGGCGAGCGGAGCTTGAGCGCGCGCTCCATCTCGGCCTCGTCATGCACCTCGACCAGCACGTCCATGCCATGGTCCAGCGCCGCGCTCTCGATCTCGGCCATGGTCGCATCGTCGAGCGCGGCGACGATGATCAGCACCGCATCGGCCCCCAGCGCGCGGCTTTCGGCCACCTGCCAGACATCGACCATGAAATCCTTGCGCAAACAGGGCAGGTCGCACGCGGCGCGCGCGGCAACCAGATAATCGTCATGCCCCTGGAAATAGGGCTCATCGGTCAGCACCGAAAGGCAGGCCGCGCCGCCGGCCTGATATTCGGCTGCATGCGCGGCGGGATCGAAATCGGCGCGGATAAGCCCCTTGGAGGGGCTGGCGCGCTTGATCTCGGCGATCAGGCCGAAGCCGTCGCGCGATGTCTCGCGGAGCGCGCGTGCGAAACCGCGCGGGGCGGAGGCAGCCGCAGCGCGGCTCGCCAGTTCGGCCTGCGAAATCAGCCCCTTGCGCCGTCCGACCTCCTGCCGCTTGACCTCGCAAATCTCTTCCAGCTTGTTCATGCGGCGGCTTTCGTGAAATCGATCCAGCAGTTGAGCAGCGCGTTGGCGAGCCCCTTGTCGATGGCCTCGGCGGCTTCCTCCGCCCCTTCGGCAAGGCTTTCGACCTCGCCCGCGATCAGCAGCGCAGCAGCGGCGTTGAACAGCACCGCATCGCGATACGGCCCGGTCTCGCCCTGGAGCAGACGGCGCAGCGCGGCGGCATTATGCGCCGCATCGCCACCCCGGATCGCCTCGATCGGATGCGTCGGCAGCCCTGCGTCCTTGGCCTGCCAGCGCTTCATGATGACGCCATCGGGGCCGATATCGGCGACCTCGTTGCCACCGGCCAGCGACAGCTCATCGAGCCCTTCGTCGCCCGAGACGATCAGCGAATGTTCGGTGCCCAGCATCTCGAGCGCCTCGGCATAGACATGCACATAGCCGGGCCGCGCGATGCCGATCAGCTGGCGGCGGACGCCTGCGGGATTGGCGAGCGGACCCATCAGGTTGAAAATGGTGCGGCGGCCGATCTTCTGCCGGATCGGCTGGATGCGGCGCATTGCGGGATGATGGTTGACCGCGAACAGGAAGCAGATGCCGATCTCGGCGAGCGACTGCTCGGCGCTGGCACCGGCGGCGGTCATGTCCATGCCCAAGGCTTCGAGCGTGTCCGCCGCGCCCGCCTTGGACGAGGCGGCGCGGTTGCCATGCTTGGCGACCGGCACGTCGCAGGCCGCCACGACCAGCGACACGGCGGTCGAGACGTTGAGCGTATGGTGCCCGTCGCCGCCGGTGCCGCAGACATCGATGGCATTGGCGGGCGCGGCGATCGGGATCACCCGGTCGCGCAGCGCCTGCGCGGCGGCGGCGATCTCGATCGCCGTCTCGCCGCGTTCGGACAGTGCGATCAGGAATTCGGCAATCGTCTCGTCGCTCACCGTGCCGTCAAGGATCGCGGCAAAGGCCTGGGCGGCGTCGTCGCGGCTCAGCGGATGGGCGGTATCGGGCAGCCGGGTCATGCGAGCAGGCCTTCGCGCATCGGCTTCACCTCAAGGCCCGCCAGCGTCATGAAATTGGCCAGCATCTTGTGGCCATGTTCGGTGGCGATGCTCTCCGGGTGGAATTGCACGCCATGGATCGGCAGCGTCGCGTGGCGGAAGCCCATCACATGCGCGGTCTCACCTGCCGGTGCCTCGACGCGCGCGTTGACGATCATTTCGGGCGGAAGGCTTTCCTCCGGCACGACCAGCGAATGGTAGCGCGTCGCGAGGAACGGCGAGGGCAGGCCCTGGAACAGCCCGGTGTCGTCATGGACCACGGGGGAGGTCTTGCCGTGCATCAGACCGCCGCGAACGACCTCGCCGCCGAAATGCTGGCCGATCGACTGATGCCCCAGGCACACGCCGAGCAGCGGCTTTCCGGCATCGGCACAGGCCGCGACCAGATCGAGCGAAATCCCCGCCTCGTTGGGCGTGCACGGGCCGGGCGAGATCAGGAACGCTTCCGCATTGGTTGCCAGCGCCTCGCGCGCGGTGAGCGCATCGTTGCGCTCGACCCGCACGTCCGCGCCCAGCTCCATCAGATAATGGACGAGATTGTAGGTGAAGCTGTCGTAATTATCGATGACGAGGATCATTGGCCAAATCCTGCTTCGCTGGCGAGGCGGACGGCTTCGCGCGCGGCGGCGAACAGCGCGCCAGCCTTGGCTTCGCATTCGCGCTGTTCATATTCGGGCACGCTGTCGGCGACGATTCCTGCGCCCGCCTGGACGTGCATGGTGCCGTCGCGGACGATCGCGGTGCGCAGCACGATGCAGCTGTCGACCGAGCCATCGGGTGCGAAATAGCCGACCCCGCCGGCATAGGCCCCGCGCGTCTCGGGCTCGAGCGAGGCGATGATCTCGCACGCGCGCACCTTGGGCGCCCCGCTGACGGTGCCCGCGGGAAAGCCCGCGAACAGCGCGTCGATCGCGTCACGATCATGCACCAGTTCGCCGACGACATTGCTGACGATGTGCATGACATGGCTGTACTGTTCGACCGTGAAGCTGTCGGTGACGCGCACCGTGCCTGCCGCTGCGACGCGGCCGACATCGTTGCGGCCAAGATCGAGCAGCATCTGGTGCTCGGCCAGTTCCTTGGGATCGGCGAGCAGGCTTGCGCGATTCTCCAGATCTTCCGCCGGCGTCTTGCCACGTGGCCGCGTTCCCGCGATCGGGCGGATGGTCACCTCGCCATCGCGCACGCGCACCAGAATTTCGGGGCTCGATCCGATCAGCGCGAGGCCGGGCAGGTCGAGGAAATAGAGAAAGGGCGAGGGGTTCACCCGGCGCAGCGCGCGATAGAGCTCGATCGGTGGCAGCGCGAAGGGCGCGGTGAAGCGCTGCGCGAGCACGACCTGGAAGATATCGCCCGCCTCGATATAGTCCTTGGCCTTGAGCACCATCTCGCCATAGCGGCCCGGCGCGAGCACGGGCTGCGGCGTCAGGCTGTCCGGGTCGAGCGAGGCATCGCGCACGGCAGCGGGCAGGGGCGCATACAGCGCCCGTTCGGCCGCATCGAGCCGTTCTTCGGCCGCAGCGATCGCCTGCTCGGGATCGCCGCTGCCCGCCCAGATCGGCGCGATCAGGAACAGCTCGTCCTTCAGCCGGTCGAAGATCAGCAGCACGGTCGGGCGTACGAACAGCATGTCGGGCAGCGCCAGATCGGACTGCGGCGCGCGCGGCAGCTTCTCGACCAGACCGATCGTCTCATAGCCGAAATAGCCCACCAGAAACGCGAGTGCGCGCGGCAGTTCGGGCGGAACCTCCATCCGGCAGGCCTCGGCCAGCTGGCGCAAGGCATCGAGCGAGCCCTGCTCGCAGGGCGCGAACGCCGCGCGATCGGTCGCCCATTGCGTATTGATCTCGGCAGCATCGCCCGAGGCCCGGAATACCAGATCGGGCGCGAGGCCGACAAAGCTGTGCCGCGCGCGTGTTTCGCCGCCCTCGACCGATTCGAGCAGGAAGTCACCGCGCTCGGGCTCGATCAGCTTCAAGGCTGCCGAAACCGGCGTTTCGGTATCGGCGATCCGCCGCCGCCAGATCAGGCTCGACCGGCCATCGGCCAGCGCCCCGGCGGCCTGTGTGCGGTTCTGGCTGGAAGGGCCCGCCATCAATTTTCCCGATTACGACCGGTCAGCTGGTCCTTCACCCGCTTGATGGCTTCCGGATTGCGTTTCACATTGGCTTCGACCTTGAGCGCTGCCACCAGCTGCCGACCATATTCGTCGGCCATCACCTGGCCAAGCTGCTGCTGGGTCGCGGCCATCAGCTCGGGGACCTTGCTCGCATCGCCGCGGTTGATCTTCGACAGATGCACGATGAACCAGCCGGTGCGGTTCGGCCCTTCGAGCACCTTGGTGGTGCCTTCGGCCATGCTGAACAGCAGTGCCACCGGCGGCGGCACGCGGCCCTGCTGCTGCATGATCGTCTGCCGGTTGGTACGGATCTGCTCGATATTGGGCAGGCGCACGCTGGCTCCGGCGACCGCCTTTTCGAGCGCTGCAGGAGTGCGCGACGACTTGGCGATGCCGTCGGCCAGCTTGCGTGCAGAGGCGAGGCCCTGGGCCAGCGCCCAGTCGGCAGCGACGCGCTGGCGGACGCTGGCGAGCGGCGGCGGTGCCGCGCGCTTGATCTCCTGCACCTCGAACACGGCGAATTCCTTGCCCTGCTGCACCTCGACCAGCTGCGGCTCGGCATCTTCTTCCAGTCCGAAGGCCACGGGCAGCATCGCCTGATAGGCGCCGGTCGGCGCGAAATCGGGCCTGCCCGGCGCCTGGCCATTGGCGAGCATTTCCGGGCTGACCTGCAGCTCGAGCTTTTCGTCCTTGGCGATATCGGCAAGCGAGGCACCATCGGCGATCCGGTCTTCGAGATTGGCGGTGAAATCAGCCACCGTCTGGCGCAGCTTTTCCTGCGCGATCTCGTTTTCGAGCAGGTTGCGCACCTGATCGATCGAACGCCCGGCGATCGCGCTGACGCTGTCGACCCGCACGACATGCCAGCCGAGCGGAGAGCGCGCGGGCGCGGCAACCTTGCCGGCAGCGGCGGCGAACACGGCATTGGCGACGGCAGCAGAGGCGTTCTTGGTCAGCTCCTGCTTCGACTGGAGGCCAAGGTCGATCGGCGCTAGCCCGGCTTCCTTCGCGGCGGCAGCCATGCTGGCGCCACCGTTGATCTTCGCGGCGATCGCCTTGGCGGCGGCCTCGGTCGGCACGATCAACTGTTCGACATCGCGCTTCTCGGTCGCGGCAAATTCGGCCGAACGCTTCTTGTACAGGGCCGCGATCTCGGCATCGCTGACCTTGACCTGGTCGCGGAAGCGGTCGGTGGTAAAGGTGGCAAAGCGCAGGATGCGGCGCTCCGGAATGCGGTAGCGCGCGGCGTTGGCGGCATAGAATTTCTGCAGCTGGTCGTTGCTCGGCGCGGTCTTGGGGGCGAAGGCGGCCGATGGGGCAAAGGCGATCTGGCCTTCGCGACCTTCCAGGATCAGCCCGGCATAAGGCAGCGCCATCTGCCGCGACAGCTTGGCGCCGAACGTCGCGGGCAGCAGCAGCTGGTCGCCCAGCAGGCTGCGGCGAATATCCTCGCGCACGCGCGCTTCGGTCAGACCCTGCTGGGCGAGCGCATTGCGGAACAGCGTCTCGTCGAACCGGCCATCCGCGCCCTTGAATGCCTGGATCCCCGCGATCTCGCTGTCGACCAGACGCTTGCTCGCGCCCAGGCCGATGCTGGCGGCGAATTCAGCCGAGGCATAGCTGCCGATCATCTCTTCCAGCACGCCGTCGATGCCGCCCTGCGCATCGAACGAGGCCATGTCGAGCTGCGGGTTGCGCTGGCGGAACTGCTGGAAGGCGTTGGTGACGGTGGTCGAGAACTCGCCGGTGCCGATTTCCTCGCCGCCGATCTGGGCGACGCTTTCATTGCCCACTCCGCCAAAGCTCGCACCGCCGGTGACATCGGACGCCGCAAAGGCGACCGCGATGAGCGCGAGAAAGATCAGGCTGACGACAACCCCGATCTTGGAATTGAAGAAGGAACGGAAAAAGGTGATCATCGGTCGGTCCGCCAAAGCGCCGGGCGTGCGATGACCCGGCCGCGTGAAAATGCGGGCTGGCTTTAGGGGGCTTTGCCGCGCGCTTCAACCCTTGGCGCCGCTGTACCGGCTGTAAACTGCGCGTGGCCCGTGTGCCCATGCCGTGGCTGGCCAAGCGGCTCGCGATTTGCTAGCCGCGCGCCCCACAGCATAAACACAAAAGGGGAAGACAGCATCGTGGCCAGCACAGCATCCTATATCGTCGGCAACTGGAAGATGAACGGCAGCGCAGCCGATGTCGCGGTGCTGCAGGCGATCGCCGAGGCCGCCGCAGCGAACGGCCATGTCGATGTCGGTATCTGTCCGCCCGCGACGCTGATCGCGGCCTTTGCCGCCGCTGCGGGCAAGGTGCAGATCGGCGCGCAGGATTGCCATGCCAAGGCGTCGGGCGCGCATACCGGCAATCTGTCCGCCGCGATGATCCGCGAGGCGGGGGCCACCTATTCGATTGTCGGCCATTCCGAGCGCCGCGCCGATCAGGGTGAGAGCGATGCCGATGTCGCTGCCAAGGCCGAGGCGCTGCACGCTGCCGGCATGGGCGCGATCCTGTGCGTCGGCGAGACGCTGGAGGAACGCGATTCCGGCAATGCGATTGCCATCGTCACCGCGCAACTGTCGGCGTCGCTTCCCACAGCGGCGAGCGGCGATTGGCTTTCGGTCGCGTATGAGCCGGTCTGGGCGATCGGCACGGGACGCGTGCCCGTGGCCGAGGATATTGCCGCGATGCACGCGGCGCTGCGCGCGACGCTGGTCGACAAGCTGGGCGAGGCGGGCCAGGGCGTGCGCATTCTCTATGGCGGCTCGGTCAATCCGGGCAATGCAGGCGAAATCCTGGCCATTGCCGATGTCGGCGGCGCGCTGGTCGGCGGGGCCAGCCTGAAGGCGGAAACCTTCGTCCCGATCATCGAGGCCGCGCCGCGCTGATCCAAAGCGCGTTCGCCCTATATCGAAGCTTGGCGCACCGGTTGCGCTGGCACGGCCTAATCGCCCTGCCGCGCCGGTTGCGCTGGCGCGGCCTAATCGCTATGTGCGCGCCAATCCTGAAATTCATTTGCTGGGTCTGACCGTTCATGTCGTCGATTTTCCTGTTCATCACCATCGTGCAGACGCTGATTGCAGCGGCTCTGGTGGGTGTCATCCTCATGCAGCGTTCCGAAGGGGGTGGTCTGGGTGTCGGCGGCAATCCCAATGGCCTCATGTCGGCGCGCGGCGCCGGTGACCTGCTGACCCGCTCGACCGCGATCCTGGCAACGCTGTTCGTGCTGCTGAGCATCGCACTGGCGGTGATGGCGGCGAACATGCACTCGGTGGGCGATATCGATACTTCGCTTCAGCGCGGTGCCCCCGCCCCGATCAGCGATCCGCTCACGGCGCCTGCTCCGGCAGCCCCTGCGGCGCCCGCCAATGGCGATCCGCTGTCGGCGGCTGGCGCGCCGGCTGCAGCGCCCGCGACGGAGGCACCTGCCGCGGCTCCGGCCCAGGGCGACGCTCCCGCCAACTGAAATTGAGGCGGGTCGGGGAGAAATCCCCGGCTGTTCACAGATTTTTGTCTTTCCTGCGGATTCGCGCGCTTGTCAGTCTTGCGCGCGAACCGCTAACGGGTTTCTCCCATGGCGCGTTATATTTTCATCACCGGCGGCGTGGTTTCCTCTCTTGGCAAGGGCCTGATGGCCGCAAGCCTGGGCGCATTGCTGCAGGCACGCGGATACCGCGTGCGCATCCGCAAGTTCGATCCCTATCTCAATGTCGATCCGGGTACGATGTCGCCCTATCAGCATGGCGAGGTCTATGTCACCGATGACGGCGCGGAGACCGATCTCGACCTTGGTCATTACGAGCGCTTCACCGGCGTATCGGCGCGCCAGTCGGACAATGTGACCTCGGGCCGCATCTACCAGACGATCATCCAGCGCGAGCGGCGCGGCGATTATCTCGGTGCCACGGTGCAGGTCATCCCTCACGTGACCGACGCGATCAAGGAATTCGCCCAGGCCGAAACCGACGATCTCGATTTCGTGCTGTGCGAGATCGGCGGTACCGTCGGCGATATCGAATCGCTGCCGTTCATCGAGGCGATCCGCCAGTTGCGCAACGAGATCGGCCGCGAGAACACGCTGTTCGTCCACGTGACCCTGGTGCCCTATATCGCGGCAGCGGGCGAGCTGAAGACCAAGCCCACCCAGCACAGCGTGCGCGAGCTGACCTCGCTGGGCATCCAGCCCGACATCCTGCTGTGCCGTTGCGAAAAGCCGCTACCCGAATCCGAGCGCGCCAAGATCGCGCAGTTCTGCAACGTCCGCAAGGAAGCGGTGATCCCCGCGCTCGATGCCCGCAGCATCTATGCCGTGCCGATGCAGTATCACCGCGAAGGGCTGGACAGCGAAGTGCTGCGCGCCTTCGGCATCACCGATGCGCGCGAACCCGATCTGTCGCGCTGGGTCGATATCATGGAGCGCCACGAGCATCCCGAAGGCGAGGTGACGATCGGCGTGGTCGGCAAATATGTCGGCCTGCAGGATGCCTACAAGTCGCTGCACGAGGCACTGGTGCATGGCGGCCTCGCCAACCGGGTCAAGGTGCATGTCAAATGGCTCGATGCCGAGCTGTTCGAAAAGCTGCCCGATGACGAGCTGGCGGCCGTGCTCGAGCCGATGCACGGCATCCTGGTGCCCGGCGGTTTTGGCGAGCGCGGCAGCGAGGGCAAGATTTCCTCGGTTCGCTTCGCGCGCGAACGCAACGTCCCGTTTTTCGGCATTTGCCTCGGCATGCAGATGGCGTGCATCGAGGCTGCACGAAACACATCCGGCATCACGGCGGCGTCGACCACCGAATTCGGCGAGACCGACGAGCCGATCGTCGGCCTGATCACTGAATGGATGAGCGAATCCGGTCTGCAGAAGCGCAGCGCCGAGGGCGATCTGGGCGGCACCATGCGTCTCGGCGCGTTTCCGGCCAAGCTCTCGGGCAACAGCCGCGTGCGTGGCATCTACGGCACCGATATGATCAGCGAACGCCACCGCCATCGCTACGAGGTCAACACCGCCTATCACGAGCGGCTTGAACAGGGCGGCCTCGTTTTTTCCGGCATGTCGCCTGATGGCGTGCTGCCCGAAATCGTCGAGCGTCCCGATCACAGCTGGTTTGTCGGGGTGCAATATCATCCCGAGCTCAAGAGCAAGCCGTTCGATCCGCATCCGCTCTTCGCCAGCTTCATCGAAGCGGCGGTCGCGCAGAGTCGGCTGGTCTGACCTGAACAATATAGGTTAAGCCAAAGGGGTCGCGCGGTTGACATGCGTTAACCGAGCGGGCCCTTTGGCGCAATTTTCCTGCGCCATGCGCCAATTTACCACATTCTGTAACGGCCATTTTACTCTATTTGACGGTGTTGTGCGGTGGCGCACAGCGGCGTAAAACGATTCGGGCAAAAGCACATCTGTCGGCGGCGACAGGGACGGCCGCAGCGAGATGCTCGGCAAGGACAAAGCCGACAGAAAGGAAGGGACAAGGGGCAATCATGCACGCGAACGAGCTTGCCGCGCTGTTGGCCAGCCACAGCCTGTTCGCCGATTGCGACAATGACGAACTGTCGGACATCATCCTGCGCGGGCATTTCGTCCGCTACCGCAAGGGGCAGGAACTGATGGGGCAGGGGGATGATGGCGACAATCTGCTGATCATCCTGACCGGATTTGCCCGGGTGAGCATGGTGGCGAGCAACGGTCACGAGATCGTGCTCGATTATGCCGAGCCTGGCTATGTCATTGGCGAGATCGCGTTTCTGGATGGCGGACCGCGCACGGCCTCGATCGAGGCGCTGACCGAAGTGACCGCGCTCTCGCTGTCGCGGCCGGCTTTCGACGAGATTGCCGAGCGGCACGTGGCTATGCCGCGACGGATGCTCAGGGTCATGGCCAAGAGGCTGCGTCAGGCGAATGACGTGATCGAGGCGGATCGGGCGTTCACTTCCGGACCCAGGCTGGCGCGCTATCTGCTGCGCCTGATGGTTTCGGGGGCGAAGGAGGGCAAGCTCAAGCTGGATCTCAGCCAGAGCGAGCTCGGCACATTCGCGGGACTGTCACGCGAGCAGATTAATCGCCAGCTTTCGGCCTGGTCGGACGCGGGGCTGATCGAGCTCGAACAGGGGCGCGTGAAGATTATCGATCGCGACACGCTGCTGGAGATTTCCGAAGCGGCCTGAACGATCAGCCAGGTGAGTTTTAGAGTTTTCCGGGGCAGGGCCAGGTTATTGCGACCCGGCCTGACCCTGCCGCCGGAAAAACCCCCGCGCCCCACGGGCGCGGGGTCCCAGTTCAGATTTTCTCCGGTGGGCGGTGCGGTAAATGCGACCCGGCCAATCCGGCCTAAGGAGAAAGCAGCGTCCTGAGCGGGCGCGGGGGGCGGGCTCGCAAGGGTCCGCCCTCTTTTTTGTTTCTGGAACTGGCGTTGTTCAGCGAGAACGCCTCTCCCTTGATGGGAGAGGCAGCGAGACTTGGCAGCTTGCTGCCTAGTTGCAGCGGTGAGGGCGTGGGTGCGGCCGGGTGCGCTGGTGCGTGACACAGGCAGAATCATCATCCGGTACCATCACCCCCAACCAACCCTCCCCCATCAAGGGGGAGGGCCTCAGAACGATAATCTGCAACAAAAAGGGTGGGCCGTTGCCGACCCACCCCGTTGCATTCTACCCTTTGGAGCCTGGCGTCAGGCCGCCTGGCTGTCGCCTTCATCCTTGGTCGAAGCCTCGACGACCTGCAGCTTGGGGGTGCCGTTGATCGCGATCTTCTTGGGCTTCATCGCTTCGGGCACTTCGCGCACCAGATCGATGGTCAGCAGGCCATCCTCCAGCGAAGCGTCGCTCACCCGCACGAAATCGGCCAGCTCGAAGCGGCGCTCGAAGTTGCGGTTGGCGATGCCCATGTGCAGGAAGTTGCCGCGCGATTCGCTCTCGGCAGCCTTGCGGCCAGACACGACCAGCAGATTCTGCTGCGCGGTAATGTCGAGCTCGTTCGGCTTGAAACCGGCAACCGCGATGGTGACGCGATAGGCGTCATCGCTGCTGCGCTCGATGTTGAACGGGGGGTAGTTATCGCCCTGTGCAGCCCGGGCCTGGTTTTCCAGCAAGTCGAACAGCCGGGTTAGCGTCCGCGCTCGTGGTGTAATTTTCGGTGGAGATTTAGGTGCTGCTGG
>LSHP01000084.1 GCA_001555775.1 Acidovorax delafieldii | reverse complement strand
ACCAGCAGCACCTAAATCTCCACCGAAAATTACACCACGAGCGCGGACGCTAACCGGGGTCTGGCCTCAATCGAACGAAAAACCGGGGGCCGCGGCGAGACCGGCAGACTTGTCACCCTGTTTCGCCTTGCCCTGTCTGGCCTCGCGCTGCGGCTTGGACGCAGATTGGGGCAGTGCGCGCGGCTGATCGGGCAGCGCGCCGAAATCCGGCCCTCCCGTGCCTTCTGTCGGTGCAACGCTCGGCTTGGGGCGATCGCCGCCCGTAACGCCATCCGCATTCTGATGGTTGATCAGACGCTGCAGATCGTCGGGAGAGCGATAGCCGTCGGTGGGCAGCTTGATGTCATTGGCGTTGACCGGCTTCACCAGATACGGCGTCACGACGATCACCAGTTCGGTCTCGCCCTTACGGAAATTGGACGATTTGAACAGATTGCCGAGCACCGGCACGTCGCCGAGACCGGGGGCCTTGTCGACCAGGTTCTGCGAGTTGTTGCTGAGCAGGCCGGCGATCATGAAGCTTTCGCCCGACCCCAGTTCCACCGTGGTTTCGGCGCGGCGAACGGTCAGCGCAGGCACCTGAAAGCCGTTCAGCGTCACCGATCCGGCGGACGACAGTTCGGACACTTCGGGGCGGACGCGGATCGAGATGCGGCCATTGGCCAGCACTGTCGGCGTATAGGCCAGGCTGACACCGAAATTCTTGTATTCGATCGTCGTGGTGCCGAGGCCCTGGTTGATCGGGATCGGAAACTCGCCGCCCGCCAGGAAGTCGGCGGTTTCGCCTGACAGCGCGGTGAGGTTGGGCTGCGACAGCGTGGTCACGAGCCCGACCTGCTCGGCGAGGTCGAAGGCGCTGGCGATATCGACGCCGAACAGACGTCCGGCCGCCTGAATAGCGGTCTTGCCGTCGAGCACGTTGTTGAAGGTGGTGGTGGTCCCCCCGGTGACGAACTGGCCGGTCGACGGGTTGAACGGCAGCCTGAGCGAGCCCGCGGGCAGGCCGAACTGGGCCGAGGCATCGATGCGCGGCAATGTGCTGACGTCAATCGTGTTGCCGATTGCCGCAAAATTGCGCGATGCGCGGCTGACGCCGAACTGGAAGCCTCCGGTAAGGTCCCGCGTCAGCAGGTTCGCGCCGATTTCCTTGACCAGCGATCGGCTGACTTCGGCAATGCGCACCTGCAGGTTGACCTGCATCGGGGTGGCGGTGGAGAGGCGGCTGATGACCTTCACGTTATCGCCGACAAAGGCCTGGACAAGGCGTGCGGCCTCGGCGCTGTCCTCGGGCGCACCCACCGTCCCGGTGAGCAGCACCACGCCATTCAGCGTGCTGACGCGCACCTTGGCGTCGGGCATGGCCAGCATCAGCATTTGGTCGACCGAATCGATGTTCGATCCGACGCGCACGGTCGCCGAATAGACCACCTGGCCCGCCGCGTTGCTGGCATAGAGCGTGGTCTCGCCACCGGCCTTGCCGAAGACATAAAGCTGCCTGGCCGACTTGACCTGCACATCTGCAACACTGTTATCGGCCACGAACAGATCGGCCATGGTGCCGGGCAACTGGATCAGCTGGCCGCGACCGATGGAGAGCACCAGCGTTTCGGTCGGACGCTGAACGGCGGACTGCGCCAGGGCGGCACCTCCGATGGCCGGAACCAGTCCGGTCAGCGATGCGGTGGCCACGACGGCGCTACCCAGCAGGGCGCCCTTGATGAACTTGGAAAAACGCATGGTCATTTCCCTCCGACCGGAACTTCGGTCACTGTATTGCCGCGAGCTACGCGTACGACGGGGCCACGCGGGACAGGCGGTGCAGCCGGAGCTGCGACCTGCATGGGGCCTGCACTGGATGCGCTGGGGCCGTTCTGGCGGTTGGCGGAACCCGAGACGGGGACCGACCGACGCTGGAAGCGCGATACATCGCCGCCGGTGACAAAGGTGACGTCGGTATCGACCGGACGCGTGGCCAGTGCCTTGAGCAGCTTGTCCTCGGTCTTGCGATCGGCACCGGCGGGCAGGTTGATGTCGCCTGCGGCCATCGAGCGTTCGAGTTCGGCCTCGTTATCGGCGATCGAGCGCAGCGACAGGCTGAGCGTGCCGATGGTCTGCGCAACCGCGATCTTTTCCGCCAGCTTGGGCGTGGCTTCCACGGTCACGGTGGTGAAGGCGATGACCTCGCGCTTGCCCTCGGCGTCTTCCGCCGACACGCGCTGGTCGGTGGCAAGTACGCGCAGGTTGCGGATGATGGTTTCAGAGGCGTTGAGTGCGGGGCCGCTGTCGCCGCTGATCGACTGGGTCAGCACCAGATCGACCCTGTCACCCGGAAAGACGAAGCCGGCAACGCCCGTGCGGGCGGAAACGGGTACGGTGACGGCGCGCATGCCCGGGCCGAGCGCTGCAGCGAGGAAGCCGCGATCGCCGGGCTTGACCAGCGAACCCTGGGTTACCGGCTGTCCGGCCGTCACCGCGTTGCGCACGACGGTGCCCAGCAGCGAATCGATCTTGGAATCGGCTTCGAGGAAATAGGCGTTGCTCACCAGTTCGCTCGGCCAGGGCTGGAAGGCCACGCTGTCGGGGGTGATGATCGTGCCGACCGGCAGCGAGCGCTTGGCGACCAGTACGCGCGGACCCGTGGCCACCGCCTGTTGCGGCGCTGCCGTGACGGTAGGCGCTGCCGATCCGGTGAACAGGCTTCTGGCCAGAAAGGCTGTGCAGAGCGCGATCATCAGCGCGCCTACAAGCAGGATTACTTTGCGTCTATCCATGGCGTTTGCAGCCCCCAAAACCCTTCAGAATGTTCATATTTTCAGGCAAAATGGTTAAAAAACCGTTCGCCAACGGGCCAAAGCGCCGCAATTGCGATGGCAACGCCATAGGGAACCTCCGGCTGACCCGGCTTTCGCTTCCATTTGTGTTCGGCCAGAACGATCAATGTGAGCGCCGCACCGATCAGCGACATGATGATCGTGATCCGCGCCATTTCGACCCACGGGAACCACAGGGCGATGGCGCCGAGCAGCTTGACGTCGCCGCCGCCCATCGCGCCGATTGCGAACATCAGGGCAAAGAACACGAACACGCCGGCGCCCAGCGCCAGCTGCAACGCCATGTCCGGCCAGAAGGACAGCCCGCAGGCCCACCAGAAGACCGGTGCAGCGAGCGCTATCCCGGCGTTCAGCCAGTCCTCGATCTCGCGCCGCTTGATATCGGTATAGGCCGCGTGCAACAGCGCGATTGCCAAGGCCGCCAGCAGACCGTAGACGAGAGGACCGTTTTCCATGGGGTCTGGCGTATAGCGGGCATGACTTACCAAAAAGTAACCATTGACCGGCGCGCGATCCCGGCAGGCGCGGTGGAAAGCCGCTGGAACGCCGCCGATGGCTGGCCGCTGCGCCGCATCGACTGGATGGCCGACGGCCCCGCGCGCGGGTCGATCCTGTTCATGCCGGGGCGCGGCGACATTTACGAAAAATATCTCGAGACGCTCGCGCACTGGCAGGCCCAGGGCTGGAACGTCACCGCCGCGGACTGGCGCGGGCAGGGCGGCAGCGGCCGGATGAGCGATCATCAATATGTCGGCCATATCAACGACTTCAGCCAGTGGATCGACGACATTGGCGGCTTCTGGGCGGACTGGGTGGTCTCGCGCCCCGGCCCCTATGTCGTGGTCGGCCATTCGATGGGCGGACATCTGATCGCGCGCGCGATCCAGGAAAAGCGCATCACCCCGGATGCGGCGGTGCTCAGCGCGCCGATGCTGGGATTGAAGGGCCTCGGCCTGCCGCTCTCGGTCGGGCATATGGTGACGAAGCTGATGCGCGGCTTCGGCAAACCCGAACGCCCCGCCTGGAAGGTCAGCGAAAAGCCCGCCTCGCCGCTCGCGATCCGCCAGACGCTGCTGACGCATGACGATGCGCGCTATCAGGACGAACTGTGGTGGTGGGCCGAGCGGCCCGAGCTGGTGATGGGCCCGGCGAGCTGGCACTGGGTCGAGCGCGCCTATGAATCGATCATCCGGCTCAATGCCCCCGGCGCCTGGGAAAAGGTGAAGGTGCCCATGCTGCTGATCGGCACGAGCGCCGACCAGCTGGTCGACAACAAGGCGACGGTCGCGGCGGCTGCGCGCATTCCGGGGGCCGAGCTGCTCAGCTTCGGGCGCGAGGCGCGGCACGAGGTGCTGCGCGAGGTCGATCCGATCCGCGACCGCATCCTCGCGACCATCGACGATTTCCTCGCGCGCAAGGCCCCCGCCGCGCACAGCGAAAAGGCCGGGGCCGCCGCTTGATGGCCGATTACGACGTTGTCATCATCGGCGCCGGGATCGCCGGAGCGAGCCTTGCCGCCGAGACCGCGCCGCATGCGCGCGTGCTGGTCGCAGAGGCCGAGGACCGGCCCGGCTATCATTCGACCGGGCGATCCGCCGCGTTCTGGGCGGAAAGCTATGGTGGGCCGAAGGTCCAGCCGCTCACCACCGCGTCCGGCCCCTGGCTGCATTCGCCGCCGGGCGGCTATGGGGAGCGCAGCTTCCTCGCCCCGCGCGGCGCGCTGACGCTGGCGCGTGCGGGCGAGGAACCGCTGCTCGACGCGTTCGAAGCGGAGTTTGCAGGCTCGGGCGTGCGGATGGAGCGCTGGGGTCGCGAGCGGATCGCGGCGCTGCTGCCGGGGCTGGCTGAGGACATCGTGGCCGCCGTGTACGAGCCCGATTGCCAGGATATCGATGTCGGCGGGCTGCATCAGGCCTTCCTCTCGGTTGCGCGGCGCGGCGGGGCGCAGATCGCGCTCAAGGCCCCGCTCGAGCATGCCGAGTATCGCGGCGGGCAGTGGCATCTGGTGCTGGGCGGGCAGTCGGTGACCGCCTCCCGCCTCGCCAATGCGGCCGGTGCCTGGGCCGATCCGGTGGCGACCCGCTGCGGCGTGCGCCCGCTCGGCGTGCAGCCCTATCGCCGCACCGTCGTGCAGCTGCGCACCCGTCCCGCGCCGGTGGCGCATCTGCCGCTGACCCTGGGCGTCAAGGGCGACTATTATTTCAAGCCGGAAGCCGGCAGGCTCTGGCTCAGCCCGCATGACGAGACGCCCGAAGCGCCCGGCGACAGCGCGCCCGACGAGCTCGACATGGCGATCGCGATCGACCGCTTCACCCAGGTGGTGGACTGGGCGATCGAGGCGGTCGAGCATCGCTGGGCGGGGCAGCGCAGCTTCGCGCCCGACCGGCTGCCGGTCATCGGCTATGCCCCTGATCAACCGGCGTTCTTCTGGTTCGCAGGCCAGGGCGGCTTCGGCATCCAGACCGCGCCCGCCGCCGCGCGCCTGGCCGCGACGGTGCTGCTCGGCCTCACCCCCGATGCGATGCTGAACGAGGTGGATGGGCAGTTGTATAATCCTGCGCGTTTCGGCTGACTGTGCTGGCAGCGGATCGCCATATTTTATATCCTCGCCCCAGTTTGAGGGAGACGAGTCGATGGCGCACCATTTCGAGATCTACAAGGACAAGGCCGGCGAGTTTCGCGTGCGGTTCAAGTATAATTCGGAAGTGATGTTCTCGACCGAAGGCTATGCCAGCAAGGCCTCGGCCAAGAACGCGATCGAATCGATGAAGAAGAACGGCCCCGAAGCGCCGATCGTCGATACCACGACCGAGGGCTGATACGCGGGCGATAGGTCCTTTGCGGACATCGCGAAGGATTTATCGGCCCATGTTTACTTTCGGATAATCCCGGCTGGTCTAGGCCCCGGCTATGGCGACTGTCCTTGCGGGCAGCGATCGCTGTGTCAAAGGGGGAGTTGGAAGATGACGGGATGGGCAGCCGCGCGGGCGGGTCTGATGGCACTGCTGATGGGCATGGCGTGCACCAGCGGCGCGATGGCGCAATCGGCCATCGGCGACGATCCGATCTGCACCGATCGGCCGACCAAGGCGAACAACGCGTGCAGCGTGCCCAAGGGCATGGTGCAGGTCGAATTCGAGGCGATCAACTGGTCGCGGCTGAATGCTGGCGGCGCGCGCAGCGATGCCTTTGCCTATGCCAGCCCGACGATCAAGCTGGGCCTCACCGACAGCAGCGACGTGCAGCTCACGCTGACCCCGCTGGTCGAGAACCGCAACCGCTTTGCCGGACGCACCACCAGCCAGACCGGCTTCGGTGATATTGTCCTGCGCTACAAGCAGCGCATCACGCCCAAGGACGCCCGGTTCGAACTCGGCCTCATTCCCTATATCAAGGCCCCGACCGCGAAGAGCGGCATCGGCAATGGCGAGTGGGAGGCGGGGATCAGTGTGCCGATCCAATACGCGCTCGACGACCGCTGGTCGCTGACCGTGAACCCGCAGCTGAGCCTGCTCGCGGGCGCGGCCGACCCCGACGAGCGGCATCTGGAACTGCAGACCGTGCTCAACCTGGGCTATCAGCTGTCCGAGCGGACCAATGTCTCGGGCGAGGTCTGGACCTCGCAGAACTGGGATTCCTCCGGCACCGTCCGCGAATATTCCGCCGACCTCGCCATCGCACACCTGCTCAGCGACGACTTGCAACTCGACGGCGGCGTCAATTTCGGGCTCAATCAGGCGACGCCCGATGTGCAGGTCTACGCGGGGGTATCGGCGCGGTTTTGAGGGGCCGCCAAATCCTCCCCCAGCGGGGGAGGGGGACCGCCCGCGCAGCGGGTGGTGGAGGGGTGTCGGCGCCTTTGGGCCGGTGACACCCCTCCGTCAGGCTCCGCCTGCCACCTCCCCTTGCAGGTGAGGATTTTGCAGCGGGACTGCGCTATAGTATCTGCTAAATCGCTCTTGGCGGTGGCGGGGAGATTGGCAATGACCAGCAAGGTTAAGTTCAAGAGCGACGCCTTCGAGGCGGTCCACGCCTCCGCCACTGCGTTGCACAAGGTGGGTGCGATGGACAAGGCGACCATGCGCAGCTTCGACGAAAGCTGCCTGTCAGCGCCGCCTGAACTCAAGCCCGAACAGATCAAGCAACTGCGCGAAGCCCATCGCGTCAGCCAGCCGGTCTTTGCGCGCTATCTCAATACCAGCGAAAGCACTGTCGAGAAATGGGAAACCGGCGCCAAACGCCCCAGCGGCATGGCGCTTAAACTGCTTTCGATTGTGCAGAAGCATGGGTTGGGGGTTTTGGGGTAGGGCACGCGGAAGTAATTTAGTATTGTGTCCTGGAGTCCGCCTGGAACTTGTATTATAAAATAATTTAAATAAATAAAAATAGCATTTGACATAAATATGTTCTGCATAAGGAGCTGATTTTGGTGACAAATGCGAGAGATGACTCCAAAGAAAAGTTTGTTGATACAATATTTGGTCTGAGAAATATTATTTTTTCTCAGATTGATCTTGTAAGTGATTGTTTGAAGCTTATTATTATGGAGAAAAAGGGCTTATTAAATCTTAGTGGTGCGGCGCCTGAGGTGATCAAAGTTGTCGTTCCTATGATCGATTTGGTATCTATGTCTGGCAATTCTTTGTTAAAGTTAACTGAAGAAATTAGTCTGAATGTAAGAGACGCTTTTCCAATTGTTCGATCATTGGTCGAGGGAGTGGTAAACATATGCTATATTATGTCGCTAGGTCCAGAGGTGGCTGCAAAGGCTGAGCGGCACGCTGAGGTTAAGGCTTACCGTGACTTAAAGCGGCAGTGGAACGTTGCTGGTATGAAAGTTGATATAGAGTATTTGGGTAACCTCTCTAAAGAAGATATCGACAGGCTAGAGGCGATGTTGCCAGAGTTTACAACAAAGGGCGGTAGAGAAAAGGATTGGACAGATCACAACCTCAGGCAAAGACTTGACATAATCTCAAGAAATTTTTCATCTAAGTCTATGATTATGCTGACTGGGTCCGTATTCAACATTTATAGTCACGCATCAGAAATGACGCATAGCACTTATTTCAGCGCTTGTTATTTCTGGGGCCTGACTCTGCCGGGAAGGCCTAAACTATCGTCGTCTAAAGCAATCGAATTAAATCTACTCAATCATCAATTCAGTTTATTTATATCAACTTCATTTGCATATATGGGGCTACTGGAATGTCTGGCTCAGTATATTAATAATATGAAAATTTTAGAAAAGTCAAAGGAACATTATAATTTGATAAAATCACTTCCAATTATTATGGATGAACAAAATAACCCAAGTTTTTATCGAGCCGAGTTTTCGTAATTATAAGCTAACATTTGTAATTAATGTTTCGCAGAATTTGTGATTACGGTATCCCAATTTGCTCAGCATC
>LSHP01000083.1 GCA_001555775.1 Acidovorax delafieldii | reverse complement strand
GACCATGCAGCCCGGTGACCACACCCCAAATTACACCTCATTGACGGACGTGACCCAGCGAAGCCCGCCGCATTCTCGAGTGAAGGGGAGGGGGAGGATGTGAGCGAACCTGAAGAAGGAGAGTTCGCTCATGACATGCTTTGCTCCGTCGCCGCGCCCATCGACATCGATCTGGGGTGCTGTCCAACAGGCCGATCAGCTTGGCCCCGGGCTTTGGTCGGTGATGACCGCCAGCCACGGCGGCATCATTCTGTCCGATCAGAGACAGGCCGCCATGCCGTCGGCGCTACAGATCGAGGGAGGGTCCTACGAAGAAGACTGCGATTGGTCGCTCCCGATCCTTGCCTTTTCCAGCGAGCTTGATGGGCAGGGCTCCTGCTCCGCAGGCTTTCTGCAGCTTGCCCGCGATACCGCCAAATGTTGGCATCCGGACCGCTTCAGCGCCTTTACCGGCGAGGCCGTCGAGGAGAATGCCTCCACGATCCTGCGGACGCGTAAGGCCTACATCGCCGCGATCGGCGAATTCTGCGTCACCAGCGCCTGGGGCGATTGGGCTGAATGGGTGCCGGAAGGCAAAGTCGGCGTGATTGCCCGCCAAGTCGCCTGCGTCGATCACCTTGGCCGGCCAACTTATGGCGAGGCCGAAGTCTGCGCGCTCATCGCCAAGGACCTCTACGCTGCGCGCGGCGAGGTCACGGCACTGCGCGATACGGTGCACGAGATCATCCCGATGCCAGAGGCTCTGCGGCCCAAACGAGTGGGCTGATCGATGCCATCGAAATGGGCTTCGTTCGGCAGAAGTTCTAGACTTTGCCATGTAGTCATCTTATATGACCAGTCATCACACATGACTATAGGAGTGTCAGATGCGAGCTGAAACCTACGGCGCAGCAGACTTCAAGGCCAATTGCCTTGCAATCCTGGACCGACTGGCACGCCGCGATCTCGATCAAGTGACCATTACCAAACGAGGTCACGCCGTCGCGGTGTTGACGCCGCCGCCCAGCATGGCCGACGCCGTTAAAACGCTGCACGGTTTTATGTCTGGCTCCGTGAGCATTCCCGAAGGTTTTGATTTCCTCTCACCGGTAGTTGATGAGCCGTTCGCTGCAAGCGAAGGCGTGTTGCACGGGTGATGACGAAGAAGAAACCCTCCGAACTGCCCAGCGCTGTCCTGCTTGATACGTGTGCGGTTATCTGGCTCGCTAATGGTGATCCGCTTGCCCAAGAGGCGCTCGCGGCCATTTCACATGCCGCACTCGCAGAAGGCGTGTTCGTATCACCCGCATCGGCTTGGGAGGTGGGATTGTTGAGCCGCGTTCGCAGCGGCAATGGTCCAGCGCTGACGTTTCTTCCGGACCCGCAAAGCTGGTTTGCGCGGTTCATGGCCGGTCCCGGCATCAAGGAAGCACCGCTCCTTCCCGAAATTGCGATCGCGTCCTCGCATCTGCCTGATCCCTTGCACGGTGACCCTGCCGACAGGTTCGTCATCGCTACAGCACGGCACCATCAAATTCCTGTCATCACGCGCGACAGCAAGATCATCGATTACGCGGCCCAAGGCCATGTGAAGGTTATCGCTTGCTGAGTTTTTGGCTTCAGGCTTGAGGCAAGCGACTGTCCCGCTTGGAAAGATATAGCAAAGCTCGGCACGGCTCTCCACCCGATCAACCTAACGTCCAAGGCGCACGGGTGTCTCGGCCATGTGCGCTGATGGCGCGGCCCGAAGGCCGCCCGGCTCTGGCCAGGCATCAATCCGCCGATCTGAAGGGGAGGGGGAGGGGAAGGGCGAACCAATGCGATGAAGGACCCTTTGCCATGAACCCGACAGTCATCCGTCCCAGCGTCAGCCCGAAGACGATCACTAAAGTCACGCGCCTCTTTAACGGCACCATCGGCGATATCCTCGGCGAGCTCCTCCAGAACAGTCGCCGTGCTGGCGCATCCCGGATCGATATCGCCTGCTGCGCGGATCAGGACGGAGCGCGATTGACCCTTTTGGATGATGGAACCGGGGTCGCCGATCCCCAGACCATGATTGCACTGGGGGATTCGGGCTGGAGCCAGCACATCCATGAGGCCGAAGACCCGGCAGGCA
>LSHP01000082.1 GCA_001555775.1 Acidovorax delafieldii | reverse complement strand
GACCATGCAGCCCGGTGACCACACCCCAAATTACACCTCATTGACGGACGTGACCCCCTGACGCACGAGATCGACCCGCGGGGGCAGGGCGCGCACATCGCGTTGCACCCGCTTGGCCAGCCAGGCTTCAGACGCGCTGTTCAATTCGCCAAAGCCGCGCAGCTTCAAGGTGACGTGCGGCGTCAAGATTTTCGGCCTCCCATGGCGTCTTGTGGGGAACCTACGCACGGCCTGCGAGTATGTTGCACAGGGAAACCGAACTCATCCGTTCCAGTGAAAAAAGCTTGAGTGGTCAATGACATCACCGCCGTCTGACGAAGCCTTGCTGCGCGGCTGCCGCGTCCTCGTCGTGGAAGACGATTTCCTGATCGCCGATGATTTCTCGCGGCGGCTGGTTGCGCATGGCGCGCAGATCGTTGGGCCGGCCGCAACCCTCGACGCTGCCCTGCAAGCGCTCGATCAGGCGGGATCGGTCGATGTGGCTGTGCTCGATATCAACTTGCGCGGCACGCTGGTCTTTCCCCTTGCCCGCCATCTCGAGGCGCTGGACATCCCCTTTCTCTTCTGCACCGGCTATGGCGAAGACCCGATTGCCGATTGCTTTCGCGAGGTCACGCGCTTCGAAAAGCCGCTGTCGCACCAGAGCTTTACCGAGATGGTGCAGATGATCGCGCGCATGATGCAGAGCGCGCGGGGAGGGCCGTTGCGCTGAACGCCGAAATGGACTTGCCTATGTAAGTTCACCCTCGCCTAGCCCCGCCTATTCCTGCCGCACCAACCATCGAAAGGATGTGGTTATGCGGAATATGGCAATCTTGACGGCGGCCCTGCTGGTGGCGGCCTGCGATGCACCCGATGGCGCGCGCTCGGACACGGCAGCGGGCGATGCGGCTGCGACCGGGCAGGACGATATGGCAATGAATTCGGCGAACGATCCCGCCGTCACGGCAACACCGGTATCGACTGGCACCTATGTGGCGCAGGCCGCCAATTCGGATTTGTACGAGATCCAGGCGGGCGAGCTGGCAGCAAAGAACGGCCAGTCGCAACAGGTCAAGGATTTCGGCCGGATGATGGTCACTGACCACACAAAATCCTCGCAGGACATGAAGGCGATGGTGACGCGCGCCAATCTGGGCACCCAGCCCCCGGCGCGGCTCGATACCGAACATCAGGCGATGATCGACCGGCTGAAGGCGGCACGGGGCGAGGCCTTCGATCGCGAATATCTGAGCCAGCAGATGGCGGCGCACCGCAAGGCGCTGGCGCTGCATCAGGGCTATGCCCAGAGCGGCGACAATAACGAGCTCAAGGGCTTTGCGACACAGGTCATCCCGGTCATCCAGAAGCATCACGACTGGCTGGAACAGAATGGCCAGGGTGCCAATGGCACGACCGCCGGGGTGGGCACGGGCAACCGCAGCGGCGCGATGCAGGACGGTAGCATGGGCACAGCGAACGAATCGTCGAGCGCCAACCGCGCCCCGCGCGCGACCGGTTCGACCACCGATCAGTAACGGCGGACAAACAGAGCGGATCCGCTCCTTCTCTCCACCTCACTGGCGGCCTTCGGGTCGCCATTTTTTTTGCAGACGATGGCCGTCGGTATTCAGCCCTTGCCGCCGGCGAGCGCAAGCCGGGGGCGATCCTCGCTCGGCTGGGGCGGCTGCAGCGCGGCGATGAAGCGCGCGCTCCACCAGCGCACGTCCTGCTTGACCACCGAGGCCAGCATCGCGGCATGGCGCTCGCGCCGCTCCTCAAGCGGCATGGTGAGCGCGCGCGCGATCGCATCGGCCATGTCCTCGCTGCTGTGCGGGTTGATGATCAGCGCGGCATCGAGCTGCACCGACGCGCCGGCGAAGCGCGACAGCACCAGCACGCCGGGGTCCTCGGGATCCTGCGCCGCGACATATTCCTTGGCGACCAGGTTCATCCCGTCGCGCAAGGGTGTGACCAGCCCGACGCGCGAGGCGCGGTAGATCCCGAACAGCTCCTCGCGCGCATAGCCCTTGTTGACATAGCGCACCGGCACCCAGTCGATCGAGGCGAACTCGCCGTTGATCCCGCCCGACAGTGCGTTCAGCTCTGCGCGGATCTGCTGATAGCTCGGCACGTCGCCGCGCGAGGGCGGCGCGATCTGCAACAGGAACAGCTTCTCGCGCAATTCGGGCCGGGTGGTGAGCAGCTGCTCATAGGCCAGGAAGCGCTCCTGCAGCCCCTTGGAATAGTCGAGCCGGTCCACGCCGACGATCACCTGCCGCCCGACCGCGCTGGTGATCAGCCTTTGTTCGGCATCGCGCGCCGCCGGGGTCCCAAGCGCGGAGGTGAACTCCGCCGTGTCGAGCCCGATCGGGCAGATCAGCAGCCGGGTGGAGCGCCCGTCGAGCAGCGCATGATCGCCGTCGAGTTCGGCACCCAGGTGCGTGACGATATAGTCGATGAACGAGGCGCGCCATTCGTCGGTGTGGAAGCCGATCACGTCATAGCTGAGGAGGCTTTTGACCAGCTCGCGATGGCCCGGGAGCGACATCATCAGGCTGGCGGGTGGCCAGGGGGTGTGGAGGAAGAAGCCGAGCCGGTTATCGAACCCGCGCTCGCGCAGCCGCTGGCCGAGCGGCATAAGGTGATAATCGTGCACCCAGATCATGTCGTCGGGCTCGATCAGCGGCGCCACCGTCTCGGCAAAGCGCTGATTGACGCGCGCATAGCCCCCGGCAAAGTCGCGGGCGATCTCGGTCAGATCGAGCCGGTAGTGGAAGAGCGGCCACAGCGTGCGGTTGGCAAAGCCGTTATAATATTCCTCGATATCCTGTGCCTCGAGATCGATGGTCGCGGTGGCCACCCCGTCCTGGCGACGGAAGCTGATCTGGCCGGTAAATTCGTCGGTCTGCTCGCCCGACCAGCCGAACCAGATGCCGTTGCTTTCCCGGAGCGCGGCGGAAAGCGCGACGGCGAGCCCGCCGCGATTGCTGTTCGCGCCGCTATGCGCGGCCTGGACACGGTTGGATATGCAGATCAGACGGTTCATCGTGCGTCACTCCAGGGGCGGGAGAGAAGGCCTGCACACTGGATCAGCCCCACCAGCGAATAGGTTTGCGGATAATTGCCCCACAGCGCGCCGGTGCTGGGGTCGATATCTTCGGAGAGCAGGCCGGCCGGGGTTCGGCGGCTCAGCATTTCCTCGAACAGCGAACGGGCATCGCCATAGCGGCCGGTGGCGTGCAGCGCCTCGATCAGCCAGAAGGTGCAGACGTTGAACGCCGATTGCGGCGGGCCGAAATCGTCCTCGTCGGCATAGCGCAGCATATGGCTGCCCCGGCGCAGCCCGCCCTCGATCGCGTCGAGCGTCGATATGAAGCGCGGATCGTCGGCGCGGATGAATTTCAGGTCGAGCAGTTGCAACAGGCTGGCATCGAGCGTGCGTTCGCCCAGCACCGCCGAATAATGGTTGCCCGCATGGCTCCAGGCATGGGCGTCGATATGGGTACGGATATGCTCGGCGCGCTCGCCCCAGAACATCGCCGCCTTGGGCCGCCCGATCGCGCCTGCCGCATTGGCGAGCCGGTCGCATGCGGCCCAGCACATCGCGGCGGAATAGGTATGGACATGCGCGCGGGTGCGCAGCTCCCACAGGCCCGCATCGGGCTCGTTGAACATTGCAAAGGCGCGGTGGCCGACGACTTCCAGAGCCTCAAAATCCTGCACGGTCGCCTGGCGCAGCAGCCGCTGGTCGAAAAAGGCCTGCACGCTCGACAGCACGATCTGGCCATAGGCATCGTGCTGGACCTGCTCATAGGCCTGGTTGCCCGATCGCACCGGACCCATGCCGGCAAAGCCTTGGAGCGCGGGCATGACATGCTCGGTGAGGGTTGCTTCGCCGCCGATGCCGTAGAGCGGCTGGATATGCCCGCCGCGCGCTGCATCGACGATGTTGCGCAAGTAATGCAGGTACGATTCGAGCACGTCGAGCGCGCCGAGCCGGTTGAGCGCCTGCACGGTAAAATAGGCATCGCGGATCCAACAGAAGCGATAATCCCAGTTGCGCCCCGAATCGGCATGTTCGGGCAGCGAGGTGGTGAGCGCCGCGACGATCGCGCCGGTCTGTTCGTACTGGCACAGCTTGAGCGTGATCGCGGCGCGGATCACCGCCTCCTGCCATTCGAGCGGCAAGTTGAGCCCGCGCACCCAGTGCTGCCAGGTCGAGACGGTCTCGTCGAGCATTGCCTCCATCCGCGCCTCTAGCTGCGCGTCGAACCCTTCGTCGGGGCCGAAATAGAAATAGAGGTCGCGTTCTGCCCTGAACATGCGCTCGTCCCGGATCCACCCCAAAGGGGCGTTCGACGTCAATCGCTGGACCTGTTCGCCCAGGATATAGCGTATGTGATTGGAGCCCGATGTGAGCCGGGGCGAACCCTCGCCCCAGGCATAAGCGGGGCGCAGCCGCACCGAGATGCGGGGGGACCCGCTGATGACGCGGACGATCCGTGCAATCGCCACCGGGCGGAACATGCGGCCATGGCGCGGGAAGCGCGGCATGAAATCCACGACCTCGATGACATTGCCCGCATTGCACGACATGCGCGTGACCAGCACGGGGGTGTTGCGGATATAGTGCTGCTCGGTATGTGCGCAGTTCTCGAGCACGATGTCCCAATAGCCATGGTCCTGCCTGGGTTCGAGCAGCGAGCAGAACACCGGATCGCCATCGAAGCGCGGCAGGCAGCCCCAGGCGATGCGGGCATTGGGATCGACCAGCGCGGCGATCTCGCAATTGCCGATGGGCCAGAGGTTCATGGCGTCCCTCATCGCCGCACTCATGCGATCAGCGCCGCGATGCGCCGACGCACGCCTTCGACGCTGTCGAGCCGCTCGTCGCTGTGATCGGCGGTGCGCGAGCCGACGCTGATCGCCTGGCCGCCCAGCGCGCGCGTCGCTTCGAAAGCAGGGATGTCGGTCAGATCGTCGCCGATGAACACCGGCGCGCTGCCGGCAAAGCGATCCAGCGCCATGATGGCGCGCACCGCATCGCCCTTGTCCGATCCGCCGGGCCGCAGCTCGAACACCATGTCGCCCTGCTGGACGACCAGCCCGTGCGCGGCGGCCTGCGCCAGCGCCCATTGCTCAGCCCGGTCGCGCAACTGCGGCATCAGCCGGTAGTGCACGCCCAGCCCGAAGCTCTTCTCCTCGATGACGATGCCGGGAAAGTCCTCGAAATGCAGGGCCGCCTCGAAGGCAAGATCGGCGAACAGCCGTGTGGGGCGAGGGGCCTGGACCGCGCCGTCGACGCTCAGCTCCTGACCATGGCTGGCCGCGATCACGCCGCCTGCCAGTGCGGGGGGAAGCAAGCGGTGCAGCTGTTCGAGCGAGCGGCCGCTCACCACCGCGATGCGGCCAGCCAGGGTGCGCGACGCTTCGGCCAGCGTGTCGGCCATGGCCGGGCTGATCGCGACAGCATCGGGCGTGTCGCCAATCTCGACCAGCGTCCCGTCAAAATCAAGCAGCAGCGCCAATGGCCTTGCCTCCTGATGGGTTTCGGCGGGGACGATCAAATGCACAAGGCTGTCAGGCACGCGGGTGCGGCTCCTTTTCGGGTCCATCCATGAAGGTGTGCAAGGGACACGCGCCAGAGCCGTGCAGGTTCCCCTCAACGGCGCTTTTTCAGCAGCTTGAGCACCGCCGGTTCGGCTTCGTCCGGGTCGGTGCGGCGGAACATCGGGTCATCATCGCGATAGGCTTCGAGCAGCTGCGGATGGATATAGGACTGTCGGCATATGGTGGGCGTGTTGCCCAGCGCATCGGCGGCGCGCGCCACCGCCTCGCGGATTGCCTTTTCTGCAGGCGGCGCATCCTCCTGCTGACGCAGCTCGCACAGCACCGAGCAAGCCGTGACGGTGCCGCACCAGGTGCGGAAATCCTTGGCCGAGAAATCCTCGCCGCCGATCTCGCGCAGATAGGCGTTGATATCGTCCGACGTGACCGCGCGCAGCTCGTCGCCGTCCTTGTACCGGAACAGCTGCTGGCCGGGCAGCTCCTGCAGGCCGCGCAGCACCTTGGCGACGCGCCGGTGGCGCAGGCTCACATCCCATTTGCGCCCGCTCTTGCCGTTGAAGCGGAAGCGGATCTGCGAGGCCTCGAGCGCGACATGGCGGCAGTGCAGCGTGGTCAAGCCGTAGGACCGGTTCTGCTTGGCGTACAGCGCATTGCCGATGCGGATCGCGGTACAGTCGAGCAGGTGAATGATCGTCGCCATCACGCAGGTGCGCGATGTTCCCTTCGAGGAAATATCCTTTTCCACCCGTTCGCGGATTGCGGGAAGTTTCGCCCCGAAACTGGCAAGCCGGGCAAACTTCGCCGCGTCCCGTTGCTCGCGATAGGCGGGGTGATAGCGATACTGCTTGCGCCCGCGGGCATCGCGCCCGGTCGCCTGCAGATGGCCGTTGGGGTCGGGGCATATCCACACCTGCTCATAAGCGGGCGGGATGGCCAGGCTGTCGATGCGCTGGCGTACCGCCCTGTCTCGGATCAGCTTTCCCTTCGCATCGTGATAGCTGAAGCCCTTGCCGCGCCGCTTGCGGGTGATGCCGGGCATGTCGTCGGTCGTGAAGACCAGCGCGCCTTCCCTGCTCATCGGGCAGGCGCGCCGGGCAGATCACATGCCCTCATGGACCTTGTCGCCTGCCAGATCGTCGCGCCCGGCATTCTTGGCGGCATTGCCTTGCGCATGTTTCGGCCCGTAATAGCGGTTCTCGCTCTGTCCACCTTCGATGAAACCCCGTTTTTCGCCGCGCAGCTCCTTGCCGGTGTGCGGGTTGGGATAGGCGCCGCCGCCCGATTCTCCCGCACCACCCTTGCCGGTCCGCGCTTCCATGTCGTCGGGGATACGCGTCTTGTCGGTCATGGCTCCGTCCTTCTCGCAAAATGAGGCTGCAAGGCTAGGCGCGGCAATTGCGGGGGGCGCTAACATAGGCCGGTGTGGGTTGTTCGCGGCTGCGCGACACAAAGGTCCGAAGCCGCCGCCTCCCCGAATCGGCGGCCCCCATCGAGAGGAACACCCCATGGCTCATTCACGAACGCACAATGGTCGCACCCCCAACGGACAGGGCGGAAGCTCGATCCTGAGCAGCTCGGTCAAGGGCCTGCTGCTCACTGCAGGCGTGGCGGCGATCGCCAATATCGGCCGCAAGATGGCGGTCCAGGCCCCCACCGCGATGGCGCAGGACTGGTGCGAAGGCTTGATCAAGGAGCACAAGGCGACGCTGGCCGTGATCGACAAGCTCGAACAGCTCTCGCCCGAGCAGACCGACCGCCGCGCGATGCTGCTGATGAACCTCAAGCACATGATCACCAAGCACGCGATGCAGGAAGAGAATGTCATCTATCCCGTGCTCGGCCAGGGCGGCGAGGGTGATGCGGCCAAGTCGCTCAACAGCGACCATGGCGAGGTCAAGGCGATGCTCTACGCGCTCGGCCATATGGACAAGGGCGATCCGGCGTTCAACGAAACGCTCGGCCGCCTGCGCAGCGCGCTCGAGGAGCATATGCGCCAGGAAGAGGACGAGCTGTTCCCCGCGCTGCGCGAGCGTCTGAGCGACGAGGAGAACAAGAAGCTCAGCCGCGAGATGAACATGGCGGGGCTGATCCTCGCCTGACCCGTTCGACAAAGGAGAGAGACATGGCCCAGAAGGAAAGCCGCGACGCGTTGCAGATGCTCGCCGATGACCACCGCACGGTGGAAGCCTTGTTCGAGAAATACGACAATGCGCGCGGCGAGGCGGCGCAGCAGAAGATCGTCCAGCAGATCTGCCAGGAACTGACCATTCACGCGATGGTCGAGGAGCAGGTCTTCTATCCTGCGATCCGCGAGGCGGTCGACGACGACATGATGGACGAGGCGCAGGTCGAGCATGACAGCGCCAAGACGCTGATCCTCTCGCTGCAACAGGGCACGCCCTCGGACGCCTATTATGACGCCAAGGTGAGCGTGCTGAAGGAGCAGGTCGAGCATCACGTCTATGAGGAAGAGCGCCAGCGCGGCAGCATCTTCGCGCAGGTGCGCAAGGCGGACATCGACTTGGTCGCCTTGGGCGCGCAGATGGCCGAGCTGAAGCAGCAACTGCTCGCCCAGGCCAAGGCCGAAGGTCTGCCCCGGCCCGAACTGGTCGCGCTGGCGAGCTGAACGCACGGGCCGGGCATGACCGAAGCACTCGAACAGGAACGCGACGAACGTGTGGTGCCCGATTCCGCGCAGCTGACCGCAGCCGCGCGAACGCTGCTGGCGAGGCTCGACAGGATGAACTGGAAGCTGGCGACGGCGGAAAGCTGCACCGGCGGCTTCCTGTCGTCGCTGGTCACCGATATCGAGGGGCTGAGCCATTGCCTCGATCGCGGCTATGTCTGCTATTCGGTCGCCGCCAAGCACGACATGCTGGGCATCGATCCCGGCCTGATCGACCAGCATGGCGCGGTGAGCGAGCCGGTGGCGCGCGCTCTGGCGGAAAACAGCCTGTGTCTTGCCGATGCGCAGCTTTCGCTCGCCATTACCGGCTTTGCCGGGTCGTCCGACCCTGACGAACGCGAGGGCGCGGGCGTTGCCTATATCGGCGTCGCGGTGCCCGACCAGTCCTGGGTCTATCGCGTCGATTATGGCGAGCGCCCGCGGCGCGACATCCGCAACATGGTGACGCTCGCCGCGCTCGCCATCGGGCTGCGCACAGCCAAGGACCAGCGCGGCGACTAGCCGCTCGAATCGGTCCGCACTATCGCGAGCGCGACATCCTGTCCCGTCCCGCCCGCCAGCACGGTGAGCGTTCCGTCCTGCATCGTCTGGACCTGAGCGGTTTCCGCCTCTCCGGTCAGCGTGTTCATCTGGGTGACGCTATACACGCCAGGCTCCAGCCCCTGAATGTCGAGCGTCGATGCATGGCCGCACTGCGCGCGATTGGCCATCAGCACCACGATCGCCTGGCGGGCATCGCCGCAGCCGGTTGCAAGGCCATCGAAGCCCGGTGCGCGCAACCGATCGCCGAGCGGCTGGCGGCGGAAGTCCGACCAGTCGATCAGTGGCAGGAAGCGCGCCAGCACGCCCTGCGCTTCGTGCATCGCGGGCAACAGCACATGCGGATGGCGATAGGGCCAGCGCATGCCGCCGCCTGCGCCGCCGCTCGCCAGATGCGCCCATTGCATGCGGCGGAACAGCTCGGTGTCGAAATCATCCGGCAGCGTGATGTGCCGATCCTTGAACGCATGGATCGGCCCGTGCTCGGTATCGAGCAACGGGCGATCGACCGGACATTGCTCGATCGCTTGCGTCATCAGCCGCGCGGTCGCCTCGGCGGGGCCAAGCGTGCCGCGCGGATGGTCGATCGTGCCCTTCTCGTACAGGTGCACGCTGGCGAAATCGAGCGACGGGTGGCGGAAGATCACCTCGCCCAGATCGGGGCGCAGCAGCAGGTTGGGGAGATAGACCGACACCGTCTGCGGATGGCTGCGGCCATGCACGCGCAACTCCTCGGCCCTGAGCGCAGCCGAGACCTCGCCGACAAAGGCATGCACCGCCGCCATGTCGCCGCCAGCATAGAAGCTGTCGATCTCGTTCCACAGGTCCCAGCCGAACACCGCCTGGCTGTGCCCCCAGCGGCGGGTAGCGAACAGCAGCCGGTTGATGATCGCCGCGCGCGTATCGGCGCAGGTGAACATGTGGCGCGGCGACTTGCACGGCCCGCCGGTCGCCTGGGCATAGGGGTGCGTCTTCCAGCGCCGCGCCATGAAGAAGGTGTCGAACGGGGTGAGCAGGAAGCGGATATCGTGCCGCTCACCCAGCTGGATGAGATCGTCCCACAGCCGCACCATTGCCGGGCTGAAATGGCCGCAGCGGCTTTCCAGATGGCGGTGGCGGACCTGGTTGTAATCGAGCATGAGGCGCAGGCATGTGACCCCGCTCGCCTTCAGCGCGGCGAAATGCTGATCGACCGATGCGACATCCTGCCTGCGATAGAGCGGCGCGAGATGCGGCCAGGTGATCGCCTCGTTATGCCCGACCGGTGCCCAGGCCGCGCCCGATTCGGTCTGGAAATAGGGCGCGCGGCCCACGCACCGCACCCAGTCCCGTTCGGGACCGGGTGCGGATACGCGGCGGATGGCCGTCTGTTCAAGCTCGGCAACGTGCTTCATTCGGCGGCCACCACGCCCAGGGTCGAGAGCGATTCAAGCCGCCAGCGCGCATCGAGCCTGCGCCAGGTCGCCAGCGCCTGGCCGACGATCTGGTCCATGTTGTAATAGCGATAGGTGGCGAGCCGACCGACAAAGGTCACATGCGCGCAATCGCGCGCCAGCGCCGCATAGCGCCGGTACATGTCCTGCGCGGCTGCATTGGGCACGGGATAATAGGGATCGCCCCTGTCCGCCGGATATTCGCGCATGATGCTGGTCACCTCGGCCTGTTGCCCGGTCAGATGCTTGAACTCGGTGATGCGGGTATAGGGCACATCGTAATCCGGATAGTTGACCGTCGCAACCGGCTGCGCCTGTTCCTGCGGCAGCGTTTCATGCTCGAAGCGCAGCGAACGATAGGGCAGATGCCCCAGCCGATGGTGGAAATATTCGTCGATCGGCCCGGTCCAGACCAGATGGTCCCAGCTGATATTGTCGGGCAGATCGGCATAGCCCTGACCGGTCAGCACGTCGATCTGCGGGTGATCCAGCATCTTGGCGAACATCTTCGTATAGCCCTGATTGGGCATGCACTGATGCGCATCGGTAAAATATCGGTCATCGGTATTCGTCCGCGCCGGAACCCGCGCCGCGACCGACTTGTCGAGCTCGCGCGGATCGACGCCCCATTGCTTGCGGGTATAGCCCTCGAAGAACTTGGCATAGAGGTCCTCACCGACCTGCGACACCACGGTATCGCGCGAATTGTGCACCTCGCCGACATCGAGCGCAACCGACCGGAGATATTCTGCCGCTTCCTCCTCGGTCTCGAGGTTCAGACCATAAAGTGCGTTGAGCGTCGTGCGGTTGATCGGCATCGGCACCAGCTGATTGTCCACCTCGGCGAGCACTCGATGCTCATAGGGCCGCCAGCCGGTAAAGCGCGAAAGATAGTCGAGAATGTCGCGGCTGTTGGTGTGGAAGATATGCGGGCCGTATTTGTGCACCAGGATGCCGGCATCGTCGTGATGGTCATAGGCATTGCCCGCAATATGCGGGCGCTTGTCGATCACCAGCACCGACTTGCCCGATCCTGCCGCGATCCGCTCGGCCATGACGGCACCGGCGAACCCTGCGCCGACGACGAGCACGTCATAATGGCGCGCGCGATGGACGGGGCGCGCGCTCGAGATCCGCGCGACCTGCCGCGCGACAAGCCCATCCTGCAACTGGCGCGCGATCCGGGCGACGGTTCCGTCCCAGCTCTTGTCGGCCAGGCACGTTTCGGCCTCTGCCTTCCACGCGGCGCGGGTGCGCGGATCGGCGCTGAGCAACGCTTCGCAGGCGGATACGAATCCGCGCGCGTCTTCGGCGATGCGGATGCTGCCGAGCGTGCCATAGGTCGCGACGACATCGGCAATCGGGGTCGAAACCACCGGGAGCCCGCTCGCCATATATTCGGGGGTCTTGGTCGGGCTGATATACTGCGTCGAGGCGTTGAGCGCGAAGGGCATCAGCGCGACGTCCCAGTGCACCGCATAATCGGGCAGCCGGGCATAATCGCGTCCGCCCAGCCAATGGATATTGGCGGCGCGCGGCAGATCGTCGGGGCTGATCTTGACCACCGGACCGATCATCACGAACGCCCAGTCGGGGCGCAGCGCTGCGAGTTCGGCGAGCAGCGCGAGGTCCATGCGCTCGTCGATCACGCCATAGAAGCCGAGGCGCGGGCGTGGCAGCTGCGCCTGATCCTCGGGTTCCGGAGTGGTCGCGGCCTCGCGCGCAAAATGCGCGATATCGACGCCCGACGGATAGCAGTTCACGTTCGGGTGACGGTTGCGGCGTGCCTCGTAGAGGCTGCGTCCGCCGCACAGCACCAGGTCGGCGCGCGCCATCAGGCTCGCCTCGCGCTGCGCGATATCGGCGGGCGCAAAGGCGAAATTGGCGAGCTCGTCCATGCAGTCATAGACGGTGAAATCGGGCTGCATGCCGGCGCTGAACGCGAGCATCATCGGGGTATAGTACCAGAAGACCAGGGGGCCGCGGTGGCCTGCGACCTCGGCCTCGAGCAACGCGCCGAGCGCCCGATCGATGGCGGTGCCGTCAAGCCCTTCGGGCAGCACCGGAACCAGCCGCGTCACGCCGCCCTCGACGCTGCTGCGGTCGAGCCGGGGAGAATCGCACGCCGCCTCGAAGCGCGGCTCCTCCCAATAGGTGACGTCGAACTGGCCGGCGAGCCGGGTCATGATGTGCTGCGGCCGCTGGAACACCAGGTCCCAGCGAAGGTGCGAGAAACAGACGATCACCGGGCGCGCCGAAAGGGCAGGGGTCGGGCTGTGCGAAAACGGGCGGTGCATCGGGTGTCTCCGGATCGAAGGTGGCCGCCGGTCCTGGAACGGACGGGCGTGTCGCATTGGACTGATCCGGCACCTAGCCGAGCGCGCGCCCGGGCAATCTTACATAGGTGAAACCCCCTCGTTCTGACGAAATTGGCGCGGCCTGACCCATGTTATGGGGCGGTCGTGCTCAAGGGGTCAGCCTTGCACCATCCTGTCGGGACACCCCGCCCCGGCAATGATGGAGACCCCCCATGACCTATTTTCTCGGATTTCCGCTGCTGCCGCTCTGGATCATGGGCGTGCCGCTGATCGGTGCGCTCCTCACGCTGGCGATGCCGGCGCCCAAGCACAACACCATCCCGCGCACGTTACGCCGCGAAGAGCGCGTCGGCAACGCGGCGCATGTGACGACGGCGCACCCCACGACCACCGCCCTCTGATCCTTCGGCCCCGGAACCGCGCGTTCCGGGACCTCCCCCCATTTCAAGGAAACCCCCCGCATGTTCACCCATAACAAGCGCCTGCAATATACCGTGCGCGTGTCCGAACCGAACCCGGTGCTCGGTTCGCTGCTGCTCGAACAGTTCGGCGGACCCGATGGCGAGCTCGCTGCGGCAATGCGCTATTTCACGCAAGGGCTGGCCGAGGAGGATCCCGGCCGCAAGGACATGCTGCTCGACATCGCCACCGAGGAGCTGAGCCATCTCGAGGTGATCGGATCGATCGTCGCGATGCTCAACAAGGGCGCGAAAGGCGATCTGGCCGAGGCTGCGATGGAGGAAGCGGACCTGTACCGCTCGCTCACCGCTGGCGGCAACAGCCATACCCAGGCGATCCTCTATGGCGGCGGCCCCGCGCTCACCAATTCGTCCGGCGTGCCATGGACCGCAGCCTATGTCGATTCGCGCGGCGACCCGACCTGTGATCTGCGCAGCAATATCGCTGCCGAATCGCGCGCCAAGATCGTTTATGAGCGGCTGATCAACGTGACCGACGATCCGGGCATCAAGGATGCGCTCGGCTTTCTGATGACGCGCGAGATCGCCCACCAGAAATCATTCGAAAAGGCGCTGTACACGATCGCCGACAATTTCCCTCCGGGCAAGCTCGGCGCGATGGGGGATTATGATTCGCTCTATGTCAACGCGTCGACCGGCCCCGGCGATACCGAGGGCCCGTGGAACAGCGGCGACCAGTGGGAGCGGATCGACGACCTCGAGGCGCACGGCCCGGTCGATGGCGGCGACGGCACCGCCGAGGTCGAGCTGCCCAAGGACCAGCTGCGCACCGTGCTGGCGATGGCCGAGCGCACCGCATCGGACCCCACGGTCGATCCGGTGACCGGGGCCGAACTCGGCATGAAGCAGGTCTGACCCTGACGTGACGATGCCAGGCATGACCCCTCGCCACCGCGCCCAAGCCGATGAATGAACTGGCGATCCTGGGCATCGTCGGCAGCCTGGTCGCAGGCGCGCTGACCGGGCTGGGCGGCGTGGTGGTCATGCTGGGCGGCCCGCCCGATGCCCGGCGGCAGAATCTGTTGATGGGTTTTGCCGCCGGAGTGATGATCGCGGCGGCGTTCTTCTCGCTGATCATCCCCGGCATCGCGCAGGCCGAGGCCACCGGGTCGTCGCGCGAGATGGCGGCGGTGATCGTGATCGGCGCGGTGCTGCTCGGCGCGCTGGCGATGGCGCAGCTCGGCCGCGGCATCGATCGGATCGCGCGCGCCCGGCTGGCGAAGCTGCCCGGCTGGCTCGCCGACAATGCCGAACATCGGCGCATCCTGCTGTTCATCCTCGCGGTGACGCTGCACAACATTCCCGAAGGCACCGCGGTCGGCGTCAGCTTCATGTCGGACGATGCGAGCCTCGGCTGGGCGACCGCGCTTGGGATCGGCATCCAGAACATTCCCGAAGGCATGGCGGTGGCGGCGGCGCTGTCGACCCTGGGCTGGAGCAGGGGGCGGTGCATCCTCGCCGCGCTCGCCACTGGGCTGGTCGAACCGTTCGGCGGTGCGCTGGGCGTTGCTATCGTCCAGGCTTCGACAGCGGCGCTCCCCTGGGCGCTGGGCTTTTCCGCCGGCGCGATGCTGTTCGTCGTGATGGCCGACATCATCCCCGGCACCAGCCGCCGGATCGAGCATGGATCGGCAACCCCTGCACTGATGGCGGGTTTGGCCATCATGATGTTTCTCGACGTGACCCTGGGTTGATCCGGGCACGCACCCTCCCTCCATCGAAGGACATTTCCCCATGACCAGCACGATATCCAAAATGCATGAGGCACAGCTTCCCGGCCTCGAAGCCGAGCTTGATCCCAAGTCCGAATGGCAGCCGCGTTACCCGGGTTCGGGTCGGCTCGAGGGCAAGGTGGCGATCGTCACCGGCGGCGATTCGGGGATCGGCCGTGCCGTCGCGGTGCTGTTCGCGCGCGAGGGCGCGAATGTCGTGATCAGCTATCTGGAAGAGGACACCGATGCCGAGGCCACGGCCGAGATGGTCGAGGAAGAAGGCGGCAAGGCGGTGATCATCGCCGGCGATATCGGCGAGCGCGACCATTGCCGCGAGGTCATAGACCTTGCCATCCGCACGTTCGGCCAGATCGACATTCTCGTCAACAATGCGGGCGAGCAGCATCCCGACAAGGACATTAACGATATCTCGGACAAGCAGCTCAAGCGCACCTTCCAGACCAATGTCTATGGCATGTTCTACATGGTGCAGGCGGCGATGCCGCATCTCAAGCCCGGTGCGACGATCATCAACTGCACCTCGGTGACGATGTACAAGGGTGCCGACGAGCTGCTCGACTATTCGGCGACCAAGGGCGCAATCACCGCCTTCACGCGCAGCCTGTCGCAAAATCTTGTCGAAAAGGGCATCCGTGTGAACGGCGTCGCGCCGGGACCGATCTGGACCCCTCTTAACCCCTGTGGTGGCGCGAGCGAGGAGAAGCTCGAGAATTTCGGTGAATCGACGCCGATGGGACGCCCCGGTCAGCCCAACGAGGTCGCACCCTGCTTCCTGTTCCTGGCGTGCGAGGATTCGAGCTACATGAGCGGCCAGGTGCTCCACCCCAATGGCGGGGTGATCGTCGGAAGCTGATTTGCGGCGAGCGGTGCGATAGCCTGCGCCATTCCTAACCTGTGCAAGGGCCGCTGCACGCCAATGTTCCGACTATGGCAGCAGCGGTCCGGAGCGCCGCCTCTTCCCCAGGTGGCGCAACCGCAATGCAGGAAAGGAAGTCTCAAGTGGCTGATAACAATCAGAACTGGAACGACACCGACAGCAACCAGCAAGGCCAGCGTCGGCAGGAAAACGACTATGCGCGCTCGGCGAGCCATCAATCCGGCTATGCCGGGCAGGGCCAGCCGCAGCAGCAGGCTGACAACTGGGGCCAGCGCGGGCAGGGAGATTACCAGCGCGGTCAGCAGGGCGGCAACAACCAGGGTGGCGGCTGGGGCCAGTCCGGCCAATCCGGTCAGTCGCATCAGCAGGGCGGCAACAACTGGCAGCATGGCGGCCATTTCGCCGATCCCGCGCAATATGGCGGTGGCGGTTCGGGCCAGGGCGGCGGCTATGGCGGCGGCAGCGGATTTGGCCAGTCTGGCCAGGACTATGCGCAAGTCGGCGGTTTTGCCCAGGGCGGCGGCTGGGGCGGCGCAGGCCAGGGCCAGCAGAACCGTTCGTCGGGCTATGGCCAGTCGGGCCAGGGCTATGGTCAGTCGAACCAAGGCTATGGCCAGCCCAGCGGCTATGACCAGCAGGGCGGCAATGGCAGCCAATGGGGCCAGTCAGGCGGCGGCAGCGGCCAGGGCGGCTATGGCTATTCGGGCGGTCAGGGCGGCCAGTCTTCGGGCTATGGCGGCGGCATGGCCGGCGGCTATGGCCAGTCCTTCCAGGGCGGTCAGGACCAGCAGGGTTCGGGGCGTTATGGCCAGAACCAGCAGGGTGGTGGACAGCACGGCTGGGGTCAGCAGGGTGATAGCTCAGGGCACCGGCACCAGCACGATCCGCATTATTCGAGCTGGCGCCAGAAGCAGATCGAGCAGCTCGACAGCGACTATGACCGTTTCAATCAGCAGCGGCAGAGCCAGTTCGACCAGGAGTTCAGCGAGTGGCGCTCGAAGAACCGACAGGATGACGAGCGCGATGGCGCCAGCGCGTCCGGCTCGTCTTCGGGACTCGGCAAGACCGAGAAACCCAAGACTTAACCTGGGTTAATTTTAATATAAATCAGCGACTTGGGGGGCATTTCGCCCCCCGTTTTTTTCATCTCGTCGCGAATCCGGCACTAACATATACCAGTATAAGGACGGGCGTTCAGCCAACTGAAAGGGTGCGAGGGGAGGGACCTAGCAGAGAGACACCGTAATCATGAACATCCATGCGAGCTTGCCGATCGCGTTTCCGTCTCAACCCCGCCACTCCCCCAGTTCCATCGAGCCGCGTTGCGACTTCATCCAGCAGGGCGACACCGTCGTCCGGCCGCGACTCGTCCTGGAAGGCTGGGCGGCGGGATATCGCATCACCTTTGACGGTCGGCGCCAGCTGACCAACCTGTATCTGCCCGGCGAGATCATCGGCGTCTGGCGCAGCAACCAGCCCAGCTTCTACCACGCGGTCATGTCGATCAGCCGTCTGCAGCTGATCGAGTTCGGCTCGCTGCCCGAATCGGACGTGGTCGAGCTGGAATGCGCGCTGATCGAGCGCCAGCTCGAGAACAGCATCTTCCGTCTCGGCTGCCTGAGCGCCTATGAGCGCATGGCGCATCTGTTCCTCGAGCTGGGCGAACGGCTGGCGATGCGCGGCCAGGGCGAGGCCGACAGCTATCACATGCCGCTCACCCAGGAACTGCTCGCCGATCTCGTCGGCATCTCGTCGGTGCACGTCAACCGGACGCTGCAGCAGATGCGCGCCGACGGCGTCATCCGCCTCGTCAATTGCCGGCTCGAGATACTCGATCGCGAGGATCTGGCCGACCAGGTCAATTATCAGCCGCTTTTCTGAAGCCAGGGCTGAACCCGATCGGGCGTGCGCCGTTACCCCTTGATGGACCAATCCGATCTCTGGGAATTGCTGCGCACGCCCGCACTGGCGGCCACACTCATTGCGGTTGCGCTGGTCGCGCATGCCGTCGTCATGGCGATTGCCAGCCGCATCGCACGGCGTACCAGCACGCTGCAGGACGAGGCGCTGGTCAGATGCATCCGCCAGCCCTCGCGCTGGATCATGGTTGCGCTGGTGCTGCTTGGCACCGACAGCCTGGCGGTGCGCGGTGACGAAGCCGCCGCCGCGCTGACCGGCGCGGTGCGCGTGATCATGCCGCTGCTCTGGGGCTGGCTGGTCATCGCAATCATCCGTTTCGTCCATGGCTATATCGAAGCGCGATCGGATGTCAGCGCCGAGGACAATCTCGCTGCGCGGCGCAGGCGAACGCGCGCGGACATTCTCGCCCGCATCGCCATTGTCATCGTCGGGCTGGTCAGCATCGGCCTGCTGCTGCTCAAGATTCCGGCGGTGCGCGAGATCGGTGTTGCTCTGGTCGCCTCGGCCGGCCTTGCCGGCCTCGCCTTCGGCGTCGCCGCGCAGCCGCTGCTCAAGAATCTCGTCGCGGGCATCCAGCTGGCCTTTACCGAGCCGGTGCGGATTGACGACGTGCTGGTCTATCGCGGCGAATGGGGCCGGGTCGAGCGGATCACGCTCACCTATGTCGTGTTGAAGATCTGGGACGACCGCCGTCTGGTCATTCCGGTCTCGAAGCTGCTCGAGGAGCCGATCGAGAACTGGACGCTGCAGACCAGCCATCTGCTCGGCACCGTGATGATCCATGCCGATCATGCCGCCGATGTCGAGAGCGTGCGCAAGGTCGCGCTCGAGGCGGTGCGTGGACACCGGCTCTGGGACGGACGGGTGGCGTTGCTCCAGGTGACCGACATGACCGCCGACATTCTCGAGCTGCGGGTGCTGATGAGCGCGCGCAATGGCGGCGAGCTGTTCGATCTGCGCTGCGACGTGCGCGAGGCGGTGGTGCGCTTCATGGCCAATGATCTTCCCAATTCGCTCAACCGGAGCCGCCTGGCGCTCGAACCCCTGGAGCTTTCATGACACTCGACTGGATTTCCGTTGTCGGCACGGTGGGCGCGTGCGCCTCGGTGGCGAGCTTCACCCCGCAGGCGTGGAAGATCATCCGCGATCGTTCGACCGAGGGGCTTTCGCTCGGCATGTTCGCGCTGACCAGCCTGGCCTTCCTCGCCTGGACGACCTTCGGGCTGCTCAAGGGCGAATGGGCGCTGATCATCCCCAATGCGATCTGCCTGTGCTTCGCGCTGTTCATCCTGGGCATGATCGCATTGCCCCGGCGCAAGACCGAAGAGGTGGCCGAAGCGCTCGACCCTACCACCTGAGCCAGCCTATGTTGCTGCGATGATCGGCGCGGAATGGCTTTTGGTGCGCGAGGAGCCGTCCGATGAATGCCGAGAAACGCCGCGAGCTGGCGCGCGACCGCACCGATCTAGCGGAGGATCGCACTGTCCTGGCGCATGAGCGCAGCTTTGCCGGATGGGTGCGCACCGGCATGGCCGCCGTCGGCATCGGACTGGGATTTAACGCGCTGTTCCGCGAGCTCGAACCCGAATGGGTGCCCAAGGCGATCGCCAGCGTGTTCCTGCTGGTCGCGATTTATGTGTTTCTCTCCGCCGACCGGCGCGCGCGGCATATTGTCGATCAGCTCGAAGCGCATAGCGTGTCTGCGCTCAAGCCGATGCGCATCCGGCTGCTGTCCTGGCTGCTGTCGCTGGCGACGCTGGCCCTCATCGGCGCAATCTGGTGGCTGGTCTAATCCGACGGGTTGGCCAGTCCGCCCAGTTCGGGATGCGCGGCGACCTGCTGCTCGACATAGCGCGCCGCCTGTTCGGCCTGCTTGCGCCCCAGATGCCAGTCGAGAATCTGCATGCCCGGCACGATCGGCGGGCTCAATAATATGTCGCCCTCGCGCAGCATCGATCGCGAGGCAATGCGGCTCGCCACCACCATCGATCGCTGCATGATTTCGACGATCGAGGGGAAATCGCTGTCGGACTTGCGCCGCAGCAGCAGGTCGCGGATCAGCTGCCCGCGACGCCGCAGCGACTGGTAGGCGGCCTTGATCCGCCACACCTGTCCCGCCTCGCCCAGCGTTACGACGATATTGGGGCCGGACTTGAGCGCGCGCATCGTCACGACGGGCACATTGTCGAGTACGCCGCCATCGACCAGGATATTGCCGTCCGTATCGATGAACGGCGGCAGGATCGTCGGCAGCGATCCCGAGGCGCGCACCGCATGCCACAGCGCGCCGCGCCGGTGGACATGCAGGTCATTGGTCGACAGGTTGGTGGAAATCGCGAAGAAGTTGATCGGCTGGTCGGCAATATCGGCATTGCCGTAGCGCGCCTCGAGCTCGGCATCGAACACGGCGGGGTCGAGCAGCGAATGGATCGGCACGGTAAACCGACGCATCGCCTTGGCGCCGATGAACATCGCCTCCATCTGGTCGAGCGTCTGGTCGACCGACAGCCCTTGCGCGATCGCCGCCCCCATCGCAGCGCCCGCGCTGGTTCCGCCGATCAGGTCGATCGGCACGCCCGCGCGCTGCAATCCGCGCACGATGCCCAGATGCGCACAGCCGAGCGCGCCGCCCCCTGCTAGCACCAGCCCCACCGCGCGCCCGGTGAGAAAGCGCGCGACGCGGCGGAATTCGGCCTCGCTGTCGAGCGCCATGTGGTGGTGCAGATGCGGATCGCGCCCGGTCAGCCAAGCGGCAGTGCCCCGGATGGGCTGCCTGCCCTCGGCACGGATGACGAGCAAGGTGCGGTTGGGCGGTTCGATTGCCGCGCAGCCCGCCTGTTCGAGCGGGTTCATCGCCGGATTCGCGCCTGTTTCGGCAATCATCAGCAGGCCGTCGGCATTGCGGCACACCAGCGAGCCCCATTCGGGATCGCCCGAGGCGTCGATCAGAAGATAGCCGCGCCGCGCCTCGTGCTCGCGCAGCCAGGCCTGATAGGCGCTGGCGGGGCCGGGCGGCACGTCGCTTTCGCGCACCAGCATCACCTGGCGATCGTCGGGGACGGTGGTCCGAATGGCATCGGTCAGACGGCCGAGCAGCGCGGGATCGACCCGGCTCGACCCGCACGGCACCACCGCGATGACGCGCGGCAGCCGCGCTTCCATCGGCGGGGTCTTGGCGGTGACGGCCGCGAGTCGCTGGGTCACGGCGGTGAGGATGGCAGGGACGAGCTGCGGATAGGCGGCGACCACCGCGTCGTAGCTCGCCCGGTCGAGTACCATAACCACGCTGTCGCGGCTCGCCTGCAGCGTTGCGGTACGCGTGCCGCCGCCGAAAAAGGCGAGTTCGCCGACCGGTTCGCCAGCCTCGATCTGCGCCACCGCCTTGTTGCCGGTCGGCGTCTCGATCAGCACGCGCAAGCGGCCGGTTTCGAGGAAATAGAGCGAATCGGCTGGATCGCCCTGGCGCACCAGGATGTTCCCGGCGGGCAGTTCGAGCCGGTGCGCGCGGTCGCTCAGCGCGTCGATCGCCGCCTGATCGACGCCCGCGAACAGTCCCGACTGCATCCAGTCGCGCAGGCTGCCATCCGCATGCTCGTGATCAGGCTCCAGCGTCACCCATCATCCTCTCCGGGACGTCAGCCCCCGCGCGATTGTCGCCCGACCCTAGCCCAGCCCCATGAAAAACAGAAGTATCGGTATTGGCAGCGCTATTTGCGACGAGGCGAGCAACGCTTTGCCGGTTCAACCCTTGATGCCCTGCTGGCCGGGCCACCCCCAAACCGCCTCATGGCCCGGTCAGCGCCCCATTCCCCAACGGAAGCGGCGAACCGGCGGACAGCACGAGGAGAACCCCCATGAACATGACCGACAGCACGCTCGAACGCGGCTATGACACCATCTCGAGCGACCGCGTCGATGGCACCGCGGTCTATGGCGCGGATCGCGAGAAGATCGGCACCGTCACCAACATGCTGATCAGCAAGCGCGAAGGGCGCGTGACCGACGTCATCGTTTCGGTCGGCGGCTTTCTTGGGCTTGGCAGCGAACTGCACAGCCTGCCCTGGTCGAAGCTCAGCTACGACACCGATCTTGGCGGCTATCTGGTCAACGTGACCGCTGACCAGCTCAAGGATGCGCCGCGCTTTTCCGAAAGCGATCGTGACCGCGCCTATGACCGCGACTATCAGTCGAGCGTCTACAATTACTGGCAGGTTCAGCCCTATTGGTAAGGACGAAAGGGCCGGGGCAGCAATGCTCCGGCCCATTTCTCATCCCGGTTTGCGCACGAACAGCTCTTCATAGCGCTTGCGCAACGGCTCGGGGATCGGCTTGGGCCCGTTCTTGTCGGTCAGCACCAGCGTCGACACGCAGGTCGCGACGCACACGCCCTGCTGGAAGGCGGCCGAATAGATGTCCCAGCTCGACGATCCGATCCGCCCGATGCCGCTCATCACCTCGACCGGGTCGGGGAAATGCGCTTCGGCGACATAATCGATCGAGACCGCCGCGATCAGCCAGCGCTCGCCCGGCTGACGGCGTTCGAGCCCCAGATTGCGATTGAACCGCACCCGGCCATTTTCGAACAGTGCCGCCATCGCGACATTGTTGATATGGCCGAGCGGGTCCAGATCCTGGAAGCGCGTTTCGGTGACCGTGCTGAACGGATAGCTTTCCGGATCGCGCTGCCAGGCTTCTGTTTTGGGCATTCAAATGGTCCTGTCAGCTGCTCAGAGCGAACGGCCGATCAGTTCCTTCATGATCTCGTTGGTGCCGCCGAAGATGCGCGTCACGCGCGCACCGCGCCAGGCCCGGGCGATCGGATATTCGTTCATATAGCCGGCGCCGCCGTGGAGCTGGAGGCACTTGTCCATGATTTCCCACTGCAGTTCGGTGTGCCACAGCTTGGCGGCGGCACCTTCCACGGCGGTCAGTTCCTTCTTGGCATGGCGGTTGAGCGCCCAGTCGAGATGCGCCCAGCCGACCTGCAGCTTGGTCTTCAGGTCCGCGAGCACGAAGCGGGTGTTCTGGAAATCGAACACCGTCTTGCCGAAGGCTTTGCGGTCCTTCACGAACGCGACGGTATCGTCATAGGCCTTTTGCGCCGAAGCCTGGGCCGAAACGGCGATCGACAGGCGCTCCTGCGGCAGCTCGCTCATCAGATAGATGAAGCCCTTGCCCTCTTCGCCGAGACAGTTGGTCATCGGCACGCGCACGTCGTTGAAGAACAGCTCCGAGGTATCCGCAGCGTCCTGGCCGATCTTGTCGAGATTGCGGCCGCGCGCGAAGCCTTCGCGATCGGCTTCGACGAGGATGATCGACACGCCCTTCCACGCGGGCTGCACCTCGGTATCGGTCTTGGCGCAGACCAGGATCAGGTCGGCATTCTGGCCGTTGGTGATATAGGTCTTCGATCCGTTGATGACATAATGGTTGCCATCCTTGCGGGCGGTGGTGCGGATGCCCTGAAGGTCCGATCCCGTGCCCGGCTCGGTCATCGCGATCGCGGTGATCGTCTCGCCCGAAACGAGGCGCGGCAGCCATTTCTGCTTCTGCTCTTCAGATCCGTACTGGACCAGATAGTTGACGACGATGTCCGACTGCAGCGAGAAGCCGAGCGGCGATCCGCCGAAATAGGCGGCTTCCTCGTTGACGATGGCGTTATAACCGAAGTCGAGGCCCAGGCCGCCATATTCTTCCGGAACGGTCGGGCACAGCATGCCGAGTTCGCCTGCCTTGGGCCAGATTTCACGTGGAACGATCTTTTCCTCGTCCCATTTCACCGCATTGGGCGCGACCTCTTCCTGCATGAAGCGGCGCACGGTCTGGCGGAAGGCCTCGTGATCGGCGGTATAGGCGGTGCGGGCAAGGGCATCGAGCGACATGGCTTCTCTCCGGTGAATTCTCGGCCGCGCGATTCATGCCGTGCGGCGGTGCACCAAGGTCTAGCGCTGCGTTGACGTAAACGTCAATCGCTATTTAATCGCGCGGTTAAGGCGCGCTCAGGCCTGGCTGCGCCCACGCGCCATCACCGCGAGCCGCGCCTGTTCGACCGCTTCCGGCGCGACCTGCCCGTTGGCCGCGCTCGACCGCTCCGCTTCCAGCGCAAGCCCGTCGTCGAAGCTCAGGCCATAGCCATCGTCGATCAGCTTCTTGTAGGCCGTCACCATGACCGGGTCGATATTCGCCATGTCGCGCGCCAGCGCGGTAGCGGCGGGCAGAAGTGCTTCGGGCTCGACCACGCGGTTGACCAGACCCCAGCGCTCGGCCGTGGCGGCATCGAGGAAATTGCCGGTCAGCGACAGCTCCTTGGCGCGCGAGATGCCGATCATCCGCGACAGCTTCTGCGACAGCCCCCAGCCGGGCATGATGCCGACCCGGGCATGGGTATCGGCAAAGCGCGCGTTGGTCGACGCGATCAGCACGTCGCAGGCCAGCGCGAGCTCGAACCCGCCGGTGATCGCGACGCCGTTGATCGCGCCGATCACCGGCTTGGCGCATTGCTCGACCGCCTTGACCGGATTGTCGCGCGGGTCGGTCGCATTGGCCGCGCCCAGCCCTTCGGTGCTCGCGCCTAGCTCCTTGAGGTCGAGTCCGGCGGTGAACGCACGGTGTCCTGCGCCTGTCAGCACCACCGCGCGCACGGCATCGTCATTCGCCAACGCCAGCATCGCTTCGGCAAGCTCGGCGCGCAAGGCCTTGGACAGCGCATTCATTGCCTCGGGCCGGTTCAGCGTGACGATGGCGACACCCTCGCTGATTTCAGTGGTTACGAGCGGCATGTTCCTCTCCCTTGTGAAGTCAATTATCGACCTTTTCTATCGTGGTGCCTGTGAACATGCAGTTTGAGCAGCCTTGCTCTCCGTGATATTTTTCGATCCGGCTGTTATTTCTTCCGACGGAGTGACGCATGGCTCATCGTCTGTTCGCCGCCACGGCACTGGCATGGCTTTCCACCGCCGGGCTAGCGCAAACGCCTGCTCCCCTCAACCCTGCCGCTCCGGGCCCAGGCCCGCTGCAACGCGACGAGATCGTCGTGGTCGGCGTGAAGCTCAAGGATCTGAAGGCCGAGGTCGAACGCTGTGAAGCGGGCGGCTGCAGCGTGCGCGAGGATGTTGTCGCCACCGTCCGCTATGCCGAAGCCGAATTTCGCGCAGGCAATTATCACGATGCACGTACAGCGCTGGGCAAGGCAGTGTCCCGCACCAAGCGCCGGGCGGACAGCGATCCCTTCGCCGTCGCCGAACTGCACACCGCGCGCGCGACCGTCGCCTGGCATTTCGGCGACCAGCGCGAGGCGCTGCGCGCCACGGCCGCGACGTCGCGGCTGCTCGATCGCCATGCGCCGGATTCCGTCAACGCGCTGTTGGCGCGGATGCGGCTGATCCAGGCGCAGTTTCAGCTCGATGGCCCATCGACGAACATCGCGCAGATCAAGTGGCTGGCCGAACGGGCAAAAGCCGCCAACCAGCCTTTGGTCGCGATGCGCGCGGACATCAGCCGGGCCACCATGCTCCATCGCATCAACCGACGCGAAGAAGCCAGGGCGCTGCTCGCCAGCATCAAGGCGAACGACCATCCCAGGGGCGCGGGTTTGCGGCTGGCCGCAGAGATCACCGAAATGCGGCTTGCCCTGCGGGACGGCGACACGGGAGCTGTCGACCGGCTGATCGCAAGACTGTCCGACGAGCAGAAAAGCATCGGCCCCTTGCTGGTCTGGTCGCCCGAAATGCCGGCTCCGGACGGCGGCGATTCTGCGTCCGCCAATGGCCGGGTGATGCAAGTGCAGGGCCATTCCTCCGATCTGATGCACCTGCGCTGGGTCGATATCGGCTATCAGATCGGACCCGATGGCCGGGTGGAGGACGTGCAGATCCTGCGCGGATCGCCGCGCGCGATCTGGGCAAGGCCCCTGGTCGAGGTGATTGCGCAACGGCGCTACACGCCTGCAGCCGATACTGACGATCTCGCCGGGCGCTATCGCGTCGAGCGATACACGCTCACCGGCAATTTCATCACCCCCACAGGCTCGCTGATCCGTCGGCGCGCGGGCACGCCCCGGTTCGAACGGATCGACCTTACCGCTGCCCCGCCGCAACCGGCCTCGGCTCCGGGCGGGCCGGGCTGAGTTCCGCTTTGCCGCGTCGAGCGCGATGCCGTTGGTAGGTTAGGGAAAACAGTGTCATTTTCCCTCCATAATGAAGATTGTTGTCGATATTTTCAGTCATGCGGCTTGTGATTATTTGCCTAGGGCAGATTGCAAGTCCGTGATATTCTTCGAGTCGGGTGTTTTTCTTGCGACGGAGTATCTTATGACCAGGCGTCTGTTCGCTGCTACCGCATTGCTGCTGCTGTCCTCTGCCGGGCTAGCGCAAACCCCCGACCCCCTCAAGCCGGGCCCGCTCCAGCGCGACGAGATCGTCGTGGTCGGGGCGAAACTTGCCGATCTCAAGGCCGATGTCGAGCGCTGCATCGCGGGCGGCTGCACGGTGCGCGAGGACGTGATCGCGACCGTACGCTATGCCGAGGCCGAATTCCGCGAGGGAAATTACAACAACGCCCGCGCGGCATTGGCCAGAGCCGTGTCGCGCACCAAGGAACAGGCCGATAGCGATCCCTTTGCCGTAGCCGAATTGCACACCGCCCGCGCAACCGTCGCCTGGCATTTTGGCGACCAGCGCGAGGCTTTGCGCGCCACGGGAGCCCAGACCCGGCTGCTCGACCGACATGCTCCGCAATCGCCCAATGCGCTGATGGCGCGGATGCGGCTGATCCAGGCGCAGTACCAGTTCGACGCTCCGTCGGTGAACATCCGCGAACTGAAGAACCTATCCGGACGGGCGACCGAGGCCAACCTACCGTTGATCGCAATGCGCGCCGATCTGGGGCGCGCGGCCATGTTGTATCGGGCCAATCAGCGTGTACAGGCCATGAAACTGCTCGACGCCATCCAGGCAAGCGAGGTGCCACAGGCAGGACAGCTGAAGCTCGCTGCCGAGGTGCTGGCAATGCGTCTGGCGGCCAGCGATGGCGATATGGCCGCGGTCGAAGCTTTGATCGCGCGTCTGACCGAAGAACAGAAGCGAATGGGACCGACGCTGATCTGGTCCCCCCCCACCCCGACGCCCTATGGACCGGGCAACATGCCGCCCATAGAGAGGGGCAGCCCCTTGGCGGAGCCACAACCCGGATATTTTCCGTTCTTCTGGGTCGATGTCGGTTTTGCGATCGGGGCGGACGGCAGGGTGGAGTCTGCGGAAATCCTGCGCGGATCGGAGTTGAAAGGCTGGGCCAAGCCCTTGGTCAAGGCCATTGCCCAGCGGCGCTATTCGCCTGCCGCCGAGCCCGATGATCTCGCCGGACGCTATCGGGTGGAGCGCTACACGCTCACGGCGGATTTCGGCACGCCCAAAGGCTCGCTGATCCGACGCCGCGCGGGGATGAGACGCTTCGAACGCATCGACCTCACGGTGGCTCCGCCAAAGCCTGCCGAAGCCCCCACCGTGCCCAGCTGAATTTCCCCTTGCTGCGCCGGGGCTTGCCTCGGCGCGGGCCTTTCGACACATTGTCCCTGCCGGGGGGTCGCGCCAAAGGCAGGAGGGCAGTCCCATGTCCCGCGCTCAGCGCTTTCTGGAACGGTTCCGCGCCACGGGTGACGCGCACAATCCGCTCGACATGCTGCACGAGGATAGCGAAGGGTTTGGCGCGGTGCTCGCCGAAGCGCCCGAGGCGCTGGCCGAGGCGCTGATGCACGATGCGGACCGCGCCCCTGCGGGACCCGCCTTCGTCAATCCGCGCGCCTATGCCTCTGCCGCCTGCGATGGCGACGGCACCATCGTCATTGCCGACCCCGCCTTTGCCGCCTGGGCCGCGCCGCTGAACCGGGGCCGGGCGGAACTGGGCGCGCTTCGTGCGGGGCGCGCGAGCGTCTCGTATCTGCTCGAGGACAAGGGCAAGTTCATCGCGGTCGCTGCCGCGCCACTCGCTGCCGCCCGCCACTGGCCGCTGGCAGCCGAGGTGCGCCGGGCGCTCGAACGCGGCCAGGCGGAATACGCGCTGGTCGCGCATCTGCCGCCGACATTGCAGCCGCGCGGGCTGGCGACGGCAGCGCGGCTGTTCGGCTTTTCCGCGCGCGAGGTGAGCATGGCCGAGGCGCTGGTGCGCGGCGGCGATGTGCGCGAGGCGGCGCGGATGGAGGGCATCGGCTATGAGACCGGGCGCGACGCGATCAAGTCCGCCATGGCCAAGGCGGGCTGCCACCGCCAGGGCGAGTTCGTGGCGCTGTGCCTGCAGATCGAGAGCGGCGAGCAGCCGGGCGATCTCGCGATCGAGCCGGTGCTGCGCGATATCTTCGGGCTTTCCGAACGTCAGGCGCGCATTGCCGACACGATCGCGCGCGGGCTGACGCGCGAGGAATGCGCGCTGCGGCTGGGCCTGTCGATCAACATCGTCAAGTCGGAGCTGAAAGCGATCTTCGCGCAGTGCGAACTGCAATCCGTGGTCCAGCTGACCACGCTGGTCGGGCATATCCAGGCGGTGGCGGCACTCGCCGAGGCGACCGATATCGACCTGTCGGTGGCGACGCGCGGGGCCGAACCGCTGCGGCTGCTGCCGCGCCGCGACCGGCCGGGGCGCATCGCCTTTGCCGATCACGGGCCGCGCGAGGGCATCCCGCTGATCTGCCTGCACACCGCGACCACCGGGCGGCACCTGCCGGCAAAAGCGATTGCCGCGCTGCAGGCGGGCGGTATCCGCCCGATCACGCTCGACCGTCCAGGCTTCGGCCTTACCTCGATGATCGAAGGCGATTATCTCGACCACAACATGCGCGACATCCTCGAGATTCTCGACGCGCTGGGGATAGAGCGGACGTGCATCCTCGCACGGGGTGGCACGATGGTGCTCGCGCATTTCGCCGTGCAGCATGCCGACCGGTTCGACCGCGCGGTGGTGCTCAATCCCGAGCCGCCGCCGCGTGCCGACGGGAGGCTCACCGGGCTGCAGGGCCATGTCAAACGGCTGGTCTATTCGCGCCCCGGGCTGGTCGCGCCCCTGGCGACGCATCTGTCGCGCCGTGCCTCGGCGCACACGGTCGAGCGGCTGGTGCTGCAGGTTGTCGGCGGATCGCAAGCGGACCGCGCCACGCTGGCCGATCGCGATATCCTCGCCGCCTATGTCCGTTCGACCCAGCAAAGCGCGATGCAGGGCGGGGCGGGCTTTCTCGCCATCGCGCGCTGCGAACCGCATGACACGGTGCGCCCGCTCGCCGATGGCAGCCGCATCACGATCCTGTGCGGGGCCGAGGACACGATGTACGCGGCATCCGATTCCATGCCCTATTGGCAGTCGCTCTGGCCGGGGTCACGGGCGGAGATCGTGCCGGATACGGGGCGCATGCTGCTGTTCCAGCGGCCCGACCTGGTGGCGGCCGCGCTGCGCGGCGAGGGGCAGGGCTGAACCGCCATGCTGCGCAACATTTCGTAGCGTCAAGGCTTGCCCAACGCTTGCGGTCACGTCTATGCAAGACCCAGCGGGGCGTCATCAAACCATCGGGCCGGGCAAGCGGCAGAACACATTTCGATCAACCAGCGGGCGCACCCCATGCGTTCGCCAGACAAGGGCCTGTCGATGAGCGATAAGAGCAACGTCCAGTTCACCGAGCGCGAGGCGCTGCATTTCCATTCGGCGGGGCGTCCCGGCAAGATCGAGATTATCGCCTCGAAGCCGATGGCGACGCAGCGCGACCTCAGCCTGGCCTATTCGCCCGGCGTCGCCGTGCCGGTGCGCGCGATCGCCGAGGACCCGGCGACCGCCTATGATTATACCGCCAAGGGCAATCTGGTGGCCGTCATCTCGAACGGCACCGCGATCCTGGGTCTGGGCAATCTCGGCGCGCTCGCCTCCAAGCCGGTGATGGAAGGCAAGGCGGTGCTGTTCAAGCGCTTTGCGGACGTGGATTCGATCGATATCGAGGTGAATACCGAGGATGTCGACCGCTTCATCGAATGCGTCGAACTGCTCGAACCCAGCTTCGGCGGGATCAACCTCGAGGATATCGGCGCGCCGGCCTGTTTCATCATCGAACAGGCGCTGAAGGAGCGGATGAACATCCCGGTCATGCACGATGACCAGCATGGCACCGCGATCATCTCCGCCGCTGGCCTGCTCAACGCCTGCTATCTGACCGGGCGCGAGCTCAAGGACGTCAAGATGGTGGTCAACGGCGCAGGCGCTGCGGCGATCGCGTGCACCGAGCTGATCAAGGCGATGGGCGTGCCGCACGACAACGTGCTGATGTGCGACCGTTCAGGCGTGATCTATCAGGGCCGCGACGATCTCGACCAGTGGAAGTCGGCACATGCCGCCAAGACCGACCGCCGCACGCTCGAAGAGGCGCTCGACGGCGCGGATATCTTCCTGGGGCTTTCGGCCGCCGGTGCCTTGAAGCCAGAAATGGTGATGAAGATGGCGCCGCAGCCGATCATCTTCGCCATGGCCAATCCCGATCCCGAAATCACCCCGCCCGATGCCAAGGCGGCGCGGCCCGATGCGATCATCGCTACCGGCCGGTCGGATTATCCGAACCAGGTCAACAATGTGCTGGGCTTCCCGTTCATCTTCCGCGGCGCGCTCGACGTGCGCGCGACCGCGATCAACGAGGAGATGAAGATCGCGGCCGCCAAGGCGATTGCCGAACTCGCGCGCGAACAGGTGCCCGAAGAGGTGGCGGCGGCCTATGGCGGCGCGACGCAGAAATTCGGCGTCGACTATATCATCCCCGCCCCGTTCGATCCGCGCCTGATGGAGCGGGTTTCGGCGGCAGTGGCGCAGGCGGCGATGGACACCGGCGTCGCGCAGAAGCGCATCGAGGACATGGCGGCCTATCGCCATTCGCTCAAGTCGCGGCTCAACCCCACCACCGCGGTGCTGACCCAGGTGTACAGCGATGCGCGCGCCAATCCCAAGCGCGTCGTCTTTGCCGAGGCCGAGGAAGAGGTGGTGCTGCGCGCTGCCATCCAGTTCCGCGATGGCGGCTATGGCACGCCGGTGCTGGTCGGCCGCGAGCAGCGCGTGCGCGACAAGCTGAAGGAACTGGCGGTCGACGATCCGATGGCGTTCGAGGTGCACAACAGCACCAACTCGCCGCTGGTGCCGCACATGGTCGACGTGCTCTACGAACGGCTGCAGCGGCGCGGTTACCTGAAGCGCGACGTCAAGCGCATGGTCAACCAGGATCGCAACATCTTCGGTTCGGCGCTGCTCCATCTGGGCGAGGCCGATGCGATGCTGACCGGCATCACCCGCACCTTCGGCCAGTCGATGCGCGAGATCCGCCGCGTGCTCGATCCCAAGCCGGGCCAGACGCCGTTCGGCATCCACGTGATGGTCGGCAAGAGCCACACCGTGTTCCTCGCCGATACCACGGTCAACGAACGCCCCGATGCCGAGGAACTGGCGTGCATCGCGGAGAATACCGCGCATGTCGCCCGGCGGCTGGGGCATGAGCCGCGCGTCGCGTTTCTGTCCTATTCGAATTTCGGCAATCCCTCGGGACGCTGGCTCGACAATATCCGCGATGCGGTGAGCATTCTCGACCAGCGCGGGGTCGCGTTCGAATATGAGGGCGAAATGTCGCCCGATGTCGCGCTCAACCCCAAGCTGATGGCCAACTATCCGTTCTGCCGCCTGTCGGCACCGGCCAATGTGCTGATCATGCCCGGGCTGCAATCAGCCAATCTCTCGGCCAAGCTGCTGCGCGAACTGGGCGGTGACGCGATGATCGGTCCGATGCTGATCGGCATGGAAAAGCCCGTGCAGATCGCCTCCATGTCCTCGACTGCGGGCGACCTGCTCACGCTGGCGCTGCTCGCTTCGGCGGGCGTGGTCGGCTGACCTCTTCCGATCAGGCTACCGGTGCGGCGGCGAGCGTTCGCCGCACCAAAGCCACCAGATCATCGGGCGCGAACGGCTTGGTGATCAGCACATTGTGCGGGCAGCTGTCGATTGCGCCGCCGGCATAGCCGGTCATCAGCACGATCGGGATTTCAGGCCAGGACTGGTACACTTCTGCGGCGAGTGCCTTGCCGTCGAGCCGCGGCATGGTGATGTCGCTCAGCAGCAGATCGGGGCGCTCCTCGGCCGCGCGCATCATGTCGAGCGCGGCCTGCCCGTCTTCGGCCTCGACAACGCGGAAACCGGCTTCCTGCAGCACGTCGCTGACATGCGCGCGCAATGCCGCATTGTCTTCTGCGAGAAGGATGGTGCAGCCCGCGCGGCACATCGCCTCGCCATCGCCGGTGCCATCGCGGCCGGGCAGGTCGTCGAACGCGTCCGCGGTCACCGGCAGCCACAGGCTCAGCGTCGTGCCTTCGCCCGGCGCGGTCTTCAGCGTCACGAAGCCGCCCGATTGTGCGACAAAACCCTGCACCTGGCTGAGGCCGAGCCCGGTGCCCTTGCCGATCTCCTTGGTGGTGAAGAACGGCTCGAAGATATGCGCGGCGATGTCGGCGGGAATGCCCGATCCGGTATCGTTGACGCAGAAGCGGACATAGCGGCCCGGTGGCGCATCGTGCCCGTCGGCCATGTCCTCCTCGCCCCGCAGCGCATTGGCGGCGTGGATGGTGATCGTGCCCGGTTGGTCCATGGCGTCGCGCGCGTTGACCACGAGATTGAGCAGCGCGTTCTCGAGCTGGCTGGCATCGACGGTGATCGGCCACAGGCTGTCGGGGCAGTCGACAGCGAGCTCGTGGCGTTCGTCGAGCGCCTGGGCTGCGAGCGGTTCGAGATCGCGGATGAGTTCGGTCGGCTTGATCAGCGTCGGAGTGAGCGACTGGCGCCGGGCATAGGCGAGCAGGCGCTGGGTCAGGTTGGCGGCACGGCTCGCCCCGTCGCGGGCGTTGGCGATTGCCATTTCGGCGCGCTCGACCTGGCCCGAGGCGATCCGCTTCTGCGCGATATCGAGATTGCCCGAGATGATGGTCAGCAGATTGTTGAAATCATGCGCGATGCCGCCGGTCAGCTGGCCGATCGATTCCATCCGCTGCACCTGTGCGAGCTGCGCTTCGGCAGCGCGGGCGCGGGTGATGTCGCGCGCGATGCCGAAAATCAGCTCGCCCTCGCGCGCCAGGCTCCAGCTGGCATAGATCTGCTGGCCGTCGCGCCCGCGCATCTCTCGCTCGAGCTGGACGTCGGTCTGGCCGCTGGCAAGCTGCACCACCTCGGCCTCGTCGGGACTGGCGAAATAGTCGCGGATATGCCCCTTGCCGTCGCCGGGCACCGGGCCGAACGCCTTTTCCCAGGCCGGATTGCCCGCCACCAGCAGCCCGTCGGTGGTGGTGATGAGCATCATGTCGAGCGACGAGTCCCACAACCGGTCGCGCTGATCGGCGGCAAGGTCGGCAGCGAGCTGCTGATGGATCAGCTGCTTGCGCAGCTCGAGCAGCGCCGCGACCTGACGGGCAAGCGCGGCGAGCTGCTCGGTACGCTCGAACGCTTCACGCGGCCGGCTGTCGGACAGGCAGATCGTGCCCAGCGCAAAGCCATCACCGTTGATGATCGGGGCGCCGGCATAGAAGCGGATATGCGGATGGCCGGTGACCAGCGGGTTGTCGGCGAAGCGCGGATCGGCCCGCGCATCGAGCACCACCATCACCTCGCTCTGGCGGATGGCATGGTCGCAAAAGGCGATCGAGCGCGGCGTTTCGGTCACGTCGAGCCCCTGCGCCGCCTTGAACCATTGCCGATCCTGCTCGACGATCGAGATGAACGCGGTTTCGGTGCCGCCCAGCGCCCGGGCCAGCCCGACCAGATCGGCATAAAGGCCGTTATCGGGATCGTCGGGGGTCAATTGATAGGCGCGCAGCGCGGCCAGCCGCGCGGCATCATCGTCATTGCGGAAATTCGCCTGGCTGAGGTTGAGCAGCATCGACCCGTCCATAGACGCGCGAGCCATGCCGCGCATCAGGTTTTGCGCAATATAGGCCCGGATGCGCCAAGCGCCAGACGAAGCCGAGCATTTCTTCCAACCTGCCGTCCAGTTGCGGGGTTAACGCGGCGGCAGTCGGGTGCTAGAGGCGCTGCGACCCCATCAACAGAAAGTCTGCGACCCATGAAGACCCGTGCCGCCGTTGCCTTTGAAGCGAAGAAGCCGCTGGAAATCGTCGAGCTCGACCTGGAAGGTCCTAAGGCGGGCGAGGTTCTGGTCGAGATCATGGCGACGGGCATCTGCCATACCGACGCCTATACGCTCGACGGGTTCGACAGCGAGGGGATCTTCCCCAGCGTGCTCGGCCATGAAGGTGCCGGGATCGTGCGCGAGGTCGGCGCGGGCGTGACTTCGGTCAAGCCGGGCGACCATGTCATCCCCTTGTACACCCCCGAATGCCGCCAGTGCAAAAGCTGCCTCAGCGGCAAGACCAACCTGTGCACCGCGATCCGCGCGACCCAGGGCAAGGGCCTGATGCCCGACGGCACCACCCGGTTCAGCTACAAGGGCCAGCCGATCTATCATTACATGGGCTGCTCGACCTTCTCGAACTTCACCGTTCTGCCCGAGATTGCCGTCGCCAAGATCCGCGAGGACGCGCCCTTCCAGACCAGCTGCTATATTGGCTGCGGCGTCACCACCGGCGTCGGCGCGGTCATCAACACCGCCAAGGTCCAGGTCGGCGACAATGTCGTGGTGTTCGGCCTGGGCGGCATCGGCCTCAACGTCATCCAGGGCGCGCGGCTGGCGGGCGCAGACAAGATCATCGGCGTCGACATCAATCCCGATCGCGAGGAATGGGGCCGCAAGTTCGGCATGACCGCGTTCCTGAACAGCAAGGGCATGAGCCGCGAGGATGTCGTCGCCAAGATCGTCGAGATGACCGATGGCGGCGCGGACTATACCTTCGATGCGACGGGCAATACCGAGGTGATGCGCACCGCGCTCGAGGCCTGCCATCGCGGCTGGGGCACCTCGATCATCATCGGCGTGGCCGAGGCCGGCAAGGAGATCGCGACACGCCCCTTCCAGCTGGTGACCGGGCGCAACTGGCGCGGCACTGCGTTCGGCGGGGCCAAGGGCCGCACCGACGTGCCCAAGATCGTCGACATGTCCATGGCTGGCAAGATCGAGATCGACCCGATGATCACGCATGTCATGGGGCTGGAAGAGATCAACACCGCGTTCGACCTGATGCACGCAGGTCAATCGATCCGTTCCGTGGTGGTGTTCTGATGCCGGTCGCGGTGGAAACGCTCTCGTCGGCGAAGAGCTTCGGCGGCGAGCAGGCGGTGCTGCGCCATGCCTCGGAGGTGACCGGCACCGACATGACCTTTTCGGTGTTCGTGCCCGATCATGCCGAGGGCGCGAAGCTGCCGGTGGTCTGGTATCTGTCTGGGCTCACCTGCACGCACGCCAATGTCACCGAAAAGGGCGATTTCCGCCGCGCCTGCGCGGAACTGGGCCTGATCTTCGTCGCGCCCGATACCAGCCCCAGGGGCGAGGGCGTCGCCGACGATCCCGAGGGTGCTTACGACTTTGGGCTGGGCGCGGGCTTTTATGTCGATGCGACCCAGGAGCCGTTCGCGCAGCACTACAAGATGTGGCGCTATGTCACGCAGGAGCTTCCCGAGATCATCGGCGATTGTTTCCCGGCCGATATGACGCGCCAGTCGATCATGGGGCACAGCATGGGTGGCCATGGCGCGCTGACCATCGGCCTCACGCTGGCGGATCGCTTCAAGGCGGTCTCGGCGTTCGCGCCGATCGTCGCGCCCTCGCAGGTGCCCTGGGGCATCAAGGCGCTGACCGGCTATCTGGGCGAGGACCGCGCGGCCTGGCGTGCCCATGATGCCGTCGCGCTGATCGAGGATGGCGCGCGCGTGCCCGCGCTGCTGGTTGATCAGGGCGATGCCGACAGTTTCCTCGCCGAACAGCTAAGGCCCGAGTTGCTGGAAAAGGCCTGTGCCGATGCCGGCATCGACCTGACGCTGCGCCTGCAGCCGGGCTATGACCACAGCTATTATTTCATCTCCACCTTCATGGAGGATCACCTGCGCTGGCACGCCGCGCGGCTGAAGGGCTGAGCGAGGCGCCGGTCAGGGCTGGATGGTGACGCTCGCCGTGCCGCTCGCCCAGACCGGCAAGTACAGCCCGGCCCCGGCGGCCTGAAGCTGGCCGGTCTTCGCGCGCTTGACCTTGGCGTGGATGATCAGGTCGCCGGTACGCTTGGTCTCGATCGCCGCATCGATCTTGCCGAGCAGTTCGGCATAATCGCGCTCGAAATTCTGCGCGAGCATCTCTGCCACCATCGGCGCGACGCCGGGCGCGTTGATCATGTCGAGGATCAGGTCGCCGCCGGTCATGTCGGTGGTGCCGGTAACCTCGAAATCCTCGAACCCGACGCGGCGCGAATCTTCGGCATTGACCGGCTTGCCCGTCATCCAGACGGTGCCCGTCGTTGGCGTCTTGCTGCCGCGTTCATGCGCACTGAAGGTGAGGCCCACGGCGATCTTGCCGCCCTTGGTGCCGTAGATCGTTGCCGCCTTGAAGGTCGCGTCGACCGGGTTCAGCCCCGGCACCACGAACGGCCGGCGCGAGCGCTTCTGCAACGCCTCGAGCAACACCGGCTGCAACTCGCGATAGTCACCGAACACGGGGAGGAAGAAGGCCAACTCGCCGGTGTCAGCCTCGAGCTTCTGCATCGGTGGCAGCGCGGTGGCCTTGCGCGGCCGAGGCTTCTTGCCGACATAGGTTTCGGTGAGCGCGCGCATGCCGAGCTTCAGCCTGAGCCTGCCCTGCACGATCTCGTACCCGCCATATTGCAGCTCGCGCGGGGTGATGCGCATCCACACCTCGGGGTTGCGCTCGTTGAGCACCACCGAAGTGAAGGCCGAGGCCCAGGCCTTCTCGATCTGGCGGCGCAGCTCGAGCCTGCCGAGCTCGCCGGGAAGCTCGCGTTCGAGCCGGGCGATGATCGGCGCGAGTTCGCGCTCGGCTTCCTGGGTGAAGCGGATCTTCTGGCCGAGAAATTCGATATGCGGCTCGGAGGTCCACGAATAGCTGAGGTCGAGCGTCCCGCGCGGGGTCCAGTCGCGCGCGATGTCCATCCGGATATCGGCATGCACCATCGCGCGCGCGGTCGCGGTCTCGCGCTTGAGGATGCCGGCAATATCCTCTGCGCGCACCACCGCGGTGATGGGGATCGACAGCCGGATGCGCTGGCCCGACCCTGCGATCGAAATCGCACCGCGCGTCACCTGCCCGACGATGCGGCACTTGATCTTGGGCGTCTTGACCTTGGCGATGCCCAAATCGACCTTCTCGCTGGCGATGCAGACCTGGTCCTTCTGGTCAATGCTCCACAGGCGGCGCGGCACCTGGCGCTCCATCGCGCGCGCAAGATTGCCGAGATCGGCCTCGACCGGAACCGAAACGAGCGAGGCCTGGGGCGGCACCGTGATCGCATCATCGGTGCGTGGCGGACGCCCTTCATTGCGCCATCCGCCGCAGCCGGCCAGGAGCACCAGCCCGGCAAATGCGAGCGCGCGGGCGGCGATGCGCATCAGCTGCTCGCCACGACCATGCCGTCGATGCGCAAGGTCGGCACGTTGACGCCGTAGCGGAACTCGAGATCGTCTGCGGGAATCAATGCGGCGAACATGTCCTTGAGGTTGCCCGCGATGGTGATCTCGCTGATCGGCTCTGCAAGCTGCCCGTCGCGGATGATGAAACCCGTCGCGCCGCGGCTGTAATCGCCGGTGACGCCATTGACGCCCATGCCGATCAGCTGGGTGACATAAAGGCCGAGCTTGATGTCCGCCATCAGCGCCTCGGGGCTTTGCGTCCCGGCTTCCATGTGCACGTTGCTGGAGCCCGTCGAAGGCGCGCCGCTGACCCCGCGCGCCGCATGGCCGGTAGGCGCTTCGCCCAGCTGGCGGGCCGATGCGCTGTCCATCATCCAGCCGCTCAGCACGCCCTGGTCGATGATCCGCCAGGGCGCGGTGGGCAGGCCCTCGCCATCGAAGGCGCGCGAACGCTGGCCGCGCCGCCGGTGCGGGTCGTCGATGATCGACACGCTCGAATCGAACACAGGCTGGCCGCGCCGATCGAGCAGGAAGCTGGTCTTGCGCGCGATCGCGCTGCCAGAGATCGCGCCGAGCAATGGCCCGAGCAGCGATCCGCCCGCGCGGCGATCATAGACGACCGGCATCGGTCCGCTCTCGATCTTTCCCGTGCCCAGCCGTTCCACCGCGCGTTCGCCGGCGCGGCGGCCTATATCTTCGGCCGATTCGAGATCGGCGAGGAAGCGCGTGCTGTGCGAGGCGGAGTCGCGCTCCATCTGCCCGTCGCGCGCGGCGAGCACACTCGCGGCAACGCCATAGCGGCTGCCACCATAGCTGCCGCAAAAGCCGTGGCTGGTGGCGAGTGCCATCACCGAGCGCACCGCGCTGGCCGAGCCGCCCTCGCTGTTGGTCACGCCGGGCACCGCGCGCGCGGCATCCTCGCAGGCGAGCGCGAGTTCGCGCAAGAGCGCCGGGTCGGGATCGCCGCCATCGTCGAGTTCGAGATCGGGCAAGGGCCCACGCATCAGCCGCTCTTCGGGGGCAAGGCCCGCATAGGCATCTTCGGGCGCGAGCCGCGCCATCGCCACCGCGCGCTCGGCCAGCGTCGCAAGCCCCTGGGGGCTGACGTCCGCACCCGAGACGCTTGCCGACTGTTTCCCGTGAAACACACGCAGGCCGATAGAGGCGCTTTCGGAGCGCTGAACGTCCTCGAGCGCGCCGAGCCGCATCTGCACATCAGTGGAAGCATCGCAGGCGAACACCGCATCGGCGGCTGTCGCACCAGCGGCCATGGCGCGGGAAACAAGGTCTTGCGCCAGGTCTCTGGCTTGATCGGGGGTCTGCATCAGCGCGATGTAGGGCGCGGGCAGGCCAGGGTCAATCGAGCCCGCCGCGTCAGATCAGCGACTGCAGGCCCTTGAAAAGAGCAACGAAACCGAAGGGAAAGCCGATGGCGAACAGCCAGATGCCCAGGCGATCGCCGCGATAGGCAGAAAGCAGGGCGTCCTCGGAAGCGCCGCTGCGCGCCAGCCGCTGCCAGCGCTTTTCCATGCGGCGGCACAGCGGGATGACGATCCCGACCAGCGCCACCAGGCCCATATACGGCAGGATCGACGCGCCTTCGCCCCGGATCGCCTGCATCACCACGAAAATCTGCAGGCCGGTATACATCAGCAGCGCATAGGCGACCTGGTTGCTGATCCGCTTTTCCCACACGCTTTCGGGTGCGACCGGCTTGACGATATCGGCATTGAAGCGTGCGGCCTCGAACCGCTTATCGAGTGCATTGGGCATATGCGTTCCCCTGCCTTGCCAATGCAGGCCCATCCCCCATTTGCAGGGCCCTGCATTCAAGGGGAGTGTGTCATCGATGTGACAGCTTGGCAAGGGGCGTTAACCGCATGCTTCAGGCGGTGATTCCCTCGGCCTTCCGCAGTTCCTTGCGGTCGAGCTTGCCGATCAGGGTCTTGGGCAGCGAGTCGCGGATATCGACCGCGATCACGCGTTCGTGCTTGCCCAGTTGCGGGTTGAGCCAGGCCATCAGTGCAGCGCCGTCGGCTTCGGCGTCCTCCTGCAGCGCGACGAACGCCTTGGGGCTCTCGCCGCGATAGGGATCGGGCACGCCGATCACCAAAGCCTCCTTCACCGCGGGGTGGCGATAGAGGATTTCCTCGATCTGGCTGGGGAAGACCTTGAAGCCGCCCACCGCGATCATGTCCTTGATGCGGTCGACGATGCGGATATAGCCGTCTTCGTCGATCTGGCCGACGTCGCCGGTGCGCAGGAACCCGCCGATGAACACCTCGGCATCGGCATCGGGGCGGTTCCAGTAGCCGCGCATCACCTGGGGGCCGGCAAAGATGATCTCGCCCGGCTCGCCCGGGGCCACGTCCTTGCTCGGGTCTTCCTTGTCGACCAGACGCACCAGCGTGCCGGGCAGGGGCTGGCCGATCGTGCCGGGCTTGTTCAGCCCCTCATAGGGATTGGTCGAGACGACGCCGCTGCTCTCGGTCAGGCCATAGCCTTCGACGACATTGGCTCCCGTGACCTCCTCGAACCGCGCCTTGACCTCGGCGGCGAGGGGCGCGCCGCCGGAAATGCAGGCGCGCAAGCTTGCGAACCGAGTGTTGGCGATCTCTGGGTTGTCGAGCAAAGCCTGGTACATGGTCGGCACGCCGGGGAGCGCGGTCACCTGGGTGCGCGTGATCGCCTTCAGCGCCGCCGCCGCCTCGAAGCGCGGCAGCATCACGATCTCGCCGCCATTGAGCACGGTGCGGTTGAGCACGCAGGTGTTGGCGAAGACATGGAAGAAGGGCAGCACGCCCAGAATGCGGTCGTGCTCGCTGTCGTTGCGCGGATCGATCGCGTTGACCTGGCGCGCATTGGCCGACAGGTTCTGGTGGCTCAGCATCGCGCCCTTGGGCGTGCCGGTGGTGCCGCCGGTATATTGGAACAGCGCGATGTCGCGCTCCGCATCGATCGGCACCTGGGTGTAGGCGCCGTCATTGGCGATCAGCTTCGAAAAGCGCGTGATCCGCGGATCGTTCGGGAGCGCGCTGGTTTCCTTGCCCTTGAGCAGCCGGAACAGCAGCGACTTGACCGGCGAGAGCCCTCCGGCGACCGATCCCACCACCAGTCGCTCCAGGCCCGACTTGTCGAGCACCTTGAGCGCGGTCGGCAGCAGGGCGGTGGCCGACAGCGTGAACAGGATCGTCGCGCCGCTGTCCTCGACCTGATGCGCCAGCTCGTCGACGGTGTAGAGCGGCGAGAAATTGACCACGGTCGCCCCGGCCGCCATCGCGCCATAATAGGCAGCGACATAATGCGGCACGTTGGGCAGGAACAGCCCGACCCGGTCCCCCTTGCCGATGCCCAGCGCCTGCAGGCCCTTGGCGACGCGCGCAACGCCCCGGGCGACCTCGTCATAGCCGTATTTGCGGCCCATGAAATCGAGCAGCGGCGCCGATCCCTTGCGCTCAGCCGATGCGAAGAACATCTGCGGAAGCGATAGCGGCGCAAAGGTCTGATCCCAGGCGCAGGGATGGTTGTAATGCGTCTTCCAGATCGGCTCTGCACCATCGGCAGCAGCGGAACGGGCGGGCGAAACGGGGGCAGAAGCGTCTGTCATTGACATCACTGTAAATAAGAGCTGTGCGCCAGACAAGCCGCTTGCCATTCAACCCGTCGATAGCGCCCGATAGATTGCTTCAATGGCCCAGCTACTGCTTGCATCGCGGCCCGGCTTTGCTATGCGCGTTGGCCATGACCGCGTACAAACCCGGAGACCCCGTATCGGTGCGGCGGCTTTATGGCCGTCAGCAGAACCACAAGCTGCGCCTGGGCCAGGCCGAGCTGGTCGAGAAGCTGCTGCCGCAGATCAGCGTGCCGGAAGAGGGCGAGATCACCTCGCGCCGCCTGTTCGGCGACGATCGTCCGCTGCATTTCGAGATCGGTTTCGGCGCGGGCGAGCATATGGCCTATCGTGCCGACATGCTTCCCGATCACGGTTTCATCGGCGCCGAGCCGTTCCTCAACGGCGTGGTCGGCGCGTTGCAGCATGTGCGCGAGCAGCATCTGTTCAACGTCCGGCTGCACATGGGCAATGCCATCGACGTGCTCGAGCGCGTGCCCGACGGCGCGCTGAGCTTCGTCTATCTGCTGCACCCCGATCCCTGGCCCAAGGCGCGCCACGCCAAGCGCCGGATGATGAACAAGGGCCCGGTCGACCTGATCGCCGCCAAGCTGAAACCCGGCGGCGAGTTCCGCTTCGGCACCGATCACCCCATCTATGTCGCGCATGCGATGATGGTGATGAACGACCATCCCGCGTTTGACTGGCTATGCGAGCGGCCGAAGGATTTCCTCACCCGCCCCGGCGGATGGCCCGAGACGCGCTACGAGGCCAAGGCCCGCGCTCAGGGGCACGAGGTGTGGTACTTTAGGTATCGTCGAATTTGAGCGTAGCCTAGAGTGTGAAAAGTCCATTTTTCCAAGAGTTTAGGTCGTCTAGGGTTTGCGCGCATTGGCGGTGATTTCCGCTGCAATGGCTTGCATCTTGTAGCTTCGCATGAGTGGTCGCGTGGCAGCAGCGTGGTGCTCACCCAAACCGGACGCTTTGATCCAGCCAGCTGTGTCGGATAGCGCTTCCAACTCTCTCCTGCTGCTTGTGAAGAAGATCGCGAGGCTTTGATAATTCGGTAGATCAAGGCCAGCGCAACGCCCGTGCCAGCCACCGCGACCAAACCCAATGTGAGATTCCCGGCGTGCATGCCAAGCGATCCACCGATACGGCGTTTGTCACCTTGTAGCAGCCCGGTTTTGGATGGACGGCGGCGTTGGCTATGTTTCGCGCGATAAATTTGACATCCAGTCATGCAACGGCATCATCTTCCTGAATTCGGTAAGACACCGCTCTATCGCATCATGTCCATAGGCAATGCGGCAATCCAGATCGTCAATCCAAACGGTAAGGCCTTTGCGACAAAGAAGCTCAGCCCGGGGGTGATCCGCCGAGAAAGGCGCAGGCACACGCCGGAGCTCAGGGTCACTCATGCGCATGCCCATGCCACTCAAAGAGGCCGTAATCTTCTGCAGTTCGACACCTTTTTCGCCGTGGATCAGGTTGCGAAACCTCTCCAGATCCGTCTTTTTGTAACCGAACACGCCGGCGCCAAGCATCAAGTGATCATGCTCAAGGCTGAAGAAATAGCCGGGGGCGGTTGCACCCTGCCCGGAAGTAAAAGAAATCCGAACATGCGTGTTATACGGTCGTTTGTCCTTGGAAAACCGGATGTCACGGAATATCCGGAAGATCTTCGGGTTGTGGTAGCGACCGGTTTCAGCCTCCAGCGCGGCAGACATCGTCATGGCGAACAATTCTGCCGGTTCCTTGATGGCGCGCTCGTAATCCGCCCGGTTGGCTTCAAACCAGCCGCGATCGTTGTGGTTCGCCAACCGCTGAAGAAAGGCATTGGTGTCAGAGCTGAAATGCAACATCTCGATCCGGTTTAGCCATCAGCGCTGTGGGTGTATCTAAAGCTCGATCCTAAAGTCATCCAAAGTCGGGTCGCTGTCGATAAAGGGAGCAATCCGCGACAGCATCTGAAACTTGTTGCTGCACTGCAGCTTGGTCATGCTGTTCACCATATGGGCGATGACCGTGCGCTGGGAAATGCCCAAAATTATCGATGTCTCCCAGGCGGTCTTTCCGTTCAATCCCCAGTACAGCACATGCTTTTCCCTGAGGGTAAGGGAATGATATCCCCCTGTTTCGTGTTGGCTCGCACAGATCCGTCCCATCGCTTCGGATAATCGTGTTGAGAAAGTGCCTGCGAGATCAATGAATGCGTGGTTTTTGACACCGTTCTTATAGTTGAAATTTAGGAATCCGGACAAATACGGGGATCGAAGAGGCATGGTAATGCCGGTGCATATCCCAACATCTCTCGCATCCTCCATGAACTGCTTCTTCAGTTCCGTCTGCTCGTCTTCAGCAATCAGAAGATCAAGCGGCGCGGCCGCAACGTGATCTATCGCATGCTGTGCGGCTGGATCCACCAGCGCATATCCCGCCTCAAGATATCGTTCCAGCCAAGCCGTTGGATAGTCGGTTAATTTGAGTAGCTTTCGCTCGCCATCGCGCAAAGTCAGACTTGCTTTGAGGCAATAGTGCTCGAAGCCAAAAGCATTGCACGCGTTGTCCAGAACCTGCGCCAAATCCTCCTTCATCGAGTCGAAGGCACGATTGGTATCGACTGGTTCGAATATAGCATTCAGCCGTTCCATCTTGGTTCCTCCCAAAACCAAATGCTACGTCTGCAGGTCGAAGTGCAACGCTGAAATTAATCGAAAGCACGAAATTTCAGACATTGTAGTTTTCTACAGTAGTCCGTCCTCCCTCGATCCGTACCATCGTCGGCATACAGATCGTTTGAAGCATAATTTTCAGATTGGAAAAATAATATGTCACAATATGAAAGTGTTGTCAACGCTACCGCACAGCTTTACGCGGAGCATTTGGGTAATCACAAGATGATTCCGCATATCATGGGCGGCAACCTGACCCGCGGCGAATATGCAGCTTATCTGCGTGAAACCTATCATATGGTCCGCCACACTTCGCGGATGCTCGCGCTCGCTGCAGCGCGTTGTGAAGACGATCGTCGCGGGCTTCGCGACTGGTTCATCACACAAACCGATGAAGAGAATAATCACGACCTGTTCTGCATCAAGGATTTGCGGAACTTGGGCCATGACCCCTAAGAGGTTCTCGCCGGGCAGCCGCATCACGGGGCATGGACGCTCGTTTGCCAGAACTACTTCATGGCTACGTATGGCAATCCGGCAGGGATCCTGGGGGTTGCATCGATCACCGAGGGACTGGGCGCCTCGATCGCTGGCAGCATGGCTGATGTCCTGGTGTCCGATTACGGGTATCGGACCGAATCCCTCACCTTCATGCGCAGTCACAGCGGTTTCGATGCCAAGCATCTCGAAGAAACCAAATATGCAGTGAACGAGCTCATAAAGACTTCAGACGATCTCGAAGCGGTTATTCAGGGGCGTGCGATGACAATCATCAGCTACGCGCAAATGTTTACCGACTGCATGAACTACCCCTACGATCCGGAACAGCGAAATCCAGCCAGTGTCGGCGCAGAATGCGCCATCGCTGCCGAATAGAACAGCCTTTTTGCCCACGGGAGAACCGATATGCGCGAACAAGGATTTCGACGCCCAGACGATGTTCGTACTATCGAATCATGCGACGCTGGCAATTACCGCTTTGAAGTTGCATCGCCCTCGCAACTTGAATGTTATCTTGATCTGGTTTGCGAGACCTATGGGCCGCTTGGCTTTCTCAACGATCATTCCGGCACCTTCATGCCAAGGAATGGAACCAGGTGCTATGTCCTCACATACTGCGATGAGGTCGTCGGCTCCTGTTCACTTACACCGGTGGAAGACGATCGATCGCTGTTTCACAGCCTTGTGCCGGGCGGTGATTTGCAAAGCGGCACGCAGATGATCGAACTGAACAATATCATTCTGGCGCCGGAACTGCGCGGCGGGATCGGGCTGGCACTCATTCTGTATCACGCCGCGGTTCAGGCGCTTGAAACCGGGGGTGATCTGGTTGTCGGGATCACCCGCTATCAAACTTTGCGACATTTCGTCGAAGCGGGCGCGATCCCGGTGGACCACGAACCGCTTCATATGCTCGGTCGCGAAGACCTGCACGATTTCGTGATCTACTACGATATCCGCACGGGTGATGCGCAAACTTATCTGCGTGAACGTGCCCGTCGTCTCTTCGCGCAAGCGCGCACCCTGCACAAGATTCGAAACCGGGTCTCAGGCCGCTCTGCCACCACCACGAAACCGTCCGCTGCGTCAGAAGCTGCGTTGCAGCAAAGCGCGTGAGAACTGGCCATGCGAAGCTCAGATATCCGTTTCGGCGCCGCCCTCGTCTATATCGCAGTGGTCGCCTTTGGTGCCGCGCAAGGAGGACTGTGGGGATGGTCGAGCATCGTGCTTGGCGGCACGCTCTACCCGGTTTTCGACGCCCTGCCCTGGGGCAGGATTAGCGGTTCCTCGACAGACGAGGTGTCGGCGTCGAAGTGGAGCGCAAGCCTACTGATCGTCTATGCGGTCGCACAATCGATCGTGATCGTCTGGGTTCTGCACCTCACGACCGTCCGCGATTACGCGCTTTGTTAGCGTCCGCGCTCGTGGTGTAATTTTCGGTGGAGATTTAGGTGCTGCTGGTG
>LSHP01000081.1 GCA_001555775.1 Acidovorax delafieldii | reverse complement strand
CCACCACCGACCTGCGGTCGGCGGTCCCCCTCCCCGAGACAAGCTCGGGGAGGATTTTGACACTGCACCCGTACTGGGGAAAACTCGCGCTTCCGTGCCGCTCGCGGCTCGGGTAACGGAAAGCGGATGAGCGCCCCGTCCGACAACGCCCCCACGCCGATGATGGCGCAATATCATGCGCTCAAGGCCGAGGCGCCCGATTGCCTGCTCTTCTACCGAATGGGCGATTTTTTCGAGCTGTTCTTTGACGATGCCAAGGCGGCAGCGGCCGTGCTCGATATCGCGCTCACCTCGCGCGGGGCGCATGGCGGTGATCCGGTGCCGATGTGCGGCGTGCCGGTGCACAGCGCCGAAGGTTATCTCGCGCGGCTGATCAAGGCAGGGCACCGCGTCGCGATTGCCGAACAGACCGAGACGCCTGCCGAAGCCAAGGCGCGCGCGGGCTCCAAGGCTTTGGTCCAGCGCGCGATCGTCCGCTTCGTCACCGCAGGCACGCTGACCGAAGAGGCATTGCTCGATTCGCGCAGCGAAAACCGGCTCGTCGCGCTCGCCAGCGCGGAAGGCGGCTTTGGCCTGGCGATGTGCGACATCTCGACCGGGCGGTTCGAGCTGATGCAGGCAAGCGCGAATGACCTGTCCGCAGAGATAGCGCGACTTGCTCCGAGCGAGCTGGTCCAGTCCGACCGCGCCGACCCGTTCGCCGAAACCGCGATCCTGCGGCCAGGCCATGATTTCAGCAGCCTCGAGGGCGAACGGCGGCTCAAGGCGCATTTCGGCGTCGCGACGCTCGACGGGTTCGGCAGTTTCAGCCGTGCCGAACTGGCAGCGGCGGGCGGCCTGCTCGCCTATCTCGAACATGTTTCGCGTGGGACCATGCCGTTCCTCGCGCCGCCGCGTCGGCACGAGGTGGCGCAGCATATGGCGGTCGATGCCGCCACCCGCGAAAGCCTCGAGATTCTCGCAAGCCAGCAGGGCGGGCGCGTCGGATCGCTCGTTCATGCGATCGACCGCACCGTCACCGGCGCGGGCGCGCGGCTGCTCGCCAGCGATCTCGGCGCGCCGCTGACCGACCTGTCCGCGATCCGCGACCGGCTGGCGCTGGTGCAATGGTTCCATGCCGATCCGCTGCTGCGCGACAGCGTGCGCGAGGCGTTGAAGGCGATCCCCGATCTCGCCCGCGCCCTGGGCCGTGTCGTCGCCGGGCGCGGGTCTCCGCGTGATCTCGGCCAGCTGCGCGATGGCCTCAGCGCTGCGCGGACCTTGCGCGAACGGCTGGGCAAGGCAGCCGACCTTCCCGATCTGATGCAGCGGCTGCTGCCCGACATGCAGGGCCATGGCGCATTGGTCGAGCATCTCGCGCGCGCGCTGGTCGAAAGCCCGCCGACCGAGCGCCAACAGGGCGGCTATATCGCGCGTGGCTATGATGCCGCGCTCGATGCGCTGCGCGATACCTCGGGCAATGCGCGGCGCGCGATCGCCGCGCTGGAGGCGGAGTACAAGGCGCAGACAGGGGTGCAGGCGCTCAAGATCCGGCACAATGCGGTGCTCGGCTATTTCATCGAGGTGCCCGCCGCGCGCGCCGATGCGCTGATGAAGGCGGACAGCGGCTTTGCCCATCGCCAGACCATGGCAGGTGCGGTGCGCTTCAACTCGCCCGCGCTGCATGACGAGGCGATGCGCATCGCGCAGGCGGGAACGCACGCCCAAGCGGCGGAAGAGGCGCATTTCGAGGGGTTGTGCGAGGAGGTGATCGCCGCGCGCGACGGCATCGCGCGCACCGCCGCTGCGATCGCACGCATCGATGTCGCCTGCGGCCATGCCCAGATGGCAGCGGAGGGCGACTATTGCTGCCCGGAACTCACCGAGGCGCCCGAGATCGCGATCGAGGGCGGGCGGCATCCGGTGGTCGAAGCCGCGCTGCGCAAGGCGGGCCAGGCGTTCGTCGCCAACGATGCGACCCTGTCCGAACGCGACCGGCTGTGGCTGGTTTCGGGTCCGAACATGGGCGGCAAGTCGACCTTCCTGCGCCAGACTGCGCTCATCGTGCTGCTCGCTCAGGCTGGCGCGTTCGTGCCCGCCCGGTCGGCGCGGATCGGTATTGTCGACCGGCTGTTCAGCCGTGTCGGCGCATCGGACAATCTCGCACGCGGCCGCTCGACCTTCATGGTCGAAATGGTCGAGACCGCTGCGATCCTCTCCCAGGCCACCGAGCGCTCGTTCGTCATCCTCGACGAGGTCGGACGCGGCACCTCGACCTATGATGGGCTGGCGCTCGCCTGGGCGATTGCCGAGGCGGTGCACGATACCAATAGATGCCGCTGCCTGTTCGCCACGCACTATCACGAGCTCACCCGGCTCGCCGGGCGGCTCGATGCGCTGTCGCTGCACCATGTCCGCGCGCGCGAGTGGAAGGGCGATCTGGTGCTGCTACACGAACTCGCCGACGGACCGGCGGATCGCAGCTACGGCCTCGCGGTCGCCAAGCTGGCGGGCGTGCCCCCGGTGGTGGTCGCGCGCGCGAAATCGGTGCTCGCCAAGCTCGAAGCGGGGAGAGAGGCGACCGGAGGCCTCGCTGCGGGGCTCGACGATCTGCCGCTGTTCGCCGCCGCTGCGGCCAGGGAACCCGAGGCAAAGGACGAACTGCGCGAGACGCTCCAGGCGCTCGATGTCGATAACCTGAGCCCGCGCGATGCGCTCGACGCGCTCTACCGCCTGAAGGCGATGCTCGGCGACGGATCGCATTAGGCGTTCATTCGCAGCGAAAATCCGGTTATCCTGCAAGCCGTTACCAGGCAGGGGTAAGATGGCGGGCATCGGGATATTGGCAGTCGCATATGCCCTGGCCGCGTCGGGAGCGGCGGAGGCGCGCCTGCCCGATGCGATCACCTTGTGCGATCGGCCGGTGGCAGACCTTCCCGCAGCTGCACTGCCGCTGGCAAGCGCGCGTGCGCGCCAAGCACGCAGTCTGATGCGCGGGGGCGACAACGGGGCGGATGCGGCGCTCGAATTGCTGCTCGCCCCCGCCGATCACGCGCCATCCACCCCCTTGGCGCGGGGCGAGCAGGCCAGCGTCGCGCAACTGGCCGAATATTGCCTGGTGGCGGGCGAGGCGATGCGGCGCGCCCGATCGGGCAGCCAGGCGCGCGCGCAGGATTTTCTGCGCACCGCCCAGGTGCTGGCCGAGCAGGCGGGCGACAAGGCGCTCGCCGCGCGCGCCGCCTGGGAGGCCGCGCTGGCACTGGCGGGCGGCGCACCACCGGCCGCACCGGGCGCGCGGCGTCGCTCGGCCGCATCGGCACCACCGGCGTCTGCACCGCAGGGCTGCGCGCCTGCCGATATCGAGGGACAGGGGCGCAGGCTGGAAGCCGCCTTTGCCTGCGCGCTCGACCGTGCCGTGCAGGCCGACGACCCGGCGCTCACCGCCTTGGCGGCGCTGCGCCTGGCGCGGCTGGAAAAGGCGCGCAAGGCCGATATCGCGCCACGTATCGCGCAGGGGCTGGCGGCGTCGGCACGGGTGGAAAAGCCCGGCGATCGCGCCTCGCTCCTCCGCGCGCTGGTCATGCTGGCCGACGATGCGGGATTGGGTAAAACCGATATGGTTCGCGATGCGGTAGAACTTTACGCCGATCTGGCACGTCAGGGCGCGGGCGATGCGGCGACGCTCGCCGCGCTCAAGGGACGTATCGCATTGGCTGAGGGGGAGCGCCAGGGAGCGCAGGCCGCCATCCGCCGCGCCATCTTCCTCGAAAGCCAGAAGCCGGTTCCGCAGAACCTTCCGCACTATGCGCTGCTGCTCGCCGATGCCGAACCCGAGCGCGCAGGCGAACATGTGATCGCCGCCTATCGTGCGCTCGAGCGGGTGCGCCCGGTGCTGATGCCGGTCGATCCACTGACCGAGGAAAGCCGGTTCGACCTGCTCGTTCGCCCGGTCTTCGAACGCGCGATCGGCACCACACTCGCTGTTGCGGGCAGCGATGCCGGGACGCTCGACCAGGCGCAGCGGATCGCCGAGGCCTATCGCAGCGCCGAATTGCAGAACAGCCTGGGCGCGGAATGCGTGCCGCTGCGCAATCCGGTGACCCCTGCCGATCTGAAGCCCGGCGAGGTTCTGCTCTATCCGCTGCTGCTCGAGGACCGGATCGAACTGCTTTATGCGACCGGCGACGACAAGGCGAAGGGCTATCGCCGCATGCCGCCCGACCGCAGTCGCAATCGCGCAATGATTGCGGCGCTCGCTCAGCGGATGACCGCCTCGCTCAGCGGTGCCAGCAATGACTGGGAAGCCGCATCGCGCGAACTGCATGCCGCGCTCATCGCGCCCGTCATCCCGCTGCTGGGACCCGAGGCGACATTGATCGTCGTGCCCGATGGTCCTTTGCGCCAGATCAGCTTCGCCGCGCTGATGGATGCGCAAGGCACGTTCCTGATGGAACAGGCGCGGCTCGCGGTGGTGCCCGCGCTCAGCTTTGCCGCGCCGGGCACGCGCGATACCGATCCCGAGATCATCGCCGCGTCGCTGGAAAAGGAGATCGATCTGCCGGTGGGCCGCTTCACCCGGCTCGAGGGCACCGCCTCCGAAGCGGCGATGGCGGCGGGGCAGGACGGCGTGCTGCTCACCGATTTCGACCGTGCGGAGCTTGCGGCCGCCCTGGCAAAGCGTCCGGCGAGCGTGCTGCACCTCGCCACGCATGCCGCGTTCAACGGGCGCACCGAACGTTCGTTCGTCGTCGCCAATGGCGAGGCGATCAGCCTGCCCGAGCTGCGCGCGATGCTGAGCGCCAACAGTTTGCGCGGCCAGGGGCTGCAGTTGCTGGTGCTGAGCGCCTGCGAGACCGCAGTGGGCGATGACGACCAGGCGATGGGGCTGGCTGGCGCGGCGGTCGAGGCGGGCGCGGCGAGCGCGCTCGCATCCTTGTGGGAGGTCAGCGATGCGGGCACTGCCGCGCTGATGGAGGCCTTCTACCGGCATTATCGCGCAGGCGCAGGGCGGGCGCGGTCGCTGCAACTCGCGCAGATCGAACTGGCACGCGGCGCGGACGGACAATGGGCCGATCCGGGCATCTGGAGCGCGTTCACGCTGGTGGGGAGCTGGCGATGATGGGCTGGCGCACGGGGTGTTCGGTGCTGGCGTTGCTGGCCGCGCCGGTGCATGCGCAAGGTACCGGCGCGCCGCCGACCACGATCACCCCTGACACGCTGCCTCAGCTTTCGACCGGCACCACCGCCACCGCTGAAGGCGCGGTGACGACCATCGGCGGCGGGGTGCGGGCCGGCGACAACCTGTTCCACAGCTTTGCGCGCTTCAATCTGGGTCCCGGCGATATTGCGCGCTGGACCGCGAGCGATGCGACGACCATCCGCAATGTCATCAACCGCGTGACCGGCGGCGAGCGATCGTTCATTGCTGGGACCATCGATGCGAGTGCGTTTCCGGGCGCGGATTTCTTTTTTCTCAACCCGGCAGGCATCATCTTCGGCGATGGCGCGGCGATCGATGTCGGCGGCACCGCGCATTTCTCGACCGCGCAGCAACTGGGTTTTGCCGATGGCACGGTGATGGTCTCGGGCACGGCATCGGGTTCGAGCTTCAGCATGGCCGATCCCTTGCGCTTCGGCTTTCTGGGCGGCAATGCGCCGATAGCCCTGCAAGCCAGCGCGGGCCCGGGCGATGAGGTGGCACGCGGGGTTGGCGCCGGGCGCATCGCGCTGTCGGCGAGCGACATCGTGATGGAAAGCAGCAGCCTGTTTGCGGCGCAAGCGAGCCTGCGCGCCGTCGGCCAGGCCCGGGGTGTGTTGGGCATCGCTGCAAGGCCCGATCAGGGCCTGCGCGGCGGGCGGATCGCACTCAACGACAGCCGCATCCTGCTGCAGGACGATGGCCGTATCGACCTGATGGCAGGCACGATCACGCTCGACACCTTCAGCGAGATCGGCGTGACTGCGAGCGCGGGCCTGCTGCCTGCGATCAACCTGCGCGCCGACCTGGTCGATCTCGTCAGCGGCGAACTGCGCGTCAGCGGCATCGAGGGGCTTGCCGAGCGCAGCGGCGATATCCGCGTGACCGCCGGACAGATTTTCGTGCGGCAAGCGGGTGCCATCCGCACCGAAAGCCGGCTGGCAGGCGGCGGTGGCACGATCTTTCTGGAAGGCGACCGGATCGAGATCGACGAAGGCATCGTCACCGCGACCGGTCTGTCCGCGCCGGGGCGCTCGGTCGGCGACATCCAGGTGCGCGGCGGGTTGTTGCGGCTGACCAATACGGGGCTGCTTTCCACCACGCTGTTCCAGGCGCGCGGGGCATTCATGCCGACCGGCACCACCGGCAACATCCTGATCGATGTCGACCGGCTCGAAATGGCAAGCCAGGGCCTGATCCTCGCCTCGAGCTCGTCGAGCACGGCATCGGGTCCGGGCAGCATCACCATTCGCGCGAACAGCATGGCGGTCGGCATCGGCCTCATCTCGACCAGCACTGACAGCGCGACCGCAGCCGGGCCGATCGACATCGATGTCAGGGGTTTGCTGGAGCTGAGCGGCATCGGCGGCATCCAGTCGATCAGCCAGGGCCTGGGCGATGCAGGCGCGATCGCGATCCGGGCAGGCACGCTGAGGTTGATCAACAATGGTTTCGGCGGACCCAGCATATCGTCCGAGACCGAACTGCCGCGTGCGCAGGAGTTCACCCGGCTGAGCGACTATACTGGCAATGCGGGGCGGATCGTGATCCAGACCGACAGCCTGGAGATGGACGGGATCACATCGATCACGACCTCCAGCTCGAGCCTCGGCAATGGCGGCGATATCCTGATCTCGGCCGGGCGGATCGCGCTGTCGGGCGAGGCTGAAATCAGCTCTGCGGCGCGCAAGCTGCTGGTTCCGCCCAGCAACGAGGATTTCGAGGCCGATCCCGATCTGGTGCCGAGCTTGAGAATAGTGCCCGGCCCCGGCCGCGCGGGGAGAGTTCTGATCGCGGCGACGGGCACCCTGACCATGAACGGCGGGACGATCTCCACCGCGACCGAGGGCTTTGGTGCAGCCGGCGAGGTGACCGTGGTCGCCGACCGCATCATGATGGGTCAAGGCAGCCGGATCAGCTCGGATGCAGGCGATCTGGCACCGGGCCAGGCGGGCACGGTGGCGCTGATCGCGCGGCAGATCGTGCTCAGCGATGGCGCGGAGGTAACGACAAGCTCGGCCAACGTCACGACCGCAGGAGGCATCGCGCTGGCGGCAGAGGAAGAGCTGCTCATCACCGGTGCGGGCAGCCGTATCGCCAGCACCAACACGGCGACAGGCGGCGGGGCGGCGGGCAATATCAGCATCGGCGCGCCGCGCATCACCTTGGGGCCGGGGGGCACGATCACCACCAGCGCGCTGACAGGAGCGGCGGGACAGATCGAGCTGCTGCTGCCCGAAACCGGGCTGCTCAGGCTTGCAGGCGGCGCGATGCCCGCTGCGATCGCCACCTCGTCGGGCCCCGGCACCGGCGGGCGGATCGTCATCAGCCGCCCTTATGCGCTGATCGCCGATGGCGCGCGGATCGAGGCTTTGGGGCAGCAGCGCGGTGCGAACGTGCAACTCGCCACCGATTTCTTCATCCGCTCGGCAGACAATAGCAACCTGTTGCTGGTCGATGGCGATCTCGTCGTCGACAGTCAGGTCGGCAATGTCAGCAGCGGCATCGACACGCCCGATATCAGCTTTGGCGATGCGGCGGGCGTGCTCGCCGGCCAGTGCCGCGCGGCGCGCAGCAGCGGATCGGTGAGCCGGCTCAGCATCGATCAGGTCGGCCCGCTCGCCCTCGATGCGCTGGATGTGGCTCCCTCGGGAGGCTGCCGTTGACCTTCATGCTTGCGCTGATGCTGCAGGCGGTCGCAGCGCCCTGCACGCCTGTGCCCGATGCGGGGGCGAGCGGTATCGTCACCTATTGCGAGGTCGAGGTCCATGCCGAACCCGACATCGCCGCCATCGCCACGGCGGACAGCGCGGGGCTCGACTTTGGCGGGTTTGCAGTTCGCTATCGCAAGGACGAGCCGCTCGACGGGGAGTGGGTGCGGCAACAGGCGATCGCCAACGGCCTGGTCGGCGCGCCGGTGCCGCTCGACCGGATCGCGGCGGCGGTGCAGCAGATCAGCCTCGCCTATGTCCGCAACGGCTATGTCAATTCGGGCGTGCTGATCGATCCGGCGAGCGATCCGGCAGGCGGATCGCCGCTGGTTCTGCGGCTGGTGGCGGGAAGGCTGACCGGCGGCGCAGCGACGGTCGAATGGCAGGACGGCCGCCGACGCGGGCTAAGCGACGCCTATGTGCTGCGCCGCATGCCTTCGGGCCAGGCGATCCCGCTCAATGGCCTCGCGATCGAGCGCGATTTTCGCGCGCTTGCCGCCGACGACGCCATCGCCACGGTCAAGGCCGACCTTCAGCCCGGAACGCGCCCCGGCGAAGCGCAGCTCAGCCTGCTGGTCGATCCGGCCCCGCGCTTTGCAGTGCAGGCCAGCATCGCCAACAGCCGCTCGCCTGCGGTGGGCGGATGGCGCGTCGGCAGCGGTTTGGCGGTGCGCAATGCGCTTTTCGCAGGTGACCGGATCGCGCTCGACGCCGGGCTCACGGCGGGACGGCCCGATGCGCAGGTCGATTATGCCGCCCCGTTCCTCCATCCCGCGCTCCGCATTGAGGCACGCGGCGGCTATAATCGCGCGGCGGTGGTTGATGCGCCCTTGCGCAACCTCTCGATCCGCGCGCGCGACTGGTTCGTCGAGGGCGGCTTCGCGCTGACTCTGTGGGAGCGGCCGCTCAGTCCCGCCGCACTCGACGGCACGCCCGAGATCAGCGCGCAGTCGGTGACGTTGAGCAGCGGGGTGATCCACCGCGAGACGCGCACATTCCTTCTGGGGGAGCCCTTTTCGTTCAGCCCGGGATCGGTGCGCGGCCTGGCCGAATATTCGGCACTCCGGCTGGGTGCGGAGTGGACGCGGCGCAGCTCGGGCACGGTGTGGATCGCGCAAGGGCGCTTCACGCAAGGGTTTGAGGGGAGCCGATCGGACATTGTCGGCATTGCCGCGCCGTCGCCGCGCTTTCGCAGTTTTTCGGGCCAGATCAGCCATGCCCGGCGGTTGGGCGACAAGGGCTGGGAGCTGCGCGCGCGGCTCGCTGCGCAATATGGCGCCAGCATACTCTATGCCGGCGAGCGTTTCGTCGCGGGCGGCAGCGCTACCGTGCGCGGCTATCGCGAAAGCCTGGTGCTGGCCGATCGCGGCGTGATCGGATCGGTCGAGCTGGCACGGCCGGTGACCATTGGCTCGGGCGCGGTCGGCGCCCTGGGGCTGCGCTGGGGCAGCTTCACGCCGTCGGTTTTCGCCGATGGTGCGCTGATGCGCAACGCCACCCGTGCCTTCCAGCCGCAGCCGGGCGAAATCGCAAGCATCGGCGCGTCGCTTAGCTGGACGCCATCGCCTTCCTTGACGGCGCGCTTCACCTATGGGGCGGCGCTGATCGACGCGCCGATCACCGGCAGCCGCGACGTGCAGGATGACGGGCTTTCGTTTGCGCTGAGCTGGAACCACCGGTTCTGACATTTCAGCGGCTTGACCTTGGCCCGCGCGGCATTACCACACGCCGCCATGAAGTTCTTTTCCGACAATGCCGCCGCAGTCCATCCGCGCGTGATGGACGCCATCGCCGCCGCTAACCGGCTCGATTCGCCCTATGACGGCGATGCGCTCAGCCAGGCGCTCGACGACCGGTTCAGCCAGCTGTTCGGCACGCGGGTCAGGGCTTTGTGGGTGGCGACCGGCACGGCGGCCAATGCGCTCGCGCTCTCCGCCCTGTGCCCGCCGCACAAGGGGGTGATCTGCCACAAGATGGCGCATATCGAGCAGGACGAATGCGGCGCGCCGGGCTTTTTCATGCATGGCGCGAAGCTGATCCTGGCCGATGGCGAAGGCGCGAAGCTGAGCGCGGACGAGGTGGTGCGCGTCGCCAGCCAGATCCGCGACGATGTCCACCAGGTCCAGCCCGCCGCCGTCTCGATCACCAATGCCAGCGAATATGGCCTGACCTACACGGCCAAAGAGGTCGCCGCGATCGGCGAGGTCTGCAAGGCGCGCGGCCTCAAGCTGCACATGGATGGCGCGCGCTTTGCCAACGCCATCGCGTCGACCGGCGCGGACCCGGCGGACGTCACCTGGCGCGCGGGTGTCGACATGCTGAGCTTCGGCTGCGTCAAGAATGGCGGCATGAATGCCGAGGCGATCATCGTGTTCGACAACTGTCTCGCGCGCGAACTGCCTTATTTGCGCAAGCGCGCCGGGCAGCTCCAGTCCAAGGGGCGGTTTCTTGCCGCGCAGCTGCTGGCGATGCTTGAGGATGACCTGTGGCTCGCCAATGCGCGTGCCGCCAATGCAGGCGCGCAGGCGATCGCTGAGGCGGCGGGCGACCGCCTGCTCTATGCGGTCGAGGCCAATGAGGTGTTCGTGAAACTGAGCGCGGCCGAGGCCGCATCGCTGCGCGCGCAGGGCTTCGAATTCTACGACTGGGGAGAGATGAGCGAAGCGGGCGGCGAGGCCCGGTTCGTGATCGCCTGGGATCAGGATGCCGAAACCGTCGCGCCGCTCGCCGCTGCCATCGCCGCGCTGTGATGGCAAGCAGCGCGCCCGCCTCTGCGTCAGACACGCACGAAGAACCGTCGATGCTCTCGGCACGGGTGCTGGTGCCATTCCTGCTCGTCTCGCTGATCTGGGGTTCGACCTGGCTGGTGATCAAGGACCAGATTTCCAGCGTCCCGCCGACCTGGTCGGTCAGCTATCGCTTCGCGGTGGCGGCGATCGGCATGTTCGCGCTCGCCTGGTGGCGCAAGGCGCCGCTGAGGCTCGACCGTCAGGGTCAGCTGATCGCGCTCGCGCTCGGGCTGTTCCAGTTTTCGGCCAATTTCAACTTCGTCTACCGGTCCGAAGCGTACATCACCTCGGGCCTGCTCGCGGTGCTGTTCGCGATGCTGATGGTGCCCAATGCCCTGCTCTCGCGCATCTTCCTGGGTGCGCGGATCGCGGGCGGGTTCATCCTGGGCACGGCGGTGGCGCTGGCAGGTATCGCCTTGCTGTTCGTGCAGGAATATCGCGCGATGCCTGCCGATCTGTCGGACGTGATGAAGGGGCTGGGGCTCGCGCTGTGCGCGATCCTGTGCGCCTCGATCGCCAATGTCATGCAATCGGCCGAGCGGGTGAAAGCGATGCCGATATTGTCGCTGCTCGCATGGGCGATGCTGTGGGGCGCGCTGGGTAACGCCGCGCTCGGCTGGGCGCTCTACGGCGCGCCGGTATTCGAAAGCCGCCCGGCCTATCTCGGCGGGATCGTGTATCTCGGGCTGATGGGATCGGTGGTCACCTTCCCGATGTATTTCGCGCTGATCCGCGATATCGGCGCGGCGCGCGCGGCTTATAGCAGCGTGCTCGTACCGGTGGTGGCGATGGTGCTGTCGACCATGTTCGAGGGCTATCGCTGGAGCCTGCTCGCCGCTGCCGGAGCGGCGCTGGGCATGATCGGGCTGGTTATTGCGATGCGCGCGCGCACCCCCAGGACACCGCGCCTTTCGGGCTGATCGCTCCGGAGCGGATGCAGTTCTTCAGCACGCCGGTTGATTTGCTTCCGCGATGTCGCGATTCTCGCACGCGAAAACAGATATCCATAGGGAGCGGTGATGCGTCTGAAATTCCTCGCTTTTGTACTGGCGCTGCTAGTGCCCGCAGTCATGGCTGTGGCGGCAGTGAAACCGCCGACGCTCTTCGTCGATGAGCGCAGCACGACGGTTCAAGTTGCCGAGAAGCTCGAGGGTGCCGCTCGCGAGGATGCGCTGCTGTTGGCCCGAATTCCTTCGGCGACCTGGCTCGCTTACGGCACGCCCGAAATCGTCGAGGCCCAGGCCCGCGACGTCACCGAGCGCGCGGCGGCGAAGGGGCAAATCCCGGTGCTGGTCGCGTACAATATCCCTTATCGCGATTGTGCGCTCTATTCGGCGGGCGGAGCGGCGGATGGCGAGGCCTATCTCGCCTGGATAGCCGGGTTGGCGCGGGGGGTCGGCAATCGCCAGGCGATCATCGTTCTGGAGCCGGATGGCTTGGGCGTCATTCCCTGGCACCGCAATCTGGCGGGCGATCTGGAAGGATGCCGTCCCGACGGGCAGGACGAGGCGGCGGCGTCGCGGCGCTACGACCAGCTGCGCGGCGCGGTCGCAATCCTGGGCGCGCTTCCACGGGCGCGCGTCTATCTCGACGGCACCGGCAGCAGCTGGCTTGCGCCTGGCGAGATCGCGAACCGCCTGATCCGCGCCGATGTGGACAAGGTCGCGGGCTTCTTCCTCAACGTCTCGAATTTCGAGAGCGATGCGCGCGTCGTGCCTTATGCGCGCTGGGTCAGCGATTGCATCGCTCTGGTGACGCAGGGCGGGATGGACCCGCGGGCCTGCCCCAGCCAGTTCTCGGCCGAACCCTTTGAAAAGCCCAGCAACCGCAGGCGGATCGATTCCGACTATGACCGGCTGTTTGCCGAGCGGGGCCTTAAGCGCAAACCCGCGACGCAGAAGCACGCGCTGATCGATTCCAGCCGCAATGGCCTGGGCTCGTGGAAGCCGCCTGCCGGGCGCTATCGCGATGCCGAGGTCTGGTGCAATCCGCCGGGCCGGGGGCTGGGACGCCGCCCTACGCTGATCACGCGCGAAGCCTATGTCGATGGGTTTCTGTGGATCAAGGTGCCCGGCGAATCGGATGGCGCGTGTCTGCGCGGTACGGCGGGGCCGAACGATCCCGAGCGCGGGGTGAAAGCACCGGCGGCGGGTCAGTGGTTCGCAGGCCAGGCGCGCGAACTGATCGAGCGCGCCGAGCCGCCCCTGAAGCAGGAATAGCGGATCGGTCAGGCGGCCGGGGCAGCGGTGGACGCGCGAACCAGCAGTTCGTGCGCATGGTCGCGGCGCTGCGGCAGCTCGGGCACCGTCTTGCCGTCGAGCATCGCGATCAGCCGGTCGGCGGCATCCCAGGCCATTTGCGCGACCGGCTGGTTGACCGTCGTCAGCGGCGGCCAGGCGGTGCGCGATACCTCGGAATTGTCGAACCCGGCGACTGAAAGGTCCTGCGGCACCGACAGGCCCAGCTCTCGTGCCGCCGCGATCGCCGCCACGGCCATGTCGTCATTCTGCGCCAGGACCGCGCTGGGGCGTTTTTCGCCGGCAAGCAGCGTTCGCGCCACCTCATAGCCCACGGCATAAGTGAAATCGCCGGTGACGATCAGATCGTCGTCGATTGCAACGCCCGCCTCGGCAAAGGCGCGGCGATAGCCTTCGAGACGGCCGATACTCGCGGCGTGCGAGGGATCGCCCAGAATGATGCCGATCCGCCGATGCCCGAGCGCGAGCAGATGCTGCGCCACCGCATGGCCCGCCGCGCTCTCGTCCATCGCCACCACCAGCCCGCGATCGAGATCGCTGTGCGGGGTGATCCGCGCATAGGGCAGCCGCTGGCGTTCGAGCATGTCGAGCAGCAGCGGCTGGTCGCTGGCGGGAGGCGCGAGCAGCACTCCGTCGAGCCCGGCGCGCAGCAGCAGCTTGCCCAGCTCCTCGGGGCGGCTGGCGACATGCGCGAAGGGCAGCACCACCAGCCGGTAGCGGCCATCGTCGAGCCGGCTGAGCGCCCCGTTCTGCAGCTCGACGACATAGCTGGGGCTCGGCCGCTCATAGGTCAGCCCGATCAGGAACGAGCGCCGCGCGATCAGGCTCTGCGCCGCGAGATTGGGGTGATAGTCGAGCGCCTCGGCGGCCTCCTTCACCTTCTGCCGCACGGCGGCGCTGACATGGGGAGCATCGTTGAGCGCGCGCGAGACGGTCTTGGGCGTGACGCCTGCAACCCTTGCGATGTCGACGATCGTGGTTCGCTTCGAAATCGTCCCCTCCAGGCGGTTGGATGGCCCCCCCGGAACTGGGGGAACCGCTGCGACCCAGCTTCTCTTAGCGCCTCTCTTGACTTGTGTCGATGGATAGCGGTAAACGTTGACCGAGAATCGGTAAACGTTGTCAGGCGCATCAACCGCCGACAGGATGGGAGGGATGATGATCGTGCCGCGTGGGGCTGTCCTTGCATTGCGTGCTGTGTCGCTTGCGGCGCTCGCCTGGCCCCTGGCGCTGGGGATCGCGCCGCTTGCCGCCGCTACCGATGCCACCACCGCTGCGGCAGGCGCCAGCGCCGAAGCGCATGCCGAGCTCTGGCCGCAGCGCGAATCGAAGCTGAACCCCGATGCCGAGATTGAACGCCGGATCGACGCGCTGATCGCGGCGATGTCGATCGAGCAGAAGGTCGGGCAGATCGTCCAGGCCGATATTGCCAGCGTCACGCCCGACGACGTCCATCGCTATCATCTGGGCTCCGTGCTCAACGGCGGCAATTCGGACCCCGGCAACCGCTACAACGCGCCCGCCAAGGACTGGCTTGCCGCTGCCGATGCCTTCTACGCCGCGTCGATGAAGCCCAATGGCAAGCTGCCGCGCATCCCGATCATCTGGGGCAGCGATGCGGTGCACGGGCACAATAATGTCGTCGGCGCGACACTGTTTCCGCACAATATCGGCCTGGGTGCCGCGCGGAACCCCGAGCTCGTCCGCAAGATCGGCGAGGCGACCGCGATCGAGATGCGCGTCACCGGGCTCGACTGGACCTTCGCGCCGACGCTGGCGGTAGTGCGCGACGATCGCTGGGGCCGCACCTATGAGGGCTTTGGCGAAAGCCCCGAGATCGCGACCAGCTATGCCGCGCCGCTGATCGAGGGGCTGCAGGGCAAGGTCGGCGATTCCGACTGGCTGCGCGGGCCGCATATCATCGCCACGGCCAAGCATTTCCTGGGCGATGGCGGCACGCATGCCGGCAAGGACCAGGGCGATGCCCAGATGGCCGAGGCACCCTTACGCGACCTGTTCAGCCCGCCCTATCTCCCCGCGCTCGACGCCGGGGTGCAATCGGTGATGGTCAGCTTCTCGAGCTGGAACGGCGTGAAGATGCACGGCAACCGCTCGCTGCTGACCGATGTGGTCAAGCAGCGCTGGAATTTCGACGGCTTCCTGGTCGGCGACTGGAACGGCCATGGCCAGGTCGCAGGCTGCACCGCGACTGACTGTGCTGCCTCTGCCGTGGCCGGGCTCGACATGTACATGGCGCCGGACAGCTGGAAGACGCTCTGGCGCACCACGCTGGAGCACGCGAAAAAGGGCACGCTGCCGATGGTGCGGCTCGACGATGCGGTGCGCCGCATCCTGCGCGTCAAGCTGCGCGCCGGGCTGTTCGAGGCGGGCAAGCCCTCTGCCCGGCCCTATGGCGGGCGGTTCGAGCTGCTGGGCAGCGCGGAGCACCGCGCGCTGGCGCGGCAGGCGGTGCGCGAATCGCTGGTGCTGCTCAAGAATGCGGGCAGCGTCCTGCCGCTCAAACCCGGCGCGAAGATCCTGGTCGCGGGCGACGGCGCGGACAACCTCACCAAGCAGACCGGCGGCTGGACGCTGAGCTGGCAGGGCACGGGGACGAAGCGCAGCGATTTCCCCAACGCCCAATCGATCTGGGAAGGCATTGACGAGCAGGTCAGGGCCGCAGGCGGCACCGCGACGCTCTCGCCCGATGGCAGCTTTGCGGCCAAGCCCGATGTCGCGATCGTGGTGTTCGGCGAGGAGCCCTATGCCGAGTTCCAGGGCGACCGGCCCGATGTCGGTTACGACGATGCGACGTCGCTCGCGCTGCTGCGCAAGCTCAAGGCAGCGGGCATTCCCACCGTCTCGGTCTTCCTTTCGGGCCGGGCGATGTGGGTCAACCCGTTCCTCAATGCTTCGGATGCGTTCGTCGCGGCCTGGCTGCCGGGATCGGAAGGCGGCGGCGTGGCCGACATGCTTTTCGGCAAGGCCGATTTTCGCGGCAAGCTGCCCTATAGCTGGCCGAAATCGAGCGACCAGACCGCGGTCAATATCGGCGACGCCAATTACGATCCGCTATTTGCCTACGGCTTCGGCCTGACGCTCGCCGACAAGGGCGACCTCGCCCCGCTGCCCGAGGGGCGCGCCAGTGTCGCCGCTGCCGATCCGGGCGTGCTGTTTGCCGCGGGCAAGCCTGGCGCGGGGCGGCGGTTGCTGATCGGTCCGCCGGGCGCGCTTTCCACCAATCCCGGTCCCGATCTGATCGAGGCGCGGGCGGCAGACCGCATCGCGCAGGAAGATTCGGTGCGGCTGCGCTGGACCGGCGCCGGGCCTGCGGTTGCCGCGATCATGATGGGCGAGGCGGAGGATCTCTCGCGCCAGTCGAACGGCGACCTGGCGCTCGAGATCGAACTCAGGGTCGATACCCCGCCCACGGCTGATGTCAGCCTGGTCATGGGGTGCGGCGCGCAGTGTGCTGGCGGCTTCCCGCTCGCCCCCATGCTCACTGCCGCCGCAAAGACCGGCAAATGGACCCGCATCGCGGTGCCGCTGAGCTGCTTCGCCAAGGCCGGGGTCGACATGACCCGCGTCGACACGCCGCTCAGCCTCGCGACCGCAGGAAAGCTCGAAATCGTCATGTCCTCGGCGAAAATCGTCTCGCCGACCGGACCCGTCATTCAATGCAAATAATATCAGGATTAGGGAGGATGTCATGAAGAGGAACCAGTTCGCACGCGCCGCGCTGTTTGCGCTGCTGTCGGCCACGGCGGCGATGCCCGCTTATGGCCAGGAGCGCCCTGCAGAGGGCGCGGACAGCGACAAGGACGAGATCATCGTCACCGCCAACCGGCGCGAGGAAAATTCGCAGGACGTCTCGGGCGTGGTCCAGTCGCTGGGGGCAGAACAGCTGCGCCAGGACGGCATTGTCGAGCTGCGCCAGCTGCAGCTCGCAGTGCCGGGTCTCAGCATCGCCAACCAGGAAGGCAATGTCGAAATCTTCATCCGTGGCGTCGGCTCGGCCAACAATACCGAGCTCGGCGATCCCGGCGCTGCCCCACATCTCAACGGCACCTATATCCCGCGTCCGCGCGGGCTGGGCCTGATGTTCTACGACCTCGAGCGCGTTGAGGTGAACAAGGGGCCGCAGGGCACGCTCTACGGACGCAATGCGCTGGCCGGCACGCTCAACATCATCACTGCCAAGCCCAGGCTGGGTCAGTTCGGCGGCTATGCCCAGGCCGAATATTCGAACCGCTCGTCTTACGCTGCCGAAGGCGCGATCAACGTGCCGCTTGGCAGCACTGCAGCGCTCAGGGCAGCGGCCTATTACATCAACCGTGATTACGGCTTCAACAATGTCTCGACCGGCGCACCGGCAAACACGCTCAAGCCCGCTGGCCTTGAAGAGAATTACGCCGGACGCCTGTCGTTCCTGTGGGAGCCGAGCGACCGGCTCAGCATCTCGATCGTCGGCGATTATGGCAGGGAAACGGGCACCGGCTATCCGGGCGCGAACATTTTCAACGCCGTGGCCACCACCGGCATCCGGCCCGAAAAGCTGAACCTCAGGGATGTGGTCTATCGCGGGCTGCAGGGGGACATGGAGAACGAGCTCTGGGGCGTCCAGGGCAAGATTGCCTATGATTTCGGCACGTTTGGCGCGGAGCTGACCGGAAGCTATCGCTCGGTCGATTTCTATCAGGTCAACGCCTCAAGCGACGGTATCGACTTCCCCGGTCGTGACCTGTCGGCGGTGCAGTACGACAATTTCTCGGGCAATTTCTGGCAGACCAAGTCCAAGAGCCAGGTTTACGAGGCGCGGATCTTCGCCAACGAGGATCAGCCGTTCCGCTGGAATCTGGGCGGCTTCTATTTCAACGAGGACCAGGCCGTTGGCTATCTCGCGCTCGCCGATCGCGGCTATTGCTGCTATTCGGCGACCGAATTCGTCATGCCCGACGTGAAGGGCGAGAGCTTCGCCTTCTATGCCGACGGCACCTATGACGTCGCCGACCGGCTGCGGCTGATCGCGGGTATCCGATATACCGAGGAGGAGAAATCGCGCTTCGGTATCGGCGGCAACTGGGCGCTGACGCTGGGCGGGGAGGATTTCGCCTGCTGTTTCGCGACGCGTTTGGGAACCGAAGGCTTCCGCCCGGCGCTGCTCGACCGGCCCAATTTCAACGTGTCGAACATCACCACGCCGCGCGGCCAGGCGCAGTTCCTGATCGAGGGCATCGCGCGCCCGGGCCTGCGCGACACGCTGATCGCACAGATCGGATCGATCGCCAATGGCACCAACCCCAATGGCACCTGTATCGACCGGCCCGATATCGACAATGGCTTCGTCAACTGCCCCGCAGTCAATCCCTCGAACACCAATGGCGGGTTCAGCTATGCCAATCTCACCATTCCCGGCCAGCAGGTCGGCCGCGCCAAGTTCGATTTCATCGACTGGCGCGTGGGCGTGGAGTTCGACATCGACGACGACCACATGCTCTATGCCAAGGTCTCGACCGGGCACAAATCGGGCGGCTTCAACGACAGCTTCAACGGATCGACCATTCCCGAAGAGTTCCGGCCCGAGGATCTGCTGGTCTATGAGGTCGGCAGCCGCAACGCCTTCGACCTGTTCAACCGCCCGGCGGTGTTCAACCTCACCGGCTTCTACTATGACTATAATAACCAGGTCTTCCAGGACCTGACCTGCATCAATCTCGATACCACCCAGGCACCGCCAGTCTGCAACGGCTATTCGCTGGTCAACCGCAATATCGGTGCCTCGCGCATCTATGGTGCAGAAGCCGAATTGCGCTTCAAGCTGCCGGGCAATTTCGCTGTCGATCTGAACGCGGCGTTCCTCGATACCAAGATCACGCGTGGCACCGTGGCCGATGCGCGCGCGCAGGATTTTGGCGCGGGCGGCAATTCACCGCTGATCAGCCTTGTCGGCAACCGTCTGCCCCTGGCGTCGAAGATCAACATCAGTGCGCGGCTGTCACAATCCTTCCAGGCGGGGCCCGGCCGGTTCGACTGGCAAGCGCTGCTCAACTACCGTTCGTCCTTCTTCCTCAGCCAGTTCAACGAGGACGATATCGTCTTTCTTGACGGAACCCGCCAGACGGCGCTTTCTGCAGGCTTTGCCGATCGTCAGAACGGCTTTGCAACCCTCAACCTGGGCATGGGATACACGGTCAACAACTATCGGATCGAGGCATGGGCGAGCAATTTCCTCGACGAGATCGCCTCGCAAAAGGCGCTGGTGGGCTCTTCGCTCAACATCCGCTTCCTCAACGATGCCCGCAGCTATGGCATTCGTTTCCGCGTCGACTTCTAGCCAAAAGGGGGCCAAGGTCCGGATCGTTCGCCCCAGGCGGCGCGCGATCCGGTACAATGGGCCTGATACGAGGCCGATGAAGGCAGAGGTAGCTGGAACAGGACATGAGCGGCGGGCGGCTGACATTGTGACCGGGCCCCTTACGCGCCTGTCGCCTGCATTCCTGCCGCTCTATGCGCTCGCCTATGCCGGCGGCGTGATCGCCTATACGCCCTTCCTGATGCTGGTGCTGCCAGCGCGGGTGACCGAGCTTGCCGGCAGCGATGACGTGCGCTGGCTGGGCTATATCGTGTTTGCTGGCGCGCTGGCGGCGAGCGCTGCAGGCGTGGCGTCGGGCTGGCTGAGCGATGCGACGCGCCGCCGCCGCTCCTGGGTCGCGGCCGGGCTGGCCGCCACGGTCGGGCTGCAACTGGCGATCGTCTGGTGCGACACGGTGATGGCGCTGCTCTGGCTGGTCGTCGCCTGGCAGATCGCGCTCAACCTGATGCTGACGCCGCTGATAGCCTGGGCTGGGGATGTGGTGCCCGATGATCGCAAGGGCCTGCTCGGCGGCCTCTTGTCGCTCGCACCGCCGCTGGGCGCGCTTTCGGCGATGCTGCTGCCGACAGCGGCGGAGGGGCTGGCGACACGCGCCGCGACCATCGCCGCCATGACATTGGTGCTGGTGCTGCCGCTGCTGCTGTTTGCGCGATCAGGACCCTTTCCGGACGCAGATCGTTCCACCCGCCGACCCGCTGCAATTGCGCGCGCCGCCTCCGTCGTCCAGCGCGTATGGCTGGCGCGGCTGCTGATGCAGCTGTCGGGCGCGGCGCTGGCCGCCTATCTCTATTTCTGGCTCCGCAGCCTCGACCCCACGATGGACGATGCGGCCAAGATGCTGCTCTATGCGGCGGGGCTCGGCCTGTCGGTGGGCGCGGCGCTGCTGCTGGGGCGGTGGAGCGACCACCATGGCCGTCCGTTTCAGGCGCTGGCGCTGACCGCGCTGGTCGCCTCGGCGGGGTTGCTGGTCATGGCGCTGGCCGGAACCCCTGCCACCGCCAAGCTGGCCTATCTGGCGTTCGTCACCGCCAATGCTGCCTTCCTGGCGCTGCATGCCAGCCAGACGCTGCGCATCCTGCCGGATGCCGCCTCGCGCGGCCTGGGTATCGGGCTGTTCAATCTCACCAACACCGCGCCATCGCTGATCATGCCGTGGATCGCGATCACGATGGTGCCCGATTTCGGCTATGCCAGCCTGTTCCTGGTACTTGCCCTATTGGCGCTGGCGTCAGCGCTGCTGCTGCTCAGCCTGCCGAACGACGCGTGATGCCGCTTGGCCGCGCGTCCAATTGCTCTATTCAAGGCGAGGCCTGCCGATAATGTGAGGATGATCGAATGGCGCTTGCACCGCAGAACATGAATGGCAAACCCGGCGTCGCGACCGACCATGTCGACGCGCCCGAGCTCAGACTGTTCGTGTTCGGGCTGTTCTTCATCTTCGGCGGCATCACCTCGCTCAACGACGTGATCATCCCCAAGCTGAAAGAGCTGTTCACGCTCAACTATACCCAGGCGATGCTGGTGCAGTTCTGCTTCTTCACCGCCTATCTGCTGATCGGCATTCCCGGCGCCAAGCTGGTCAAGAAAGTCGGTTACATGCGCGGCGCCGTATGCGGACTGCTGCTGATGATGCTCGGCTGCCTGCTGTTCATTCCCGCCTCGCGCAACGCGACCTATGGCCTGTTCCTGTTTGCGCTGTTCGTGCTGGCAAGCGGCGTCGTGATCGTCCAGGTCGTCGCCAATCCGCTGATCTCGATGCTGGGCAAGCCCCAGACCGCACACAGCCGCCTGACGTTCGCGCAGGCGTTCAATTCGCTTGGCACCACCGTCTTCCCGATCGTGGGTTCGGCGCTGATCCTCGGCAGCCTCGCCAGCCTCAGCGCGGACCAGCTTTCCGGCCCCGCGCTCGATGCCTATCGCACCGCCGAAAGCCAGGCGATCGTCAATGGCTATCTCGGCATCGCCGCCGCGATCGCGGTGGTGGCCGGCGTGGTCTGGCTGTTCCGCAACCGGTTGAAGGGCGAAACGCACGAGGCGAGCAGCGGTCTGGCCGGGTTCGACCTGCTCGCGCGCCAGCGCTTCGGCTTCGGCGCGCTGTGCATCTTCCTCTATGTCGGCGCCGAGGTCGCGATCGGATCGCTGATCGTCAACTATCTGATGCAGGCGCATGTCATGGCACTGGGCGAACAGGCGGCGGGCAAGCTGATCGGCCTGTACTGGGGGGGCGCGATGGTCGGGCGGTTCATCGGATCGGGCGTGATGCGCTTCGTCAGCCCCGGCACGCTGCTCGCTGCCGTGGCCGCAGGCGCGATCACGCTGATCCTCGTCTCGACGAGCACGCAAGGCATGGTCTCGGGCTACAGCCTGCTCGCCATTGGCCTCATGAACGCGATCATGTTCCCGACCATCTTCAGCCTGGCGTGCGAGGACCTGGGTCCGCGCGCGGCCGACGGATCGGGCATCATCAACATCGCGATCTTCGGCGGGGCGGTGATCCCGCTCGCCACCGGCGCGATCGCCGACCTGTCGGGCCAGCTCGGCCTGGCTCTGGTGCTGCCGGCCCTGTGCTATGCGGTGATCGGCGGATATGGCTGGTATGCGCGCAGCCGGATCGCCTGATTGCAGCACAGCCTGAGCGAGCTTGGCCAGGGTCGCGATGGAGGGCTTGTGCCGCAGCGCACAATAATTTTTTCGCACGTGCGAAGAATCCTCTTGCGCACGTTTGCAAACGATGTTTCTATTCGACGATCAGCTGAGAATAGACGTTTTCGGTTAAGAACGAGCGGTTTCTGCACATTTTATTGCAGGCACGCTTGATCTGGTTTCACCAGTTATTTTGTATCGCACAACAAGGCGGCCACCCGACAAGGGCGGCGCAACCCTGCGCGTTGGCCAGGGAAAGCGCTGCGTCGGGATGGCCTGGCCATGACGGGTGAGGGTGTCGGCAAGGCCTGCATTTTCGAATGGGGGCATTCACAAGGTGATCACACGCAGAACGATGCTGCACCGGATCGGTGCGGCCGGGGGAGTTGCGGCCGTCGCGGGCGCAATGCAGTCGATGGGCTGGTTCGGAGTCGCTGAGGCTGCAGCGCTCGAACCGATGCCGGGCGATCTGGGCAACGGCCGCTCGGTGGTGGTGCTCGGTGCCGGATTTGCCGGGCTGGTTGCGGCCTATGAACTCGAACAGCGCGGATTTGCGGTCACATTGCTCGAAGCGCGGGGACGCGTCGGCGGCAAGGCCTGGACGGTGCGCGATGGTGATCGCATCACGATGTTGGGCGAGGACGACCAGGTCGCCCGCTTTTCCGAAGGCCTGTATTTCAACGCCGGCCCTGCACGCCTGCCCAGTTTCCACCAAGGTGTGCTCGGCTATGCCAAGCGCTTCGGCGTGCCGCTCGAAGTCGAGGTCAATTCCAGCCGCTCGGCCTATCTGGTCGCGAAGAACGGCAGCAAGTTGCGCATGCGCACCGCGATCAACGACATGCGCGGTCATGTCTCCGAACTGCTCGCCAAGGCGGTCAACCAGGGCGCGCTCGATACCGCGCTCAGCGTCGAGGAAAAGGCGAAGCTGCTGCCGTTCCTGAAAGCCTATGGCGATCTGCAGGGCGACTATGCGTTCAAGGGAACGACCCGCTCGGGCTTCAGGACAGGGCCGGGGGCGGGGATATCGAGCTTCGAGACCGCCAATGCGCCGGTGCCGCTCGCCGATTTGCTCGCCAACGAGCAGCTTGGCATGATGGGCTTCGAGGACAATCTCTACATGCAGGCGACCATGTTCCAGCCGGTGGGCGGCATGGACCAGATTTCGGTCGGCATCGAGCGCAACCTGAAGAAACGCGCGGTGCTGAACGCGGATGTCCAGCGCATCCGCCAGAGCGAGGCCGGGGTGGAGATCGCCTATATCGACACGGCCGGCGGCGCGGCGCGGGTCATCAGGGCCGATTACTGCGTGTGCACCATTCCCTTTCCGGTGCTGGCCAGGATCGAGGCCAATTTTGCCAAGCCTGTCGCCAGCGCGATTGCGGGCGTACTTTACGAGGATTCGAACAAGGTTGCGTTCGAGGCACCGCGTTTCTGGGAGCGCGACCAGATCTATGGCGGGCTCACCTTTGTCGGCGGCGAGACCAGCCTGATCTGGTATCCCTCCTGGGGCCTGCACAGCGAAAGGGGCATGATCCTGGGCTGTTACAGCTCGGGCGAGCCGGGCAAGGCCTTTGCCAAAAGGCCGATCGCCGAACAGATCGCGATGGCGCGCGCCGCGATCGAGAGCGTCCATCCCGGCCATGGTGCCGATTGCACCGCTCCGCTGGTCGTCAACTGGCGCAAGATTCCCTATAGCCTCGGCCCCTGGCCCAACTGGAACCCCGGCGTGCGCGATCGCGGCGAGCATCCGATGACCGACACGCCCGCCTTCCGCTTGCTCAACCAGCCCGATGGCCGCATCTTCTTCGCCAGCGCCGCGCTCAGCCAGACGCCCGGCTGGCAGGAGGGCGCGCTGCAGTCCGCACATGCGACCGTTGCCGCGCTGGTCGACCAGATGCGTGCCCGGGCGCTGACCGAACCGACCAGGAGTGCCCAAGCCGCATGATCATCCGCCCCGCCCGATCCGAGGAGATACCCGCGCTCGAGCGGCTGATTGCCGCTTCGGCACGGCAGCTCAGCATCGGCTTCTATTCGCCGCAAGAGACCGAGGCGGCAATCAAGCATGTGTTCGGGGTCGACAGCGAACTGGTCGGCGACGGCACCTATCTGGTGGTCGAACTGGACGGCCGGATCGCCGGATGCGGGGGATGGAGCCGCAGGGCTACCCTGTTCGGCTCGGACCGCTTTGCCGATCGGCAGATGGGCTTTGTCGATCCCGCCAAGGCGCCCGCGAAGATCAGGGCCTTTTTCATCGCGCCCGAATTCGCGCGGCGCGGCATCGGCGCGGCATTGCTCGACGCGTGCGAAGCGGCGGCGCGCGCGGCAGGCTTCACCCAGGCCGAGCTGATGGCGACGCTGCCCGGCGTGCCCTTCTATGCCGCCTTTGGCTATCGCGCCGAGGGTGAGGTCGTACAGCATTATGACGGTATCGCGCTGCGCTTCGTGCCAATGCGCAAGAGCCTTTTCGAACCGACAGGGAAGGAGGCCGTACCCGAAACGGCAGCCCAGACATAATCTCATGAAATGTCATCGCAGGAACGAACCAACACACCCGGACCAAAGAGCCCGGGCATTGGGAAGATGATGATCTGAAGGCCCACACGCAAAACAAACGGGGGCTTTAGATGAGAATGAATGGAGGTATTTCGCGGGCCGTGCTCGCGACGGCACTGCTCGCCGCGCCGCAGACCGGCTGGGCCGCAGCTATGGCCGATACGGCCGAGCAGCCGGTGGCCGACGCCGCAGCGCAGGAAGATGACGCGCCCGAAAGGGCCGATATCGTCGTCACCGGCACGCGGCGCACCGACCGCACCGTGATCGAATCCTCGGTGCCGATCGACGTCTTCACCAACGAGGATCTGGCGACCCAGTCCAGCCCGCAATTGCAGACCATCCTGCAGACGCTGGTCCCCTCGTTCAACCAGCAGCGCAACCTGCTCGGCGATGCCTCGGCTTTTGTCCGCCCGCCGACGCTGCGCGGCCTTCCGCCCGACCAGATCCTGGTGCTGATCAACGGCAAGCGCATGCACCGCTCGGCGCTGGTGCAGGTCGCCGGCGGCCAGTTGGCGCAGGGCTCGCAAGGGCCCGATCTGTCGCAGATTCCCGGTCAGGCGCTGGGCCGCATCGAGGTGCTGCGCGATGGCGCATCGGCGCTCTACGGGTCGGATGCGATCGCGGGCGTGATCAATCTGGGGCTGAGCACCAAGGACAGCGGCATCGACATGCAGGCGCGCTATGGCCAGACCTATCAGGGCGACGGCCAGGACACGCAGATCTCGGCGATTGCCGGGTTCAAGCTCGGCAGCGATGGCGGCTTCTTCAACGTCACCGGCGAGTTCATCGACCAGAATATCTGGGACCGTTCGGCCCCGCGCCCCGAAATTGCGCCGCTCGTCGCCGCCGGAATCCGCCCGCCGATCGCCAAGGGCAACCGCCTGGGTCAGCCCGAAAACCGCGCCTATCGCGTGGTGCTCAACGCCTCGCTGCCGCTGGGCGACAGGGACGAGCTGTACCTCTTCGGCAATTGGGGCACGCAGCGCCAGGGCAATGACTTCAACTATCGCCGCCCGATCGGCGTCACCACCACCGCCATTCCCGGTCGCGGGCCCGGCTTCGGCAATACCGGATCGTTCGGCAAGTCGATCAACACCACCTATCTCGACCGGCTACCCAACGGCAATTTCAGCGAGACCGGCCGCACTTTCGAAGCGAGCCAGATCTTCCCCAACGGCTTCACCCCGTTCTTCGAGGCCGAGAACGAGGATTTCGCGATCGTTGGCGGTTACAAGGGAGAGACCGGTTTCGGGATGACCTATGACCTGTCGGGATCGACCGGTACCAACAAGATCCGCTATTTCATGAGCAACACGCTCAACCCCTCGCTGGGGCCTGACAGCCCGACCAGCTTCTATCTCGGCAAGCTGGTGCAGACCGAAACCAACCTCAATCTTGATCTCAGCTATCCCTGGGAGATCGGGCTGGCAAGCCCGCTCAACGTCGCGGGCGGCTTCGAATTCCGGCGCGAGAGCTATGAGGTGGGGCTGGGCGACCGGGCATCCTGGGTCACAGGTCCCTTCGCCGCGCAGACGGTGCAGCGCGCCAACGGCACCACCTTCCTGTCGACCAAGCCGGTCGGCGCGAACGGCTTTCCCGGCTTCGGCCCGGATTCGGTGACCTCGGGCGGGCGCAACAGCGTGTCGGCCTATCTCGACCTCGAGGCCGATATCGTCGAGAGCTTCACCCTGTCGGGCGCGCTGCGCTATGACCGGTTCACCGATTTCGGCGATACCGTGAACGGCAAGATCTCGGCGCGCTGGGCGATTGCCGATGCGATCGCGGTGCGCGGCAATTTCAACACCGGCTTTCGCGCGCCGACGCCGGGCCAGCAATTCACCCAGAATGTGCAGACCGCCTTTCCCAATGGCAGTCCGGTGCCGGTCGCGGTCGCAACGGTGCGGCCCGACAGCATCGTCGGCATCGCTTATGGTTCATCGCCGCTCAAGCCCGAGAAATCGACCAGCTTTTCGGGCGGCCTGGTGCTGACGCCGGGCGGCGGCTTCACCTTCACGCTCGACTATTACAACATCAAGGTGAAGGACCGCATCGGCATCACGGGCAATTTCAACGTGACCGCCGCAAACCGCACGGCCTTGCTGGGCCTTGGCGTCGCCAATGCGCTCGATCTGGGGCAGATCAACTTCTTCACCAACGGCTTTGCCACACGCACCCAGGGCATCGACGCGGTGCTGACCCACAAGGCGACGACCGGCATCGGCAGCTTCAACACCAGCCTGGCGGTCAACTGGAACAAGACCGAGGTGACCAGCATCCGCTCGGTGGTGCAATCGGCGGCGATCGGCGGCACCGCACAGCCGCTGATCGACCGCGTGCGCGAGGGCAATATCGAGGAATCCCTGCCACGCTGGCGGGCGGTGCTGTCGGAGACGTTCACCAGCGGCATGTTCGACGTGACCGCGCGGGTGAACTATGCGAGCTCCATCACCACCTTCTTCGCGCCGGCGACCGGCTTCGACCCCGCCTTCGCCTCGCTCTATCCCAATCCCTGGCCCAAGACCTTCGATGCCGAAATCTGGGCCGATCTCGAGGTCGGGATCACCTTTGCCGAGAAATACCGCATTGCGGTGGGCGGACAGAACATCTTCGACAATGTTCCCGAGCGCGAGACCCGCAACATCTATCCGCAGACCGGCGGCGCGGCCAATGGGTCCTTCTATCCCGATACATCGCCGCTCGGCTGGGCGGGTGGCTTCTGGTATGTCCGGGGCACCGTGAGCTTCTGACGTTCGTTCCCGGCCCCGGCCGAGCAGCTTTTGCCGGGGTCGTTTCTCCTGTCACGTGAAAGGAAATCTTCTTGATCCGCAAAGTCCTGCTGACCTCGATCGCTGCCAGCCTGTGCAGCGCTCCCGCCCTGGCGCAAGGCATCGTGCGCCACACCAATCCGCCGCCAGCGATCATCCTGGGTGGCGTCACCATCCCGCCGGGCGCGGAAATCCTGATGCTCAGCGGCCAGCTCGCCAGCCCGATCGATCCCGCGAAAACCGAAGGAATCGAGGCCTATGGCGATACGAAAACGCAGACTATCAGCACTTTCAAGAAGATCGAGGCAGCGCTCGCCAAGCAGGGCTATGCGATGTCCGACGTGGTCAAGCTGACCGTGTTCGTCGTCGGCGACCCCAAGCTCGGCGGCAAGATGGATTTCGCCGGCTTCAACGCGGGCTATCGCGAGTTCTTCGGCACGGCTGCCAACCCCAATCTGGTCGCCCGTTCCACGGTCCAGGTGGCCGCGCTCGCCGGCCCGCAATTCCTGATCGAGATCGAAGCGACAGCTGCAAAGGTCAAGTAAGCAGCAGGTCCTGCGCGAAGCCCATCGGGGCTGCGAAAGCCATCTTTTCTCGACCCCGGGAAAAGATGGTGGGCGCGGCAGGGATTGAACCTGCGACCCCACCCGTGTGAAGGGTGTGCTCTACCACTGAGCTACGCGCCCGCGCTTGGAATCACCAGCAGGCCGGTGTCGTGCGGAGCGCCCCATTGCCAGAAGCAAGAGCTATTGGCAAGGCCTCCGGTGCGCCAACGCGATCGGTCAGGAAATCGCGCGCAGCGGCGTCACGTTCTCGGCATCCTGGATGGCCTGAGCAGCGCCCAGCCCGTCGAACAGCGTGTTGACCACGATGCGCAGATTGTCGGGCGTCGCGGTGCGTATCATGTCCATCATCACGAACGGGTTGCAGAACGGCTGCATCACCAGATTGGTCAGCGACACGACATGGTCGAGATCATAGCCGGGGAAATAGCCCTCGGCCATCGCCTCGCCCAGGATCACCGCCATATAATGGTCGGCAAGGTCGACATAGCCGCGGATCACTTCCCAATGTTCCTCGCCCAGGTCCATATTGGCGCGAAACAGGTTGGGGTCGGCTTCGAAGCGGGCGCGCTTGACCGCGACGCGGCGGGCGAAGAATTCGAACAGCTTTTCGCGCGGGGGCAGGTCGGAGGCGACCACGTCTTCCATGATCTGGTTCAATTCATCGAACCAGCGCCCGGCGATGGCCTCGAAGAACGCCTCTTTCGAGGCAAAATAACGGTAGAAGCTCGATTGCGACATGCCGCAGGCGGCAGCGACCTCGGTCAGCGAGAGGTTGATCGCGCCGCGCGTGCGGACCATGTCCTCGGCTGCGTCCATCAGCTGGGTGCGGATGGCTTCATGGTCGTTGAGCGGGCGCGACATCGGATTCAGCCTTGCTGAGTTGGGGAGATAGAACAGTTATATAATAAATTTTGTACTTTATCAAATGTTGCATTCAGGCTTGCGCGGTTTGCAACCAGCTGGGCAGTCGTGCAGGCTCCAGATCCTCGACGCGGCGGTGCTCGACACTCCAGCCGAGTTCGGGATAGCCGATTTTCTGGCGTTTCGCGTCGGCCTCGGCGATCGGCAGCACCACGATGCGGCGGTTGACCTTCTGCCGCCAGTTCATCCGTGCGGTATTTTCCTGTCCGACATAACAACCTTTGGTGAAGCTGACGCCGTTCAATTCGACCGCATTTGTTTCGAGCCAGAGGATGTCGCCGAGCTCATCCGCGCCTTCGGGCACACCCAGCGTCAGCCGGTGTGCCTTCCATGCGTCATCGGCACTCAGGCCATCGCCCGCCGGGGCCAGCCAGCGCCAGCCGAGCGCAGCCAGGCGGGGATCGGGGGCGGCACCTTGCACGGGCTCGGGCGACCAGTGCACCGTCAGCGTCGCATCACGAGCGATAGAAATCTTGCGGCGCAGGCGATAGATTGTCAGCCGTTTGGCGAGCGCATCCGCGTGTTCCGCCTCACAGTCGATCAGCACGTCCCTGCCGTCGTCCCAGAGCAGGAAATCGAACATCGCCTTGCCCTGCGCGGTCAACAGTGCGGAATATTGCGGCTTTCCGGGCGCTACCGCCTTCGTGTCCTGCGTCACCAGCCCCTGCAGGAAGCCGCGCACATCCTCTTCCGGGTCGGTGGGCGACAGGCGGACGAGGGCGCGGCGGGCGAGCAGGCTGGGGGTGGACATGGCGCTCAACATGCGTATCGCTCAGCCAGTTTCAAGCGGAGAGATACGATGACAGCCAGCTATGACATGATCGTGAAGAACGGCACCGTCTATCTGCCCGGCGGGCCGGTCTCTGCCGATATCGGCGTCATCGGCGGCAAGATCGCCGCCATCGGTGCGATTTCCGGCGATGCCGGGGAAGTGATCGACTGTACGGGCCTGCACGTGCTGCCCGGCGTGATCGACAGCCAGGTGCATTTCCGCGAGCCGGGGCTCGAGCACAAGGAAGACCTGGAATCGGGCAGCCGCGCCGCCGTGATGGGCGGGGTGACGGCGGTGTTCGAAATGCCCAACACCAAGCCCAATACCGATACCGCCGATCGCGTCGCCGAAAAGCTTGCGCGCGCGCACCACCGCATGTGGTGCGACCATGCCTTCTATGTCGGCGCGACCTCGTCGAACGCCGAATCGCTCAAGGAGCTGGAGCGCATTCCCGGCACGGCGGGGGTCAAGATCTTCATGGGCGCTTCGACCGGCGACCTGCTGGTGGCCGACGATGGTGCGCTCGCGCGCGTGCTGGCGAGCGGCAAGCGCCGCGTCGCGATCCATGCCGAGGACGAGTTCCGCATGAACGAGCGCGCTGATCTGCGCGTTACCGGCGATCCCTCGTCACACCCGGTCTGGCGCGACGACGAAAGTGCGATCCTGGCGACGCGGCGCATCCTCCGCCTCGCGCGCGAGGCGAAGCGGCGCATCCACATCCTGCACATCACGACGCCGGCAGAGCTCGAGCTGATCGCCCAGCACAAGGATATCGCCACCTGCGAGGTGACGCCGCAGCACCTGACATTGGCGGGTGAGGAGGCCTATCCCCGGCTCGGCACCTATGCGCAGATGAACCCGCCGATCCGCAGCGGCGCGCATCGCGACGGACTGTGGCACTGGCTGGCGCAGGGCGTGCCTGACGTTGTCGGATCGGACCATGCGCCGCATACCATCGAGGAAAAGTCCAAGACCTATCCCGATACGCCCAGCGGCATGCCCGGCGTGCAGACGCTGCTGCCGCTGCTGCTCGATCACATGCACCATGGGCGGCTGTCGATGCAGCGGCTCATCGACCTCACCTCGGCGGGCGCGCAGCGGATCTTCGGGCTGGTCGGCAAGGGGCGGATAGCTGCCGGTTATGACGCCGATTTCACGGTGGTGGATCTCAAGAAGCGCTGGACCGTGACCGAGGACTGGCTGCAGTCGCGCTGCGGCTGGAGCCCGTTCACCGGCATGGAGCTGACCGGCAAGCCGATCGGCACGATCATTCGCGGGCACCGGGTGATGTGGGAGGATACGCTGGCCGCAAACGCGATCGGCGAGCCGGTGCGCTTCGAGGCGACGGAGTTCTGATTTTTCCGACTGGTGTCGCCCTCACCCTTCCGGCGCTTCGCGCCTCCCTCCCTCTCCCGATGGGAGAGGGAAGGGGCCCGCGACGCGCAGCGGAGTGGGAAGGGTGAGCGTGACCAGAGCAGGGGTCCCTATTCCGCCCCGGTGCTGAGCCCCAGGTCGGGAATGCCGATCGATCGTCGCCCGCCGAAATCGGCGCGGACGACGATGACGCCCTGCTTTTCCATATATTCGATCAGCCGCCGGATGCGCCCCGGCGAGCTGGTGCCATAGGCGCGGCCCAGAGCGCCATCGTCGGGGCAGGGTTGTCCGTCCATGGCGGCACGCGCGATCAGCAGGAAGGGCGCGTACATTTCCTGCGGCAGCCGGGTCGCGGCCTCGAGCAGCGGCGCGCAAGCCGGGTCCGCCGGGTCCAGGATGCCGCCGCGCGCCAGCGCCAGCCGCTGGCGGAAGCCTTCCATGTCGAGCGGCGGGCGGATCAGCCGCTGCATCCGGCAGCGCACCGAGAAATCTTGGTAAAGCAGTGCCTCGGTCTGGTTCGCCATGTTGCCATCGGCGAGCATGTCGGTGAGCACCGCGACCACCACCGCTTCGGCATCGATCGCATCCGCCGCGTCCTCCGCCTCCTTGCGCGCGGCGAACATTGCCGACTGCTCCGGCATCGGCAGAGGGGCAGGGGCGATGCTGCCGATCAGCTCGTCGGCCGCCACCGGCATGGGGCGGGGCGGCGGCATCGGTACCGGCGCATCGTTCGCTCCGGCGGCGAGCAGCATGTCGCGCAGATCCTCGCCCTGCGCCTCGGGCATCGGCAACAGCCTGTGCGTGCCGGTGCGGCTGGTGGTGCGGGTGGCGCCGATGCGCGTGGTCACCGGGCGGCGCGAGATGGCCGGGCCCAGGCCCAGAAAGCAGCCACGCTCCAGATCGCGGATGCGCTCGGCCTGGCGGCGCTCCATGCCGAGCAGGTCGGCGGCGCGCGCCATATCGATGTCGAGAAAGGTGCGCCCCATCAGGAAGTTGCTCGCCTCGGCAGCGACATTCTTGGCGAGCTTGGCGAGGCGCTGCGTCGCGATGGCGCCGGCAAGACCGCGCTTGCGCCCGCGGCACATCAGGTTGGTCATGGCAGAAAGGCTGGCGCGGCGCACCGGATCGGGCACGTCGCCGGCGACCGAAGGCGCGAACATCTGCGCTTCGTCGACCACCACGAGCGCCGGATACCAGTGCTCGCGCGGCGCATCGAACATGGCGTTGAGGAAGGTCGCGGCACAGGTCATCTGCGCCTCCAACTCGAGCGATTCGAGATTGAGGATCACCGAGGCGCGGTGCTCGCGGATGCGCGCGGCGATGCGCGCGATCTCGCGCTCGTTATAGTCGCCCGCATCGATGACCAGATGCGAAAAGGCGTCGGACAATGTCGCGAAATCGCCTTCGGGGTCGATGATCACCTGCTGGACGAGCCCGGCGCTCTCTTCGAGCAGGCGGCGCAGCAGATGCGACTTGCCCGATCCGGAATTGCCCTGGACCAGAAGCCTGGTCGCCAGCAATTCCTCGATATCGATGCCGACAGGCCGCCCTGTCTCATCCAGACCTATGTCGATCGATGCGCCCACGGCTCAAGGCCCTATCGCGTTGCCAAAGCGGTTGCAACGCTCGCGCGGCCAAATGCTGGGGGCAAAACAGGGCGCAAAGGAAAAGGCCCCGCCCGAGGGGCGAGGCCTTTGTCGTTCGGCTCAGGCCGGAACGGATCAGCCGTTCAGCTTGTCCTTCACCGCCTTTGCGGGGGTGAAGCCGAGCTTCTTGGAGGCCTTGATGGTGATGGTGGCGCCGGTGCCCGGGTTGCGACCTTCGCGCTCCGGGGTCGCCTTGACCTTGAACTTGCCGAAGCCGTTGATCGAGATTTCTTCGCCGGCAGCAGCAGCATCAGCGATTGCAGCGAAAACGCCATCGACCAGCTTGCGGGCATCCGCCTTGGTCACGCCGTGGTCGGCGGCAATTTTCTCTGCAAGTTCAGCATTGTTCATGAGGAAACGTCCCTTCTGATTGGATTTCGGTGGCGGCGGTTTAACGGCAGTTTTTGCGTTCGTCACGGGGATTGCGGAAGTTTTCCCCCAAAATGGCGATGATTGCCGGTAATTGAGAAACATTATCAATCAACCTGATCGATTTTATCGATTATTCTGTTCAAGAAAATCACATGGCGCGTCGCCGGGCATGGCCTTAACCCTTGGTCCATCAGGGTTTTGAATCACACGAAGAGGGATGACCATGGAACTCAAGGGATCGAAGACCGAACAGTGCCTCAAGGACGCGTTTGCCGGCGAAAGCCAGGCCAACCGCCGCTATCTGTATTTCGCCCAGAAGGCCGATATCGAAGGCCATAACGACGTTGCCGCCGTGTTCCGCTCGACCGCGGAAGGCGAAACCGGCCATGCGCATGGCCATCTCGAATTCCTCGAAGCCTGCGGCGATCCCGCCACCGGCGAGCCGATCGGCACCACCGCCGACAATCTGAAGTCGGCGATTGCGGGTGAAACCCACGAATATACCGACATGTATCCGGGCATGGCCAAGACCGCCCGCGACGAAGGTTTCGACGAGATTGCAGACTGGTTCGAAACGCTGGCCAAGGCGGAAAAGAGCCATGCCGGCAAGTTCCAGAAGACGCTCGACGCGCTGCTGGCCGAAGCCTGAGTTTCAGTTGAACGACAACTCGGCCTGCGTCTTCGTGCTTCGGCACGAAGCGCAGGCCATTTTTCTGTCCAGTCCAAACCTCCGCTCGCGGGGGAGAGCAATCACGTCATTCTAGCCTAACAGGGGATCCGCGATGGCAACCGAATACAAGGAAGGCAGCCTCGATGCGCCGACGCGGCATGTGCTGCCCTGGCGCGAGGAATCCTGGTATGACGAGGCCGCGCTCGATGCCGAGCTGCGCCGCGTGTTCGACATCTGCCACGGCTGCCGCCGCTGCTTCAACCTGTGCGACAGCTTCCCCAAGCTGTTCGACATGATCGACGAAAGCCCGAACGAGGAGGTCGAGGACCTGTCCGCCGGGCAAATCAAGCAGGTCGTGGACGCCTGCACGCTGTGCGACATGTGCTTCATGGTGAAGTGCCCCTATGTGCCGCCGCACGAGTTCAACCTCGATTTTCCGCATCTGATGCTGCGTTACCGCGCGGTCGAACATCGCAAGGGCATGACGTCCAAGGCTGATACGCTGCTCGCCGAGACCGATCGCAACGGCAAGCTCGGCAGCGTGCTGTCCGACGTCGCCAATTGGGCGACAGACGGCAAGCGCGAGACGACGCGCGGAATCATGCAGCAGGTGCTGGGCATCGACAAGCGCGCGCACCTGCCCAAGTTCGCCGACATCCCGCTGACCAACCGCGCCGCTGCGCTGGTGCCCGCGCCCAATCCGGATGCACCCGGCTTTGGTCGCCGCGTTGCGCTCTATGCCAGCTGCTACGACCAGTTCAACGACCAGACGCCGGGCGAAGCGGCGGTCAAGGTGCTGGCGCACAACGGCGTCGAGGTGCGGATCGAGCATCCCGAATGCTGCGCGATGCCCAAGCTGGAAAATGGCGACATTCCCGCCGTCGCCAGTGCTGCCGCGCGCGTCGCCGCGCATTTCGCGCCGCTGATCGACCAGGGCTATGATGTGGTCGCGATCACCGCGAGCTGCGCGCTGATGATGAAGTTCGAATGGCCGCTGATCGAACCGGACAACGAGGACATCAAGAAGCTCTCCGCTGCGACGCACGATATCAGCGAATATATCGTCAAGCTGTCGAAACAGGCCGGGCTCACTCCGGTCGAGGCGATGGACGCCAGTATTGGCGTGCACTTCGCCTGCCATTCGCGCGCGCAGAACATGGGCCCCAAGGCGATGGAGATGCTCAAGCTGATCCCCGAGGCGAAGCCCGTGCTGACCGAGCGCTGCTCGGGCCATGGCGGCAAATGGGGCATATACAAGGACAATTTCGACACGGCGGTGAAGCTCGCGCGCCCGACGGTGCGCTCGCTCGAAAAGACCGCGCCCGATTACATGGTCAGCGAATGCCCGCTCGCCGGATCGCACCTCAAGCAGGTGATGGAGCAGGGCGGGGCGGCGAAACTGCCCGAACGGATCGGCCATCCCGTCGAACTGATGGCCAAGGCTTACGGACTCTAACGGATATGGAAAAGACGATGCCCAGGGACCGCCGTTCCATCACCCGCGAGGACATCATGGACCTCGCCGATTACGAGCTGATCCGCAAGGACAAGCGCCAGGAAAGCATCCTGGCCAAGAAATTCTCGCGCCTGGCGATCGGCCCGCATGCGATGATCACCTTCGAAAGCTGGGACAGCATGTGGCTGCAGATCCAGGAGATGCTTCGCATCGAGAAGGGCGGCGAGGAGCAACTGGCCGACGAACTGGCGGCCTATAACCCGATGGTGCCCAATGGCCGCGAGCTGACCGCGACGCTGATGTTCGAGATCGAGAATCCCGAGCGGCGCGACGCGTTCCTGCGCACGATCGGCGGCGTGGAAGAGCATATCTTCCTAACCATCGGCGCCATCCGAATCGCCGCCGTGCCCGAACAGGATGTCGAGCGCACCAGCGCCTCGGGCAAGGCGAGCGCGGTGCACTTCCTGCACTTCCCGCTTGACGATGCCGCGATCGCGGCCTGGCACGATGCGGGCAATGTCGCGATGGTGCAGATCACCCACCCGAATTACGGCCATGCCGCGCTGATCAATGCGGATACGCGCAGCTATCTGACTCGCGCCTGCCTTTGAGGCGCCAGCCGGTTATTTCGGGATGGGATAGCTGTGGCCCGGGCGCGCGTTATACTGACGCCCGCCATTGGCGACCGCGCTGTCGGGATCGGTGAAGATCGGCAGCGGCTCGGCCACGGCTTCGGCGACCGGCTTGGTCGAGATCATCGGTGCCCCGAATTGCGTGTCTCCGGTATCCTCGGCCGGCGGCGGAGGCGCTGAAGGCGCCACATAAGGCTGCGACGGGGCAGGCGCGACGACCGGCGTCGCGGCGACCGGGGCCGCGATCGGGGCTCCGGCGGGTACCGGACCGGTATTGTACGACGATGCAAAGATCGCTGCGGCCAGCATGATGCCGCCCGATCCCAGCATGACTTGTTTGAGCACTGCGCATTACCCTCATTTTGCCGCCATCGCTGCGCACCCTGACAGCGAGCGGTTAACATTCGGTGCCGAATTGTAAAATAAACGGCCAGGTCACGAAAATGCCGCCGAAAACCGTAGTTTCCGGCGGCATGTCTTTCCTCCCCAGGAAAGCTCGTGCAAACTCTTATGGCTCGGCAGAAAGGCAGGGTGGCGGGATTGCCCCGCTCACCCAGATCCTCTCCTGCTAGCTCGTCCCAGCCGTGTCGCCTCATCGCTAGAGGCAGAAATGGCCTTTGGCAGCAGAAATTGACAAAAAATCGGCGGATAACGCCACCATTACCCATGAAAACCTTGTCAGTTTGTCATGATTGTTACAAACTGGGCCATGGTCGAACCTTCGCTTCACGCCGGACCCGCGCTGCGTCGCCTCCGCCGCAATGCCGGTCTCACCCAGGCCGCCATGGCCGAGCGGCTCGATATTTCGCCGAGCTATCTCAACCTGCTCGAGCGCAACCTGCGGCCGGTCAGCGCACGCCTGATGCTGACCCTGGCCGAGCGTTTCGATGTCGATCCGCGCGATCTGACCGGGGATGAACCGGGCGGCGGGCTGGGGCCGATGCGGCGGCGCATGGCCGATCCGATCTTTGCCGATCTCGGCGTCGAGCCGGGCGAGATCGAGGACTGGCTGGCGGCATCGCCCGGCACCGCGGCGGCCTTTGCGCGGCTGTACGACCGGGTGCAGGGCGGCGCGGGAAGCGCAGCGCCGGGGGCCGCCGTCGATGATCCGGTGGCACGCGTGCGCGGCGAGATCGAGCGCTGGCGCAACCATTTTGCCGATCTCGACCATGCCGCCGAGGAGCTGGCCGATGCGCTGCGGCTGCAGAGCGGCGATCTCTATTCCGCCATTGCCGAACGGTTGCGCACCAAGCACCAGCTCTCGATCCGCATCCTGCCCGAAAGCGTGATGCCTGAAAAGCTGCGCCGGCTCGATCTGCATGCGCGCCAGTTGCAGCTGTCCGAGATGCTCGACATGGCCTCGCGCACCTTCCAGGCGGCCTATCTGCTCGGTCAGCTCGAATTTCGGGCGGACATCAACGCGCTGGTCGCCGGTGCGCAGTTCGGCGACCGCACCGCCGAGCGGCTCTACCAGCGACATATCTTCAGCTATTTCGCCGCTGCGGTGATGATGCCCTATGGCCGTTTCCTGCGCGCTTGCGAGCAATCGGGCTATGACATGCTGCTGCTCCAGCGACGCTTCGGGGCCGGGTTCGAGCATGTCGCGCACCGGCTCACGACCTTGCAGCGGGTGGGCCAGCGGGGCCTCGGCTTCTTCATGATCCGCGTCGATCGCGCTGGTCAGGTGTCGAAGCGCTTCGGCGGAGCCGCGCGGGCGCCGCTCGCCGATACCGAGGTGACCTGTCCTCTGTGGCACCTGCACCAGGCGTTTTCGCGCCCCAGCCAGGTCCAGGTCCAGCTGGTCGAGCTGGAGGATGCGAGCCGCTGGCTCACACTCGCGCGCAGCGTGCAGGGCGCGGGCTATGGCGCCGGCGGCACGACGGCGGAATTCGCGATCGGCCTTGGCGTGCCGGTCGATCAGGCCGCCACGCTCTGCTATGCGCGCGGCATGGACCTGAGCGCGGCAGGCGCAACGCGCATTGGCCCGGGCTGCGCGATGTGCAAGCGCGGCGACTGCCCGCAGCGATCCAAGCCGCCGCTCGGCATCCGGCTGAAATTCGACGATCGCGAACGCGGTGTCACGCCGTTCGATTTCGTCACCGACTAGGCACTGCCGGTTTCTGGAACCCCTGGCGCGCATGGCCGTACACGCCCCAGAACAACCGCTTAGGGGAAATGCCATGACGGAATACACCACGACCACCGTGACCGATCGCCCGGTCGAGCCGGTGCAGACTCACACCACTGTCGTCGAACGCCGCTCGGGAGGCGGCAGCGGGCTGATGATGGCGATCCTGCTGCTGATCCTGGTCGTCGGCGGCTTCTTTGCCTGGCAGTTCCTGCAGCAGGGCGAGGTCCGCACCGACGCCGTCGCTGGTGCCGCGAATGAGGTCGGTAACGCGGCGCAGAAGGTGGGCGACGCCGCACAGGATGCTGCGCAGAAGATCGGCGAGTAAGCACCCTCCGACCATCGCCAGGGCGTAAAAAGCTTTGACAATGTGCCCGAATTTCTGGGGCTCAGCGCCAATGTGGCTGTAAAATTAACCGACACTTGACCATTGCCCGGCTATAACGGGCAGCATGTTCAGGCTGTTCAAACATTATGTGCCGCATGCGGTGCTGCTGCTCGGCTTTTTCGATCTCGCGCTGCTGGGCCTTGCTGCCGAAATCGGCTGGGTCTGGCGTGCGCACGAGATCGGCATGGCGGTCGAACCGCTCACCCAGCGGCCGCTGCCGATAGCCACCTTCGCGCTGCTCGTGCACATGGCGATGATCGCGGTCGGGGTGTACGGGCCCGACTCCCTGCAATCGCTGCGTTTTGCTGCCGCACGGCTGCTCGTCGCGATCTCGCTGGGCGTCATATTGCTGTCGGTCACCTATTTCATCCTGCCGGGCACCACCTTGTGGCGCTCGAACAGCCTGTACGCGATGGGTCTGTCGATCGTCTTCCTGATCGGCAACCGCATCATTCTCGGCGGATTGCTGGGCACCACCGCGTTCAAGCGCCGGCTGATGGTGCTGGGCGCCGGCAAGCGCGCGCAACGGGTGCAGGACCTGTCCGAACGTCCCGATGCCGGGTTCGTGCTTGTCGGCTTCGTCGCCATGAACGACGGCCCGCTGGTGGTCGAAGAGGCGATCAACCGCGACGCGATCAAGAATCTCGCCAAGCATGTCGAGAACCTCAACGTGACCGAGGTGGTGCTGGCGCTGGAAGAGCGGCGCAATGCGCTGCCGCTCAACGACCTGCTGCGCATCAAGACCACCGGCGTTCACGTCAACGATCTTTCGACCTTTCTGGAACGCGAGACCGGGCGGGTCGATCTCGACACCGTCAATCCCAGCTGGCTGATCTTTTCCGACGGATTTTCCGCAGGCAGGCGCATTTCGACCATCGCCAAGCGCATGTTCGATCTGGTCGTCAGTTCGATCCTGCTGGTGCTGACGGCGCCGATCATCCTGCTCTTCGCGCTGCTGGTAAAGCTCGACAGCAAGGGTCCGGCCTTTTTCAAGCAAGAGCGAGTGGGGCTTTACGGACAGCCGTTCGAGATCGTCAAGCTGCGGTCGATGCGCACCGATGCCGAGGTCGATGGTGCGCAATGGGCGCAGAAGAACGACCCGCGCGTCACGCGCCTCGGCCGTTTCATCCGCAAGGTGCGGATCGACGAGCTGCCCCAGGCCTGGAGCGTGCTCAAGGGCGACATGAGCTTTGTCGGCCCCCGGCCCGAGCGGCCCGAATTCGTCGCCGATCTGGAAACCAAGATGCGCTATTACAACGAGCGGCACATGGTGAAGCCGGGCATTACCGGTTGGGCGCAGATCAACTATCCCTATGGCGCGTCGGTCGAGGATGCCCGGCACAAGCTGGAATACGACCTCTATTACGCCAAGAACTACACGCCCTTTCTCGACCTGCTGATCATTCTGCAGACGCTGCGCGTCGTGCTGTGGCCGGATGGCGCGCGCTGATCCCATGGCCAACTGGGCCGATATAGGCCTCTGGGCCCATAGCGGCGCGGCGGCGCTGACCCTGCTGGTGGCCGCCTGGCTGGTGCAGCGCTGGGCAAGGCTGCGCGATGCGCGCCCGTCGCTGGGCGATGCCGCGCTGCTGTTGGCTCTGCTCTCGACCAGTCTCTGGGCGTTCGCTGTCGCGGTGCTCGGCCCCGTCCACCCGATTGCGGGTCTCGCCGAATCGCTGCGAAATCTCGCTTGGCTGGCCTTCCTGTTCCAGATGGTGCGCTCGGCGCGAGCCCAGCCGGGCACGGTGACGGCGGTCTATCTGGTGCTGACGCTGGTGCTCGCGGCGCAGCCCGTGGTGGAGAACGGACTTACCCTGCTTGCTGCCCATCAGGGGCTGGAAAGCCTGGCGCAGGGCAGCGCGATGCTGCTCAGGATGATCTTCGTCGTCGGCGCGCTGGTGCTGGCGAACAATCTGTACAGCGTCGCCGATGCGGAGACGCGCACCAGCCTGCGCGTGCCGCTGACCGCGCTGGCCGCGATGTGGCTGTACGATCTCAACCTCTACACCATGGGGTATCTGAACGACCGTCCGAGCGCCGACATGCTGGCGCTGCGCGGCGTGCTGATGATCTTTGCGGTGCCCTTCTTCGCGCTTGCCGCCAGCCGGCCCGGCGGATGGAAGCTGACCCTGTCGCGCAAGATCGCCTATCGCTCGCTCTCGCTGTTCGCGATCCTGGGCTATCTCGTCACGATGATCGCGGTGGCGCAGCTGCTGCGCGCGGTCGGCGGGACGGTGGCGTCGGGCGCACAGATGCTGCTGGTGCTCGGCATGTCGCTCGCGGCGCTGATCCTGCTGCCATCGGACCGGTTCCGCGCCTGGTTCAAGGTCAAGGCGACCAAGCATTTCTTCCAGCACCGCTATGATTATCGCGCCGAATGGATCCGCTTTACCGAGACGATTGGGCGGCCGGGCGATGGCACCGCGCCGTTCCACGAACGCGTGATCAAGGCCGCCGCCGATATCAGCGACAGCCCGGCGGGCCTGCTGCTCGCGCCCGGCGACAATGGCCGCATGCAGCTGCAGGCGCGGTTCAACTGGCCGACCGCCGATGTCCCCGCCCAGGCCTGCACGGCAGCAACGATCGGCTATTTCCAGACGACCGGGCGGATCGTCGAGCTCGACGCGCTGCGCTCGGGCCGCGACCGCGACACCAATCGGCGCGCGATTCCCCCCTGGGTGCTCGACGAGCCCAATGCTTGGGCGATCGTGCCTCTGGTCCATTTCGACCGGCTCGCAGGCCTGGTCGTGCTCTCGCGTCCGCTGGTCGAACGGCGCCTGGACTGGGAGGATCTCGATCTGCTGCGCCTCGTCGGACGGCAGCTCGCCAGCTATCTCGCCGAGGCGCGCAGCCAAGAGGCGCTGCGCGAGGCCGACCAGTTCGACGAGTTCAACCGCCGCATGGCCTTTGTCATGCACGACATCAAGAATCTGGTCAGCCAGTTGAGCCTGGTCGCGCGCAATGCCGAGCGGCACGCCGACAATCCCGAATTCCGCAAGGACATGATCGCAACGCTGCAGAATTCGGTCGGCAAGATGAACACCCTGATCCGCAGGCTGACCGGCTATGCGCGCTCGGCGGGAGAGGGCGTCCGCGCGATCGATGCCGAGCGCGTGGTGCGCGCAGTGATCGCGGCCAAGCAGGCTGGGCATCCGGTGATCGCAAGCGCCGCGCAGCGGCTGATGCTGATGGCCGATCCGGCGCAGCTCGAACAGGTGCTCGGCCATCTGATCCAGAACGCGATCGATGCCAGCCCCAGAGATACGCCGGTCTATGTCAGCATGGCGCGCGATGGCCTCAACGGCGTGATCGAGATTGTCGACCATGGCGCGGGCATGTCCGCCGAATTCGTCCGTTCCAAGCTGTTCAAGCCCTTCATCTCGAGCAAGACCGACGGCTTCGGCATCGGCGCCTATGAGGCGCGGCTGCTGGTCGAGGCGATGCACGGGCGCATCGAGGTCGAGAGCCGCGAGGGCGAGGGCAGCCGCTTTTCCATCCATCTTCCGCTCGCCACTCGGATCGATTCCGACGATCCGGCGGCGCAGCCCGTGCCCATTGCTGAAAAGGTAGCCTGACCGATGACCGACCTTTCCCCCAATCCCGCGATGAACGGTGGTGGCAAGGGCGCCAACCGGCTGCCGCGCCTGCTGGTGGTGGAGGACGATGCCGGGCTGCAGCGTCAGCTCAAATGGGCGTTCGACGATTTCGAGGTGCTGTGCGCGGGCGACCGGGCGAGCGCGATCGACCTGCTGCGCTATGAGGAGCCTGATGTCGTGACGCTCGATCTCGGCCTGCCGCCCGATCCCGATGGCGTCAGCGAGGGTTTTGCGACATTGGCGGAGATCCTTCGGCTGAAGCCCGATACCAAGGTGATCATCGCCTCGGGCCATGGCGAGCGGCAGAGCGCGCGCGATGCGATCGCGCAAGGCGCCTATGATTTCTACCGCAAGCCGGTCGAGATCGACGATCTGGCGCTGATCGTCCGCCGCGCGCTCAACGTGCAGCAGATCGAGCGCGAAAATGCGCGGCTCAGCCAGAAATCGGGTGAGGACCATACGGTGCTCGGCGGCATGATCACCGGCGATGCGCAGATGGTGAAAGCCGCGCGCACGATCGAGCGTGTCGCCAATACCAATGTCTCGGTCATGCTGCTCGGCGCGAGCGGGACCGGCAAGGAGCTGTTCGCGCGCGGCCTGCATGAGAAGAGCAACCGCCGCGGCGGCGCCTTCATCGCGATCAACTGCGCGGCGATCCCCGAAAACCTGCTCGAATCCGAGCTGTTCGGGCATGAAAAGGGCGCGTTCACCGGCGCCATCAAGACCACGATCGGCAAGATCGAACAGGCCGCCGGCGGCACCCTTTTCCTCGACGAGGTCGGCGACATTCCGCTGCCCTTGCAGGTCAAGCTGCTGCGCTTCCTGCAGGAGCGCGTGATCGAGCGGGTCGGTGGTCGCAGCCCGATCCCGGTTGATACCCGCGTGGTCTGCGCGACCCACCAGAATCTCGAGAAGATGATCGCCGAGGAGCGGTTCCGTGAGGACCTGTTCTATCGCCTTGCCGAGATCGTGGTGCACATCCCCTCGCTCGCCGAGCGGCCGGGCGATGCGGTGCTGCTCGCCAAGCATTTCCTCGCCCGGTTCGCCGCAGAGATGAACCCGGCCGTGAAGGGCTTTGCCCCCGATGCGCTGAAGATGCTCGATGCCTGGCACTGGCCCGGCAATGTGCGCGAGCTGGAAAACCGGGTGAAGCGCGCGGTGATCATGGCCGAAAGCCGGCTGGTCACCGCCGAGGATCTCGACCTCGAGCGCGCCGAACCGCAGACAGCGGAGTTCCTCAACCTCAAGGCGGTGCGCGAACTGGCCGACCGCAAGGCGATCCGCCATGCGCTCGCGCGGACCGAGGGCAATATCTCGGGCGCGGCCAAGCTGCTCGGCATCAGCCGCCCGACGTTGTATGATCTGCTCCGGCAATATGACATCCAGAGCTGATCTGCGTCCCGGCAGCAGGCTGTGGCTGGCGCTCGCCGCCGGGGCCTTGCTGCTGGGAGCAACCGGCGCGGCATTGCGCGCCGAAGACATGGGTACGGCGCGCGAGGCGATGGCGCGCGCCGCCGACTATCGTGCGCGCGGCGACAATCGCGCGGCACGGATCGAGCTGATGAACGCGATCAAGGCCGCGCCGAAGATGAAAGAGGCGCGGCTCGCGCAGGCGCGGGTGTTTCTGGCGCTGTTCGACGCCGACGGGGCGGAGGGCCAGCTCCAGCGCGCGCTGGAACTCGGAGCCGATCGCGCGTTGGTGCGCGCGCCGATGGCCGAGGCGATGGTGCTCCAGGGCCGGGCCGGCGATGCGCTGCGCTGGCTGGGCGAGGGACCGGTGGCCAAGGCGGACATGGGCTATGCCGCGCGGACCCAGGGGCGGGCGCATCTGGCGCTCGGTCAGTATGACGAGGCGCGCGCTGCGTTTGATCGGGCGCTGCAGTTCACCCCCGATGACAGCCTGCTCTGGACCGACATTGCCCGCTTCCGCACCGCATCGGGCGATCAGGCGGGCGGGCTGGAAGCAGCCGACCATGCGGTTGCGCTCGACGCCGGCAATGTCCGCGCCTTGCAGCTGCGCGGTGAACTGACGCGCAGCCAGACCGGGCTCGCTGCCGCCTTGCCATGGTTCGAGCGCGCGCTGGCGATCGACCCCAATGATACCGCCGTGCTCGGCGAATATGCCGCGACGCTGGGCGATATGGGCCGGATGCGCGCGATGCTGAAGGCGGCGCGGCAGATCGTCGCGCTCGAGCCGAACAACCCGCGCGGCTATTTCCTGCAAGCCGTGCTCGCGGCGCGGGCGGGGCGCTACGATTTGGCGCGCACCTTGATGCAGAAGACCGGAGGCGCGCTGGAAGGCGTGCCGGCGGCGATGCAGGTCGAAGGCGTGGTCGAGTTCCAGCTCGGCAACTATCGCCAGGCGATCGACCGGTTCGAAAAGCTTGCCGATGCGCAGCCCCTCAACCGCCGCGCTGCCGAACTGCTCGCGCGCGCGCTCTATGCCGAGGGCGAGCACGAGGCGCTGCTCGAACGCTTCCGCCCGGTCGCCAATCGCGCGGGGGCGAGCGCCTATTTGCTGACGCTCGTCGGGCGCTCGCTCGAAGCGATAGGCGAGCGCGACGCGGCGCTCGAATATCTCGCGCGTGCAACGGCGCCCGATCCCGCACCGCTGCTGCGGCTCGATCAGGACGACGAACCCTGGCTGCTTGCCGATGCCGCCCGCGCCGCGCCGCGCGATGCGCGCGCGGTGGTGCCCTATGTCCGCATGCTGGTAGCGCGCGGGGATTTTGCGCAGGCGGAGGAATTTGCCCGCCCGCTCGCCGATGGCAATCCCGGCGTGCCCGACGCGCAGATGCTGCTGGGCGATGTGCTGTACGCCTCGGGCAATGCCAGTGGGGCCTTGCCCTATTACGAGCGCGCGGCGCGTATTCGTCTGGCGGAGCCGGTGGTGCGGCGCCTGTCGCTGGCGCTGCGCGAGCTCGGTCGTGCGCGCGACTCCGATGCGCTGCTCGAAAGCTTCGTCGACATGAGCCCGGCCAATACCGGCGGGCTGCGGTTGCTTGCCAACGCCTATATCGATCGCGGCGAATGGGCCGGCGCGGTAGCGATGCTGTCGGCGCTGCATGCCCAACTTGGCAGCAGCCAGCCGATGCTGCTCACCGATCTCGCGCTCGCCCGTCTGCGCGCGGGCGATCCTGCACGCGCGGCGCATGATTCGCGGCTCGCCTATCGCGTCCAGCCCGCAAGCCCGCTGGTCGCGCATGTGCGCGGCATGGCGCTGACCGAGGCGGCGGAGACGCCGATGCTGGCAGTGGAGATGCTCGAAAAGGCGCAAGCCCTGCAACCGCGCAACCCCTGGCTGCGCTATCATCTGGCCCAGGCTTATGCCGCTGCAGGCAAGCCTGGCCGCGCGATGGGCGCGCTGCGCGCCTCGCTGTCGCTGGGGGCGTTTCCCGAGCGTGCCGAGGCTGCGGCCATGCTGCGCGATCTGCAGGGCCGGAGCTGAGCGCCCGCACATTTTTGCCTGACCCTGCGCCAAATTCCGCTAAAGGGCAGTGATGACCGATACGACCAATCCCCTGCTCGATACGCGCGCGCTGCCGCGCTTTGCCGAAATCACTGCCGATCATATCGCGCCCGCGCTCGATGAGGCGCTCACCCGTCATGCCGCGACGATCGAGGCGCTGGTGCGCGACAAGCCTGTCACGTTCGCCGACGCCTGGCTGCCGCTCGAGCGGGCAGAGGCGGAACTGGGCGCGATCTGGGCGGCGGTGTCGCACCTGCATTCGGTAGCCGACAGCCCCGAGCTGCGCACCGCCTATCAGGAGGGCGAGCAGCGGCTGGTTACCAACAGCATCATGGTCGGCCAGAATCGCGAGCTCTACGAGGTGTTCGAGGCGCTTGCGGCGACGCCTGAATTCGCTGCGCTGCCTGACGCAGACCGGGTCGCAGTCGAGCACGCACTGCGCGATTTCCGCCTGTCGGGCGTGGCGCTCGACGAGGCGGCGCGCGAGCGGTTTAAGGCGGTATCGGTGGAACTTGCGACGCTCTCCAACGCATTCGGCAGCGCGGTGCTCGATGCGACCGATGCCTGGGAAGAGCTGATCACCGACGAGGCGGAGCTTGCGGGCGTGTCGGAGACCGACAAGGCGATGTTTGCCGCCGCTGCCGAGGCGAAGGGCCAGACTGGCTGGCGCGTGACGCTGCAGGCGCCATCGGTCAACGCGATCCTGACCTTTGCCGAGAATCGCGATCTGCGCGCGCGGGTGTACAAGGCCTATGGCACCCGTGCTTCGGATCAGGGGCCGCATGCCGGTCAGTTCGACAATTCCGAGCGTATCGCCCGCATCCTGGAACTGCGGCGCGAGGCGGCGGGGCTGCTGGGCTTTGCCGATCCGGTCGAATGGTCGCTCGCCACCAAGATGGCGTCGGACGGCGGCGCAGTGCTTGCCTTCCTGCGCGATCTTGCCAGCCGCGCCAAGCCGGCGGCGCAGCGCGATCTCGATGAATTGAAGGCCTTTGCCGCCGGGAAGCTGGGCATCGCCGATCTCCAGCCCTGGGATGTCGGCTTTGCCTCGAACCGGTTGCGCCAGGCGCTCTATGCGGTCGACGAGGCCGAAATTCGCGGCTATTTCCCGGTCGAAAAGGTGATGCAGGGCTGGCAGATGCTGCTCGAGCGGCTGTTCGGCATCCGCTTGCAACAGCGCGCCGACGCCTCGCTCTACCATCAGGATGCGCGCTTCTACGATGTCGTCGACGAGAGCGGCAAGGCGATTGCGGGCCTGTATCTCGATCTGTTCGCGCGGCCCGGCAAGCGCGGCGGCGCGTGGATGGGCGAGGCACGCCCGCGCCGCAACGATGGCGATCACGTCCAGCTGCCGGTCGCCTATATGGTGTGCAATTTCTCGCCCGCCGGACCCGATGCACCATCGCTGCTCAGCCATTCGGATGTCGGCACGCTGCTGCACGAGACCGGCCACTGCCTCCACCTGCTGCTGACCGAGGTCAACCGCCCGAGCATCGCGGGCACCAGCGGGTTCGAATGGGATGCGGTCGAGCTGCCCAGCCAGCTGATGGAGGATTTCGCCTGGGACCGTCAGGTGCTCACCGCGATGTCGGGCCATTACAAGACCGGCGAGGCGCTTCCCGACGACCTTTTCGACCGGTTGCTGCGCGCGCGGCATTTTCAGGCCGGGCTGTTCCTGATCCGCCAGATCGAGTTCGCGCTGTTCGACATGCTGCTGCACCTCGGCACGATGGGCAGCGATCCCGTCGAGGTGATCGAGGCGGTGCGCGATGAGGTGGCGGTGATCCGTCCGCCCGCATGGTACCGCTTCCCGCATGCCTTTTCGCATATCTTCGCGGGCGGCTATGCCTCGGGCTATTACAGCTATCTCTGGGCCGAACTGCTCGCCGCCGACGGCTTCATGGCGTTCGTCGAGGCCGGGCTGCTCGACCGTGCGACCGGCGACCGTTTCCGCGCCGAGGTATTGGCGCGCGGCGCAACCCGGCCTGCGGCGGAAAGCTTCCGCGCTTTCCGGGGGCGCGATCCCGATCCGCGCGCAATGCTGGTGCGCCACGGTCTGGTGGACGCCGAAGGATGAGCGAGCTTTGCCCGCGCGGCTGGCTCAATGATGCGATCCGGCGGATCGAGGCGGATTACAACCGTTCCGCCGACACGCACCTGATCCGGCTCGAACTGCCACGTTTCCCAGGCATCACGCTGTATCTGAAGGACGAAAGCTCTCACCCGACCGGCAGCCTCAAGCACCGGCTGGCGCGATCGCTGTTCCTCTATGCCCTGTGCAACGAATGGATCGGGCCGGAGACCTGCGTGATCGAGGCCTCGTCGGGTTCGACCGCGGTGAGCGAGGCCTATTTCGCGCGGATGCTGGGGCTGCGCTTCATCGCGGTGGTGCCCGCGACCACCGCGCCCGCCAAGCTCGATGCCATCCGCTTCCAGGGCGGCGAGATTCACAAGGTCGACGATCCGCGCACCGTGTACGATGTCGCGCACCGGCTCGCGGCGGAAACCGGCGGTCATTATCTCGACCAGTTCACCTATGCCGAACGGGCGACCGACTGGCGCGGCAACAACAATATCGCCGAGAGCATCTTCGCGCAGATGGCCGAAGAGGAATATCCCGAGCCCGAATGGATCGTGTGCGGCGCGGGCACCGGCGGCACATCGGCCACTATCGGGCGGTATCTGCGCTATCAGCGTTATGCGACGCGGCTGTGCGTCGCAGACCCCGAACATTCGGTGTTCCACCGGCATTTTCATGATCGCAGCGCCACATCGCTCCCCGAAGGCTGCGCGAGCCGGATCGAGGGTATCGGCCGCCCCCGGGTTGAGCCGAGCTTCATCCCCGGGGTGATCGACCGGATGATCGCGGTCGACGATGGCGACAGCATCGGCGCGATGCGCGCGCTGTCCGATCGCCTCGGGCGTCGCGTCGGCGGATCGACCGGCACCAACCTGATCGCCTGCGCCGCGCTGATCGAGGAAATGGCGGCATCGGGCACCCAAGGCAGCGTGGTGACGCTGCTGTGCGACGGAGGCGATCGCTATCATACCAGCTATTATGACGATGGCTGGCTCACGCAGAGCGGGCTTGCCTGGCAACCGGCGGCCGAGCGCATGGCGGCTCTGCTGGGGCAATGACAAGGGGAGCGACGCGATGATGATAGGGGTTCTGGCGGCCGTTTCTGCCGCGCTCGCGGTGGCGGCAGGGGCATTCGGCGCGCATGCGGCGGCGGGCGAGCAGCAGGCCGAATGGCTGCGCACCGGCGGCCTGTATCAGATGGTACATGCCGTCGCGGCGCTCGCGATCATGGGCCGCGCGCCCGGTGCGGCCTGGACGCTGCTGATCGGCGGGGCGATCTTTGCGGTGACGCTCTATGCCATGGCGCTGGGCGCGCCACGCTGGCTGGGGGCGGTGACGCCAATCGGCGGCACGCTGCTGATCATCGGCTGGCTCTGGGCCGGCTGGATCTATCTCAAGGCCTGATCACCACCCGCGCGCGGGCGCGGGTGGTGCCAGCAGCAGGCATCAGAACTTGTAGCCGACTTCCACGCCGATGCGGCGCAGGCCGCCCGGCGAGATGAACGAACCGCCGAACTCGGCTGCGGTGATCACCTCGTTCAGATAACGCCGGTTGAGCACATTGTCCGCGAACAGAGTCACGCGCCACTGCTCGCCCTCGAGACCCGCGCGCACGTCGAGCACACCGAAGGCTTCGCGCCGGGTGACCGCATAATTGGCGTCGCCGACAAAGGCGGGCAGCGCCAGCGCCGATCCCGGCAGCAGGCCGCTGAAGATCGTCGGCACGGTGTTGTTCTGCAGCGTGTGGAACCAGGTCGGGCCGGTGATGCGATAATCGGCGCGGGCGACCAGATCGAAGCTCTTGGCGATGGGGGCTACGATCTGGGTGCCCAGGTTGATCGTATAGTCGGCGGTCGAGGGCGACTTGTTGCCTACCGTCTGCGGACGCGAGCGGTTCTGCTTGATCTCGCTTTCGGTGACGTTGAACGCACCGAAGATCGTCCAGCCCGGCGTCACCTCGGCATTGAGGTTGAGTTCCGCGCCATACAGCTCGACCTTGTCGATGTTCGACACCACGCGGAGCAGACCGAACCCGCCGACGAAGAATTCGAAGAACTGCATGTCGCGGACATCGGTATAATAGCCCGCGAGATCGAACGTCACCTTGCCGTCGAACATCGATCCCTTGAAGCCGCCCTCGAACGCGCTGGACCGTTCCTTGCGATAATCGTCGTTGATCGTGACCTGCGATCCGATGAACTGGTTGAACGACTGGCGGACGATCGCGGCGGAGCCTGAATTGTTGAAGCCGCCCGCCTTGAAGCCAATCCCCCAGTTGGCATAGACGTTGAAATTGTCCGCCACCGACCAGCGGAAGGTCAGCTTGGGCTGAAGCTGCTTGTAGCTTTCCGACTTGTCGGGGATGGCGCCTGCGGTCTGGCCGGGATTGATCGGCCCTCCGGTAAACGGATCGAGCACCAGCGGTACATTGTTGGAGACGCTGCGATCCTCGATATCGTAGCGCAGCGCGAGGCCCAGGTTGATCCGGTCGTTCCAGTTATATTCGGCCGAACCGAAGGCGGCGTACACATCGGTGCTGAAGCTGTCGAAATAGAGCTGGGTCGTGGGGTTGGTCGTGCCCGGCGCGTTGTAGAGTCGGCGGATGATGCCCTGGCCAAGATCCGCGCCCAGGCTGACGCCGACATCGCGGCTGATGTTGAGATAATAGGCGCCCAGCTGCCAGTTGAACGGACCGTCGCCGTTCGAGGACAGGCGGATTTCGCCGCTGAAATCTTCCTGCTGGCGGATCTGGTACTGTGTGCCGTCGCAGGTCGTCGGGCTGTACGGGCCGAAGGTCGATCCGGTGGCCGGCGCGAAGATGAACGGCACCGGCGTCGCGCCGATGAAACCGGGCTGGTTGACCGGGAAGCCGGTGAGCTGCGCGGTGCTGCGGAAACAGGCGTTCGATGCTGCCACCGATGCGGGCGTTGCGCCGGGGAAGGTGAAGCGGGCAAAGTCCGCCGAGGTGCCGTCAGCGGTCAGCGACTGGTCGACATCGCTGTACAGGCCCCACAGGGTCAGCTTGGCAAAGTCGAATTCATGCTCGAGCTTGATCGAAGCATCGAACGATGTCTGGTCGTTGGTCGGGCGGATATTGCTGTAGAAGTTGAACGGGTGGCGGTTCACATCCTCGAAAAAGGCGGGGTTTGCCGCCGCGAAATTGGGCAGGTGGAAGGCCGCGTTGAACGCGATCGACGCGCCGGTCAGGTCCGAATAGCGTGCCTTGGCGTCGATCTCGGTCCGGTCGCCGAGCTGCGCGACGAAGCGCCCATCCACCGACCAGACCTCCTGGTCGTCGATGGTCTTGGAATTGCCCAGGAAGATGTTGCGATAGAAGCCATCGGTCTTGAGATAGCTGCCCGACAGGACGAAACCGGCATTTTCGCCCAGCGGGACCGAGATGAACGCATTGCCTCTGTAGGTCTGCTGTTCGGCGGCGCTGAGCTCGATGCCCGCTTCCAGCCGGTCGCTCGGCTTCATCGTCTGGATGACGATCGCACCCGCCGCCGCGTTGCGGCCATAAAGCGCGCCCTGCGGACCTTTGAGGATTTCGATCTGGCGAATGGTGCCCTGGTTCTGGTTGAGCTGCGCGGTATTGGTCTTGAGAATACCGTCGACGACCAGAGCGACCGAGCTTTCGGCGTCGCGCGCGCCGTTGATGCCGCGGATGTTGATCTGCGTGTCGCCCGCCTCGGCCGTGCCGGTGACGATGGTGACGCCGGGCGTCAGCTGCACGAACTGGTCGGCGGTTTCGACCCCGGTCTTCTGGATGGCATCGGCGGTGAGCACCGTCACCGATGCCGGCACCTCGGCCAGGCTTTCGTTCTGGCGGCGCGCGGTAACGATGATCACATCGTCCGCCGGTTCCGCCTGGGCCGAATCCTGCGCGAAAGCGGGTGTTGCCAGCGCGCTGGCGAGGACGGTGGCCGATGCTGCGGCAAACAGACTGGGTAAGCGCATGCTGTGAACTCCCTGATATATGCGGGTTCCCCCGAACCCTATATTTTGCTTGGCGGGTGTTGTTTCGGCCGGTCTTCAGACCAGCACATTGGCCCCGCTCATATAGACGTAGACTTCCTGAAACCTGCCGTCGCGCAGGCGCCAGAAATTGGTGTTGTGCAAGGTGGTGACGCTGCCATCGGCGGCGGTCAGTTCGGCAATGAAGCTTGCCGCGATCCGGCCGTTGGTTTCGTCGACCGTGCAGGTGAAATCGCGGTGAACGATCTTCTCCCAGGCACCGAAGAAATCGGTGAACATCCGCTCGATTGCGGCCTTGCCGGCATGGGTGGTGAAGCTGGTCTGGACGGTGAACAGCGCCTCGTCATGGAAGCAGGCGAGCGTGGCAGCCATGTCCTTGCGGTCGACGCTGGCGAAATAGCTCTGCGTTGCGAACGCGATCAGTTCGTCGCGGCGCATGGTCGGGGCATATTGCATCAGAGATCCCCTTCTTTGAGCAGATTGTCGCCGCTCATGTACACGAACACCTCCTGGAACAGCCGGTCCTTGAGGTAGAAGCGGTTGCAGTTCTCGTAGCGCAGCTGCTCGCCGCCATTGGGCGTGATCAGCACGGTGAACTGCGAGCAGACCGCGTTCGATTGCGGATCGGCGACATGCACGAAATTGCCGTGCCAGATCTGCTCGAAATCGGCGAACAGCTTGACGAACATCGCCCGGATCGCCTCGCGACCGTCATGCACGGTGTTCGACGTGACTTCGGTCAGTCGCGCATCGGGGGCGAAGCAGTTCAGCACCTCGTCCATGTTCTTGTTGTCGACGCCATCGAAATAGCGCTTGGTGACGATGTCGACATAGAACGGATAGGGCAGCGGAGCCTGTCCTGCGCCGCCAGGTGACCAGTCTGTCATCAGAACCAACCCTTTCTGATATCTGCATCCTTGGGCACTTCCGGGGTCGGAAATGCCTTCTTGCTGTGGGTGAGGCCGCACTCGATCAGCCCTTCGAGGAATTTCCAGGCAATCTGGCCGGGATTGATCACCGGGATCGGCAGGTTTGCCGCCAGGAACGCCGCCGACTGGTGCATGGTGGTCGAGCCCAATACGATCACGTCCGCGCCGTCCTCTTCCATCGCGCGCGTGGCTTCGGCCTTGAGCTTGTCGAAGATCACCTCTTCCTTGCCCGCGAGCAGCTCGGTGACATCGGGCCGGGTGTCGATCGACCGCAGCGAGGCGACGCGGTCCCAGAAGCCATATTCGGTCAGCGTCTTCTGGTAGAGCGGGAACCATTCGGGCCACATGGTGAGCACGGTGAACTTCTTACCCAGCATCATCGCGGCGGCGAACGCGGCTTCACCGGGGCCGATCACCGGGATCGACAGGCGCGAGCGCAGCGCGCGCAGCCCCGAATCGCTGACCGTGTCGATCAGCACTCCGGCATAGCCCTCGTCCTCGGCAGTGATGCCGGTCTGGAACACCGTCCAGTCCATCAGCAGCATGTCGTGATAGCTGTCACCCAGCGCCGCACCCCAGGGGACGGCGACGAATTCGGGTGAAAAGCCGGGGCGGACAAAATCGGAAGGCAGCTGCGCGGCGCGGGCGGCGACGCCGGCCTCGTCCATGGGAATGGGTACTATCACCTTGATGCGGCGATCATCAGCCATACGCTACCCCACCTTTCGGGATCGTCTGCATCGGTTGGTCCGACCGCGATCCATGGCTTGACGGTATTGTATACAAATGTCTATCGTCAAGGCCGAAATTGGATTGGCGCAAGATCGGCGCAATTGGGCGCGCACCGGGCATGGGACGCCGGAGCGGTGCGTGACCCCGGGACGGGATGGCAGGCAATGGAAAAGGCAGCATCGCCGCGGGCATCGGATATCGCCTATGACAAGATCCGTCAGTTCGTGCTCTCGGGCCGCGCGGAACCGGGCCAGCAGCTGACCGAGGAACAGCTCGCGCGCATTTCTGGCGTGTCGCGTACCCCGGTGCGCGAGGCGGTGCGGCGGCTCGAGAACGAGCTGCTGATCGTGCGCAGCGATTCGAAACGGCTGTTCGTCGCGGACTGGTCGGCCGACGATATCGACGAGATGTTCGTGCTGCGCGGCATGCTCGAGGGTCATGCCGCCAGCCGCGCCGCTCGCAACATCTCGGGCCGCCAGGTCGAGGAACTGGGCCGGATTTCCGACCTTCTCGACGCGGCGGTGCGGTGCAGTCCGCCCGATGTCACCGCATTTCTGGCGCAAAACCGGCGGTTTCACGAGATCATTCTGGAGGCCGCCCGTTCTCCCCGCCTGTCCGCCATGCTGCCGATGCTGGTCGAACAGCCGGTGGTCCGCCGCACGGCCGCGCAGTACAAGACCGAAGAGCTGCTGCAATCGGCGCGTGAGCATCGCGAATTGATCGCCGCGTTCACCGCACGCGATTCGCACTGGGCCCGCGCAGTGATGACCAGCCATATCCGCCGCGCCTTCCACGTCTTCAGCAGCACCGCCAAGCGCCACAAGGAGCAGCGCCAGGCCAATGACTGAGTCAATTTTCCGAGCGGCTGGACGGGCTCTCCACAAATGTATACAAACATCGCCATGAGCAGCATCCAGATTGTCGAAGTCGGCCCGCGTGACGGCCTGCAGAACGAGCCCGATATCGTCTCCACTGCCGACAAGCTGGAGATGATCGGCCGCATGATCGATGCAGGCGCGCGGCGGCTCGAGGTGGCAAGCTTCGTCCACCCGCAGCGCGTGCCGCAAATGGCCGATGCGGAAGCCGTGATCGCCGGGCTGCCTGACCGCGCGGACGTGTCCTATATCGGCCTGACGCTCAACAAGCGCGGCGTGCTGCGCGCGCTGGCGACCAGGGAAGGCGGCAGGCGCGGGGTCGACGAGATCGGCTGCGTGATCGTTGCCACCGATACGTTCGGGCAGAAGAACCAGGGCCAGACGGTGGCGGAAGGCATTGCCGAGGCGAGCGAGATGATCCGCTTTGCCAAGGAAAACGGCCTGATCGCGCAGGTGACCATCTCGGCCGCGTTCGGCTGCCCGTTCGAGGGCGATGTGCCCGCGCAGCGGATCGTCGACATCGCAAAGGCGGTGCTGGAAGCGGGGCCGTCCGAGATCGCGCTCGCCGACACGATCGGCGTCGGGGTGCCCGCGCAGGTGACCGATCTGTACGGGCGGCTCAGCGAGTTCGTGCCAGCAGACATTCCGCTGCGCGCGCATTTCCACAACACGCGCGGCACCGGCATCGCCAATGCCTGGGCGGCGATCCAGGCGGGCGTTTCCGTGCTCGATGCGAGCCTGGGCGGGCTGGGCGGCTGCCCGTTCGCGCCCAGGGCCACCGGCAATATCGCGACCGAAGAGCTGATCTATCTCGCCGAGCGGTCGGGGCTGGATCATGGCATGAATCTGGACGCCGCCATCGCGGCCAATCGCTGGATGGCCGGGATTCTCGGTCGCGAGCTGCCTTCCCTGGTTGCCCGCGCGGCAGCCTGAGGCGGAACCAAACATCAATCATGTCGGCGCCAAGCCCGGCAATTGAAGGGGTGAATGCATGAGTTACAGGCTGGGTGTCGATGTCGGCGGCACGTTTACCGATCTGCTGCTGTTCGACGAACAATCTGGCGCCTTCTGGCGGCACAAGACCCCTTCGACCCCGCATGACAGTTCCGAAGGCATTCTGATCGGCGTGCAGGCGATCTGCGCCAAAGCCGGGATCACGCCGGCGGATGTCGAGATCTTCCTGCACGGCACGACGGTCGCGACCAATGCGGTGCTGGAGGGCAAGGGCGCGCGCGTCGGCCTGATCGTGACCGAAGGCTATCGCCAGGTGATGCAGATTGCGCGCAGTTTCGTCCCCGGCGGGCTCGCCGGCTGGATCGTCTGGCCCAAGCCGACCCCGCTCGCAGCATTGGAAGACACGGTCGAGATCAAGGGCCGCATGTCGGCGCAAGGGTCGGAAATCCGCCCGACCGATGATGCCGATATTCGCGCTGCGCTCGAGAAGCTGAAAGGCCAGGGGATCGAGGCGCTGACGGTCAGCCTGATGAACGCGTATCTGAACGGCGCGCACGAGAAGCGCGTGGCAGAGCTCGCCGCCGAAATCCTGCCCGATGTGCCGATTTCGCTGAGCCATGTCGTGCTGCCCGAGATGCAGGAGTACGAGCGCACGCTGACCACCGTCGCCAACGCTGCGGTGCGCCCGGTCGTGGGCCGCTATGTCCGCAACCTGCGCAGCCGGCTGCGCGATGCGGGCATGGCAGGCAAGCTGGCGCTGCTCCGCTCGGACGGGGGTCTCATGTCTTCGGAAAAATCCGAAGAGCATCCCGTCTCGCTGCTGATGTCGGGGCCTGCGGGTGGCGTCACCGGTGCGATCTGGGTCGGCAAAAACGCCGGTATCCACAATATCCTGACATTGGATGTCGGCGGCACCTCGACCGACGTCGCGCTGATCGAGAATCTGGAGGCGCGCCGCGTGCGTACGACCGAGGTCGGGCACCTTTCGGTCCGTGCTTCGGCGCTCGACGTCAAGACCGTGGGGGCGGGCGGTGGATCGATCGCCTATGTGCCCGAACTGACCGGCGCGCTGCGTGTCGGCCCGCAATCGGCGGGCGCGGTGCCGGGGCCGGTCGCCTATGGCAAGGGCGGCGAACTGCCCACCGTGACCGACGCCAATGTCGTGCTCGGCTATCTGCCCGAAGCGCTGCTCGGCGGCACGTTCAAGCTCGACCGCGAAGGCGCGAAAAAGGCGGTGCAGACCATCGCCGATGCGCTCGGCATCGACCTCTATGCCGCCGCACGCGGTATCATCGATATCGTCAACGAGAACATGTTCGGCGCGCTGCGCATGATCTCGGTGCAGCAGGGCTATGACCCGCGCGATTTTGCGCTGATGGGCTTTGGCGGGGCAGGCCCGCTGCACGTCAACGCGGTCGCGCGGCTGATGGGCAGCTGGCCTGCGATCTCGCCGGTGAGCCCCGGCGTGCTGTGCGCGCTCGGCGATGCGACGACGCGGATGCGCACCGAAACCGCGCGCAGCTTCTCGCGCCTGGCTTCGCAGACGACGCTCGAGGAACTGGGCGGCATTCTGGACGAGATGGCGGCGCAGATCGGCGACGAGCTGGTCGCCGAGGGCGTCGCGAAGGACGATGTGACCATCACCTTCGAGGTCGATGTTCGCTATGCGGGTCAGGCGTTCGAGGTGCCGATGTCGGTCACCCGCGATGACCTGCATACCCACGGCATCGAATGGCTGACCGGGCGCTTCGATGAGGAGCACCACCGGCTGTTCACCTTCAACATGGATAGCGAGCACGAGATCGTGAACCTGCGCGCGGTCGCGATGGGCAAGGCGCTCGACCTGCCCGCCGCGAAGCTCCCTCAAGGCAATGGCGACCCATCGGCGGCGAAGCTGCGCGATCATGAGCTGTGGATGGGCGGGGCGATGGTGCCTGCAATCATCTACGACCGCTCCAAGCTGCTCGCCGGGGACGTGATCCCGGGCCCGGCCATCGTCATCGAAATGGATTCCACCACGCTGATCGAGGCGGACTGCACCGGCACCGTGGACAGTGTCGGCAACATCCTGATCACGCTGAAATGAAGGGGAACGCGGAAAACTTCTCTCCCTTCACGGGAGAGAAAAGACTTGGCTTGGCAGCTTGCCGCCTAGCAAGTCTTAGAGAGGGCATGGCGCAGCATCGCGGTCGCCGCCCCCTCACCCAGCTCCGTCTAAGCTCCTTCGTCGCCAAGACTTCGCAACCCTCTCCCGCAAGGGGAGAGGGGCATTTGGAGATGCTCTAATGCCCGCAACCATCATCCAGACCAACACCGCCCCGTTCGAGAAAAAGGCGATCGATCCGGTCACGCTCGACATCATCGAAAACGCCCTGCGCAATGCGCGCATCGAGATGGACGCAACCCTGGTGCGCACCGCCATGTCGCCGGGTATCCGCGAGCAGGGCGATGCCTTTCCGCTGATCGCCGACCATGAAGGGCGGATGATCGTCGGCCAGTTCGGCAGCTTTATCGGCGGCTTTCTCGAGGGCTATGACGGCACGCTCGAGGACGGCGACATGATCTTCCTGTCCGACCCCTATTCGGTCGGCGGCGCGATCAGCCATTGCAACGACTGGCTGGTGCTGCTGCCGGTGTTCAAGGATGGCCGCCTGCTCGCCTATACGGCGATGTTCGGTCACCAGAGCGACATTGGCGGCAAGGTGCCAGGGTCTATGCCGATCGATGCGACCAACATTTTCCAGGAGGGCGTGCGCATTCCGCCGGTCAAGATCTGGAAGAAGGGCGTCTATAACGAGGATCTGGTCAAGCTGGTGCTGCACCAGAGCCGAACGCCCGCCTGGTGCGCGGCGGACTTGAACGCACTGATCGCCTCATGCCGCGTCGCCGCGCGCCGCGTGATCGAGATGAGCGAGCGGTTCGGCGTCGACACCTATGTCTCGGCCACGCAGGAGCTGCTCGCGCGCAACCACCGCGCGATGAAGACGCTGCTTACCCAGGCGATCAGCGAGGAGCCGGTCAGCTTCGAGGATTATATCTGCGACGACGGCATGGGTTATGGCCCGTACAAGCTGAAATGCACGATGTGGCGCGAGGGCGATACCGTCATTCTCGATTTCGACGGCACCGACCCGCAGAGCCAGGCCTCGATCAATTTCCTGCTCAACGAGAACATGTTCAAGATGTTCTTCGGCATTTACATGATCATGGTCTTCGATCCCCAGATCCTGTTCAACGACGGGTTCTACGATCTGATCGAGGTGCGCATTCCGGAAGGATCGCTGCTGAAGCCGCGCTATCCCGCCGCGCTTTCGGGCCGCACCCATGCGCTGGGCCGCATCTTCGACATCCTGGGCGGGCTGCTGGGGCAGAAGACGCCCGAATTCCTCAACGCCGCCGGCTTCTCGTCCAGCCCGCACCTGTTCTATGCGGGGACAGACAAGAAGGGCGACTGGTTCCAGCTGTTCCAGATCGGCTTTGGCGGCATTCCGGGCCGTCCGATGGGCGACGGGCCCGACGGCCATTCGCTCTGGCCGGGCTTCACCAACGTGCCCAACGAGTTTCTCGAGCGCTATTTCCCGCTGGTCATCGAACGCTATGAGACCGTCGCGGACTCGGGCGGCGCGGGGCTGCATCGCGGCGGCAATGGCATCGTCATGACCTATCGTTTCCTCGAGCCGGGCGTCATCGCCATTCATGACGATCGCTGGTTCGTGCCGCCCTGGGGCGTCAATGGCGGCAAGCCGGGCGCTCGCGCGCGCAAGATTCTGGAAAAGCCCGATGGCACGCAAACCATCGTCGGCAACAAGGTGGAGGACGTCGCGATCGAAGCGGGCGATGTCCTGCACTTCATCACCTGGGGCGGCGGCGGCTGGGGTGACCCGCTCGAGCGCGATCCCGAGCTGGTAGGCAAGGAAATCCGCCAGGGTCTGGTCACGCCTGTCGGGGCCAAAGCCTATGGCGTGGTCGCCGATGGCGAAGGCGTGGTCGATCCGGCCGCAACCGAGGCTCTGCGGGCGGAGATCCGTGCCGGTCGCGGCGATCTGCCGCTGTTCGATTACGGGCCTGGCATCGAGACCTTGCGCGCCAATTGCGAGGCCGAAACCGGGCTGCCCGCGCCGATCCAGCCGCGCTGGGCCAATTACGCCATTGCTGCAGAATAAGGGACGGATGAGATGAGCCAGGAAAACCGGGGGGCATTGGCCGGCATTCGTGTCGTCGAACTGGGGCAGTTGATCGCAGGCCCGTTCTGCGGCCAGTTGCTCGGCGACATGGGCGCGGAAGTGATCAAGGTCGAACCCCCGGCCATCGATGGAAAAGGCGGCGGCGACCCCATGCGCAACTGGGGCCATGGCGAGCACAAATTGTGGTGGGAGGTCGTCTCGCGCAACAAGAAGTCAGTGACCGCCAATCTGCGTGTCGCCGAAGGTCAGGAGGTCGTGCGCAAGCTCGCCGCGCATGCCGATATCCTGATCGAGAATTTCAAGCCCGGCACGATCGAGAAATGGGGTCTGGGCCCTGATGCGCTGCACGCGATCAACCCGCGCCTGATCATTGTGCGCGTCTCGGGCTATGGTCAGACCGGGCCTTATTCGTCGCGCGCAGGCTTTGGCGGCATCGGCGAGGCGATGGGCGGCTGGCGCGCGATCGTCGGCGATCCCGATCGTCCGCCCAGCCGCATGGGTGTGTCGATCGGCGACAGCCTGGCGGCGACCTATGGCTGCATGGGCGCGCTCGCCGCGCTTCACGCGCGGACACGCACCGGCAAGGGTCAGGTCGTCGACAGCGCGCTCTATGAGGCGGTGCTGCAGGTGATGGAAAGCCTGGTGCCCGAGTACATGGTCAGCGGTCATGTCCGCAAGCGCACGGGATCGATCCTCGAAGGCATTGCGCCCAGCAACGTGTATCAGTGCAGCGACGGCGAATATCTGATCGGTGCCAATCAGGACGCTGTCTTCGCGCGGCTATGCCAGGCGATGGGGCGGCCCGAGCTCGCAACCGATCCGCGCTATGTCAGCCATGTCGCGCGCGGGCAGAACCAGAAGGAGCTCGATGATCTGATCGAGGCCTGGACGAGGACGCTGACCGTCGCCGAAGTCGAGGCGTTGATGATCGAGTACAGCGTGCCCGCAGGCAGGATCTACGGTGCGGCGGACATGCTCGAGGACGAGCATTTCAAGGCGCGCGAGGCGTTGGTCGAGGTCGACAGCCCGCGCTGGGGCAAGTTCGCGATGCAGAACAGCTTCCCAAAGCTGTCCGATACGCCGAGCGGAATCCGCAGCCTCGCGCCGCAGAGCATCGGCGAGCATAATGACGAGATCTATGGGACATTGCTCGGCATGGACCAGCAGACGATCGACAATCTGAAGGCCGCCGGCGCGATCTGATCCAGCCCTGTTGCTCCGTCATTCCCGCGAAAGCGGGAATCCCGCTTCTTTCTGTACCTTGCGTACAAGCGGGACCCCCGCCTTCGCGGGGGTGACGGAAAGGGACAGGCAGCCGTAACTTCGTTCAGCCTTTCAACCCTGCCAGATAGTCGAGCGCCTCGGCCTCGCGCACGACATCGGCATATTTCGCGTCCATGTCGAACAGGTTCGCCTCGTGCGGCGCCTGGTGGCGGTCGCCACAGGCATCGGCGATGACGATCGGGATGAAGCCGTGGCTTGAGGTATCGACACAGGTCGCGCGCACGCAGCCGCTGGTCGACAGGCCCGTGAGCAGCACCGTATCGACGCCCATCGCGGTGAGCGTCGCGGCGAGCGACGTGCCGAAAAACGCGCTCGGATATTGTTTGGAGATCACCAGCTCGTCGGCGTTCGGCTCCAACCCCTGCGGCCAGGCGCCCATCAGTGATCCTGCCTTGAACACCGCGAGCAGCGGCGTCTTCTGCTTGAAGCGGCCGCCATCGACCATGCTGGGGTGATAGACGACATTGGTGTAGATGATCGGGATGTCCGCCGCACGTGCAGCATCGCGCACCCGGATCGCGCTCGCCAGAGCATCCTCGACGGCGGCATAGAGCGGACATTCCGGATCGAAATAGGCCTGGACGAAATCGATCAGCAGCAGGGCAGGGCGCTGGCCGAAGCCGATGCGGTTGCCGAACACGCCCGCATAGTTCGATGCCGCTTGCGATTCCGTCATGGCCAGACCCCCTTTGCCGCCGGTCCCCGCTGATTCGCGGGCCTGCTGTCTCAAGGGGCCAAGCTCAACAGGCTGGCGCAGCGGAATGCAAGCGCTGGGCTCCGCCATGCGGATGAATTTGCCCGCGAAAGCCATCGAACTGCGCGGCGATCACCCGCGCATAAGGTTCCGAACCCTGGGCCAGCACCAGCTCATGATCCTCCCAGAAAAGGAGCCCGCGCCGTTCGAACTCGGTCAGCACGGCGCGGGCAGTAGGGAGGAACTCGTCGTTCAGGCTCGCGCGGCCCCGGCAGAGCAGCGCATTGATGATATCGCCGCGGCGGATATCGTCGGCATTGAGCGCGACACCGCGCGTCGGCGTCAGCCGGCCTTCGCCCACCAGCTTGCGATAGGGGCCCGCATTCTTCTCGTTCTGCACGATCAGATCGGGAAAGATGCTGATCGCGCTGGCACCGAAGCCCAGCAGCGTCGAGGCACCATCGTGCGTGAAGCCCTGGAAATTGCGGTTCACGCGGTTCTCGCGTGCGGCAATGGCGAGCGGATCATGCGGCAGCGCGAAATGGTCGAATCCCACCGGCACATAGCCCGCCTGGGTGAGCGTCAGATAGCCATAGGCCGCCTGCTCGAACCGCTCGCGGTCATCGGGCAGATCGCGCGCATCGATCCGCTTCTGCCGCGGGATCATGTCGGGCAGATGCGCATAGCCGAACAATGCGATCCGGCTGGGCGCGAGGCGGATCGTCTGCTGCAGCGTCGCGTCGAGATCATCGAGATGCTGGCCGGGCAGGCCGTACATCAGATCGAAATTGATCGCATCGATGCCGCGCATCCGCAGGCTGGTCATTGCCGTCTCGATATGGTCGAGCGGCTGGATGCGGCCGATCGCGGCCTGGATGTGCGGCGCGAAGGTCTGCACCCCCATGCTTACCCGGCTGACCCGCGACGAGGCGAGCACCAGCGCCCATTCCGAGGTGAAGTTGCGCGGATCGATCTCGATCGACACCTCGGGGCGCGAGCAGTCGAACACCGTCATGATCCGGTCGAGCAGGCGTACGAACTCGACCGGCGCGATGGCATTGGGGCTGCCCCCGCCAAAGGCGATATGCTGCACGCGTCCACGCCCGCCGAGCCTTTTGGCGACCATCGCGATCTCGGCGCGCAAGGCGGTCAGATAATCGGTCAGCCGATGCTTGCGGTTCGCCGCGCCGGTATTGCAGCCGCAATACCAGCAGATCTGCTCGCAATAGGGTATGTGGACATAGAGCGAGAGAGGGGCCCCCGATTCCACCGCATCGAGCGCGCGCATATAATGCTGAGCCCCCACATTCTCGCCGAAATCGGCCGCGGTGGGATAGCTCGTATAGCGCGGCACGGGGCGGCTGAGCAGATCGGGGTGATATGTCCACATGCCCGCAGATTATGCCGCTTCATGCGAGGCAACATTGATGGAGGTCAAAGTTCCCTGAAAGACCTTCACAGTGCGTGGAATTCGCTCAGAAGCTCGACCAGCTCGGTCACGTCCGTCAATGAGGTGTAATTTGGGGTGTGGTCACCGGGCTGCATGGT
>LSHP01000080.1 GCA_001555775.1 Acidovorax delafieldii | reverse complement strand
TGATGGGGGAGGGTTGGGTGGGGGTGATGGTGCCGGATTCAGCCTTCGGGCTATTCGACGTACACCCCGAGCCCGGCCGCAACCCTCACCCCCACCGCTGCGACCTAGGCAGCAAGCTGCCAAGTCTTCGCTGCCTCCCCCATCAAGGGGGAGGCTCTCGGGAATCGGACAAACAAAAAGCCCTCCGTCCGCAGGGGACGAAGGGCCGAATTGAGGTCTTTCGGGGAGAAATTCAGCGGCGGGCCGGGCGGCCTCCATAGGTCACGACCGTCTGTTCGCCCTGGATCGCGGCGACGCGGCGCTCGACATGGTCGCGCAAGAAGCGCAGGCGCTGCGCGGCGGCGGCGTTATACTTCATCAGCGTTTCGAGCTGGCTGCGGGTGCTGGCATCGGCGCGCAGCACACCCTGGGTGCGCAGGGCATCGGTGATCCCGCCCAGATCGCGGGTGTGCGCGATCATGGCTTCGGTGTCTCCGGCGTCCAGCGCGGCGATCAGCGCGGTTTGCGTGTCCGCAAAGCGCTCAAGCAGTTCGCCCTGCATCAGTTGAGCGATGCGCCGAGGTCGAGTTCGATCATCTTGGCGGCAAGCTTTTCCGCGTCGATGACATAGCTGCCATTGGCCAGCGCATCGCGGATCGCGGCGACGCGGCCCTCGTCGATCGGCGCAGAGGCCGATGCGGTCTGCAGGAAGCTGCTCACCGACACCGCTTCACGCAGGGTATTGTCGGTCGCAGCCGTGGCCGCGCTCGCGCCAACGGTCTTTTCGGTGCTGCCGCCCTTGCGGGTCGCACCGACGATCGGGCTGCCATAGGCATTAATGCGGGACATGGTGTAAAGACCTCGTTCTAGCATGACTTACGTCCTTTAACGGCCTTGGCAGCGGTTGCTTAAGGCGATTTTTTGACAAAGGGTTAACGCGATCTTGCTCGCGCTGGTAAACGGCTCAGTTACTGAGGATCGTGGCGCGGCCCGGTTCGACGATGCGCACGAATATAGGCTTGCCCCTGGGATCGTCGCGCACCGGAATGACCTCGCCGACGCGTCCGTCCTTGTCGGCGATCATCACGCGCGAAAGCGAGAACATCGGCCGGTCGACGGTGAGCAGGATCGGCTCGCCGCGCTTGACGGCCTCGGCGCCCTGCCCTGCCAACGCCCTGGCCTGACCCGGACGCGGGGCGACGGCCTGCTCGCGCTCGGCGGCCAGATCGAGCGGCACGCGGATGCGCCAGCCGAGCGCGGGGCAGCGCACGGCGGCTGCGCCCAGATCAGGTCCGGTGACCTCCAGCGCAACCGGGCAGGCCTTGAGCTTGAGCCGACGATCCACCGGCGCGCGCGCGCCGCCAGGCTCGCCGATGCCAGCGCCCATGGTCGCGGCAACCAGCACGTCGATCTCGCTCAGATCCTGAATGGCTTGCGCCTGGGCCTGGACGCTCGCCGAGGATGCCAGCAGGGGCGCGGCAAGGCCTAGCGCCAGAAATGATTTGCGAACGGGCATGAACGGTCCTTTGATGACTGTGCCCCGATCACAGCAAGGTCCGTGCCAGAAACTTAGCGCCCGGCCTTTTCGCGGGCGCGGATCGTGATCAGCACGGTTCCGTCCGCTGCCGCCTGACCCTCGCCGGGTCGCGCCAGGTCGGGCAGCATCGCGCCATCGCCGACGCCCTGTTCTGCCAGCACACGCATGATCGCCGCCGTCCGCGCCGCTGCAAGTTCCCAGCGATCGAGCCTGGAGCTGCGCTTGGACGCCACCACGGGAACGGCAATGGCGAATTCCGCCTGCCGATTCTTGCCGCCAAGCGCGGCAACCGACTGCCTGCCCCTTGCCGTCAGCCGTGCCTCCTGCGGTTCGAAAAGGGCGGTCAGCTTCAACCGCACCTGCTGCGCGCGTGCGACCTTGTCTTGGCCGAAGCTTTCGGAAAACGCGTCGGCCACGGCGGGATGGCGATCGCCGACGCTGGCGATCATCGCCATCACGCCGGTCATGATCAGCGCGAGGTCCAGAAACGACAATGTAGTCCGCTGCGCCGGCGTCATATATGTTCCACCGGGCGCGGCGGCTGCGCCTCTGCCTCTTCCTTGCGTTTCTGTGCAGCGGCAATGTCGGCATATTCGCGCCGTCCGATATCGACGAGGCGGCGTGCGGCATCCTCTTCCCAGTGAATCTGTTCGCCTGCGATGCGCGCGAGACGCTGCGCGATCGGCCCCGCAATCACGTTCGCCAGCACCAGCCCATAAAGGGTGGTCAGCAACGCAACCGCCATCGCTCGGCCGATCGAAGCGGCATCGCTGACATTGCCGAACAGCAGGATCAGCCCGATCACGGTACCCAGCATCCCCATGGCGGGCGCACAATCGGCGACATTCTCCCAGAAGCGCACCATCGCGGTCAGGCGCGCGCGGCGCTGCGCCGCCAGCCGGACGATCGCGGCCTGGAATCCGTCGAGCGAACGGTGGTTGGCCATGGCATCGGCGGCGGCGGACACGAACGCTCCGCCCGACTTCACCCGGTCGGCGCAGCTGATGCCGCGGCTTTCGACCATATGCTCGATGCGCAGGACCGCGCGATAGCCGTCATCGGCCTGCTCCTGAACCTTCAGCCACAATTCGCGGCGCAGCGCGGAAAAGCCGCTCAACGCGGCGGCCGTACCGTTCTGCGCCCAGGCGACGGCAAAGCTGGTGCCCACCACGCCCAGCGGCGCGGCGGGATCGATAAAGGCGGCAATCGACATCGCGTATCCGTTCAAACCCCCGATTGCCCCCGGCACAGCGGCAGAAAATTGCCGCCGGACTGGCAGATAATTGCCACCCGCTCCACGGATCGTTGACGCATGACCAGGGGCCATCCCGTCCAGAACCGCGGATTTCGGGTATTTCCCTCAATTGGCACAGGCTTTGCTTCTCCCTTGGGCGACGCATTCCGTCCATCGCTTAGGACGGCAGATGCAGCCACAGTTTAAGAGGAATGGTCCCATGGGGGCAGACAGGCTTTTCGGAATGCACGGCACGGCGCTGCAGCTGCGATCGCAGCGGCTGTCGATGCTGGCATCGAACATCGCCAATGCCGGCACGCCCGGATACAAGGCGCGCGACCTGGACTTCGACAAGGCCATGCAGCGCGTGCAGAGCGGCGATACGCTGGATGCTGCGCTGGGCGAGAATGCGGGCTATCGCATTCCGCTCCAGCCCTCGATGGACGGCAATACCGTCGAGCTTTCGACCGAGCAGACGCTGTTTGCCGAAAATGCCATCGGCTATTCGACCACGCTTTCCTTCCTCGAGGGCCGCGTCGCGACGCTGACCCGCGCGATCAAGGGAGAATAAGCCGTGCCCGGTCCCATGAGCATCTTCGACATTTCGGGCCGCGCCATGTCGGCCCAGTTGTCGCGGATGAACACCACCGCGTCGAACCTGGCCAATGCCCGCACCACCTATGCGAGCGAGAAAGAGGCCTATCGCGCGATCAAGCCGGTGTTCAAGACCATCGAGGAACGCCCCGGCGTCGCCACCGTGCAGGTTGAAAAGGTCATCCAGTCGGACATCAAGCCGGTCAAGCGACACGATCCCACCAATCCGCTCGCCGATGACGAGGGCTATGTCTGGGATGCGGGCGTCGATGAGACCGCCGAGCTGATCGATATGCTCGAGACAGCCCGGCAATATCAGAACAACGTGCAGGTGATGCAGACCGCCAAGTCGCTGATCCTCGATACCGTGAGGATGGGCAAATGACGACGATCACCAATGATTTCGTGTCGAGCCTTCAGAAGAAGACCGACAGCATTCCGAGCAACAACACCAAGGAATCGCTGGATCAGACCGCGTTTCTCGAACTCATGACCGCGCAGCTGAAGTTTCAGGATCCGTTCAATCCGGTCGAGAACAAGGACATGGTCGCGCAGATGGCGCAATTCAGCCAGGTTGCCGGCATCTCCGAAATGAACACATCGCTCAAGTCGATGGCGGCATCGTTCGGTACCTCGCGCCTTGCCGAAGCCGCCAATTTCATCGGCCGATCGGTGCTGCAGGATGGCGACACGGCCTATGCCGATGCGCAGGGCCGCTATTCGGGCGAGTTCAACCTCGCCAATCCGGCGAGCAACGTCTCGCTCGAATGGCTCGATGGCGCGGGCAATGTCGTCCACACGCAGGAAATGGGCGCGCTCCAGGCGGGCCGCGTCCCCTTCCAGCTCGTCAGTGAGGACGACAATGGCAACCCTGCCAATATCGGCCCGCTCAAGGTGCGCATCAAGGGTGCCACCGCTTCCACCATGTCGACCTGGCTGCCGGTGACGGCGGTCGAATCCAGCAGCACCGGCGCCGACGCCATGCTGGTGACCCCCGCCGGTTCGATCTCCGCCAGCAGCGCCAGACGCATCGCCTGACCTGCCCGACCTACCAACCCGAACGACCCGTTTTCACCGACCAAGTTTCACTGAGGAGTAAGCCCAAATGTCCTTCATCACCTCGCTCAGCGGCCTCAAGGCAGCGCAGACGGACCTCGCCACCGTCTCGAACAACATCGCCAACTCGAGCTCGACCGGCTTCAAGAAGAGCAAGGCCACGTTCGGTGACCTGTTCGCCTCTGCCCCGACGCAGAGCACCAAGTCGGTCGCGGGCCAGGGCGTGCGCCTGACCGGCATCGTCCAGCAGTTCACGCAAGGCTCGCTCAACTCGACCGACCGCACGCTCGACCTCGCGATCGCGGGCGACGGCTTCTTCATCGTCGAAGGCTCCTCGCCGCGCCAGGCACAGAGCTTCACCCGCAACGGCAATTTCTTCGTCAACGTCAACCGCGAGGTGGTCGACAATATCGGTAACCGCGTGCAGATGCTGCCCGTTGATGCCAATGGCCGCGTGACCTCGACCAATCAGGCCGACCTGTTCGACTTCGTGCTGCCGCAGAACGATCCCGCCGATCCCAATGCGGTGCTTTCGAACATCACGATCAGCGACGAGGGCGTGGTCAGCGCCACCTTCTCAAACGGCACCCAGACGCGCATCGGCGCGGTGGCGATGGCGAGCTTTGCCGCCGCCGAAGGCCTTCGCCCGATCGGCGATGCGCACTGGCAGTCGACCGGCGTGTCGGGCACCCCGCTGATCAACCAGGCCGGCAACGGCCCGCTCGGCACGGTCCGCTCGGGCACGCTCGAAGCGGCGAATATCGACCTGACCGAAGAGCTGGTCTCGCTGATCGCGGCGCAGCGCAACTTCCAGGCGAACGCCCAGGCGCTCGAAACCGCGAACACGCTGACCCAGACGATCGTCAACCTGCAGACCTGATGATCCGCGCTTAACCCTTTCGTAATCCGCAACACCAAGGTGCCCTGACATGGACAAGATGATCCACATCAACCTGAAAGCCATGCAGGGCATCATGAATCGCCAGACGGCGATCGCCAACAACATGGCGAATGCGGACACGACCGGGTTTCGCGCAGAGATCGTCAACGCCCGCGCGCTCTATGTGCAGGGCGAAGGCCTGGCGAGCCGTGCCTCAACCAGCGAGGCGGTGGTCGGCGCGGACATGAACGCGGGCACGGTCGAGATGACCGGCGGGCCGCTCGACATCGCGATGAACGGCGATGCGCTGCTCGGCGTGCAGGCGGCCGACGGGGCGGAAGCCTATACACGGCGCGGCGACCTGATGGTCAACGAAAGCGGGCTGCTGACCACCGGGGACGGGTTCCCCGTGCTCGGCCAGGGCGGCCCGATCACGCTGCCCCAGGCGGACAAGATCAGCATCGCGTCCGACGGCACGATCTCGATCGTGCCGGCCGGAGGCGATCCCAACCAGCCGATCGAGGCGGGCCGCCTGAAGCTGGTCAGCCCGCAGGGCAGCGAGATCAAGAAGGGCCTGGACGGCCTGTTTAGGGTGCCGAACGACGGCGCCCTGCCCGAGGATCCCGACGCAACGGTGACCACCGGTGCACTCGAGGGGTCGAATGTGAACATGACCCAGGCGCTGGTCGACATGATCGAGGCCAGCCGCGCCTGGGAAACCCAGGTCAAGATGCTGACCACCGCGCAGGAAATGGACGATGGCGGCGCATCCATCATGCGGATGCCGAGCTGAGCCGAGCGAAACGGAGTGAAATGAGATGAGCAACGGAGCCCTTCAGGTCGCCCGCACCGGGCTGGACGCGCAGAACACCAAGATGCGCGTCATCGCCAACAACCTGGCGAACGTGAACACCACCGGTTTCAAGCGCGACCGGGCCAATTTCGAATCGCTGGCCTATCAGCAGCAGATTGCCCCGGGCGCCCGCGCCGATGCACAGAACCGCTATGCCACCGGCCTTTCGGTCGGCACCGGCGTGCGGGTCGCCAACACGAGCCGCATCGAAACCCAGGGTTCGGCCCAGATCACCAACAATTCGCTCGACGTGATGATCGAGGGCAATGGCTATTTCCAGCTGCAGCTGCCCGATGGCAGCTTCGCCTTCACCCGCGCAGGCAATTTCACCCAGACCGCCGACGGCCTGCTGGTCACGCAGGAAGGCCTGCCGGTCGTCCCCAACATCCAGATTCCGCCGGGCGTCACCAGCATCACCATCGGTTCGGACGGCATGGTTTCCGCCACGCTCGCCGGGCAGACCGATCCCAGCGAGCTGGGTCAGATGGAGCTTGCCAGCTTCGTCAATCCGGCAGGCCTGCAGTCGATCGGCAACAACCTGCTGACCCAGACCGCTGCCAGCGGCCCGCCGGTGACCGGTGCAGCCGGTATCGAAGGCCGCGGCACGATCCGCCAGGGCGTTCTCGAAGGATCGAACGTCAACATCGTCGAAGAGCTGGTCGACATGATCGAGACCCAGCGCGCCTATGAGGTCAATTCCAAGATGATCAAGGCGACCGACGAGATGCTGCAGTTCGCCAACCAGCAGGTCGGCTGAGGATAGATGACGATGCTTCGCACCTCTCTCCGCCACGGCCTGTCCGCAGCTCTGGTGGTCGCGCTGTGCGCGGCAACCCCTGCTCTGGCCAAGAAGAAGAAAGCGCCGATCCAGCCCGATCCGGACTATGCGCCGACCCTGTCGATGCCGCAGCCGGCGCCGGCCGTGCCCAATGGCGCGATCTTTCAGGCGAGCAACGGCTATTCGGCGCTGACCAATGGCGCGCGCGCCGCGATGGTGGGCGATGTGCTGACCATCGCGCTGGTCGAACGCACCCAGGCGGCCAAGTCCAACGGCGCCAATACCGAACGCAATGGCAGCATCGGCCTCACCCCACCGACCACCGGCCCCTTGAGCTTCTTCAACCCGTCCGATGTCGCGGCGGGCGGCAATACCAGCTTCCAGGGCACCGGCACGGCGCAGCAGTCCAACTCGCTGCAGGGCCAGATCACCGCGACCATCGCCGAGGTCTATCCCAATGGCATCATGCTGGTGCGCGGCGAGAAGCTGATCAGCCTCAACCGGGGTGCAGAACATATCCGTTTCAGCGGCATCGTTCGCGCCGTCGATATCAGCGCAGAGAATGTCGTCCCGTCGTCACGCGTCGCCAATGCGCAGATCATCTATGGCGGCACCGGCGAGATCGCGCGCGCCAGCCAGAAGGGCTGGCTGCAGCGCTTCTTCGAAATCATCAGCCCGTTCTGAAGGCCCATTGACATGACGCTTGCCTCCACCTTCCGCATGTTCGCCGCGCTGCTGCTGGCGCTGTGTGCCGCAACGCAGCCTGTCCAGGCCGAGCGCATCAAGGATCTGGGAGCGTTCCAGGGCCTGCGCGCCAACCAGCTGACCGGCTATGGCATCGTGGTGGGCCTGCCCGGGACCGGCGACGACAACCTGCAATATGCCACGCTGGCCATGCGCGGCGTGACCAATCGCTTCGGCCTGACGCTGCCGCCGGGCATCAACCCGGCCACCCGCAACGCCGCCGCGGTCATGGTCACGGCCGAGCTGCCCCCGATGGCCAAGCCCGGCCAGCGGCTCGACGTGACCGTTTCTGCCATCGGCCAGGCCAAGTCGCTGCGCGGCGGAACGCTGATCATGATGCCGCTGCTGGGTGCCGACGGGCAGATCTATGCCATGGCCCAGGGCAATCTGGCGGTGGGCGGACTGGGCGTGACCGGCGCGGACGGCTCTAACACGGTGGTCAACATTCCGTCGGTCGGCCGCATCGCCGGCGGGGCCACGGTGGAACGCACCGTGGATACCGGGTTCGACCAGAGCCCGCATCTGCTGTTCAATCTGAACGATGCCGACCTGACAACGGCGATGCGCGTTGCCGACGCGATCAACGGCCAGTTCGGTTATGCGCTGGCGGTGGCGAATGATGCCGTGTCAGTGCGGATCGCCGCCCCGGTGACTCCCCAGGAACGCGTGCTGATGATGTCCCGAATCGAGAACATTCCGGTGACCCCGGCCGAGGCCCCCGCGAAAGTAATTGTTAACGCGCGCACGGGTACGGTCGTTATCAATGGCGCGGTACGGATCGGGCCGGCGGCGGTAAGCCATGGCAAGCTGACGGTGAAGGTGCAGGAAGCCCCCACTGTCGTGCAGCCCGCGCCGTTCAGCCAGGGCCAGACCGCGGTCGAACAGCGCAGCCAGGTAGAGATCGAGGAACAGACCAACCCGGCATTCGAAATCACGAAAGGTGCCAACTTGTCCGAGATTGTGGAAACGATCAACGCCATCGGGGCCTCGCCGAGCGATCTCGCCGCGATCCTGGAAGCGCTGAAGCAGTCCGGCTCGCTCAAGGCGGAGCTCGTGATCCTGTGACCGTGATGCCCGCCTCTGCCGCCTTCCCGCTCGCGCGCACCAGCGCGGCATTGCCGCTCGACAAGCAGGCAAAGGCCGCTGCGTCCGCCGCCAGCGGCGCGCAGGGGGCCGCGCCCGGCAAGAGCGAGGCCGAAAAGGCCGAGCTGCGCAAGGCGGCACAATCGTTCGAGGCGATCTTCCTGCGCCAGATGATCGGTGCGATGCGCAGCGCCACCGATGGCGACACGCTGCTCGGATCAAGCGCGACCGACCAGTTTCGCGACCTGATGGACGCGCGCGTCGCCGAAGACATGGCCAGCAAGCAAAGCTTCGGCATCGCCGACATGGTGCTCAAGCAGTTCGGGATCGATAAGCCATGAGCAACCTGCTGAACATCGGTCGATCGGGCCTGCGCGCGTTTTCGCGCTCGATGGATGCGGTGTCGCACAACATCGCCAATGCCGAAAACCCGGATTATGTCCGCCGCAGCGTGGAGATGAGCGACGCCACCGTCTCGAGCTCGCTCAACCCCGCCTATCTGTCGCAGACCGGCCTCAACGGCGTGCGGGTCGCGCAGACGGTGCGCGCATCGGACGAGTTCATCGAGGCGCAGGTCCGCCAGTCGGGTGCCGCACGCATCCGGGCCGAGACCCAGCTCACCTGGATGGAGCGGATCGAAACCAATCTCGACAATGCCGGATCGAATGTCGGCAGCCGGCTCAACACCTTTTTCAGCCGCGCCGAAGAGGTGGCGGCAGCACCCTTCGACAATTCGCTCAAGCTCACCCTGCTCAGCGAGCTCGACGCGGTGGTCGATGCCTTCCGCCGCACCGCCAGCAACATGACGCTGACCGCGCAGCAGGTCAGCCAGGCTGCGACGCAGGAAGCCAATACGCTCAACGCTGCGCTGGAAAATCTCAACAAGATCAACCTCGACATCACCCGCACCAAGGAAGGCACCGATGCGCATGCCGGCCTGCTCGATGCGCGCGATGCGATGCTGGCGACAATCTCCGAAAAGCTGAACGCGACGATCAGCCTGGCCCCCAATGGTACCGCGACGCTCACCTATGGCGGACAGCAGCTGGCAGGGGTGAATTTCTTCGCTACCGTTACCTCCGCGTCCAATGCCGACGGCAGTCTGGCGCTGCAGGTCAATGGCGTCGCCGTGCCGGTGCCGAGCGAGGGATCGCTGGCCGGGCTCAGCCGCTCGGGCGCGACCGCGCAGGGGCGGCTCAACGATCTGACCGCGCTGGCGCAGCAGCTGGTGACCGATATCAACGCCTGGCAGGCCCAGGGACGCACGCTGGGCGGGGCGGCGGGTGCACCGCTGCTCACCATGCCGGGCGATGCCTCGACGCTCGCGGTGACGACGCGCGACATCAATCAGCTCGCGATCGCCGCCGCCGATGGCACGCCCAACGGCAATCTGCTGGCGCTGCCCGCCCTGCGCACCACGGCGGGTGTCGAGACGCAGTGGAACAATTTCATGGCGGGCTTCGCCACCAATCTCGCCTCGGTGCGCAGCGAATCCGACGCGGCGACCGCGCTTGACGAAGGCGCGCGCCGCCGCCGCGACGCGATGTCGGGGGTCGATCTCGACCGTGAAGCCGCCGATCTCATCCGGCTGCAACAGGCCTATGAAGCGTCGGCCCGGGTGATCCAGGTCGCGCGCGAAACCATGCAATCCATCCTGAATATCTTCTAACGCGACAAGGCACGACATCATGGTCCAATCCGTCAACCGCTATCGCGCACCACAGGATGTCACCCGGCAGGTGCGGCTGAGCCAGCAGATCGCCGATCAGCAGGCGCTGGTCAGCGGCGAAAGCCGCATCGCGCGCCCCTCGAACGATCCCAAGGCCTGGCTCGAGTCCTCGAACATCTCGCGCTTCCAGTCGGACGAAGCCGCCTGGGTCAACAATCTGGGCCGCGCCGACACCCGCGCCAACCAGGCCGAGGCGAGCCTCAACACCATCGTCAGCGGGCTCATCCGCACGCGCGAGCTGCTGCTGCTGGCCAATACCGGCACGATCAGCTCGGCCGACCCTGAAGTGCTCGCGCTCGAGGTCGAAGGGATCAACGCCGATTTCAACGATGCGCTCGGCCAGCGCGACAATTTCGGCGGGCAGCTGTTCGGCAACGGACCGGTCATCCGCATTCCGATGGGCGATGCCCGCTTCGTCGTGTCTGCGCCCAATCTGGACGAGGTCCAGGCGAATATCGACGTCGACGGAGGCGCTGGCGGAGCCACGCGCAGCCTGGAGCAGATCATGACCGATACCGCGGCCGCGATCCGCGACAATACGGCCACCGGCCAGGCCGCCAGAAATGCGCAGCTGACCGCGCTCGACGGCGCGATCGACCGCATGACGCAGCTGCTGACCCGCCAGGGCGTGGTGAAGAACTCGATCGAGTCCGCGCGCGAGGAGCTTGAGCAGAGCAAGCTGTCGCTGGCCTCGCGCAAATCGGAACTGGTCGATGCGAATGTCGCCGAGGCCCTGACCCGAATCCAGACGCTGCTGACCAACCTGCAGGCCACCCAGGCGGTCTATGCCAAGGTCTCGCAGCAGTCGCTGCTCGATTTCCTGCGCTGAGGGGGCGTTCGGTTAACGCGAAAGCCCAGGCTGTTAACCCTGTTTTGCGCTTAACCACGATCGTCAAAAGCCGTTCTACGATCTGAACGGGCCGGTTTTTCAGCCCGCATTGCGTCACCGTCCGGTGGGCAATTGTCACGATCAAGGGAACCGCGATGTTCGCAGCAATTGGCTTTGTCGTCCTGATCGCCATGGTGTTCGGCGGGTTCATCCTCGCCGGGGGCAGCATGGGCGTCATTCTGCACGCCCTGCCGCTGGAAATGATGATCATCGGCGGCGCGGCTGCAGGCTCGATGCTGATCGGCAATTCCGGCGCGCACATCAAGGCGATCGGCGGCGGCGTCAAGACCGCATTCAAGGGCGCCAAGTACAAGAAGCAGGATTTTCTCGACTGCATCTTCCTGGTGTCGAAGCTGATGAAGATGCTGCGCACCGAAGGCCCGGTGGCGCTCGAGCCGCATATCGAGGACCCCAAGAGCTCCTCGGTCTTTTCGGAATATCCCACGCTGCTCAAGGATACGACGCTGATCCACTTGATCTGCGATTCGCTGCGCCTCGTCGTCGTCTCGTCGGGCCAGCTCGATCCGCATGCGGTGGAGGATGTCGTCGATCAGGCGATCAAGACGCATCACCACGAGGCGGTCGGCCCCGCCGACGGCCTGCAGAACCTCGCGGACGCGCTGCCCGCGCTCGGGATCGTCGCGGCCGTTCTCGGGATCGTCAAGACCATGGGCTCGATCGACAAGCCGCCGGAAATCCTGGGCGAAATGATCGGTTCGGCGCTTGTCGGTACGTTTCTCGGGATCTTCCTGGCCTATGGCCTGGTCGGCCCGCTGGCCAATCGCTGCAAGCAGGTGATCGAAGCCGACGGCGCAATGTACCATGTCGCCAAGCAGATCATCATCGCCTCGCTCCACGGCCATCCGCAGCCATTGGTGATCGAAGCCGCGCGCTCGAGCCTGGGTCACGCCAACCAGCCGACCTTTGCCGACGTGTTCGACGGCATGCGGGGCCGCTAAGCCATGGCCAAGCGCAAGCCCGATCCGGTGGAGAATGTCCGCCCGATCATCGTCAAGAAGATCATCGAGGAAGGCCATGGCGGCCATCATGGCGGCGCCTGGAAGGTGGCCTATGCTGACTTCGTGACGGCAATGATGGCGTTCTTCCTGCTGATGTGGCTGCTCGGCGCGACCGAGGAAAAGGACCGCAAGGCGATTGCCGACTATTTCGCGCCGACCATTGTCGAACTGAAATCGGGCAGCGCCGGCTCCAACGGCCTGTTCGGCGGCGAATCTATCGTCGGCCGCGACGATTATCCCAACCGCGCCGGCCAGACCGGCACACAGTCGATCACCATTCCGCAGGATGCGACCGGCACTGCCGACGAGGCAGGCAACAGTGCCTATGCCACCTTGAGCCAGGAGCAGAAGGAGGCAATGAAGAAGGTGCAGCAGCTGGCCGAGCGCGAACAGTTCGAAAAGCTGAAAAAGCAGCTTGAAGAACGCCTGGGCGGCAGCGAGCAGCTGGCCAAGCTGATGAAGAATGTGCGCTTTACCGACACGCGCGAAGGCCTGCGCATCGATCTGGTCGATGAAGCCAATTTCAGCATGTTCGCGCTGTCGACCGACAAGCTGGTGCCCAAGGCGGCAGATCTGCTCAAGGAAGTGGCGCAGGTCATCAACGGCATGCCCAACCCGGTGATCATCCGCGGGCATACCGATGCGCTGCCCTATGCCTCTGGCAAGACGATGAACAACTGGATGCTCTCGACCAGCCGCGCCGAAGCGACACGCCGGGCGCTGGTGATGGGCGGGATCAATCCTGGCCAGGTCCACCGCATCGAGGGCGTGGCGGACAAGGAGCCGTACAACCCGGCAGACCGCAATGATCCGGCCAACCGCCGCATCTCGATCACGCTGGCCTTTACCGACGCAGCAAAGGGTGAAGGCCCCGTACCGGGAGCCAGGGCGCCCGGCGGCATGCCGTCACGCCCGGTGCCTGCGCCGCTCCCCTCCAAATAGGGGCGCGGCCGGGCACGGGATCAACCGGCCAGCTTTTCCGAGATTTCGAGCATGGCGATGGCGGCGCGGGCAGCGTCGCCGCCCTTGTCCTTCTCGTCCTTCTTGGCCCGTGTCAGTGCCTGAGCCTCGTTCTCGACCGTGAGAATGCCATTGCCGATGGGCAGGCCGTCGAGCGTCAGCGCCATGATCGCGCGCGCGCTTTCGTTCGAGACCACCTCGAAATGATAGGTCTCGCCGCGGATGATCACGCCGATCGCAACAAAGCCGTCATAACGCTGCGTTTCCGACGCCATGGCGATGGCGGCCGGGATTTCCAGCGCCCCGGGAACCGTCAGCGTTTCATGGCTGTGCCCCGCCGCCTTGATCGCGGCGCGCGCGCCCTCGAGCAGCAGATCGTTGAGATGGTCGTAGAAGCGTGCCTCTACGATGAGGAAATGCGCCATGGTCCGGATATCCTGTGATGAAACGAAAAAAGGGGGCTGATCAGCCGGTGGTCCAGGTCGCGACCTCGGCCGCGACCGTGTTTGCCGCCTGGTTCAATGCCGCACCGACCGTCACCGCGTCAACCGTCGCAACCGGGACGCTCGCCTCGAAGCGCTGCTTGCGAAGCGGGCTGCCCGGCTTGCGCACCACCGCATCGAAGCGGACGATCGCAGCGCGCCTGTCCTCATCATAGCCGAAGCGCTGGAGCTGGCCCGAGAGCATCGTGCTGCGCTCGGCGCCGGTCTCGACCTGGTCGAGCACCAGCCGCCCGCTCTTCGCCGCCAGCGTCTCGGCGAGCACGGTGCGGAACAGCCGAGCAGGCTTGTCCGCCCAGACCGCGTCCTTCACATAGGCGATGGCACTGTCGCTGACCTGCACCGGCACTCGCACCTGATCGAGCGTGCGCTCGACCGTGGGGGTATCGACGACGATCGCATCGGTCACCGAGGCGGATGCCATCGATCCCGCCCCCGGCGTGGCGCTGGAAGTGAGCGTCAGCAACTGCGGCGGCGCTTCGGAACCGAAGCTGACGCAACCGGCGAGCAAGGCGCAGGCAGCCCCGGCGGCCAGCAATGAACGGAACGTGGCGGTCATGGCGGGGCCTCTCAATTCTTCGGCTTGTAATCGGGCAGCGGCGGCGCGCTGAGCAGTCCGCCTGCGCCTTCCTGATCGATCTTCTCGGTGATCGCCGACAGCGCGCGCGCGGTGACGCGCAGGTCGCGCACCAGCGCCTCGGTCTCGGGCAATGTGGTGGTCGAGAACTGGCGCAGACCGGGCTTTGCCTCTTCCATCGTCTCGGTCAGCTTGACCAGCGCCTTGTCGGTATCGGCCAGCGTCTTGGCGAGCTGCCGCGCCAGCGGGCGGCCTTCGCTGTCGAGCACTTCCTTGGTCGATTGCGCGGTCATGCCGAGTTGCTCGGCGGCGACCCCCGCCTTGGTCAGCGTCACGCGCAGCTCGGCAAGCGCGGCGCGCAATTCGGGCGCGCTGTCGGCCAGCTCCCCGGTCAGCCGGCCCGAATTCTTGAGCAGGATCGAGATCGACTTCTGGTTTTCGTCCGAGAGGACCTGGGTGAAGCGCTCGGTCAATGTCGCCAGCCGCTCGATCAGCAGCGGCGCATTGTTGAGCAGTTCGCCGAGCGCGCCGGGCTTGGTCGGGATGACAGGCACGCCTTCGGGTCCCGGCTCGGTGATCTCGGGCGCGCCCTGCTTGGCACCGTCGAGCTGGATCTGCGACACGCCGGTAAAGCCGACGCCCTGGATGGTTGCGGTGGTGCCTTCGAGGATCGGCACATGCGCATCGACCTCTATCCGCACGCGCACGAACTGCGGGTCCTTGGCCCACAGCGCGATCTCGGTCACCTGGCCCGAGGGCACGCCCGAATAGGCGACCACCGATCCCTTGGCGATGCCGTCGACCGAGGTCTTGAAGAAGATGTCATAGGGCTGGCGATCGGTCTCGCCCAGCCCCGCCAGCCAGATGACAAAGGCGGCAATGCCTGCCAGCAGCACCAGGGTGACGGTCCCCACCCAGACATGATTGGCGCGTGTTTCCATGGCGTTGGTTATGCCCCTGATGTTCTGATGGTGTAAACCGCCAAAGCGGTGGCGGCGTTCCGGATGGTCATCGCAGGAACCCCCGGCTCTTGCTGCTGGCCGGAAGGCGCTTGCGCTTCAGCTCCTCGTCGGCATGGCTGACAGCGGCTGCGCGACCGCGCGGGCCGTTGAAATATTCCTGGATCCACGGATGATCGGTGGCGAGCAGCTCGGGAATGGTGCCGATGGCGATCACCTTCTTGTCCGCGAGCACCGCCACCCGGTCGCAGATCTCGTGCAGCGTATCGAGATCGTGCGTGATCAGGAACACGGTCAGGCCCAGCGTCCGCTGCAGCTCGCGGGTCAGCGCATCGAAGCGCGCCGCACCGATCGGGTCGAGCCCGGCAGTCGGCTCGTCGAGGAACAGCACGTCGGGGTCGAGCGCCAGCGCGCGCGCGAGCCCTGCGCGCTTTTTCATCCCGCCCGAAAGCTCGGACGGATATTTGTCCGCCGCATCTTCGGGCAGGCCCGACAGCGCGATCTTGTACAATGCGATCTCGCGCCGCAGCTTGCGCGAGATATGCGGATAGAATTCGGCGAGCGGTACCATCACGTTCTCGGCGACGGTGAGCGTCGAGAACAGCGCCCCGCCCTGGAACAGCACGCCCCAGCGGCTGCGGATCGAGACATCCTCTTCCTCGCCGTCGAGGATCGATTCACCCAGCACCTCTATGCGCCCGGCATCGGGACGTTGCAGCCCGATGATCGATCGCATCAGCACCGACTTGCCGGTACCCGACCCGCCGACCACGCCCAGAATCTCGCCATGCCGCACGTCGAGCGACAGGTCCTGATGCACCACCTGCTCGCCGAAGCTGTTGGTCAGCCCCGTGATGCGGATCGCGACGTCGCAGTCCTTTTCCCGCGCCGCGCTCATCCCCAGCCCACTTCGGTAAAGAAGACCGCGAAGAACGCGTCGAGCACAATGACCATGAAGATCGCCTGGACCACGGCGGCGGTGGTGCGCATCCCGACTTCCTCGGCATTGCCGCGCACCTGCATGCCCTGATAGCAGCCGGCGAGCGCGATGATCAGGCCGAAGACCGGCGCCTTGATCATGCCGACATAGAAATCGGTAATCGGCACCACTTCCTGGATGCGCACGACAAAAGTGGCAGGCGGGATCTCGAGCACGATCCAGCATAGGAACGCGCCGCCGATCATCGCGACGATCATCGAATAGAAGCCGAGCAGCGGCATCATCAGCACCGCAGCGGTCACGCGCGGCAGCACCAGCGCCTCGACCGGCGAGACGCCGATGGTGCGCATCGCATCGACCTCTTCGGTAAGCTTCATCGTGCCGATCTGCGCGGCAAAGGCGCTGCCCGATCGGCCCGCAACCATAATTGCGGTCATCAGCACGCCGAGCTCGCGGATGGTCAGTCGCCCGACCAGGTTGACCGTGAACACCTCCGCGCCGAACTGGCGCAGCTGCACCGCGCCCTGCTGCGCGATGACGATGCCGATCAGGAAGCTCATCAGCCCGACAATGCCGAGCGCCGACACGCCGACCAGCTCGAAATGGCGCACGGTTGCGGCCCAGCGGATGCGGCGCGGATGCGCGATCAGCGAGATCACCGAGCGCACCAGCGCGCCGAAAAAGCCGAGCATGCCGAGCATCGAGCCCAAGGCGGTCATCGTCGCTTCGCCGACGCTGCCGAGCATGCGGGCAAACACATTGGGCCGATGCGGCGGCTCGATATCGCTGATGTCCGATCGGCCCACCGCCTCGACCAGGCGGCTGCCCGATTCGCTCAGGTTTACGATCTCGCAACGGTGATCGCGCGCTAGGCGATAGACGACCCAGGCGCCGACGGTATCGATATGCCCCGCATCGGCCATATCGATCAGCGAAACCTGCTGGTCGATGGCCTTCAGCCTTCGGTCCAGATCGGCAATGGTGGTGATGTCGAGATTGCCGGAAAAGCGCAGCACCGCGCCGGTTTCACCGCGCTCTTCGATCGCAAAGTCGGCCGGGGCACCCATATACCGCCCTTCTTGTGCGATAAACGGTGCGATCACAAGCACCTTGGCGCACAATTGGTCGCAACGGATTTTGCCATCATGCAGGCCATACGCGGCAAGCACCGGCTTGTTTCCCGCCGCATTGGCGTTAATGCTCGCGGGCGTGGGGGAGAGGCTGGCCTTTTACGATATGGATCGGACGATTACCGTCCATCCGACATATGCGCGCTTCCTGCTGTGGATGGCGTTGCGCCATGCGCCGTGGCGGCTGGTGCTGCTGCCGCTCTCGCTGCTCGCCGCGATCGGCTATGTGCTGCGTCTGGTCAGCCGCGACCAGCTCAAGCAGATCAACCAGAGGCTGCTGCTCGGCGAGCTTCGGGTTGCTTCGGCTGCAGAATCCATGGCGGCCCATGCCGAGCATGTCTTTGCCACCAATATCCGCCCCGGCGCGCTCGAGCGTATCGCCGCCGATCGCGCCGAGGGCTATCGCATCGTCATCGCCACCGCATCCTACCGGCTCTATGTCGAGGCGATCGCGCGGCGCCTGGGGATCGACGACGTGATCGCGACCGACCTTGTCTCCTCGCACGGCACCGTGCAGCCGAAGATTGCCGGGCACAATTGCTACGGCATCCACAAGGCGGAGATGATCGCCGCCTGGATGGCCGAACACGGGCTCGATCCCGCACAGTGCGCTATCCGCTGCTATTCGGACCATGTCTCCGACATTCCGATGCTCGAACTGGCGCACGAGGCATTTGTCACCAATGCGCATATGCCGATGCGCGTCGTCGCGCGCGAACGCGGCTGGCCCGAGATCGACTGGCCCGGCGCGCTCGCCCCGCAGCACGGGGTGGCGCAACCGGGAGCGACCGGCTAGGCAGAAGGCAAGCCTGCAACATCCGGGGAGCCTCATGAAGACCGCCGCATCGATCCTGTCTGCCGCACTGGCATCCTGCCTCTCCCTTTCCGCTCCTGCATTAGCACAGGCGCCTGGCAATACCGCCGAGGCAGAGGCTCCAGACTATCCCGCCATCCTGCCCCTGCGCGACCAGGCGAAGCTGCGCGACGCCTGGCTCGCCCAGCGGCTGGAGACGGTCGTGCCTGCGCTGATGCGCGAACAGGGCGTCGATATGTGGGTGCTGATCGCGCGCGAATATGACGAGGACCCGGTGGTCGCGACCATGCTCGATGCCCGCTCGATGCACGCGCGGCGACGCACGATCCTGGTGTTCTTCGATCCGGGCGAAGGCAAGCCGGTCGAGCGGATGACGGTGAGCCGCTACGGCCTGGCCGGGCTGTTTGCGCCTGCCTGGGTGCCCGAGCAACAGCCCGACCAGTGGAAGCGCCTCGCCGAGATCGTCGCCGAGCGCAACCCGCAGAAGATCGCGCTCAACATCTCGTCGCAGACCGCGCTCGCCGATGGCCTGAGCCACAGCCAGTACGAGGATTTCGTCGGCGCGCTGGCCCCCGAATTTCGCGAGCGCATCGTGCCCGCCGGTCCGCTCGCGATCGGCTGGCTGGAAACGCGTATCCCGGCCGAGATGGAGGTCTATCCCTCGATCGTTCGCCTGGCGCACGCGATCATCGCCGAGGCGCTGTCCGACAAGGTCATCACGCCGGGCAAGACCACGGCCGAGGATGTGCAGTGGTGGATGCGCGAGAAGATCAGCGCGCTGGGCCTCAAGACCTGGTTCCATCCGTCGATCAACATCTTCCGCGCCAGCGAGGCGGGCGAACTGACCGGCGATGCCATCATCCAGCCCGGCGACATGCTGTGGACCGATTTCGGCATCACCTATCTCGGGCTCAACACCGATACCCAGCATCTCGCCTATGTCCTCAAGCCCGGCGAGAACGACGCGCCCGATGGCCTGAAGGCAGGCCTTGCCGCCGCCAATGCGGTGCAGGACATGCTGACCGGCGAATTCCGCGTCGGCCTGACCGGCAACGACCTGCTCGCCGCAGCGCGCGCCAGGGCGATCTCTTCGGGCTATCAGCCGAGCATCTATTCGCACCCTATCGGTTTCCACGGGCATGGTGCAGGCCCGGCGATCGGCTTCTGGGACAATCAGGACAGCAGCCCGGCAGGCCGCTATCTCGTCCGCGCCAATACCGCCTGGTCGATCGAGCTCGCCGTTACCAACAACGTGCCCGAATGGGGCGACAAGGCGGTCTCGTTCCGCACCGAGGAGGACATGTTCTTCGATGGCGAAAAGGTGGCGTATCTCGACGGGCGGCAGGACCGGTTCCACCTGATCCGGGGCGCGGCAGATGCACCGGTAGAGGCGACAGCACCCGCGGCGGAACCCGAAGCGCTGCCGGTCGAGCCGGTGGCGGATGCGGGCGAGTAATTCGCCCCCTATTGCTCCCCTCCCCTTCAGGGAGGGGAGCGCACTGCGGATTGCTGGTGCCGTTTCCGACCTAGCTGTGCGTCCGCCCGAAATCGGGCTTGGCATCGTCCTGGCCCTGTTCGATGATCGAGCGGCGGATCGCGCGGGTGCGGGTGAACAGGGCTTCGAGCTCGTCGCCCTTGTCCCAGCGGATCGCGCGCTGCAGTGCCGAGAGGTCCTCCGAGAAGCGCTGGAGCATCTCGAGCACCGCGTCCTTGTTCGACAGGAACACGTCGCGCCACATCACCGGGTCGCTGGCGGCGATGCGGGTGAAATCGCGGAAACCCCCTGCGGAATATTTAATCACCTCGCTCTGCGTCACGCCTTCGAGATCGCTGGCGGTGCCGACGATGGTATAGGCGATGAGGTGCGGCAGATGGCTGGTCACCGCGAGCACGAGGTCATGGTGGGCGGCCTCCATCGTCTCGACATTGGCGCCGAGCGCCTGCCAGAACGCGGCAACTCGCTCGCACGCCGCCGCATCGGCGCCGTCATCGGGGGTCAGGATGCACCAGCGGCCCTTGAACAAGGACGCAAAGCCTGCCTCCGGTCCGCTATTCTCGGTGCCCGCGACCGGGTGCGCGGGCACGATCACGGCCTCGGGCAGCGCCGAGCGCAAAGCAGTGAGCACGCTCGCCTTGCACGAGCCGACATCGCTAATGATCGTCTCGGGCGAGAGATGCGGGGCCATGGCAGCGGCGGCCGCGGCCATCGCGCCGACGGGGACGCACAGGATGACCATCTCGGCGCTCGCCAGTTCGGAGCCGAATGCGGCGTGATAGCCGTCGCACAGCCCGATCGCCTCGGCCCGCGCGCAGACATCGGCGCTGCGGTCATAGCCCAGGATGCGGGTGTCGGGCAGCGCCTGGCGCACCGCGCGCGCGATCGACGAGCCGATCAGACCGAGCCCGACGATCGCGATCGTGCCGAACGGCGCGCTCATGCGGTCACCAGATCGCGCAGCACGGCGGCGATAGCGCGCATATGCGCTTCCTCGCCGATGGTGATGCGCAGCGCATGGCCCAGCCCCTGGCCCTTGGGCCAGCGCACGATATAGCCCGCCTGCATCAGCGCCGCATAAGCCGCTTCCGCGCTCACCGCGCCCTCGAACAGCACGAGCAGGAAATTGGCATGGCTCGGCACCACGGTCACGCCATGATTGCCGAGCTGCGCGAGTTCGCCCGCCAGCCATTGCCGCCAGCGCGCATTGTGCTCGCGCGAGCGGGTGACGAAATCGGTGTCCGCCAGCGCTGCCAGCGCCGCGGCCTGGCCGGTGAGCGTTACGTTGAACGGCCCGCGGATCCTGTTCAGCGTGTCGATGATGCCTGGCGCGCCATAGCCCCAGCCGATGCGTTCGCCCGCCAGGCCATAGATTTTGGAGAAGGTGCGCGTGACCAGCACATTGGCATGGTCGCGCGCCAGATCGAGCCCGTGATCATCCTCGTCCGCATCCAGATATTCCGAATAGGCCTGGTCGAGCACCAGCAGCACATCCGACGGCAGACCGGCATGCAGCCGCGCGATCTCCGCACGGGGTGTCAGCGTACCGGTGGGGTTGTTGGGGTTGGCGAGATAGACGACGCGGGTGCGATCGGTGATGCAGGCGAGCAGCGCATCGACATCGGTGGCATAGAAGTTGTCTGGCGCAACTACCGGCGTCGCGCCGCAGCGCCGTGCGGCAATGTCGTAGACCGAAAAGCCGTAGCGGACATACACGACCTCATCGCCCTGCCCGGCATAGCCCTGGGCCGCCAGGTTGAGCAGCTCGTCCGATCCCGTCCCGCACACGATGCGCGCCGGATCGAGCCCGTGCAGCTTGCCGATCGCCTCGCGCAGCGCGGTGCTGTCCGGATCGGGATAGAGCGAGGGGGCGAGCGCCGCACCGTGCGCGCGTGCCTCCAGCGCTGCCGGGCTGGTGCCAAGCGGGTTCTCGTTGGCGGAGAGCTTGACGAGCGGACGGCCGTCATCGCCGACCGACTTGCCGGGAACATAGGCGTGAATGGATGCGATCCACGATTTGGGCTGGGGCTGGCTGGTCATGGGCCGGGCGCATAGCGCGAGTCGAACGAGAGGGAAAGCGGCGAGCCGCCGTCCCGTCACGGAACATTCGCCCGACGCGTGGCCAGACCGGCCTTTCCGGCAAATTGCTTAACAAAATCAATCACCGATACATTTTTACTGGTCCGCTCAGAGCGATGGCAGCAAGCATATGTTAAGTCTGGATAATTTTCTTGGCAAAAGGCATTTGCGGGTTGCCCCCGGAATGAGGCTGCGTTAAGACTTAGCCCAAGGTCGCCCGGGAAAACGCCAGTGGAATAACTGCGGCGTGATCCAGAATTCGGTCCGGGGTGATGGGTAGGGTCCGTTCTCCCCCGGTGTCCGCAAAGGCTACAGGGGGTGATCTTGGCGACCAGCTTTTTCCGCACAGGACGGCTGATTCTCGGCACCGCGACCTGTGCCGGGCTGTTGTGGACGACGGCAGCGCACGCCCAGCAGGTCAATGTTCCGTCCCCGCCCACGCGTGAGGAAATCGAGCGTCCGGTGCAGCAGCGCGCCGAGCGTCCGGCGCGGCTGACCGTCGAAGGCGATATCGAGCGCGCGCCCTGCCCGCTGGCCGATCCTGCCTATGCCAATGTCAAGCTGACGCTCAGCGAGGCCCGCTTCAACAATCTGGGCCCGATTGCGCCGATCGAGCTGCGCCCGCTCTACGAACGCTATATCGGCACCGAACAGCCGGTCGCGGTGCTGTGCGAAATCCGCGATGCGGTTGCCACCAAGCTGCGCCGCGACGGCTATATCGCCGCCGTGCAGGTGCCCACCCAGCGCATCGACAATGGCGTGGTGCAGTTCGAGGTGCTCTATGCCAAGCTCACCCAGATCCGCGTGCGCGGCGATGCGGGCAATGGCGAAAAGCTGGTCGCCAGCTATCTCGAGCGGCTGACCGAAGGCACGGTGTTCAACCAGAAGCTGGCCGAACGCTATCTGCTGCTCGCGCGCGACCTGCCGGGCTATGACATCCGGCTGACGCTGGTGCCGGCGGGCACCGGCCCGGGCGAGCTGATCGGCGACGTCACGGTGCGGCGCACCCCGTTCGAGGTTGATCTCAACGTCCAGAACCTGGCCGCGCGCGATGCCGGCCCCTATGGCGCGCAGCTGCGAGCGCAATTCTATGGCCTGACCGGCATGGGCGACCGCACCTATGTCTCGGCCTATTCGACGCTCGATTTCCAGGAACAGCAGATCGTGCAGGCGGGTCACGAATTCCGCGTCGGATCGGAAGGCCTGACCCTGGCCGGGCGCTTCACCTATGCCTGGACCGAGCCCGACATCAACTTGCCTGCCGGGGTCGCCGCCAAGATCACCGCGACCACCCTGCTCGCCAGCGCCGAGGCGCGCTATCCGCTGCTGCGCAGCCAGGCCGGCTCGCTCTACAGCGCGGTGGGCCTGGATTATGTCGATCAGGACATCGATTTCATCGGCCCGCTGTCGCGCGACCGCATCCGCATCGCCTATGCCCAGCTGTCGGGCGAGGCGATCGACATGGCGAATGGCGCCTCGCCGCGCTGGCGCATGGCCGGGCTGCTCGAATTCCGCCAGGGCCTGTCCATCCTTGGTGCGAGCGATCCATGCAATTTCGTCTGCGCGCTGGTGCGTACCCCGACCACGCGCGGCGACGGCGACCCGACCTCGACTCTGATCCGCGGCGAACTCTCCGCCGAGGCGGCGCTGGGCGACCAGGGCTCGATCTTCATCCGCGGCCGAGGCCAGCTCGCCTTCGATCCGGTGCTCAGCTTCGAGGAATATTCGGGCGGCAACTTCACCATCGGGCGCGGCTATGATCCGGGCACGATCGTCGGCGACGATGGCGTCGGCTTCCAGGCCGAGCTGCGCGGGCCGCAGATCAGCCCGATCAAGGATGTCGATTTCTCGTTCCAGCCCTTTGCCTTCATGGATGTCGCCTGGACCTGGGACGATGGCCGCCCCGGCGATCCGCAGCGGCTGAGCTCGGTCGGCATCGGTGCACGCGCACGGCTGAGCGACCGGTTCCGGCTCGATGTCACCGTCGCGGTGCCGACCGACGCCGCCGGCCTGCGCACCGACACGCCCGATCCGCGCATCCTGTTCACCCTCACCACCCTGCTTCTGCCCTGGGGAGCCCGATAATGGCCCATGACCGCACCCTGACCGCCCGCCGCATCCTGCTGGCCAAGGCGACTTCCGCGATGGCGCTTGCCACCGGGCTGGCCATCGGCACGGCGGGGCCCGCCTTTGCCCAGGTAGCACCAGGCGGCGGCGCGTTCGAGGGGACGCCCACGGTGGTATCGGGCGGGGTGAACATCACGCGCGGCACGGGCACCGACAATATCCGCGTCGATACCAACCAGGCGGTGATCAACTGGACCACCAACGACACCGCGATCGGCGGCGGCGTCATCAACTTCCTGCCCAACGGCCGGACCGCCTTCTTCCGCAACAACCCCACAGCGCAGAACAATTTCACCGTTCTCAACCGCATCATCCCCACCGATCCCAGTCGCGCGATCGCGATGAACGGCACGATCATCAGCCAGCTGCAGACCGGGGCTGGCCTGGTCCAGGGCGGCAATGTCTGGTTCTACAGCCCCGGCGGGATCGTCATCGGATCGACCGGAGTGATCGATGTCGGCGGGTTGCTGCTGACCAGTCTCGACCCGGTGCGCGACGGCGCAGGCAATTTCATCGATGCAGGCGGCAGCTTCACCCTCGGCCCGGCGGCATCGGCGACCAGCTATGTGCAGATCGATCCGGGCGCGCTGGTTCAGGCGACACCTCAGAACAGCTATGTTGCGATGGTCTCGCCGATCATCCGTCAGCGAGGTACGGTCGACGTCAACGGATCGGCGCTGATGGTCGGTGCCGAGGCGGCGACGATCACCTTCGGCACGGGCGGACTGTTCGACATTCAGATCACCACCGGGACCAATGGCGACCCGGCGTCGAACGACCCCGTCAACGGCAATGCCGCTATCTTCCACGATGGCACGACCGCCGGACCGGTGAGCAGCGGCGCTGGAGACAATCACCGCATCTACATGGTGGCCGTTCCCAAGAACAACGCCATCTACAATCTGATCGGGGCAGGCAGCACTCTGGGCTTTGATGTGGCCGGTGCTGCCGATATCGTCGGCCACTCGATCGTCTTGTCGGCCGGGTACAACGTCTTCGGCGATACGATCGATACGAATGCCCCGGTGAATCCGGCCCAGCAGGCGCGATTCTTCATCGTCAATTCGAATGTCAACTCGGCCATGCAGGGGGCCGGATCAACCGAGATCATCGCCGACGCCATCGCCGGAAACCTGAATTTCGCCAGCAATCTGTCCCTGTATTCGGCGGGCGCTGCGAGGCTTTATGGGCGGAACGGCGGGATCGCCACCATTGCCGGCGATCTGCTGATCTCTGCAGATCGGGTGGGCACCATCGACGGCCAGTCTGTCACAGGTGGCGTGGCTCAGCTCTACGCGTTTGATGGCGGTACGGTCCGGGCGCTGCGCAATGTGAGCGTTTCGGCCAATGGCGAAGGTGCGGGCAATTTGAGTGGCGGCGCTGTTGGCGCCGGGACGGGCGGCATTGCCGATATCCGTTCCTATGGCAATTCGCTGCTGGATATCGTCGGCACGCTGACTGTCAGTGCGGACGGCCGCGCGGGCAGCAGCGGGAGCACCGGCACCACCGGTAACACGGGCACCGGCGGCACCGTCATCGTGAGTTCCGGCCGCAACTCCTCTGCCGATACCAATTCGACGATGCTGATTGGGGGCAACGTCCAGATCAGCGCCAATGGCTTTGGCAGCAGCAATTTCGGCAACGGCAATGGCGGCATCGGGCGGGGAGGATCGATCCAGATCGATTCCGGCGCGGGCAATGGCATTGCCAGCGCCAACAATGTCCTGACCATCAACGGCTCGATTCTCGGCAATGCGGACGGCTTTGGCGGCTCGGCTTTCAATCTGGGCACGGGCGGCGCTGGCATCGGCGGAAACAGCACGATCAATGCAGGCGTCGGCGGACGGATCAACGTCGCAGGCGATGCCACACTCACCGGATTCGGGTTCGGCGGCAATGCCGATGATGGCACCGGCAATGGTGGCAATGGCACCGGCGGACGCGCCACAGGCCAGATTTTCGGCAATGGTGGCGTGCTGAGCTTCGCTTCCAGGCTGACTTTGCAGGCAACCGGTGTCGGCGGCATCAGCGGCACCAGCGCAACCTCGGTCGGCGGCACGGGGCGCGGCGGCAATGCCACGCTCACGTTGTCGCCTGTCCAGAGCGGCGGCTCCATCACCGTACAAGGTCTGACCCAGATCGACGCGCTCGGCCTCGGCGGCGACGGCACCATCGGTGGCGATGGCCTTGGCGGAGCAAACGCAACCGGCGGAGGCGCGTTTGTCAGCGGACAGGGCGCTGGCACGATGACGCTGAATGGTGGCGTGCAGATCACGGCAGGCGGCGTCGGCGGCAGCGCGCAGCAGGCGGGCCTTGGTCGCAGCGGCAACGGCACCGGCGGCAGCGCGCAGATGATCGCCAACGGCAACAGCATCCTCAACATCACCGGTGATGTCGACATCAATGCCAATGGCGCCGCTTTCAGCTCTTCGCTGACCGGGGTCGATGGCGGCAACGGCACGGGCGGCAATGCGTCCATCTCGCAGAATGGCGGAGGCCAGATCACCATCACCGGCAATGCCTTCGTCGCTGCTACCGGCACGGGTGGTGACAATACGGGCGGCGGCGACGGCATTGCAGGCAACGGCCAAGGCGGCGATGTGCGCATCGCGGTCAACGATCGCTTGATCACCATCACCGGCAACGCATCGACCGATGCGCGAGGCTTTGGCGGTGCGAGCTTTGGCGGTCTTCGCGGCGGCAACGGGACCGGCGGGCTTGCCAATCTGGGTGCCGGCGCGGGCACGCTCTCGATCGGGGGCATCGGTACGACCAATGCCGATGGCACCGGCGGAAGCGCGATCAGCGGCAACGGATCGGGGGGCATCGGCACCGGCGGCCAGGCGATCATCGGATCGATCCTGGGCGGCATCATCCAGATCGGCAGCACCGCCGAACTGAGCGCACAGGGCTTTGGCGGCCAAGGCTCGGGCGTTGGCACCTCGGGCGGCGTTGGCGATGGCGGCGATGCGCAGATCTTCGCGCAGACCAACGGTAGGGTCACCGTGACCGGCGAGACCAACATGAACGCGTCCGCGTTCGGCGGATCGGGCGCTGCAGGCGGCAATAGCGGAGCGGCGACCGGCGGCTTTGCCAATATCCTCTCGCTGGGCAATGGCCAGATCGCGCTCAGCCAGAATGTATTCATGTCGGCGCAGGGCCTGAGCGGCGTCGTACGTGACGGCGCAGGCAATTCGGGCGCCGCGACCGGCGGTTCGGCGATCGTCGAATCGCGCGATAGCGGCGGAAACATCACAATTTCGGCCAATCTCGTCGCTGATGCGATCGGGGATTCGGGCTCTGCATTTACCGGTACCATCGGCGATGCGTTGGGGGGCACCGTAGCGGTTCAGGCGCAATCGGGCTCGATCAGCATCCTGGGCACGACCTCGCTGGATGCCAGCGCCTTTGGCGGCGACAGCCTGCTGACCGGCAATGGCGGCAATGCCACCGGCGGCCGCACCGCAGCGGTGGTGTTCGGCACCGGCGGCGGCCAGATGGTCTTCGGCAACGCGCTGACCCTGGCGGCAAACGGCATCGGCGGATCGGCACAGAGCGGCAATGGCGGCGCGGGCACGGGCGGCCTGAGCGAAACCGGCACGATCGGGGTGATCGGCAGCTTCAATTTCGGCGGCCTTATCTCGATGGTCGCCAATGGCACCGGCGGCAATGCGCTGGTGGCGGGCAATGGTGGTGCCGGTGCCGGCGGTACCTCGCGCATCGGCGCGAACGAGAGCAACATGACCGGCGGCGACATGTTCGTCGCGGCTGTGGCGCGTGGCGGCGACGGCGCGCTGGGCGGACGCGGCGGCGATGCGACGGGGGGCCTCGCTACCCTGATCTCCGGCGGCAGCCAGGCCACCCGGCTGCTCGATTTCGACAATGTGACGCTGCTTGCCGACGCCTTTGGCGGCGCGGGCGGCGCTGGGGCCAATGGCACGGTCGGCGGCGCGGGCGGCGCGGGCGGCAATGCCACGGGCGGGCAGACCCAGGCCATCGGCACGGCGCGCGGCGGCCAGCTCGACATCCTGACTCTGCAGGTGTCGATGAACGGCTTTGGCGGCGCAGGCGGCGCGGGCGGCACGGGATCTGCCGGCCTTGGCGGTAATGGCGGCGCTGGCGGCATCGGCACCGGCGGCAACACGCAGATCGGCACGGTCAGCAGCACGATCACCACCGGCCCCAATCCAACGCCGACCGGCTTCATGGTGATGACCGATGCCTCGCTTCAGGCCAATGGCTTTGGCGGCGCTGGCGGCGATGGCGGCGTCGGCACCACCGGCAACGGCAATGGCGGCAATGGTGGGCTGGGTGATGGCGGCGATATCTTCTTCGCCACGCGCGGATCGCTGACCCGGGTCAATAACCTTACCATGCTGGCCAATGCTGATGGCGGCAATGGTGGCGGGGGGGCGCTTGCCGGCAATGGCGGCAATGCGATCGGCGGCGTGATCGGTCTGGAAAGCACCGAGCAGTTCCAGGCACCCACCAACCGCGGCACCCTGATCGCGAACGACATCATCGCGATTGCCAGGGGCACGGGGGGAACCGGTGCCATCAGCGGCACGACCACCCAGGAGACGGGGTCGTTCGTCCGCGCGGTCAATGGCGACCTGACGGCCAACAGTCTGGTGTTCAACATCGGCAATGCCGGCGATGCGCCAGATCCGACCGGTATCGTCGAGGATTACATCCGGGTGACCGATGCAGCGGTAAACATCGCGAACAGCTTCACCTTCATTACACCGGGCCAGCTATCGGTTCTGGTCAACAATGGATCGGTCACGGCAGGTGGGTTCGGCTTGCAAGCGGGAAGCTTCGTCGCCGACACGGTGGTGACAAGCCCGACCAATATCGGCACGATCACGGCCAGTGCCATGGATCTGCGATCCGATGGCGCGATCATCGTCACCGCCAATCTGGCCACGCCCGGCAGCTTCACGGCCGTAGCGACTGGTACGATCAACCTTGGCAACATCAACGCTGGCGGCGTCATCGGCATGCAGGGCGCGGCGCTGCAGCTCGGCAACCTGACGTCCGGCAACCATGTCAATCTCACATCGACCTCGGGCGCGATCAATGCAGGCGTGATAACCGCCGCCAATTTTGTCGCCATGACGGCAGCAAATGGGCTGACCCTCTCTGCCGTGACCGCCACCAACGGTTATATCGACCTGCTGGTCAATGCCGGCAACATGACCATCGGCAACCTTGCGGCCGGCACGTTCATCGTGCTCGATACCCGGGCTGGCAACATGGTGCTGGGCGACATCAGCTCGGGCGAGGACACCGATATCGAAGCCGTCGGATCGGTTCAGTTCGGCAATGCCGTGACGGGGCTGGAATTCGCGATAGAGGCGCTCGGAAACATCACGGGCGGAAATGTCAACGCCTCCGGTGCGGTGCCGACGACGAGCTACAGCGTCGGCCTGCTGTCGCAGACCGGGAATATCCAGGTCGGCAACCTCACCGGCGCGCGCAATATCGGCTTCATCGCTGCCGGAACGATAACCGCCGGATCGCTGAGCAGCGGCGAGAATATCGTGGTTTTGGGCACCGGCGACATCGCCTTTGGCGGCCCTGTGACCACGGGCAGTGCGGCCAACCGCTATTTCTATGTCGGCAATGCCTCGATGGTCTCGGCTCTGGGACCGGATTTCGACCCGACGCCGCTATTTGCCCTCGCGCCCGTCCGCACGACGGGCGGCCTCGCCGTCAATGGCGGCGTTTCCTCGGGCAATGTCCGCGCAGGCGTCGGCACGGGGGCCAATTTCGGCGGGACCGTGACGGCGGCGACCGGCGGCATCGCGATCACCGCCAACAGCATCACGGCGCAGGCGATGAACGGGGCGCTCGGCGTCAACCTCACCACCACCAGCGGCGCGCTCGGCACCGGGGCGATCAGCGCCAGCGCGGGCAATATCGTGCTCACTTCTGCAGGCACGATCACCGCAGGCACGCTTGCAACCGGCACCGGCGCCAATCTGGCGGTCACGGTCGATGGCCAGGGCGCGGTCAGCATCGGCGGCGTGACCGCGACCGGCGCGGCGCAGCTGCGTTCGCGCGCGGCGAGCTTCACCTCGACCGGCGCGATCACGGCGGCGGCGGTCAGCATCAGCGGCACCGCAGCCACGCTGGCCAACGTCACCGCCACCACCGCCGGCATCACCATCGGCGCGACCGGCGGCAACCTGGCCTTTGGCGCGCTCAGTTCGGCCACCAATACCCAGTTCAACGTGACGGGATCGGTGACCGGCGGCGACATTACCGCAGGCACCTCGATCGGCACGATCGTCACCGGCAACATGACGCTGGGCAACCTGCGCACCACCGCCGCCGGCACGACCTCGACCGGGTTCAACATTGGCCTCGGCGCGGGCGGCACGATCACCACCGGCACGATCAACAGCTTCGGCCTGCTCGGCATCGGATCGGATGACGGCCAGGGCAATTTCGGCAACGCCACCAGCATCACCACCGGCGCGATCACCGCAGGCGGAACCGTGCTGGCGCGCGCCAACCAGGGCATCGTGACCGGCGCGATCAGCTCGACCAACGAGATCCGCGTTCGCGGCGCCAGCGTGACCACCGGCGCGCTCCAGGCGACTAATGCGGTGTTCGCCGCGGCGCTGAACGGCAATCTCAACACCGGCAACGTCACCACCGGCACCAACGCGCTGCTGCTCGCCTCGCAGGGCATCAGCACGGGCAGCATCGCCACCGGCACCAGCGGCACGACGCTGCTCGCCAGCAGCGCGGGCCTGGCGCCGACCGCCAACCTGTCGCAGATCGACCTCGCCGCCCTGCTCGCTGCCACCCCCACGCGCGTCGGCGGCAGCGTGTCGATCGGCGCGACGACGACCGGAACGCTGCTCGGCGCCTCGACCAGCACCTTCTCGGCCAACAGCACGATCACGGCAGGCACGCGGATCAGCCTGGACGTCGGCGGCACGGCGGTGTTCGGCGGGCTAGCGGCCGCTCCCACCATCGCGATCAGCTCGGGCGATATCGCCTTCTCGCAAGGCGGCGGCCTGGGCAATGCCAACACGGGCACGATCACGCTGACCGCCAATCGCAGCGGCGCGGTGGTCATCGGCGGCACGGGCGATAGCCAGTCGCAGCAGAGCGGCTACACGCTCGACGGCAGCGAGATTTCGCGAATCCGCGCGCAGGCCATCGTCATCAACGCGCCCAATGTCTCGTCGACCGGTACCGGCGTCGAGATTCGCGCGCTGACGATGAACGGGTCGAGCGCGTCGAGCGGCGTCAATCTCAACGGGTCCGAAGGCAGCCTGACGATCAACACTCCGGGGACCATCCGGGTCAACGGCAATGCCGTGTTCAACGCGATGGCGGCCACCAACCGCGTGTCGCTCAATGCGGGCCGCGTAGAGATCAACGCCGATACCGGCGGGCTCTTCCTCAACGGCAGCTCGCCGGGCGGCATCCTCTCGATCAACGCCAACAACATCCATGTCGCGAGCGCCTCGCTGCTCGAGCGGCTCGCGGAAAACGTCAATTTCGTCGGACGCGACACCGCGCTCGGCCTGCCGATCACCACCGCACGCCCCGATGGCGTGATCCAGGCCTCGAGCCTGAGGTTCACGGTGGGCAGCACGCTGCTGATCCAGAATACCGGTACCTCGCTGCTCAACGCCGGTTTCTTCGGCCGCGTCGGCAGCTTCCAAGTGACCCCGCGCAGTTCGCAGAGCCAGGGCACGCCCAACCTGATCGATCTGGTGATCTATGGCCAGCTGCTCGATACCGGCGATCTGGTGCGCAACGGCACCTCGGTGCGCGACCTGATCTTCCCGCGCTCGACGAGCAGCACCGGACAGGACAGCGGCGGCCCGAGCGGCTTTACCAGCACGTCCAGCGTCAACGGCTGTCTGCTGAGCGCCATCGCGTGCGGCGGGGGCGGCATTACCGAGACCGGTCCGACCGTGATCAGCCATGCCGGTCCGCCGCCACCGACCCCGGCGGCCGAGCGCGAGGCGCAGCAGGAACAGGAAGAAGCCGAAGCCGCCGCCGAAGAGGCCGCGCGTGGCGAGGCCGCTCCGCGCAAGCCGATCATGCCGCCGGTGACCATCGTCAACACCCGCCGCCTGGGCGTCGAGCCGATCATCGACGAGCCGGTGACCAGCGGCGGCAACCCCAATCTGCAGCTCGATGTGCCGCTTGCCGAAACCGTGCCCGATACCGGAGGACAGCCATGATCCGCCCCTCGTCCCTTCAGCCAGGCCTGGCCCGCGCGCTGCGGCATGGCGGCACGGCCCTGGTCGCTCTGGCGGCGGGGCTGAGCTCGCCCGCGCTCGCCCAGACGCAGGAATCGATCGCATTGCGTGACAGCTTCCGCGTCGGCTCGGCAGGCGTGCTGTGCACGGCACAATACCGCCCGACCGACCCGGCGCTGACCAGCATGTTCGATCGCGGCTACCGGGTGGTGTGCCGCGATGCCGCCAGCCCGGTGGCCTCGCTCTATGCGCTGCGCGGCGGCGAGGGCGACCGGTTGGCGCAGTATCTGGATGCAGCAAAGACCCGTCTGTCGTGCGGCGAGAAGCAGGTTACCGAGGTCGAGACTGCGGGCGGGGCGAGCGTGATCGAATGCAGCGATCCCAAGGCCGGGGTCGATTATCGCATCTATGCTGCCGTGCGCGGCGATACGGTCTTCGTTGCCGAAGGGCTTTCGGGTTATGATTCGGCGCTGAAGCTGGCGCTTGCGGCGCTGGTCACCGACCGCGCCGTGCCCGGCACCGTCGATGTCGCCACCACCCAGGTCAGCGATCCCGCCGCATTTGCGCGCATCCAGGCCGGCACGCTCGACGAGGAATCGGCGCGGGTCGAAGCCTATATCCGCAACAATTACGGCGCCTATGCCGAGTCCGCCGAATTTTTCGAAACACTCGCCGCGCGCGAACAGGGCGGCAGCGAGCGCAGCGCCGAGTTTCTGGCCAATCAGGCGCTGCAGCTGTCCAACATGGGCGATTTCGCCACCGCAGGCGCGCTGTTCGCGCGTGCTGATCGGCTGGTCGCCGCCAGCGATGGCGTCACCCAGCGGATGATCCGCAATTTCCGCGCGATCGATGCGATCAACCAGCGCAACCCGGCAGTAGCGCTCAAGGTGCTCGACCGGCAGGTGTCGATCGACACCGAGATGGTCGGCGAGACGCGGCTGTCGCAGGGCGAGATCACCAAGATGCTCGCCGATCAGATCAACCGCGAGAATGCAGGGCTCAAGCGGCTGGGCGGGGTCGATTCGAGCCTGACCGGGGCCGAGCGCGCGCAGATTCTCGACGGCCAGGCGCTGCTGCTGCGCGGCACCGCGCTCCGCCTGTCGGGCCAGAGCGATCAGGCGCTGACCGCGCTGCAACAGGGCATCGACACGATCGTCGCAGTGCGCAACGGCCGGATCAGCTCGACCGGATGGCTGCGCGCGGAGGTGGCGACGCAGCGCGCGCTGATCCAGGAATCGCGCGGCGATTTCGCAGGTGCGCGCACCGGGCTGACCGAGGCGCTCGACATCTACAAGCTCGAATATCCGCAATCGCCCGGCCTGCTCAGCGCCAAGGGACGCCTTGCCGCATTCCTCGCGCGACGCGGCGAGGCCGATGCCTCGATCGCGCTCTATGACGAGATCGTCGCCGAGGGAGAGGCCGTGCCGAGCGCGCGCGCCGCGATGAAGGAGATGCTGGCGCCCTATTTCGCCCAGCTCGCCGCGCGCGCCGACAACGATCCTTCGGTCGCAGCGCGCATGTTCACCGCCAGCCAGCTGCTCCAGCGCCCAGGCGTCGCACAGACCCAGGCAGTGCTCGCGCGCGAGCTGTCCGAAGGCAATGACGAAGCCTCGGCGCTGTTCCGCCTGGCGGTGACGCGCACCCGCGAGATCGCGCGCACCAGCGCCGAGATCCAGCGGCTCGAGGCGCTGCCCTCGCCCACGCCCGACGATGTCGCCGCGCTGGCCCTGGCGCGCGAATCGCTCACCACCCAGCAGAACGAGCAGACCGCGTTGCAATCGCGGCTCGGCCAATATTCGCAATATCGCGTGCTCTCGCCGAGCTCGGTGACGCTCGCCGAACTGCAGAAGCTGCTCGGGCCGCGCGAAGGCTATTACAAGGTCAGCTTTGTTGGGCAGACCGTCTATGGCCAGCTGATCACCGCAGACAGGGTGCGCACCGTCAGCATCGCGCTCACCCGCGCCGACCTTGACAAGGTGGTGGCCAAGCTGCGCGATTCGATCGTCGTCATCGAGAACGGTCAGCCGACCAACTATCCGTTCGACGTGGTCGAGGCGCGCAAGCTCTACGAGGCGCTGTTCCCCGGGCTCAAGCAGGATCTCGCTGCAATCGAGCATCTCGTCTACGAGCCCGATGGCGCGCTGCTGCAGCTGCCGCCCGGCCTGCTGGTCGAGGATCAGAAGGGCGTCGATGCCTATCTCGAGCGTTCGGCCGCGATCGACGCAGACCCGTTCGACTTTACCGGTGTCGCCTGGTTCGGGCGTGACCGCCGCTTCTCGATCGCGGTGTCGCCGCGCTCGTTCGCCGATGTGCGCACCATCGCGCCGGCGCGCGGCAAGCAAACCTATCTGGGCGTCGGCGAGAACGCTCCGCCGCCCGAGCGCATCCAGCTCGCCTCCGCGCAGCGCGATGCAGATTGCGAATGGCCGGTCGCCACCTGGATGGACCCGATTTCGCCCGCCGAGCTCAAGCTGGCGCAGAGCGTGCTGGGCGCGGGCCGCGCGAACGTGATAACGCAGCAAAGCTTCAGCGATACCGCGCTGCTGAACCGCGACGATCTCGATGACTACCGCATCCTGCACTTTGCGACGCACGGCCTGGTGACCGCACCGCGCCCCGAATGCCCGGCGCGCCCGGCGCTGGTGACCTCGTTCGGTGACGCGAGCTCGGACGGGCTGCTCAGCTTCAAGGAAATTTTTGACCTGAAGCTCGATGCCGACCTGGTCATCCTCTCCGCCTGCGACACCGCAGGGCTCGCCACCGTCTCGGCCTCGCGCGAAGCGGGGATCGAGACCGGGGGCAATTTCGCGCTCGACGGTCTGGTCCGCGCGTTCGTGGGCGCCGGAGCACGCTCGGTGCTGGCGAGCCACTGGCCGGTGCCGGACGACTTCAACGCGACCGAAAATCTGATCTCCTCGCTGTTCAAGGCGAGCCCCGGCACCGCGATGAACGAATCGCTCGCCAAGGCGCAGCGCGCAGCGATGGACGATCCGCTGACATCGCATCCCTATTACTGGGCGGCGTTCATCCTGCTCGGCGATGGCACCAAGCCTCTCGTGAAATAGCCCCGGACTGGTCAAGACGGGCGCAAGCGCCTATCTTGCCCCCTATGGGATTCTTTCGCGACATATCGCCGGTGCGCGCTGCATCGGACCTGAAGGCCTATTGGTTCGACCAGCAGGAGCATAAATGGCGCTTTCTCGCGCTATCGGCAGCGTGCACGATCGCGATCTTCGGCGCGTTCATCAGCGAATCCGGCTTCGAGGTGCAGTGGAAGCGCCCCGAGATCACCTGGGTGACCAGCCTGGAGCCGGGGCGCAGCGACGAGCAGATCCGCAAGGAAATCGAGGCCAACCAGCTGCTCAAGGAAAAGCGCGAGGCCGAGGCGCTTCGCCGTGAGGAAGAGCGCAAGGCGCAATATCGCCGTCTCGCCGAACAGCTGGGCATGGATACCGAGTGATTCCGACCGTCCGGTCCGATGCCGACTGGATGCGCGCGGCCATTGCCCTCGCCGAGCGCGGACGTTCGCTGTCGAGCCCCAATCCCTCGGTCGGCTGCCTATTGGTTCGCGATGGCCGCGTCATTGGCCGCGGCTGGACCGATCGCGGCGGCCGTCCGCATGGCGAGGCGATGGCGCTCGCTCAGGCAGGCGATGCCGCGCGCGGGGCGACCGCCTATGTCACGCTTGAGCCCTGCGCACATGAAAGCGCGCGCGGGCCAGCCTGTGCCGATCTGCTGATCGCAAGCGGCGTGGCACGCGTGGTCATCGGTTGTCAGGACCCCGACCCGCGCACCAATGGCACCGGCATCGAGCGGCTGCGCGCAGCGGGCATCGCGGTCGAGACCGGTGTGCTGGAAAGCGAGGCGCGCGCCAGCCTCGCCGGATTTCTGACGCGTCAGGTGCTGGGCCGCCCCTTCGTCACCCTGAAGCTCGCGACCTCGCTCGACGGGCAGATCGCGATGGCCGACGGGTCGAGCCGCTGGATCACCGGGGACGCCGCCCGCGCGCATGCGCATGTCGAGCGCGCGCGGCATGACGCCATTCTGGTCGGCGGCGGCACCTATCGCGCCGATGCGCCCAAGCTCGACGTGCGGCTCGCCGGGCTCGAACATCGCTCGCCGCGCCGGGTGCTGCTGAGCCGGATGGGTGATGCGCCGTCAGGCTGGACCGGCATCGCCGCGCCCGAGGATATTGCGACGCTGGAAGGCACCGACTGGCTGATGGTCGAGGGCGGCGCGGAAGTCGCCGCCGCGTTCTTGGCGCGCGACATGGTCGACCGGTTGCTGCTGTATCGCGCACCGGTGCTGATCGGTCACGGCATGGCAGCCCTGGGCGATATCGGGCTGAGCGAGCTGGCGCACGCGCACGGCCGCTGGCGGCTCGACGATACGCGGCTGCTTGGCAAGGACCGGATGGAAAGCTACCAGCGGGTGCGCTGACCCGCCGCATCGAGGACCCATTTCATGTTCACAGGCATCATCACCGATATCGGCACCATCGACCATGCCGAACAGCGCGGCGACCTGCACGCGCGCATCCGCTGCCATTATGACATGTCGGGCGTCGCGATCGGCGCATCGATCGCCTGCTCGGGCGCGTGCCTGACCGTGACGAGCAAGGGCGACGACTGGTTCACCGTCGACATTTCCGCCGAGACGGTGAGCAAGACCGCCGCAGGTCGCTGGGTCCAGGGCAAGCGGCTGAACCTCGAACGCGCGCTGAAGATCGGCGATGAACTCGGCGGGCATATCGTGACCGGCCATGTCGATGGCGTGGGAACCGTCGCTGCGCGCGAGGCCGAGGGCGATTCGATCCGCTTCACCATCGCCGCCCCCGCCGCGCTCGCGCCCTATATCGCCGCCAAGGGATCGATCACCGTCGACGGCGTGTCGCTGACCGTCAACAGCCATGCCGATCAGAGCGACGGCAGCGTCCATTTCGGGCTCAACATCATCCCGCACACCTGGGAGATGACGACGCTGGGCGATCTGCAGCCGGGGGATCCGGTCAATCTGGAGATCGACGTGCTCGCCCGCTATCTGATGCGGATGAACGAGGCAAAATCGCTTTCGATGTGATTTGAAGCTTTCGACTCACATTGCAGTGTGATATCGGAATCTCCGAAAGGATATTCCAATGTCAGCGCAATTGATCGAACGCATCGTCGAAATCATCGAGACCGGCCAGGAAAGCCGCGCCGGCCTCGCCCGCGCCGCAGGGCTGCACGCCAATTCTCTGCGCAAGCTGGGCGAGCCCGACTGGAACCCGACCGCCGAGACTTTGGGCAAGCTCGAGCGCTATCTTTCGCGCGATCCCGCTGGCGTCATGGCGACGGCCGAAGAGATCATCAACGAGGCGCGCAACGGCCGGATGTACATCCTGGTCGATGACGAGGACCGCGAGAACGAGGGCGATCTCATCATCCCCGCGCAGATGGCGACGCCCGATGCGATCAACTTTATGGCCAAATATGGTCGCGGTCTGATCTGCCTTGCCATGACCCGCGACCGGGTCGAGCAGCTCGGCCTCAACCTCATGTCGCGCAACAACGGCACGCGGCACGAGACCGCGTTCACCGTCTCGATCGAGGCGCGCGAGGGCGTCACCACCGGCATCAGCGCCGCCGATCGCTCGCGCACCGTCACCGTCGCGATCGATCCGAGCAAGGGTCCCGAGGAGATCGTCACCCCCGGCCATGTCTTCCCGCTGATGGCGCGCGATGGCGGCGTGCTGGTGCGCGCCGGCCATACCGAGGCGGCGGTGGACGTGTCGCGGCTCGCGGGGCTCAACCCCTCGGGCGTGATTTGCGAGATCATGAACGATGACGGCACCATGGCGCGGCTCGACGACCTGATCGAGTTCGCGCACATCCACGGGATGAAGATCGGCACGATCCGCGACCTCATCGCCTATCGCCGCCGCCATGACCATCTGGTCGAACGGCGCGCCGAGGCCCGCTTCACCAGCCGCCACGGCGGCGAGTGGAAGGCGATCGTATTCTACAACAAGGCCGAGAAGAACGAGCAAATCGTGCTGCAAAAGGGCCATGTCGATCCCGACAAGCCGACCCTGGTGCGCATGCATGTGCTGAGCCCGTTCTCCGACATTTTCGGCGAGACTGGGCCGCGTTCGGGCGTGCTGGGCAAGGCGATGGACCTGATCGGCGAGGAAGGCGCAGGTCTGGTCGTGCTGCTCAACCGGCACGGCATCAACAGCCTGAGCAACGCGGTGCGGATGAAATCGGGCGAGGCGGTGCCCGATATGGAGGAACTGCGCGATTATGGCATCGGGGCGCAGATTCTCACCGAAATGGGCGTGAACGAGATGGAATTGCTGACCAACTCGCACCACAGCCTGGTGGCGCTCGACGGCTATGGCCTGTCAATCGTCGGAGAGCGCCCGATCCCGATGGACTGACCGCCGGCGCGGCAGCGCGAGGGCTTCAGACGGTGAAGCTCTCGCCGCAGCCGCAGCTTCCCTTGGCATTGGGGTTGGCGAACACGAAACCGGCGGTGAAATCGTCCTCGACCCAGTCCATGGTCGATCCGATCAGGTACAGCACCGATCCGCCATCGACGTAAAACGTGCCACCGGGGGTTTCGATCTTCTCGTCGAACTTCACCTCTTCCGTCACATAATCGACCGAATAGGCGAGCCCCGAACAGCCCCGGCGTGGGGTCGACAGCTTCACCCCGATCGCCCCTTCGGGCGCATTCGCCATCAGATGCGCGATGCGCGCCTCGGCCGACGCGGTCAGCGTCAGCGCGGCGGGACGGGCACGAGTGGTGGTGGTCATCGATCTTTTCCTCACTTTACCCCTCTCCCCCACGAGGGAGAGGGTTGCGAAGACTTGGCAGCTCGCTGCCTAGTCGGAGCTGGGAGAGGGGGAAATGCGCAACCCCCGCGCACCTCACCCTCATCCAACTTCGCCTAGCCTCGCTGATGCTCGACAAGGCTTCGTATCCTTCTCCCTTCAAGGGAGAAGGTTAGGTAATTACAACATCCCCATTTCGAGCCGGGCCTCGTCGCTCATCTTGCCCGGATCCCAGGGCGGATCCCAGACCAGATTGACCTCGGCATCGGCGATCCCGGGGACCGAGCAAACCTGCATCTCGACCTCGCCGGGCATGGATTCGGCGACCGGGCAATGCGGCGTCGTCAGCGTCATCGTGATGATCGCATGCGCGTCATTCACCTCGACGCCATAGATCAGCCCAAGGTCATAGATGTTCACCGGGATTTCGGGATCGTAAATGCCCTTCAAGCGGTCGATCACCGCCTCGTACACCTCGCCGCCCGGCTCGTTCGGAGCCTGGCCCTGCGGCTTCTCGGCCAGGAAGCCATCCAGATAGTCGCGGCGGCGCGGCTCTGCGGGCGCGGCGTCCTCGACCACGTCCTGCACGCGCGCCTTGGGCGGCTTGGCCACTGCCTCGACCTCGTCGATCACGATCTTTCCCGTCTCTTCCATAAGCCTCACCCGAAAATCCTGCGGACCCGTTCCAGTCCCCGCACCAGAGCGGCGACATCGTCGCTGTTGCTGTAAATGCCGAAGCTCGCGCGCGCGGTAGCAGCCACGCCGAGATGATCCATCAGCGGCTGGGCGCAATGATGCCCGGCGCGGATCGCGACATGCGCTTCGTCCAATATGGTGCCGATATCGTGCGGATGCACCCCCTGCATCTCGAACGAGAGGATGCCTGCGCTGTCCTTCGGCCCGAACAGACGGATCGCGTTGATGCCCGCGAGCGCGTCCTGCGCCTCGGCGACCAGCGCGCTTTCATGCGCATGGATCGCGTCGATGCCGATCACTTGCACATAATCGATCGCTGCCGCCAGACCGATGGCTCCCGTGATATGCGGCGTGCCTGCCTCGAACCGCTGCGGTGGCGGGGCATAGGTGGTGCGTTCGAAGGTCACCCGGTCGATCATCGCGCCGCCGCCCTGCCACGGCGGCATGGCACCCAGCAGCTCGGCCCGGCCCCAGAGCACGCCGATGCCGGTGGGGCCATAGAGCTTGTGCGCGCTGTACACATAGAAATCGCAGCCCAGAGCCGCGACATCGACGGGGATACGCGGCACCGCCTGACAACCATCGAGCAGCAGCAGTGCGCCCACCGAATGCGCGAGTGCCGCCGCGCGCCTGGCATCGAGCACGCTGCCGAGCACGTTCGACACATGCGCGAGCGCCACCATCTTGTGCGCCGGCGTCAGCATCGCCTCGACCGCGTCGAGATCGATCCGCCCATCCAGTGTCAACGGGGCGACATCGATCACCGCGCCGGTGCGTTCGGCGACGAGCTGCCAGGGCACGATATTGCTGTGATGCTCGAGCTGGCTGAGCAGGATGCGGTCGCCGGGCTTCAGGTTCTTGCCGCCCCAGCTCGAGGCGACCAGGTTGATCCCCTCGGTCGCGCCGCGCACGAATATGGTCTCGTCCTCGCGCCCGCCGATGAACGCCGCCGCCTTGCGCCGCGCAGCCTCGTAAGCGATCGTCATGTCCGCCGAACGTGCATAGACGCCGCGGTGCACCGTCGCATAATCGCCGCCATAGCTCTGCGCGATCGCGTCGATCACTTGCCTGGGCTTCTGCGCGGTGGCGGCGGAATCGAGATAATGCCACGGCTCACCCGACCCGGTAATCAGGCCGGGGAAATCGGCGCGATGATTCAGAAGCTGCGCCCCACCCCGCTCAGGCTGAGCTTGTCGAAGCCCCCGCGCGGACCCTTCGACAGGCTCAGGGTGAGCGGATGTGATTACAATCTCACCCATCACGCCAGCCCCTCCAGCGCGCGCGTTTCGATCGCCTCGCGCGCGGCGTCGTCGTCGAGCGACACGAACGCATCGGCGATGAACGCCTGCAGCATCAGCTTGCGCGCCACCTGCGGCGGCAGCCCGCGCGCGGCCATGTAGAACAGGGCCTGCTTGTCGAGCTCGCCCACGGTGGCACCATGCGCGCATTTCACATCGTCGGCATAGATTTCCAGCTCGGGCTTGGCATTGGCGGTCGCGGTGCGGTCGAGCAGCATCGCCTTGACCGATTGCGACGCATCGGTCTTCTGCGCATGCCGCGCGACCGCGACCTTGCCGAGGAACGATCCGGTCGCGCGGCCCGCGAGCACGCTGCGCACCACCTGGTTGCTGGTGGCATGGGGGTGCGCGTGGTTCACGCTGGTGACGATCTCGAGCGTCTGGTCAGAATGGCCCAGGATCGCCCCCCCCATCTCGAAATGCGCGCCTTCGTGCAGCAGCACATGGATGCTCATCCGGCCATAATCGGCGTCAGTGCACAGCAGATGCAGCGCGAACGTCGCACCCGCTTCGATCTCCACGTCGAGATCGGTGATCGACACGCCCGACAGCGCCACCGGCAGCACGATCTGCCGCGAGAGCGTCTCGCCTGCAGGCACCACGATCCGCTCAGGTCCCTGCGGCACATCGCCCCAAACGCGCGCCAGCGCATCGAGATCGGCATAGCGCCAGGCCTCGTCCTTGCGGGTGGGGAGGGGGATGACGTTACCGCTCATGATCCCTCTCCCCAAAACCCCTCTCCCTTGAGGGGAGAGGGCTGCGAAGCCTTAATGAGCGAAGCGAATTTAGGCGAAGCTGGGTGAGGGTGGAGCGGTTGCGGGGCAATTGCTGCGGATGACGCACTCACCCTCATCCAACTGCGCCTAGCCGCGCTGCGCTTGGCAAGGCTCCGTATCCTTCTCCCATCAAGGGAGAAGGTTCTGGCAGGCTGCACGCCCATCACGCCACCGCCTCGTAACCCTGTTCTTCCAGCTCCAGCGCCAGCTCGGGACCGCCGCTGCGCACGATGCGGCCACCGGCGAGGACGTGGACGAAATCGGGCTTCACCAGATCGAGCAGCCGCTGATAGTGGGTGATCAGCAGCACCGCCTTGTCGCCCTTGCGCATGATCGCGTTGATGCCTTCGCCGACGATGCGCAGCGCGTCGATATCAAGCCCGCTATCGGTTTCGTCGAGCAGCGCGAGCTTGGGATCGATGATCCCCATCTGCACCATCTCGTTGCGCTTCTTCTCGCCGCCCGAAAAACCGACATTCACCGGGCGCTTGAGCATCTCCATGTCCATGCGCAGCAGCGCCGCCTTTTCCTTGGCAAGCTTGATGAACTCCGCGCCCGACAGCGGTTCTTGCCCACGCGCCTTGCGCTGCGCGTTGAGGCTTTCGCGCAGAAACTGCAGGTTGGAGACGCCGGGAATCTCGACCGGGTACTGGAAGCCCAGGAACAGCCCGGCAGCGGCGCGCTCGTGCGGCTCGAGGGCGAGCAGGTCCTGGCCGTCGAAGGTCGCGGTGCCCTGGGTTACCTCGTATCCAGGCCGTCCGCCCAGCGTATAGGCCAGCGTCGACTTGCCCGCACCGTTGGGCCCCATGATCGCATGGATTTCCCCTGCGTTGATGGTGAGCGACAGCCCCTTGAGGATCGCGGTTTCGCCGACTGTGGCGTGGAGGTTGTTAATCTGGAGCATTGTCATTTATCTCGTTCGGCAAATCGGTTGTCTGTCGTCACCCTGAACTTGTTTCAGGGTCCATTTCGCCCCACACGGCTTCGGCTGCTGCGGCACGATGGATGCTGAAACAAGTTCAGCATGACGGCGAAAAGAGGATCTGAGGCTCACCCCACGCTCCCCTCAAGCGAAATCCCCAGCAGCTTCTGCGCTTCGACCGCGAATTCCATCGGCAGCTGCTTGAGCACCTCGCGCGCGAAGCCGTTGACGATCAGCGCGACCGCGTCCTCCTGGCTAAGCCCGCGCTGCATCGCGTAGAACAGCTGGTCGTCGCTGATCTTGCTGGTCGTCGCCTCGTGCTCGATCGTGGCGCTGGGATTGCGCACCTCGATATAGGGCACGGTGTGTGCGCCGCACTGGTCGCCGAGCAGCAGGCTGTCGCACTGGGTGAAGTTGCGCACGCCCTCGGCCGAGGGGGCGACGCGGACCAGCCCGCGATAGGTGTTGTTGCTCTTGCCCGCGCTGATCCCCTTGGAGACGATGGTCGAACGAGAGCCCTTGCCGTTGTGGATCATCTTGGTGCCGGTATCGGCCTGCTGGCAATTGTTGGTGACCGCGACCGAATAGAATTCGCCGACGCTGTCCTCGCCGTTGAGCACGCACGAGGGATATTTCCACGTCACCGCAGAGCCGGTTTCGACCTGCGTCCAGCTGATCTTGGAGCGCGCGCCCTGCGCCAGCCCGCGCTTGGTGACGAAATTGTAGATGCCGCCCCGCCCTTCCGCATCGCCGGGGTACCAGTTCTGCACGGTCGAGTATTTGATCTCGGCATCATCGAGCGCGACCAGCTCGACCACGGCGGCGTGAAGCTGGTTCTCGTCACGCTGCGGCGCGGTGCAGCCTTCGAGATAGGACACGTAACTGCCCTTGTCGGCGACGATCAGGGTGCGTTCGAACTGGCCGGTATTTTCCGCGTTGATGCGGAAATAGGTGGAAAGCTCCATCGGGCAGCGCACGCCTTCGGGGATGTAGACGAAGGTACCGTCGGAAAAGACGGCGCAGTTCAAGCACGCGAAATAATTGTCGCGCACCGGCACGACCTTGCCGAGCCACTTCTTCACCAGCTCGGGATGCTCGCGGATCGCCTCGCTGATCGACATGAAGATGACGCCCGCGCGGCTCAGCTCCTCGCGGAAGGTGGTGGCGACCGACACGCTGTCGAACACCGCATCGACCGCGACCTTGCGCGCGCCCTCGACCCCGGCGAGCACCTTCTGCTCCTCGATCGGGATGCCGAGCTTTTCATAGACGCGAAGGATCTCGGGATCGACCTCGTCGAGCGAGCCCAGCTTCGGCTTGGCCTTGGGCGCGGCGTAATAATAGGCGTCCTGATAATCGATCGGCGGATAGTTAAGCTTCGCCCAATCGGGCTCGGGCATTTCCTGCCAGATGCGGAAGGCCTTCAAGCGCCAGTCGAGCATCCATTCGGGCTCGTTCTTCTTGGCGCTGATATAGCGGACAGTGTCCTCGTTCAGCCCCTTGGGCGCGAGTTCCTGTTCGATATCGGTGGTGAAGCCCCATTCATAGGTGCCCACCTTTTCGGCTGCGGCCCAGGCATCGGCATCGCGCACCTTGCTTTCAGCGGTGTTGCTGTCGTCGGTCACGATACGGTCCTTTTGAAATCAAGAGCATGTTCGGGGCGGCGTGGATCCGGAATGTGCTGGCCGAGGCTGGCCAGCGTCACTGATGCCAGCGCCGCGCGGATGGTGCGGTTGACGATCTGCCAGTGCGGGCGGACATGGCAGCTGCCCTCGATCGCGCAATCGCTGGCATGCTCGCCCGAACAGACGGTGATGGTGATCGGGCCATCGACCGCCTCGACAATATCGGCAAGCGTGATCGCGGCGGGTGGGCGCGACAGGCGGAAGCCGCCGCCCGCGCCGCGCACCGATTCGATCAGCCCGGCGGCGGAAAGCTTGCTCACCAGCTTCTGGGCGGTGGGCAGCGGCAGGCCGGTCTCTTCCGCCAGCGCACGCGCATTGCACCGCATGCCACCGCAATGGCGCGCAGCGGCGCTCATCAGCACCACGGCATAATCTGCAAGACTGGACAGACGCATGCGCCGCTCCCGCTAATCGGCCAACAAATCGGATTGAATCGTTCCGATTAGCAGATGGCTGTTTTGCATGCGGAAATCAAGGTTTTGTTGGATGGTGGCTCGCGGCCCCGACGCTATTCGAACAGCGCGCGCCTGGGGCCCAGAAAGCCGAACAGATAGGCCGCCACCTTGCGCATCTGGATTTCCTCCGACCCTTCGGTGATGCGGTAGCGGCGGTGGTGGCGATAGATATGTTCGAACGGGGTGTGGCGCGAATAGCCGATGCCGCCATGCACCTGCATCGCGCGATCGGCCGCCTCGCAGCACAGCCGGTTCGCCCAATAGTTGCACATGCTGACCTTGTCCGAGAGTTCGCGCTCGATCGCCTTGTGCGGCATGTTGTCCATGTCCCAAGCGGTCTTGCGGATCAGCAGCCGCAGCATCTCGGCCTGGGTCGCGAGCTCGACCAGCGGAAACTGGATCGCCTGGTTCTCGGCCAGCGCCTTGCCGAACGGCCGCCGCTCGCGCGCATATCTGACGCTTTCCTCGATGCAGAACACCGCAGCGCCTAGTGACGATGCCGCCTGGCGGATGCGGTTCTGGTGGACGAAGCTCTGCGCGAGCGAAAGCCCCCTGCCCTCCTCGCCCAGCATCGCGCTTTCGGGCACCCAGACATTGGTGAACGACAGGCGCGGATGATCGGTGGGCATGTTGAAGGTCCACAGATACTCCTCGATCTTCAGGCCCGGCGTGTCGGTCGGCACGAGCAGGCAGGTGATGCCGCGCGCATCGCCATCCTGGCCGCTGGTCCGGGCAAACAGCGCGCAGTGCGTCGCGACATGCATGCCGGTGATCCACATCTTCTCGCCATCGATGCGCCAGCCGGGCACGCCGTCGCGCGTCTCGCGCACCGCGCGCGTTTCCATATGCGTCGCGTCCGATCCGTGGTTGGGCTCGGTGAGGCCGAAAGCGGTGATCCGCGTGCGCTCGAAGCCGCCCAGGATGAACTCCTGCTTCTGCTCTTCGGTGCCGAATTCCTCGAACATCGCGACGAAGGGGAAATTGCCGACAATCGAATGCTCGTTCTGCAGGTCGTTGTGCAGGCCCAGCCCCATGGCCGCAAAATGCTCGCGGATCACCGCCATCCACAGGTTGGAGCCATCTTGGCCGCCATATTTCTTCGGCGCGGAAAAGCGCCAGTGCCCGGCGGCATCGGCGCGGTGTTGCGCCTCGCGCAGCAGCTCTTCCCAATCGTGGCGCGGCAGGCCCCCGTTATCGAAATCGGTGCGCGCCCATTCGCGGCGATGATCGAAAAAGCGGATATTGTCGTCCGCCTGTTCGAGCGGCTTGATCTCCTTCGCGATGAACGCGTCGAGCTCGGCCAGATAGGCGGTCAGCTCCGCCGGAAGCGTGAAATCCATGGGTGCATCCTCATATTATCGTTTGGATGCACTATGGACGGCTTTACGCTTCCGGCAAGCCCTTGGCTGCGTCCCGCTGGCCCAGGCCCGACCAGTCGACGCGGCGGGTGACGTACATCACCGCCGCCAGCGCCACGAACAGCAGCACCGATCCGATCAGCAGCGAATAGGCCTCGAGGTTGAGCAGCACATAGAGCAGCGCATAAAGCCCGAGCAGCAGCCCGCCGATGAACCCGGCGCGCTTGGCGCTGCCGAGCACCGCGGCGCTATAGGCGCTGATCAGCCCGATGATCGCGCCCGAGGCGAGCAGATAGGCGAGCGTGAACCCGATGATCTCGGCAAAGGCGAGCAGCAGCACGAAGAACAGGATCAGCCCTGCACCGGTGAGCAGATATTCCGCCGCCGCGACGCGTGCGCCCGCGATGATGTCGAACATCAGGAAGGCAAGGAAGGTGAAGCCGATGAACAGGAAGCCGTATTTCACCGCGCGATCGACCTGGCTGTAGAGATTGACCGGCTCGATCAGGTCGATCTGCGCCATCTGCGCGCCCGCGCCGATCTGTTCGCCGGGCTGGGGCAGTTGCACGATCGCGCGGCCGAGCGCGAGATTGCTGATCTTGTAGCGCGCGGTGAAGCCCTTTTCGGTAACGCTGCGGCTGTTGGGCAGGAACTGTCCGGCAAAGCTCGGATGCGGCCAGTGCGAACGCACGGTCCAGTCGGTCGCCTCGCCATCGGGGATCAGCATCAGCTGACCATTACCGCGCACGCCGAAGCGATAGGCGACATCGACTGGCGCTCCGGCGGTTTCCGACCAGTCGGCAAAGGCAAAGAAGCCGGAGCCATTGGTGGAGCCCAGCCCCTTGCCGGGGCGCAGCGGCAGCGGCTTGCCCGCCATGGCAAGCGCATTGTCGGCGAGCAGCCCGCGCGCATCCGAAATGCCGACGCGGATTTCGGCGCGGTCGAGCATCAGCTCCTTCGGGTTCACCCCGAAGCGCGCGAGATCCTCAGGGAGAGCGAACCGCGCCGTGCCCTTGACCCGCGCCTCATAGACCACGGTTTCGTAGATCGACTTGGTCCGCCGCTCGGGCTCGACATCGACCGCTGCGGTGTTGCTGACGGGGGCCAGGAACAGCTCGCGCTCGATCGTCACCGCGCGCGACGTCTCCCGGCCGTTTTCGGTGACGGTCTCGACCGATTGCTGGCGATAGGGGATGACCATCACCGGCCCTGCGAGCATCTGCGGCCCGCCCCAGCCCTCGGCGACGCTGGCGCGCGCGGTTTCCGACTGGCTCTGCCGATCCCAGACGAGCGCATAGACCATGAACAACGGGATCGCGAGCAGCGCGCCGATCAGCACGGTCATGCCCAGCTTGAAGCCGGGGCTGCGTTCCTTGGCCATGTGCACTGGTCCCTTCACGGTTCGTCGATGAAAAAGCACGGCTGGGCTATACGCGCAAAGCTGAATTGGGTGTGAACTGCGTCACAGCGAATCGGTGAGGCGAGCGTTAACCCTGTCACGGAAGCCGGATGCCTCACCCGTTCGTTGCCCGCTAGCAATCGGGGCATCCGGCTTCCACTATCGCCATAGCGCAATTCCCGCTCTCTCTCCTTCAAGGGAGAGATACGAAGGCTTGCCAGCTTGTCTGGCTAGCCGAAGTTGAGAGGGGCTCAGGCAGCGCATTCCCCCCTCCCCAACCCTCCCCCCTGAAGGGGAGAGGGAGTGGAAGGACAAGAATGGCCAGTCTGAAAGAACTCAAGGGCCGGATCGCCTCGGTCAAGTCGACCCAGAAGATCACCAAGGCCAAGCAGATGGTGGCATCCGCCAAGCTGCGCAAGGCGCAGGCCGCGGCCGAAGCTGCGCGCCCGTATTCCGAGCGGCTTGAGCGCGTGATGGCCTCGCTGGCGTCGAAGATCTCGATCAGCGACTCGAGCCCGAAGCTGCTCGCCGGCACCGGCAAGGACCAGGTCCATCTGCTGATCGTGACCTCGTCGGATCGCGGTCTGTGCGGCGCGTTCAACTCGAACATCGTCAAGGCCGCCAAGCTGAAGGCGCGCGAGCTGGAAGCGGCGGGCAAGACCGTGCTGTTCTATCTCGTCGGTCGCAAGGGCCGCGGCATGATCATCCGCGAATATCCCAAGCAGATCGTGCGCTATTTCGACACCACCGCGCTGAAAAATCAGGGCTTTGCCGAAGCGCAGGCGATTTCGGCCGAACTGATCGCAATGTATGAAAAGGGCGAGTTCGACGTCGCCCATCTGTTCTACAGCAAGTTCCGTTCGGCGCTGCTGCAGGAGCCTGTCGGCCGTCAGATCATCCCCGTCGCCATTCCGGCGGGCGATGCTGTCGCCAGCGAAGCGGCTGTGGAATACGAGCCGGATGAGGAGGAAATCCTCGCCGAGCTGCTGCCGCGCAACGTCACGACGCAGATCTTCGGCGCGCTGCTCGAAAACGCCGCGTCGGAACAGGGTGCCTCGATGACCGCGATGGATAACGCGACGCGCAACGCGGGCGACCTCATCAACCGGCTCACCATCGAATATAACCGCAGCCGCCAGGCCGCGATCACCACCGAACTCGTTGAAATCATCTCGGGCGCCGAAGCCCTCTAACCGTCCGAAAGCAGGAAACAGCTCATGGCAACCACCAACAATATCGGCAAGATCAGCCAGGTTATCGGCGCGGTCGTCGACGTGACCTTTGACGGCGAAATCCCCGCCATTCTGAACGCGCTGGAAACCGAGAACAACGGCCAGCGTCTGGTGCTCGAAGTCGCCCAGCACCTGGGTGAAAACACCGTGCGCTGCATCGCCATGGACGGCACCGACGGCCTGGTTCGCGGCCAGAACGTCACTGATACCGGCGCGCAGATCCGCATGCCCGTGGGTCCCGAAACGCTCGGCCGCATCATGAACGTGGTCGGCGAGCCGATCGACGAGCGCGGTCCGATCAACGCGAAGGCCTCGGCCCCCATCCACGCCAAGGCTCCCGAATTCGTCGACCAGTCGACCGAATCGGAAATTCTGGTCACCGGCATCAAGGTCATCGACCTGCTCGCCCCCTATGCCAAGGGCGGCAAGATCGGCCTGTTCGGCGGTGCCGGCGTGGGCAAGACCGTGCTCATCCAGGAACTGATCAACAACATCGCCAAGGGCCATGGTGGTACCTCGGTGTTCGCCGGCGTGGGTGAGCGTACCCGCGAGGGCAACGACCTCTATCACGAATTCCTCGACGCCGGCGTTATCGCCAAGGACGCCGATGGCAACGCGATCAGCGAAGGTTCGAAGGTGGCGCTGGTCTATGGCCAGATGAACGAGCCCCCGGGTGCCCGCGCCCGCGTCGCGCTGTCGGGTCTGACCATCGCGGAATATTTCCGCGACCAGGAAGGCCAGGACGTGCTGTTCTTCGTCGACAACATCTTCCGCTTCACCCAGGCGGGTTCGGAAGTGTCGGCGCTGCTCGGCCGTATTCCTTCGGCCGTGGGCTATCAGCCGACCCTGTCGACCGACATGGGCGCGCTGCAGGAGCGCATCACTTCGACCAACAAGGGTTCGATCACCTCGGTGCAGGCGATCTACGTGCCCGCGGACGACTTGACCGACCCGGCGCCCGCCACCTCGTTCGCGCACCTTGACGCGACGACCGTGCTCAACCGCGCGATCTCGGAACTCGGCATCTATCCGGCGGTGGACCCGCTCGATTCGACCAGCCGCGTTCTCGAGCCCCGCGTCGTCGGCGTCGAGCATTACGAAACCGCCCGTGCGGTCCAGTCGACGCTGCAGAAGTACAAGTCGCTGCAGGACATCATCGCCATTCTGGGGATGGACGAGCTTTCGGAAGAGGACAAGCTCACCGTCGCCCGCGCGCGCAAGATCCAGAAGTTCCTGTCGCAGCCCTTCCACGTGGCCGAAGTGTTCACCGGCATCCCCGGCAAGTTCGTCTCGCTGGAAGACACCGTGAAGAGCTTCAAGGCCGTGGTCGATGGCGAATATGACCATCTGCCCGAAGCAGCCTTCTACATGGTCGGCGGCATCGACGAGGCCATCGAAAAGGCCAAGACGCTGGCAGAAGCGGCTTAATCTGCAAATGCTCTCTCCCCTTCAGGGGAGAGATACGGAGGCTTGCGAGCTTGCTCGCTAGCCGAAGTTGAGAGGGGCGGCACCCTTGCGCACCTCCCCTCTCCCAACCCTCTCCCCTCAAGGGGAGAGGGCTTAAAGGAAGTTGAAATGGCACTGCATTTTGAACTCGTCACCCCCGAAAAGCTGGTCCGCTCCGAAGCGGTCCACATGGTCGTCGTGCCCGGCGCTGAGGGCGAGTTCGGCGTGCTCGAAGGCCATGCGCCGCTGATGTCGATGGTCCGCGACGGCCTGGTCTCGATCTACAAGAGCGATGGCGCGCAGCCCGAGACGATCGCGATCGAGGGCGGCTTTGCCGAGGTCAACGAGAAGGGTCTGACGATCCTGGCCGAGCGCGTCTCGGGCTGATTTTAGACATTCAAACACAAAGCTTTACCGTCACCCCCGCGAAGGCGGGGGGTCCCGCTTCTGACGCGACGTTGAAGAAAGAGCGGGATTCCCGCTGGCGCGGGAATGACGAAGTCCGTGCCCGTCGCTACTTGATCCGCTTGTACCGCCAAGCCTGCGGTTTGCTGCCATCGCGCATGCTTGCCTCGGCCATCAGCATGTCGCCTTGCATCCAGTAGCGGATGCGTTGCGGATATTCGTGGTTGGCGTTGACGAACACGATCTCCGCCGGGCCACCCTTGACCGCGCGAAACGCTGCTGCCGGGTTGCCGAACGGCGCGCCGTAGAACATCAGGTCGCCATTCTCGTTGCGCGCGATGCGCATGAATTCATAGGTGGTGATCTCGCCACCACGTCCGCCGCGACCGGTACCGAGCATCGTCTCGGCGCGACAGCCGGTCCAGTTCTCCTCGGTCCAGCGTCCGTCCGCCTCTTCTGACACCCAGCGGCCCTCGATCCAGCAGGGCAGCGGCGGCGGAGCAGGCAGGCTTGCCATCTGCATCGCCAGCCCGATGATCCAACCCGTCAGCGCCATGATCGCCCTTCCCTATCTGCGTCCGTCGCGCAGCAGATAGATTCCGCTCGCGATGATCACCCCGGTACCGGCCAGTGCGACGAGATCGGGATAGTCGCGATAGAAGACCACGCCGATCGCGATGGCAACGATGATCTGGACATAGACCATCGGCGCCACGGTCGCCGCCGAGCTGCGCGCGGTGGCTAGATACACGAACATGTGGCTGAAGCTGGCCGATACGGCCACGGTGGCACAGACGATCACGACATACCAGCTCGGCCAGCCGATGTGCAGCGAGGGCATGCCCGACAGATGCCCCAGCACGGCGTAGAGGATAAGCAGCGGCGCGGCGACGGCGGCGACCAGAAACTGCATCAGCAGCACACTGCCCGATCCGGCAGCGCGCGCATTGCTCATCATCAGCCCGCTCATCCCGAACGCGGCGGCAAGCGGCAGCAGCGCCGCAGGGCCCAGATCGGCAAAGCTGGGCCTGAGCACGATCATCACGCCGACAAAGGCGATCAGCGTCGCCACCCATCTCCCCGGGCTCAAGCGTTCCTTGTAGAGGATCGAGGAGATCACCGCTGTGAGCAGCGGCGCCATGAACTGGATCGAGGTCGCAGTGGCGAGCGGCATCAGGAAGATGCTGGAGAAAAAGGTGACCGTCGCCCCGGCAAGAAAGAAGCCCCGCGCCAGCTGCACCTTGGGTCGCGGAAAACGGAAACCTTGCGGCCCCTCCCGGATCAGCAGCACCAGTCCCAGCCCGATCGCACCCAGCGTGAAGCGCAGTGCCGCCACCGCCATGCCCGGCCATTGGCCTGCGGTCGACTTGATCAGCCCATCGCCGCAGGAAAGCAGTGCAAAGCCGAGCAGCGCAAACAGCATTCCCGCGCCGCGATGGCGGCTTGCAGCATCGCTCTTCTCGGCGTTCGTCGTATTTTCGGCCAAGTCGTCGCGCCTGCTGGTGGGTTGTTAACTTTTGCCCGGCTTAATGCCCAATATTGGCACGGATGCAAGCACCAACGGGGCAGTCGCCCCAAGGCAAGGGTCCGACAGCGTCGCCTGTTAGGACATTGTCAAAGTTTCCGGGCTATTCACCATGAGATATCAGGCGGCTTCCGGCTGCCACCGACACAATCCGGGAAAATCGGTCACCATGAGCGCTTTTGGCAGAAAGAATGGGATTGGACAGATGGGGCCCGGCGCACGGCCGAGCTTTGGCGTCGCCCGCCCGATGAAGGGGGGTGCCCCCACCCCGCCGCCCGAAGCGCGGCTGGGCCTGTCGCTCGACATGGGTGGCGATCAGTTCCCCGACCTCGATAGCGTCGATCTGCCCGGTCTCGACATGATCGACATGACGCCGGAGAGCGCCGCACTGAACGACGCGATGACGCGCCTTTCGGATCGCGCCAACTCGGTCGCGGACACCGGCCCCAAGGTCGAAGGGTTCGAAGCGTCGGTCCACAAGATCAAGGAACAGGTGCTGCCGCGCCTGCTCGAACGCGTCGACCCGGAAGCTGCTGCCACGCTGACCAAGGACGAGCTGGCCGAGGAATTCCGCCCGATCATCCTCGAGGTGCTCGCCGAGCTCAAGCTCACCCTCAACCGGCGCGAGCAGTTCGCGCTGGAAAAGGTGCTGATCGACGAGTTGCTCGGCTTCGGGCCGCTCGAGGAACTGCTCAACGATCCCGAGATCACCGACATCATGGTGAACGGCCCCGAGCAGACCTATATCGAAAAGAAGGGCAAGCTGCAGATCGCGCCGATCCAGTTCCGCGACGAGGAACATCTGCTGCAGATCGCGCAGCGGATCGTCAACCAGGTCGGTCGCCGCATTGACCAGACGACGCCGCTCGCTGACGCCCGCCTCAAGGACGGCAGCCGCGTCAACGTCATCATCCCGCCCTTGTCGCTCCGCGGCACCGCGATCTCCATTCGTAAGTTCTCCGAAAAGCCGATCACGCTCGACAATCTGAAGGATTGGGGCGCGATGTCGGAAAAGATGGCGACCGCGCTCAAGATTGCGGGTGCCTGCCGTTTCAACATCGTCATCTCAGGCGGTACCGGTTCGGGTAAAACCACCATGCTCAACGCGCTGTCGAAGATGATCGATCCGGGCGAGCGCGTGCTGACCATCGAGGACGCGGCCGAACTGCGCTTGCAGCAGCCGCATTGGCTGCCGCTGGAAACGCGCCCGCCGAACCTCGAGGGCAAGGGCGCGATCAGCATCGGCGATCTCGTCAAGAACGCGCTGCGTATGCGCCCCGACCGGATCATCCTGGGCGAAATTCGTGGCGCGGAGTGCTTCGACCTGCTCGCCGCGATGAACACCGGTCACGACGGATCGATGTGTACGCTCCACGCCAACAGCCCGCGCGAGGCGCTCGGCCGTATGGAGAACATGATCCTGATGGGCGACATCAAGATTCCCAAGGAAGCCATCAGCCGCCAGATCGCCGAGTCGGTCGACATCATCGTCCAGGTCAAGCGTCTGCGCGACGGTTCCCGCCGCGTGACCAACGTTACCGAGGTGATCGGCATGGAGGGCGAGGTCATCGTCACCCAGGAACTGTTCAAGTTCGAATATCTGGACGAAGGCAGCGACGGCAAGATCATCGGCGAATATCGCTCGACGGGTCTGCGCCCCTATACGCTGGAAAAGGCGCGCCAGTTTGGCTTCGAACAGGCGTTTCTCGAGGCCTGTCTCTAATCAGAGACCCTTCAGCGCAAGGGCGGCCGAAATGATTGCGCCGGTGATCGCCAGCATCGAGATGCTGGTCCACGGCATGAAGCCAACTTGGTCGAAATTGGTGCGCCGCATGCGCCGCGCGTCTGCAAGTGCGGCGGTGCCGGCGAGTGCCGACATGGCAAGGGCCAGCTGAGCCCAGAGACTGTGAAACATGCGCGCTCCCTTTTGGTGCGCGTCATTTGGGGTGCGCCGCACCAATGTCCAGCCCGATTTGCCCAATCTGCCATTAATCTTGACGCTACGCGGCGTTGGGATCACCCTCACCTTCCGTAGCGTCTGCAGGGGGAGGCACGGCATATGCGCGGAACGGGTTTTGTCTGGGGACTGCTGGCCAAGGCCGCGCCCGATACCATCCATAAATCCGGGCCGGGGCTGGACCGACGGCAGGTGCTCGCCGGTATTGCCGCAATGGGCCTGCCCCCTTCCCTGGTCGAACCTGCAGAAGCCAGGATCAGCAAGCGCAGCCGCATCGCGATCATCGGAGCGGGGCTCGCCGGATTGGTCGCGCTCGATCGGCTGGTCGCCGCCGGTTTCGATGCGACCATCTACGAGGCGCGCGGGCGTGTCGGCGGACGCGTCCTGACATCAAGCGGACTGCCCGAACCGGGACTCTATGTCGAGGACGGCGCGCATCTGGTGAACACCAACCATGCCGATATCCTGGCGCTGGCCAAGCGCTTCGACATCGGTCTGATCGATCGCGGCGCGATGGTGACGCACGAGGTGTTCGTGGTCGATGGCAAGGCGGTGACCGAGGCCGATCTAATCGCCGAATTCCGCCCGCTGGCCACGCGCATCGCTGCAGACGCCGCGCTGGTGGACGAGGATTTCGACACCCATGGCGCGCGGTTCGACACGATGTCGGTGCGGCAGTATCTCGATGCCGCCGGGGCCGCGGCAAGCCCCCGCGCACGGGCGCTGATCGAGGCGACGATCCGCACCGAATTCGGATCGGAGCCGGACGATGTCTCGGCGCTCGAGCTGTTCTTCAACCTTCCCGCGATCGATACCGACCGTGTAGCCCTCATTTCGGGCAGCGACGAGCGCTACAGCCTCGCGGGCGGCTCCTCGACCATCCCGCGCGCGCTGGCTGCGCCGCTGATGGAACGGATAAGGACCGGCCATGCCCTGCTCAGCGTTCGGCGCGAGGGCAAGGCGGTGGAGCTGCGCTTTGCCAATGGCGCGGTGATCATCGCAGACCGCGTCATCGTCACCGTGCCCGCGCAGGTGCTGCGCAGCATCGATTTCGGCGACACGCTCCCCGCCCCCTGGCTGGCGCTGACGCGCGAGCTGAGCTGCGGGCGCAACGAGAAGATCAACGCCGGCTATGCCACGCGCCCATGGGAGCCGGTCACCGGGGCGGGCGGTGCAGCCTGGGCCGCACGTACCGGCGGCGATCCGGGGCTGTTCAGCGAATTCTGGGGCGCGAGCGCGGGGCAGGATGAAGTCCCGGCGGGCGTGCTCACCTGGTTCTTCGGCGGCAACCAGACCTCAGGCCTGGCCGACCTCTCGCCGGAAGCCATGGTCCGCGTTTGCGAACGCGAGATCGCGCCCGCCGTGCCCGGCCTATCCGCGCGAAGCGTCCGCCGCACCGCGTGGGCGATGGACCCGTTCGCGCAAGGTGCCTATTCGCGCTTCCTGCCGGGCCAGCTCACCCGTTTTGCCCGGCATTTCTGGGTGGAGGAAGAAGACGGCACGGTCACCCCGCCCCTGCCCTCCGGCCCGATCCTGTTTGCAGGCGAGCATCTTTCCGATGCGCACACTGGCTATATGAACGGCGCGGCGCAGACCGGGCGGCTGGCGGCGGAACAGCTGATCGGAGTGAGGCGCTAAGCTCAGTCCGCCTTGACTGACCCGAACAGCAGCCCGCGCCAGCCCGAGCGGTCGAAAGGCTGCCAGGCGTCCTCGGCCTGCGCCAGACGGTCGGCGATCGCGTACATCACCATCGGATTGACGCCGAGGCCGCAATGGCTGGCGAGAACCTTGATATTGTCGGTCTGCGGGCCGGGCTTCTGCACCGATCCGCGCCAGGCGACGATGCCGTCGGTCTTGCTCAGGATCGAGGTGGTCGGCACCGGCGGCGCTTCGTCGAGATTGCGGAAGCGACCGGCCTGCAGAGGCTCGGGCTCGGGACCATTCAGCCGCTCGAACAGGCGGCGCGCGTTGGTATGGCCGCGATCGTTCGAGATCGGACTGCCGAGCGAGATCACCTGTCGCACCTTGTCCGGCGCGTTCTTGGCGATCTCGCGCGCGAACACGCCGCCCAGGCTCCAGCCGATGATGGAGACCTTGCGGCCCGAGCTCGCATGGATGCGATCGAGCAGATCGTTCATCTGCGCCTCGCGCGCATTGTCGATCCGGATATTGCGGCCCATGTCCCAGCCATGCGCGTCATAGCCAAGGCTCTTCAGCAGATCGCGCATCGGCTTGGTCGACCGGTCGCTCGCGAGAAAGCCCGGAAGCACCAGCACGCTGTGCCCATCACCCCGCGGCAGCATCGCAAGCGGGCCGCGCAAGGCATAGAATGCGCCGAGTTCGACCAGGGCACGCCCCTCGCTGAGGGTCCAGAAAAGGTGCGGCGGCCTCGCGGCACTCGGATTGGCAGAAGCAGCGGTAGCGGTCATGAAGTCTCCGATCTGTCACACAATATGGAGCTGCGCTCCGCAAATGCCAGCGCAATCACGCTGACGCGGCTGCCTTGCTCTTCCCCTTGCGCTTCGCCGCAGGCTTCTCGGCCGCTTCGGACCCACCCGATGCCAAAGCCGCCATGAGCTCTTTGAACGAGGCCTGCAGGCATTGGGAGTAGAATTCGGGATCGGGCATCGCCTTGCGACAGGCGGTAAATCCGATCGTCGCCTGGTCGACATAGCTCTGCACGACATGGCCGAGCGCCAGACCGTCGGTGAGGCACAGCAGACCGTGCATGCTGATCATCTTTGCGCCGGTTGAATAGATCGGCACCGGCGGGCCGGGCACGTTGGTGACGACCGTGCTGAACGGCGGCTTGACGTAATTGGCGAGGCCCAGCCGGGTGTAGAGCTGCGCCCCCAGTGCCATGAACAGCGCCGGCGAGACTTTGCTCATCTCGGTCATCTGCCGCGCGCCAAGCGCATCGGTCATCGCCTTGGACTGGATCGTCTGCTCATGCACATAGGCAAGCCGAGCGACCGGATCGGCGATATGGCTGCCCAGCGGCACGACCATCGCCGACACCTGGTTGCCCATGGTGTTCTTTTCCTTCTCCGCGCGCACGGAGATTGGCGCCATGGCGGTCAGGCTCGCCTCGGGCAGTTCGTCATGCGCCTTGAGATAGCGGTGCAGGCCGCCGCCGATGATCGCGAGGAACACGTCATTGATCTTGCAGCCGGGCGACAGCGCTCGCAGCGCCTTGACGTCAGCCAGCGTGAACGTGCGTCCCTCGACCACCCGGTTGGGCGAAACCGGAACGTTGAAGCGCGTGCGCGGTGCGGAGATCGCCGGATTGAGGCTGAACTCGCTGGTCACCAGCCCCTTGGCGGCGCGGTACAGCCCCGGCGCCGCCTTGGCGATCACCCCGGTCTGCCGCCAGGGGTTGAGCCAGGCCCGCGCATAACCCTTGAGGAACAGCCCCAGCGGATCGGGCACGCGATCGGGTCGCCATGCCCTGGAGGCCGGCGGCGGCGGATCGCCGGGGCGCAGCGTGTGCAGCGCATCCATCAGATCGATCCCCGACATGCCGTCGATCGCGGCATGGTGCACTTTGGTGATCATCGCGAAGCTGCCCTTGGGCACGCCCTCGATATTGTCGAGCCCCTCGACCACGCAGAACTCCCAGGGCGGGCGCGTGAGATCGAGCGGGCGCGAGAAGATGCGCGCCGCCTGGATGCACAGCTGCCGCCAGTCGCCCGGCTTGGGCAGCGCGACATGGCGCACATGATATTCGAGATCGAAATCCGGGTCCTCGATCCAATAGGGATAATCGAGATTGAGCGGGACCTTGACCAGCCGTTGCCGCATCGTCTGCGACAGGTGCATGCGCGATTCAAAAAAGGCCAGGATATCCTTGAACCGGACGAACCCGCCGGGTGCTGTCGACGGATCGTAGATCAGGATCGATCCGATATGCATCGGCGCGTTGCGCTGCTCCAGCGCGACGAACGATGCGTCCATGCCCTGCAATTGCCGCATGACGTCCCCTCCCAAGGATGGCACGCCGGCTGTACCGGTCGCGCGATTGGGTAGAGGCTAACAGATTGCGGAGGGAGGACAAGCACCCCGAGGCCCGGCCTGCACCGGCGAGATAGGCGGGTGGCGCATCGGAGGCTAAGCTGCGACCTCGGCGGACCGATGCACCACCCTATCCGCAGCTTTGGGGTGTCCGTTCAAGCTGCGGCATCTTTCAAGCAGTTGGGTTGGAGCGGTTCGGGGAGGGGTTTGCTCCGCTGCTTGTTGTGCATGGTATATGGCACAACGTATCATTGTTTCCATTTGAAAGGACGACGATGATTCGATAGACATTCTCTATCGAACAGGGGGTCGCACATGCCTAGTCTTCGCCAATTGCAATATCTGGTCGCGCTGGACGACCACCGCCATTTCGGACGGGCGGCCTTTGCGGTCCATGTTTCGCAGCCGACGCTCAGCCAGCAGCTGCGCACGCTGGAGGCGCGGCTGGGTGCATCGCTGATCGACCGCAGCGGCCAGGACGTCCAGCTTACCCCATTGGGGCGCGACATAGCGGCACGCGCGCGCGGCATCCTTGTCCAGGTACGCGACCTTTCCGACCTCGCGCGGCGCGCAGGCAAGGGCATCGGCGGCACCTTGCGCTTCGGCGTGACCCCGACGCTTGGCCCCTATCTGATGCCCGCAATCGTGGCCGGGCTGCACCGCGAACAGCCCGACCTGCGCCTGCACATCCGCGAAGGCATTCCCGACGATCAGGTCCGGCAGGTGATGCGCGGCGAGCTCGACATGATGCTGTGTCCGATGCCGGTCGATGCGACGGGAATCGTGGTCGAGCCGCTGTTCAGCGAACGGATGTTCGTCATCGCGCCGCCCGATCACCGGTTGGCCGGGCAGAAGAATATCCCGGCGGAGGCACTCAAGGGCGAAGGTTTTCTGACGCTTGACCGGCGTCACCATTTCCACCGGCAGACGCGCGACATCTGCGAGCAGGTCGGCGCACACATCCTCCACGACTACGAAGGCACCAGCCTCGACAGCATCCGCCAGATGGTGGGCTCGGGCATCGGCCTGGCACTGCTGCCGGAACGCTATATGGCCGCCGAAACTCAGGCGGCGGAAGTCGTGGCAACGCTCGACATTGCCGGATGGAATGCACGCCGCTCGATCGCAGCCCTGTGGCGCACCGGCGCGGCATTCAGCGACGGTTTCCATGCCATCGCCGAATTCATCCGCAGCTATGTCAATGAGACCGGCTGACCAGGCACCTCACGCGTCCGCAGCGACCATCCTGCCCATCTGCCACATCAGGTTGTAGATGAGGTTGCGTGCATCCTCGCCGAGCATCTCGCGCGTCTGCCGGTCGAAGGCAGCGCGATTGCCGCGCGCGGCGCTGCGCACCATCGCGACAAACATTGTCTCATCGGGCGAGAGCCGTGCGCAGCACGGGCGAGAAACGCAGAACGGTTCTGGCCAGGCCTGGCCCATCGCCTCGACAACCAGCGACAGCTGGTTGGACAGCGCGGTACTGCCCAGCCTTGCCGCGACGTGCGGCGCGGGGTCGGTGCCGGACTTGTGCGCGAACACCGCAATTCTGAGCGCCACGACCAGCCTTGCCTCGACCAGCGTTGCAGATCCCAGTTCGGCTGGTCGATCCAGCATGTCTTGCCACCAAAAGCCCATGACCACTCCTTCGCTTTGCCGTCGCCGCGCTTCATCGCAGCGACTGGCTCAGGTTATTGCGACTCGCTCGCATTAGCAAGAATATTCGCATGGGCAGAAATTTTACCGTTCCAGCCATTGAAGTCGGCCAGCGATTGTCCTAGATTATGGGTGTCGGGATGCTTCCCCCCCTTTCGCATTCCGACAGGTGCACTAGTGCACCTCCTCCCTGAACCTTGGCCGCCTCGTGATCCGTCACGAGGCGGTTTTTTCATGAATTCAGCAGGTTATTCGGCGGCGATGGCGAGGTCGGGACCGCGATCGCTGCGCAGCAAATCCTGCGCCAGGGTGCCGACGAGATGCGCCAGCGCAGCGCTGACCCGGGCAAGACCCAGCCCTGGCTGCTTGAGATCCGCTGCAAGATAGAGGGTGCGGTCGATCTCGACCTGCAGCGCATGGATTCCCCTTGCAGGACGTCCGTGCCGATCGAGCACATAGCCGCCGGCATAGGGATGGTTGAGCGCGACCTCGAATCCCGACCGCGCCATGGTCCTCAGCGCCAGATCGCACAGAGCCCCGTCGGCCGATCGCCCGAACCGGTCACCAAGCACGATCTGCGGCGGTCTGGCCGGGCCTTCGGGCCGCAGCGGCGGCATGGAGTGAAGGTCGATCAGCAGCGCACAGCCGAATCGCGCCTTGAGGCTCGCCAGCGCCTGGCCGAGCGTGCGGTGATAGGGATCATGCAGCTGCGCGATCCGCCCGGCGATCGCCGATTGCGCAAAGGGCCGGCGCCAGAGTTCCCCATGGTCGGCCAGACGGCGCGGCACCAGCCCCAGGCCGCCGCGCACCTTGGCGCTAGGCTGGGCAAAGGCAGTACGTGGTGCGTCCGCGACCATCTGCGGATCGATTTCGCTCGGCGCGCGATTGAGGTCGATCAAGGCGCGCGCGGCATGCGCGACCAGGGTAGGACATCCCAGCTTCACAAGATCGGGCAGCAGCATGTCGGCATGCCGATCTTCGAGTCGCTCCAGGATCTCGGGTGCGACGCGCGAATTCTGCAAAATTTCGTCGGGATAGTCGCGCCCGGCATGCGGAACCGCGACCAGAACCGGCAGCCGCGCGCTTTCCACCCCTTCCAGGCTGAAATGGCGCGATGGCATCGCGGCTTGGCTGGGCGCGTCGTCCATGGCGCAAGGGCATGCGCCAAAGCGTCGGCCAAGTCAAAGGCGCAGGCCATGCAACGGCCGCTGCCAGCCTGCGTTTACTTCCGCTCCAGTCGCTGTCCTGCTTCGGGGCATCGTGCAAACAAGGTATCCGGTTGGCTGGAAAATCTTAACTGCCTGCGGCATACAAGGTCCGGACAGCTTCCATGGAGGACAGTGGCGATGTTGCGGATTTTGCTGGCGGAAGACGATGCAGCCATGCGGACCTATCTGCAGCGTGCACTGGAAAAGGCCGATTATGAGGTCGTCTCGGTAGATCGTGGCACGGCGGCACTGCCGCTGCTGCAGGACGAGCATTTCGATCTGCTGCTGACCGATATCGTGATGCCCGAAATGGACGGGATCGAACTGGCCCAGCATTGCGGGCGCATTTCACCCAACACCAAGGTCATGTTCATCACCGGATTCGCGGCGGTCACACTCAAGGCCGAGCAGGCCGCGCCGAGCGCGCGGGTGCTCTCCAAGCCCTTCCACCTCAAGGATCTGGTGCTGGAAGTCGACCGCGTCTTCTCGCGCGGTACCTTCGCGCAGAGCCTCTGAGGCAATAATCGGCGAGCGGCATCATTTACCGCTTGCACGAGTGCCAAGCTCTTTGTAATGGACCGCCCTTGCCGCGGCGCACAGCACCGGCAGCAAGGCTAAAGCGTGGGCGTATAGCTCAGTGGTAGAGCACTGTGTTGACATCGCAGGGGTCGGAAGTTCAATCCTTCCTACGCCCACCAGCCTTCCCCTTCCCTGACATCCAGCGATCCGTAGCGGCAGCCGATTATCGGCAAATTTCCGGTGGATTCGCGCCGGAATCTCTGGTCTTAATCGCGCGATGAATCTCGCTCAGACCCTCGCTTCGTTTGTCCGCGCCGACAATGGCTGGACCGTTTCCGTCGCTCCGTGCTGGATGCAGGGGCGGACCTGCTATGGCGGCCTGTCCTCCGCGCTCGCGCATCATGCCGCGCGGCTGACCGTGCCCGATGCACCGCCGCTGCGCTCTGCCCAGGTTGCGTTCGTTGGCCCGCTGGCAGGCGAACTGACGATCTCGACCGACCTCTTGCGCCGCGGGCGCAACACCGCCTTTGTCGAAGTAAAGATCCGCAGCGCCGAGGGCCTCGGCTTTATCGGCACCTTCATCTTCATGAGCAAGCGCGAGAGCAAGATCGAGTTCGAAGGCGTCCACCGCCCGGACGTCGCGCCACCGCCTGCAGAAGGCACGACGCGAAGCGGCCCGCCCGAATTCTTCACGTCGCAAATGGAATATCCCGAAAAGCGGCTCGAACTGGGCATGAACACGCCGCGCCTCGCCAACTGGCACCGCTTGGCCGAGCGCGACGGGCTCGATCCGATGACCGAATTGCTCGCCATCGGCGATGGACTGCCGCCCTCGGCCATGGGGCTGATGGATGTTGCGGGGCCGGTGAGCAGCATGAACTGGCAGGTCAACCTGCTCACCGACGCACCCGAGACCGTGAATGGCTGGTGGCTGCTCGAATCGGTCACACACCACGCGCATCATGGCGCGGCAAGCCAGTACATGACGGTATGGAACAGCAGGCTCGAACCGGTGATGACCGCGATGCAATCGGTCGCCCTGTTCGTCTGATCTGCCCCGAATCACAAAGATAAAGGAGAGAGCCTCATGAAGACCCGCATCACCGAGCTGTTCGGTATCGAGCATCCGATCATCCAGGGCGGCATGCACTATGTCGGCTTTGCCGAACTGGCCGCAGCGGTGTCGAACGCGGGCGGGCTCGGCATCATCACCGGGCTTACGCAGAAGACTCCGCAAGATCTCGATGCCGAGATCAAGAAGTGCAAGGCGATGACCGACAAGCCGTTCGGCGTGAACCTGACCTTCCTGCCCGTGCTCACCGCGCCCGATTATCCCGGTTATGTGCGCGTCATCATCGAGAACGGCGTCAAGGCGGTGGAGACCGCGGGCAACAATCCGCAATCGGTGCTGCCCTATCTCAAGGACGCGGGCGTCAAGGTGATCCACAAGTGCACCAGCGTGCGCCACGCGCTCAAGGCCCAGGCGATCGGCTGCGATGCGGTCTCGGTCGATGGCTTCGAATGCGGCGGCCATCCGGGCGAGGACGATGTGCCCAACATGATCCTGCTGCCCCGCGCCGCCGACGAGCTCGACATTCCCTTCGTCGCCTCGGGCGGCCAGGCCGATGCACGTTCGCTGGTCGCATCGCTCGCCATGGGCGCCGATGGGATCAACATGGGCACGCGCTTCATCGCCACCAAAGAAGCCCCGGTGCACGAAAACGTGAAACAGGCGATCGTGGCCGCATCCGAGCTCGACACCCGGCTGGTGATGCGCCCGCTGCGCAATACCGAGCGCGTGCTGACCAACGAGGCAGTCGAGAAGCTGCTGGTGATCGAGAAGGAAAAGGGCAAGGACCTTCAGTTCACCGACATCATCGAGCAGGTCGCGGGCGTCTACCCCCGGATCATGATGGAAGGCGATATGGATGCAGGCGCGTGGAGCTGCGGCATGGTCGCCGGCCTGATCCACGATATCCCCACCTGCAAGGAGCTGATCGACCGTATCATGGCCGAGGCCGAGCAGATCATTCGCGGGCGGCTCGAAGGCTTTCTCGCCGCCTGAGCTTCATCGCCCTCCGCGCCGCAAAGCCGGGGGGCGATTGCCGCCTCGCATCACTTGCAGGGGAATTTCTTCTTCATCAGGTCATAGACCGCGACCCGAAACGGCTTTTTCTGCGCCGACGGAGGAAGGCTGCTGAGATAGACGCGCAGTTCCTCGCCGGTCATCTTCGGGCGATCGCTGGCCGGTGGGCAGCTGTGCATCTTGCCGCCCGCCTTTTTCTGCCGGGTAATGTCGGCCACATACAGTTCGCGTACCCGGTCCGACTCTGCCCGCAAGGCGCGCACGTCGCTTGAGAGCAAGGCAGCCGGGCCCATGCTTTCGGCCTTTTTCATTCCCGCCAGAAACTCGCCCACGGTCATTTCCGATGCCGCTCCGGTCGACAGCATCACCACCGCTGCAAGAATGCCCGCCTGAATGCCCCGCTTCATGCCCATGCTCCCTCCATGATCTCGCAGCCTGTCTATCATTGCCTGATGAATGGCCAATGACCTCATTTCTGCGCCGCAGCGCAAGGATAACGCAAGGTCATGACCAGCGCAAAGGCGGTGGTGACGGGCATGTCGCGATTGGCGTCCGGGAAAGCCTGAAAGTCACCGATCAGATCGGGAATGGTAAGCTGTGCCTGGCCAGGCGGTGGAGGGCAACTGGGCGCCGCTTCGCCGCGGCTGGCGCTCTCCGCGAGCGCGGCACGATAGGCCCTGGCGGCGTCCTGCACGGCCTGCCGTACCGCGTCCGCTTCGGGAGTCCTTACCCCGTCTGCTCCTTTCGCCATAAGGGCCTCTGCTGCAGTGAGGAAATCGCGCACGGTCTCGATCGACGGGGTGGCCGGATGCAATGACGGCGCCGGTGCCTGAAGCGCCAGCGCCGTCATCAGAGTTCTAGCAATACCCACGCTGTCGGCCTTGCCCGACCCGCTCGGGCTCGATCAGGCGCCCTGCGGCTTGGGATCGTGGAACGGCCCCTTGCGCTTGCCTGCGCGGGGGATGACCGCACCGATACCCGGCGCGACATCGGGCTTGGCCTTGCTGCCATCGGGCCGGTCGAGCTTGCCGCTGTCGAGCAGTTCCTTGATCTCGTCGCCGCTCAGCGTCTCGTACTCGAGCAGAGCCTGGGCCAGCGTATGGAGCTGGTCGACATGGTCGCTCAGCACCTGCTTGGCGCGGTCATAGCCCTGATCGACGACCTTGCGGATTTCCGCATCGATCTTGCGAGCAGTCTCGTCCGACATCATCAGCCGCTGAGACTGACCATAGCCGAGATAGCCTTCCGACTGCTCTTCATACTGCAGAGGACCGAGTTCATCCGACATGCCCCATTTGGTGACCATGTCGCGCGCCAGCTTGGTCGCATACTGGATGTCGCCACTCGCGCCCGAAGAGACCTTGTCATAGCCAAAGATCACTTCCTCGGCGACGCGGCCGCCCATCGAGACAGCGAGGTTCGCATACATCTTGTCGCGATGATAGCTGTACACGTCGCGCTCGGGCAGACGCATGACCATGCCCAGCGCGCGACCGCGCGGGATGATGGTCGCCTTGTGGATCGGATCGGATGCGGGCTCGTGCACCGCGACGATCGCGTGGCCTGCCTCGTGATAGGCGGTCATGCGCTTTTCGTCCTCGGTCATCACCATGGACTTGCGCTCGGCACCCATCATGACCTTGTCCTTGGCAGCTTCGAACTCGCTCATCGCGACCAGGCGCTTGCCACGCCGCGCAGCCAGCAGCGCAGCCTCATTGACCAAATTCGCAAGGTCCGCGCCCGAAAAACCGGGCGTACCGCGCGCGATGACGCGCGCGTTGACATCGGGTGCCAGCGGCACCTTCTTCATGTGCACCTGCAGAATCTTCTCGCGGCCCTCGATATCGGGCACCGGCACAACGACCTGGCGGTCGAAGCGGCCTGGGCGCAGCAGCGCAGGGTCGAGCACATCGGGACGGTTGGTCGCCGCGATGATGATGATGCCCTCATTGGCCTCGAAACCGTCCATCTCGACCAGCAACTGGTTCAGCGTCTGCTCGCGCTCGTCGTTCGAATTGCCGAGGCCCGATCCGCGATGGCGGCCCACGGCGTCGATTTCGTCGATGAACACGATGCATGGCGCGTTCTTCTTGGCCTGTTCGAACATGTCGCGCACGCGGCTGGCGCCGACGCCGACGAACATTTCGACAAAGTCCGAGCCCGAAATAGTGAAGAAGGGAACGCCTGCCTCACCCGCGATCGCGCGTGCGAGCAGCGTCTTGCCGGTACCGGGCGAGCCGACCAGCAGCGCACCCTTGGGAATCTGTCCGCCGAGCCGCGCAAACTTGCTGGGATCGCGCAGGAACTCGACGATTTCCTGCAGTTCCTCGCGAGCTTCGTCGATACCGGCCACATCGGCAAAGGTGACCTTGCCGGCCTTTTCGGTGAGCAGCTTGGCCTTGGATTTGCCAAAGCCCATCGCGCCGCTCGCCCCGCCGCCCTTCTGCACCTGGCGCAGGACGAAAAACGCGATGGCGATGATCAGGATGAAGGGAAGCGACTGGAACAGGATCGCGACCAGCAGGCTGGGCTGTTCGATCGCCTTGCCGCTATAGTCGACGCCCTTTTCCTCGAGCAGCGGGATCAGCGTCGGGTCGTTCTCGACGCGAACTGCAGAGAAGGCCTCGTCGTTGACATAGGTGCCGGTCACGCGATCGGACGAGATCACGACATTCTTGACCTGACCATCGGCCACGCGGTCGCGGAAAGTCGAATAGCTGATCGAACTGCCGCGATCGGCCGAGCCGCGCGTATCGATGAGCGACACGACCACGAGCAGGCCGATGATGACCCCTGCCCAGATGAGCATGTTCTTCATCCAGCCGTTCTGGTTCGAACCGGGATCCTGATCGTCGTTCATCTCAAAGCCTTTGCAGCCATAAACCATGATCAAGATAGGCTGCTAATCCTGAATGACAATATAATCCGCCCGCGCTTTGGCGTGCGATCGACATTATTCTGGCGCAGAACCCCCGGTCGAAGCGCTGCGTGGCGGAGCGGGGCGCAAATGCCAGCCCCGGCCATCCGCCGCGGGCCCGCACAAGACATCGCCGATCATCCCCTGCCCTCCGCCTGTCAGCGTATCGAATAGCCGGTCGAGCGCGGGTCCGCGCACGGCAATTCCCGGTTGCACGCGGTCCAGCGCGATCAGCATCAGGCGGCGCAGCAGCGCAGGCGGGAAAGCGGTCTGCACCACCCGGATTCCGTTGAAATCGCCGACAATTACGGTCTCGGCCTCGCGCGACGCAATCCAATCGAGCGCCTCGCCTGCTTCGGCCAGCGCGCCCGCCGACCGCACCGCCATCAGCGGATCTATGACGTCAAGACCCTGCAGCGCTTCGCGCATCCTGACGCGGTCGAAATCGGGATTGGCGTTGCTGGGGTCGCAGGCAAAAGGAATCGCGTGACGCTCGCAATGCGCGACCAGCTCTGTCTTGCGAAAGCCCAGCAGCGGACGCACGGTCCGGGCGTTGCGCGCGCGCACCCCGGCCAGGCCATCCACCCCGCTGCCGCGGGCAAGCCGCATCAGCATGGTTTCGAGCTGGTCGTCGGCATGGTGCGCAGTGACGATAAAGGCCGCGCCGATCGCATCGGCATGCGCAGCGAGCAATGCATAGCGCGCAGCGCGCGCCGCCGATTGCAGGCTTCCCGTTATCGGCTGGTCGGGGCGGAGTACGGCATGCGTCATGCCGGTCGAGGCGCAAAACCGCGCCACCATCTCCGCCTCATCGGCGCTTTCGGGGCGCAGACCATGATCCACGGTCGCCGCACTGACCGGTCCGAGCCAGCCGCGCCGGACCAGATCGGTCAGCGCCATGCTGTCGGGCCCGCCAGAGACGGCGAGCAGCAGATGCGCCTTGCTGTCGCCCGTCAGCGCGGTGAGCGCCGCGCTGACGCGATTCAGGTCCGCGTCACTTGCATCCGGCATTGCGGCGCCCGGCAGCGAGCCGGTCCGACAGACGCCCTGCCGCCACTTCGGGATAGACTTCGGCCAGCTCGGTAAAGGCGACACAGGCCTTGGGTTTCTCGTTGAGCTTGATCAGCGATTCGCCGAGGAAATACAGGCTTTCCGGGGCGCGATCGCCCTTGGGTTCCTTTTCGTAATTCTCGGCGAACATCTTGGCGGCAGCGCTCGGCTTGCCGTCGTCGAGATAGGCCCGGCCGAGCAGGTTGCGGGTGTAGCTCGACCGCTTGTGCTTGGGATGTTTTTCCAGCGCGAAACGCAGCTGCGCCTGCGCTTCGGGGAAGAACTTCGCCTCCCATAGGCGATAACCGTAGAGATAGGCGTCCTCGCCCGCATCGGCGCTTTGCGGCTTCTCGATCTTGGCGACGGCGGCGACGCGTTCGGCGCTCGGGGCGGCAGCGGCAGCGCTCGCCGCCGCGGGCGTGGCCGGACGCGGTGTTGCGGCACCTGCTCCCGGAGCGCCGGGAGCGGCCGTCGGTGCGGGTGCTGCGGAGGCGGCAGCAGCGGCGGCCTTGGCCTGCTCCTCAAGCTGCAGGAGCCGCTTTTCGAGCTGACCGATCTTGAAGCCATTTTCCTCGGTCTGGGCGGTCAGCCGGGTGATCTGCGTTTCCAGCGTGTCCACGCGCTGCAGCAGGTCGGTCAGCGGCGCGCTCGCCGAAACACCGCTGGGGGTCGGCGTGGCGGTCGGCGCTGCGATTTCGGGCTCGAAGAACCGGTCCGAGGCCCCCGGGAAGACCTTGCGCTGCACGGCGCGCATTTCCGATTCCAGCTTCTTGACGCGCGGTTCCAGCGGAGCGGCCTGCGCCGCAGCGGGACTGGCGGTGGCGACCAGCGCTGCCATCACCGTGCCAGCGAGCATCCGGGCAGATAGGCCGATCCGGCGCGGAATTACGGGTGATAGGCGGGCGGTCGTCATGTCAGGCTCCAGATCGAACGGATGTCAGGCACAAAAGGTCTATAGGGCGATCGCCGCTTTCGTCAAAGCCGCGCGAGCACGAATTTGGATGGCATGACGTCACTGAACGCCAGTTGACCAGAGCGCTGATGCTGCTCAGCCCTCTGTACTGGCGCTGCGGCTTTCCTGGCTGGCTGTCGCTGCCGGAACAGCCGGGCGTGCCATCAGCGCGGCAGCCGTCACGGGCACGTCCTTGACCGCAACTTCGGAGGTACCGAGCGGTGCCACCGTGCGCCCGCCCACGGTGATCTCGAATGCATCGGGGCGACCGGTCCAGACCTGAGGATTCACTGCGTCGGTCGGCACCGTATATTGCTCGCCAAGCGCCATCTGCTTCTGCATCAGCTGCTTGCCCTCGCCATCATAGAATTTGATCCAGATATTGTCCTCGGTGGCGGTGAACACGACCTCTGCCTTGGGATCGACCGCAGGCGCGGACGGCGCCGTGCCTCCAGCCTTGCGCCTGGCAGGGGCGGCATCGCTCGCCGAGGCCGCATCGGCGGCCTGGGCAAGTTCCTCGACATTCGCCGCAGGGAACAGATAGCTGCGCCAGATCCCGAACCCGGCCAGCAGGATGACCGCGCCGGTCACCGCCGCAAGCAGCGCCAGCTTTGCCGACGGGACCTTGCTCGGCTCGTCGAGATCGAACTGGGTGACCTCGCGGGTCGGCACGTGCGATGCGCCACCCAGCGCTTCGCGAATCTGCTGGGCAATCTCTTCTTCGGGAAGTTCGACCGCGCGCGCATAGGCCTTGCCGAAGCCGATCGCATAGGTCCGTCCTGGCAGCGTTTCGAACTTTCCCGCCTCCATCGCTTCGAGATGGCGCATGGGAATGCGGGTGCGCGAGGCGATGTCGTTGAGTGTCAGGCTGCGCGCCACACGGGCAGAGGCCAGCCGCTCGCCGACATGCGCGGGCGGAAACAGATCCCCGGTGGTCGCGCCATCCTCGGATGACGCACCACCTGCGTTATAGGGCGTGTCAGACACGTTTGCGCTCCCGATCCGGGTCGTCCCGGTTATCCTGTTGGCTCCATATCGGGAGAACCATGAACCAACCCCGAAGTCAACGAAATTGGCGGAATCTTAACCCATTCGGGCTTGAAAACAGTTGTAACGATCGTGTCGCAAATGGCTGACCAAAAAGGGTTGCGTCAGCCGAGCTCCACACCCTGCGCCATTGCCCAATCCTGCAGCACCTCCCGCATGTTGGTAGGCGGATAAGCCAGCATTTCTTCCATCTTGGCCGTGGCGGTCTGCAGGTCGAGCGAGCGCACCATGGCCTTGATCGGGCCGACAGCAGCTGGGGTGATCGACAGCCGGCGAATGCCGACCGCGAGAAGTGCAAGCGCTTCAAGCTGCCGCCCGCCCATCTCGCCGCAGACGGTCAGGTCGATATTATAGGGCTCGACCGCTTTGACGACCCTGCGGATGAAGCGCAGGATGGCCGGCGAAATCCAGTCATAGCGCTGCGCCAGCTTGGGATGCGCACGGTCCGCCGCGAGCAGGAACTGCGTGAGATCGTTGGTGCCGATCGAGAGGAAATCGATCTTTGGCCCCAATATGTCGAGCGTTTCGGCCAGCGCAGGCACCTCGAGCATCGCCCCGAAGCGGATGCGATCAGGCAGCAGCTTCTTGCGCCCCTTGAGAAAGGCGAGCTGATCGTCGAACACCTGGCGCGCCGCGTCGAACTCCCAGGGTTCGGCGATCATGGGGAACATGACATTGAGCGTCTTGCCGGCCGCCGCCTCGATCAGAGCGCGCGCCTGGACCTTGAGCAATCCGTCGCGCTCCAGCGCCACGCGCACCGCGCGCCAGCCCATGGCAGGATTTTCCTCGCCCGGCCCGTCCTCGCGCAGATAGGGCAGCGACTTGTCACCTCCGATATCAACCGTGCGGAACACGACCGGCTTTTCGCCCGCGGCATCGAGCACGTCACGGTACAACCGCAATTGCCGCTCGCGCTGCGGCAGGGTTGCGGACACAAGGAACTGGAATTCGGTGCGGAACAGCCCCACCCCGTCCGCACCCGTCACCGCGAGATGGGCGATATCGTCACGCAGACCCGCATTGATCAGCACGTCGACCCGCGTCCCGTCCTTGGTACGTGGCTCGACATCGCGCAGCGCGGCATAGGCGGCCTGCTTCTCGCGACTGCGCAGGAACTTGGCCTCGAACGCCTCGATCACCTGAGGCGCGGGCCGGATCAGCACCGAATTCTCGTTGGTGTCGATCAGCAGATGGTCGTCTTGCCGCACCTGGTGGAGGATGTTCCGCATCCGGCCCATCACCGGGATGCCCATCGCGCGTGCGACGATGGTGACATGCGCGGTCAGCGACCCCTCTTCCAGGATCACGCCCTTCAGCCGCCGACGGTCATATTCGAGCAATTCGGCCGGGCCCAGATTGCGCGCGATCAGGATGGTGTCCTGGCGCAACCCCATCTGCGCCGCCGTGCCGATCTGGCCCGAGACGATGCGCAGCAGCCGGTTGGAGAGGTCCTCCAGATCGTGCATCCGGTCGGCGAGCAGCGGGTCGTCGATCTGCCGCATCCGCATCCGGGTACGCTGCTGAACGCGCTCGATCGCGGCCTCGGCGGTCAGGCCGCTGTCGATCGCCTCGTTGATCCGCCGCGACCACCCTTCGTCATAGGCGAACATCTTGTAGGTCTCGAGCACCTCGTCATGCTCGCCGCCTTTGCCGAACTCGGCCTGGCTCGCCATCTTGTCGATCTGCTCGCGCATCTTGATAAAGGCGGAATAGACGCGCTGGCGCTCGGCCTCGACATCCTCGGCGACGACATGTTCGATAGTGATGCGTGGCTGGTGGAAGACCGCCTTGCCGCTGGCGAGCCCCGCGACGAGCGGGAAGCCCATTTCACGCTGCGAATGGGTGAGCTCGGCGCCCCCATCGAGCGCTGCCTGCGCATCGACCAGCCCGGCATTGGCGATCAGTTCGGACAGCACCATCGCCACGGTCTGCATCGCCTCGATCTCGACCTCGAGATAGCGGCGCGGCTCGACATGCTGGATGCACAGCACGCCCATGGCCCGCTCCATCCGCACGATCGGCACACCCGCGAAACTGTGGAACTTTTCCTCGCCGGTTTCGGGGCGATACTGGAAGTCCGGATGGGCGGTCGCCTCGGCAAGGTTCAGCGTCTCGACATTCTTTGCGATTGTGCCCGTCAGCCCCTGGCCGAGCGCCAGCTTGGTGACGTGCACCGCTTCCTGGTTCAGACCGCGTGTCGCGAACAGCTCGAGCACGCCTTCGCGCAACAGATAGATCGAGCACACCTCGCTGTTGAGCGAATCCCCGATGATGTCGACCACTTGATTGAGCTTGGCCTGCGCGTTGGTGCGCGCGGCCATGACATCGTGAAGCCGGGTGAGAATGTTGCGGGCGGCGAGCGTGGCGTTGATCTGGGCTTCGGACATGCAAGGGGGTCTAGCACGCAGCGCGACGGCGCGCCATCCGGGCTTCCATCCGATTTGGGGGATGATTTGACGATGGACAGCGCGATTGGTGCAGTGTAGCAACACGGCAATACACAGCATTTCCGGGGGACATCTTGCCTTTTGCATTGCCATTCATTGCCGGCCTTGCACGGGCCGTGCCGATCGTCGCCGCGATGGGCCTGGCCGCGGCGCCGCTTGCCGCGCAGGATTATCGCCCGAGCTTCCGCCCTCATGAGCTCAAAGGGCCGCCGCAGGGCGCACCCAACGAGGTTCTCGTGCTCGGCACGCCGCATCTTTCCGGGTTGCCCGAGCAATACACGGCTGCTGCGCTCAACGCATTGCTCGCTCCCGTGCTTGATCGCCTCGCAGCATGGAAACCCATGGCGATCGCGACCGAAAACCTGTCAGGCCTGCAATGCGACAGCCTGCGCCGCTACCCGCAGCGCTATGCCGAGACGGTGAAGATCTATTGCTTCGACCCGGCAGCCGCTGCCGCAGCAACCGGGCTGGATGTGCCCGCTGCCAATGCCGAGGCTGAGCGGCTGCTGGCGGACTGGCCGGCCGCGCCAACGCCGGGCCAGCGGCGCCATCTTGCGGCGGTCTTTCTCGCGGCGGGAGAGCCGGGTTCGGCGGTCGTCCAGTGGCTGCGCCTGCCTCCCGAAGAACGCAAGGCGGGCGACGGGCTGACCGAGCCGCTGGCGCAATGGATCGAAAATCGGCTCACGCGAAAGGACGAGACCTGCCAGATCGCTGCTGCGCTGGCGGCAAGGCTTGGGCTGGAGCGGCTATGGAGCGTGGATGACCATTCGGCCGATACCCCGGGCCCCAACGACCCGGCGGAAAACAAGGCCTTCGAACAGGCGATTACCACAGCCTGGGACAATCCGGCCTCCAAGACTCGTCAGGACATGAGCACCGCGCTCGAAGCCAGGCTGGACCAGCCCGACGGTCTGCTGAATCTCTACCGCGCCTATAACGCTCCCGACGGCCCGATGCTGGTCTATCGGTCGGATTTCGGGGCCGCGCTGGCCGAACCCTCGCCGCAGGGCTTCGGCCGCCAGTATCTGGGCTATTGGGAAACGCGCAACCTGCGCATGGTCGCGAACATGCGCGATGTGTTGGGCCGCTATCCGGGCGCGCGGATGCTCACCGTGGTGGGCTTGTCCCACAAGGGCTATTACGAAGCCTATCTCGACCAGATGCACGATGTCCGACTGGTCGATCCGCTAAGCGTCCTGCGCTAGCGCGGATAGCGGGAGCCACCGTCGCCCGACGCGCGCTCTGCCCCCGGTCCATCAGGACCTTGCAGGCGCGCCGGGCGGTTTTGCGGACGTCAGGCCCCCCGGCCGACATCCGCGGTGATCAGATCAGCCTGGTCAATGCAGGCTGATTTCCTCCTTGATACGCAGTTTCTGCTTCTTGAGTTTGGCGATCAGCGCAGTGTCGGGTGCCGGCCTGCGCTCCTCGTCGTGGATCATCCGTTCGATACCAGCATGCTTGGCCTTGAGGGCTTCGGTATGGCTGTCGTTCAGCATGTATGTCTCCTTCGACTCGTTGCCTTCTCATCGTGGGCTGACAATCTAAACATAAAATTTCCGACCTGTCTTTGCGGTTATGCACAGGCGCGCTTGCATTGCGGCGAAACATTCCATAACCGCGATAACCGGCAGGCCTCGCGCCTGCGCTATGGCGATTCTGCGCCGTTTTCGGCGGCGGGCTGTGGTGGGGAAAGGGCGCGCGCGTGACAGAGGAAGAAGTCCGGCAGAAGCTGGCCTCATTGCGCATCGAACATCGCGATCTCGATCATGCCATCGTTGCGCTGAGCAACGGCGGCACTCCTGACATGCTGCAGCTTGCCCGGCTGAAGAAGCGCAAGCTGATGCTGCGCGACCAGATCGCCATGCTCGAAGACTATCTCATCCCCGACATCATTGCCTGAACCGGTTCACGCGCGACGAGGCGATTGTTCCGAGTTGACACACGAAGGTGTAACCGTGCGTTAACCAAGTCTTTGATCTGTGCATGTCCTTGCAGATTTGGCAGACAAGCCAAATGGAAAGCGTTCAATCCCCCTTCACGGCCAAGCTGGTCGAGTCGCTCTATGTCGAAGCGATGGTGCTCGCCGACGAGGCCCGCTCCTATTTCGAGCTCACCGTCGAACAGCAGGGCGTCGCCGATCAGGACGAAATCCGCATCGACATGTCGTGCGAGTCGCTGCGCGTGACCACGCGGCTGATGCATTCGATCGCGTGGCTGCTCAACCAGAAGGCGTTTTTCGCGGGCGAGCTTTCCGAGCACCAACTGCGCAGCCGCAGCCGCTCGCTGGGCAAATGCAGCAGCAGCGACCCGTTTGTCGTTGCCCGGCTCCCCGCCGAAGCGCAGCGGCTGGTCTATGAGACCCAGCACCTTCTCGATCGCCTGGTGCGACTGGAACGATCGCTCGAAGCCGATCGGCTCGGGTTTGCAGAGATCCAGGCAATGCACCCGATGGTGCACCAGATGCAGGCCCGGCTGGCGAGCGAACTCGCCTGACACCCCCCTGCACGCTCCCCCGTATTTGACGGATTGCAATTCGCCCTCGCTTGTTTAATCGTACGATTAAACAGACGCCGGACGCGATCCGGTGGAAAGGAGAGCGATGCCGGGATTTCCCACGCGAGCGGAAGAAATCAGCCGCGAGTGGCTGCAGGCCACGCTCGATGCGAGCGATGCGCTGCACGGCGCGCAAATCACCTCGATCGATATTGCGCCGATCGGCACCGGTCAGGTCGGCGATACCGTGCGCATCACTCTGGGCTATGATCGCCCTGCCCCGCACGCGCCGACATCCATTGCCGCAAAGCTGCCGTCGCGCGATGCCACCAGCCGCGCAACGGCAGCGCATTTCCGGCTCTATCTGCGTGAGGTCAATTTCTACGCGTGCGTCGCCCCGCACATCCCGATGCGGGTGCCAAGGGTCTATGCCGCGCTGATCGACGAGGCGGGATGCGATTTCATCCTGCTGTTCGAGGATCTCGGCCCCGCCCGGGTGGGCAACCAGCTCCATTCGTGCACGCTGGCGGAGGCCGAGGCAGCGGTGCGCGAGGCGGCCTTGCTCCACGCGTCCACCGATGGCCTGCCGCTGCTCGACGAGGACTGGCTGTTGCCTGACCTTGCGGCGCGCGACTGGATCATCTCCGCCTATCCCGGGGCCCAGGCCATTTTTCGCGAGCGCTATGCCGGACAGATCGAGCCCGAATATCTCGATATCTGCGAACAGCTGGCCACGCATTGCGCCGCGTGGTTCCATTTCACGCCATCGACGCGCTGCATCACCCATGGCGACTATCGGCTCGACAACATGCTGTTCGACATCCGCGGGGGTGCCGAGCCGCTGGCGGTGGTCGACTGGCAGACCTGCGTCACCGGCGGCGGGACCAGCGATCTCGGCTACTTTCTCGGAACCGGCATCGGCAGCGAGTTGCGACATGCGCATGAGACGCAGTTGATCGACCTGTATTGCGCCGAGATGACCCGGCTGGGCGTGCCGCGCCACCGCGCCCAGATCTGGGACGAATATCGCATCGGCGCGCTGTCGGGCCTTTCTACTGCGGTATTCAGTGCCGCCTTTGTCGAACGCACAGAGCGCGGCGACGCCAATTTCCTTTCCATGGCGCGCGGCGCGTGCAGCCTCGCGCTCGATCATGACAGCATCGGCGCCTTGCTGCGTTGGGCAGAAAACCATTCGGAGGCAAGCACATGCTGACCAAAGGTGATGATTTTCCTCTGCACCAGACGGCCGAGCCGATTGCCTATTCGGGAACCGACCGCAATTTCTACGACCGCTATTTCTTCAACGGCTATAACCCCGATGGCAGCGGATTTTTCGCGCTAGCGTTCGGCGTCTACCCGCATCTTGACATAGCAGATGCTAGTTTTTCCTGTATTCGCAACGGTATGCAGCACAATCTTCATGCTTCGCGCGAACTTGGCATGGAGCGGATGGACCTGGAGGTCGGCCCGATCCGGATCGAGGTGATCGAACCGCTCCGTGTGCTGCGCGTGCATGTCGATGGCGAAGGCATCAAGGCGGAACTGACCTTTACCGGTCGCGCCTTCCCGATCGAGGAGCCGCGCTTCACCTTTCGCAACGGCCCGCGCACCTTCATGGATTATACCCGGATGACGCAGAACGGCCATTATGCCGGCTGGATCGAGGTCGATGGCGAGCGGATCGCGCTCGCATCGGAGTGCAGCGGCACCCGCGATCGCAGTTGGGGGGTGCGGCCAGTGGGCGCCGCCGACATGCAACCGCATTCGGCCAGCCGCCAACCGTGCTTCTTCTGGCAATGGACGCCAGTCAATCTGGAGCGACGCAGCCTGTTCTTCCATGTGAACGCGCATCGCAGCGGCACGCCGTGGAACACCCGTGCGGCGATCGCACCCGATGGCGCGGCGCATGACGGCTTTGTCGAGACCCCCGCTGCGCGCATGACGACCCGTCATCATCCCGGCACCCGATGGCCGGCGGGCGGCGAGCTCAGCATCGATACCGATAGTGGGCCGCTCATGGTGACGTTCGAGCCGGTGCAGCGCTTCCAGATGCGCGGCCTTGGCTATACCTGCCCGCGCTGGGGCCATGGCCTCCATCATGGCGCGCTCGCGGTGGAGCGCGAGGATTTCGACCTCGCCGCGCTCGATCCGCTCGCCCCCGACATGGGCAATCTGCACGTGCAAATCCTCTGCCGCGTCACCACCAGCGACGGCGAGCGCGGCATGGGAACGTTCGAGCAGCTGGTGCTCGGCCCCTATGATCCCTGGGGACTGACCGGCTATGTCGACACGCCGGTCAGCAGCTGAGCCTCACTTGCGATAGACGCGCACGTTCTTGCTGCGGTGATGTACCACCGGAGCAGGGTGCGCGGGCGCCTCTTCGGTCACGACCACGGTCTCGCTGCAGTTGCAGCTGCCCGGGGTGATCGTGACCGTGGTGACGATCGGCGGCGGGTAATAGTAATAATAGCCCGGAGGCGGCGGCGGATAGCCACCCGGCTGGCCCGGTGCGACCGGCTGCTGCGCCAGCAGGCGCTTGCAGCGTTCGCGGTCCTCGGCCTTGTCGATCAGCATACCGGCGAGCGCGCCGACACCTGCGCCGATCAGGGTGCCTCCGGTACGATTGCCGCGCCCGGCTATGCGGTTACCCGCCAGACCGCCAAGCCCCGCGCCGATCGCAGCGCCGCCTACACCGTTGTCGCGCCGACAGATTTCCAGGAATGTCCTGTCATCGAGCTGCGCATAGCCGGTAGCGGCAGGCGGCGCATAAGCAGGGAGGCCCGGAGGTGGCGGCGGTGGCGCGTAGCGCACGGCATTGCCCCCGGCAGCTTCGGCCGCGAGCAGCCGCTTGCAGCGCTCGCGATCTTCGGCCTTGTCGATCACCATCCCTGCGATCGCACCGACGCCCGCGCCGATCAATGTGCCGCCCGTGCTATCACCGCGCCCGGCGATGCGATTGCCTGCCAGGCCGCCCACGGCAGCCCCGGCTGCTGCACCGCCCAGGCCATTGTCGCGGCGGCATGCCTCCAGAAACGCAGGCTCGTCCACCGGCGCATAGGCAGGTGGCGGTGGCGGCGGCTGGTCGGGATCGAAGTCGACACCGGCCGGTTCTTCCGAACTGCGCACCCAGTGCGTACCCTGAACGACGTCATCATTGCCCAGCAACAGGCTCTGATCGTAATTATAAGGGTCGTAATCGGGCGAATAGACCTGGCTTGTCACGGTCGTGGCTGCGGCACCCGGTGCCTGCTGCCAGTTGACGCCCTGCACGCTGTCATAAACCCGGCCGTTGCGATCGGTCAGCACCGCATCGTCATAATAGCGCGACCAACCGAAACCCTGGGCTGGGCGCGGCAGCCGGTAGCCCTGCCAGTTGGCGATATAATAGGTCGGCGCGATCCAGACTCGCGGCAGGATGAAGCCGCGGAACGGACGGACATAGGCCGGAGCGCCGACTGGAAACCGCGTGCCAAAGCCGGGGCGAACCACGGTCGCGCCATTGAGCGCGCTGGCCAGCCCCAGATCGACGTGGCTGGCGGCCGGTTTTTTCAGCGGCGATTCGGCGGCGTGGGCGCTGCTCGCGATGGCGCTCGCAGCCATCAGGCTGGCGGCAAGGACGGCATGACGCATCGAAGCAAAGACGCGGCTCTTCATGGTTAACTCCCCTTGGGCAAACACCAGGCGATCCAGCTCGGCAATGCGCAATATGGCGCGTTCCGGCAAAGAATTGTTAAGCCTTTGTTAGCATTTGCTTGCCGAGCGCACCATCGCGCGAATGTAAAACCGGCGCGCCGCCCTGTCCCTGTTTCAATATGGGGCAGACCGGGATGTCAGGGTTAAGCGCGGATCAGATGCGCCCTGCCAGGCTACGGGCCAGCCGCTCGATCCCGGCCTGATCGTCGGCGTCAAACCGCCCAATCCGGGGGCTGTCGAGATCAATGACATGCGTGACCTTGCCCTCATGGAACACGGGCACGACCAGCTCCGATTGGCTCGCGGCATCGCAGGCGATATGGCCGGGAAACGCGTGGACATCCTTGACCAGCTGCGTTTCTCCACTGGCCGCGGCGGTGCCGCACACCCCGCTGGCCAGCGCGATGCGGATGCACGCAGGCTTGCCGACGAACGGGCCCAGCACCAGCTCGCCTTCGACCATGCGATAGAAGCCCGCCCAGTTGAGATCAGGCAGGAACTGCCAGATCAGCGCCGCGACATTGGCCATGTTCGCCACCCCGTCGGGCTCGCCATCGACCAGTGCCATGGCGGCAGAATGCAGGTCGTCATAAAGCTGCGCCTTGGGAGCGTTGGGATCAATATCGAATGCATACATGTTGTTAGGTCCAGTTTATGAGATTCAATCGAAGGAGACCCTACCCCGGTTCTTCTTGATGGTGGAGCGGTTCTTCTTTCCTGCAAGCCGCTCGGTCTTGCCGACCCGGTTGAGGCGTGACTTGGCACGGACGGCGGGGAGGTCATGCGCTTCGGCGAGCAAGGCGGCAAGCCGTTCGCGCGCCTCGCGGCGGTTCGCCTCCTGCGTCCTGTGACTGCGCGCCTGGATGACGAGTTCGCCATCCTGGTTGATCCGGCTGCCAGCCAGCGCACGCAACCGGCTGTACACCAGCGGCGGCAGGCCAAGCGCGAAGATGTTGACGTGCAACTGCACCGCCGTCGCCACCTTGTTGACATTCTGTCCGCCAGGTCCGGAAGCGGTGATAAATCGCTCCGAAACAATGGCATGATCCGGAATATTGATATCAGCCATCAGCATTCGCCGGTTCGGCAAAACCCAGTTTGCGAAAACGGTCCGGCATGCGAGCGTGCGCGACAATCGGCGGTTTGCCATCGCGCGGAACCGTCAGATGCGCCGCGTGGAGCATCAAGCCGGCGGGATCGGCGCGACCATAGACCGGATCTCCAACGAGCGCATGACCCAGCCCATGGAGTGCATGCACGCGGATCTGATGGGTGCGGCCTGTCTCGGGGCGGAATTCGACCAGGGTCTTGCCACCAACCACCGCTACTTGCCGCCAGTGCGTCACGGCGCGCTTGCCTTGGGGAGACGGAACAATCCGCCATCCGTCTGCTGCGCTGCTTGTCTTGGTCAGCGCAAGCTCGATGGTTCCTTGCCCCTGCGCCAATACCCCTTCGATCAGCCCCCAATAGAGTTTGCTCACCTGCCCGCTCTCGAACGCGGCACCAAAGCGCTTGAGCGCCTTGGCATGCCGCGCCAGTAACAGGCAGCCGGATGTGTCCTGGTCCAGCCGGTGCACAGGTTGCGGTTCGCGCTGGAACCCGAAGCGCAGCTGGGGAAGGAAATCCTCGAGGCTGCGTCCGCCCTTTCTCGGGCGGCTGACGGGCAGGCCGGCGGGCTTGTCGATGACCAGCGCCTCGCCATCGCTGAACGGCAACGCACTTTCGGCACAGAAATCGGGAAAGACTGGCGGCATGGGTTCAGGCCGCCTCGGCCAGCGCCATGCTCTGCGCGAACAGTTCGATCGCGCGCAGCCGGTCGTGCTGGTGGTAGGCATTGCACGAGATCATGACTTCGTCCGCGCCAAAGGCCTCGGCCAGCGCCAGCACCTTGCTCCGCACCGCATCGGGCGTACCGAAGGCCGCGATCCGCGCCTGTGCGCCGATGATCATCGCCTCGCGCTCGGTAAAGCCCATGTCGAGGCTCTCTTCGGGCGAGACCGCCGGCTGCGTCCCGCCGCCGAGAAGGCGCGCGATATTGAGGAAATAGTTCTTGCGCAGCAGCTCGGCGCGCTCGGCATCGTCGCAGGCAAAGGCGGTGGTCGCGAGCATCACATAGGGCTCTGCCAACTGCGCGCTGGGCCGGAAATTGCGTCGATACAGATCGGTAAGCTCAGGACTGGCCTGCGGGTTGATGAACAGCGCCAGCGCATAGGGCAGGCCCAGGGCACCCGCCAGCATCGCGCTGTCCGGGCTGGTGCCGAGAATCCAGACCGGCACGTCACCCGCCGGCTCGGGGCTCAACCTTGGTTCGGTCAGGCTCCCGTGCATATAGCCAACCAGATCAGCGACTTGTCTCGGAAACTCGCGAAACGATGGAGGGTGCGGGGCGGACAGGGCCGCGGCAACGCGCATCTCGCCGCCCGGCGCGCGGCCGACGCCCAGATCGATACGGCCCGGATAGAGATTGCTCAGCACCGCAAATTGCTCGGCCACCTTGTAGGCACTGTAATGCGGCAGCATGACGCCGCCCGATCCCAAGCGGATGCGCCGAGTATGCGCACCCATCGCCGCGATCAGGATCTCGGGCGCGCTGCCGCACAGAAAGCGGCTGGCATGATGTTCGGACACCCATAGGCGGTGATAGCCCAGCCGGTCGGCCAGCCGCGCCGCCTCGAGCGTCGCCTCCAGGGCATCGCTGGCAGAGACGTCGGCAAAGCGCACCGACTGATCGAGAAGCGAGAAAAGCGTCATGCCCTCAAGAATAGGGCTTTCGGGGCGGGTCACAAGCCCGGCTGTCACCCGCCCATGCGAAAACGGTCAATCCTCGCGAACGTCCTGGGGTCGAACCCCGCCGCTATCGGACACTCCGCCGGGGCCCCGCGGGCGAGAGCGTTCGATGATCTGGGGCGGGCGTTCCTGACGCTGCGGCCGCTCTGCCCGCGGCGGACGTTCGGCGCGCGGTGGCGGAGTGAAGCCCGGCTGAGCGCCCGGTTGCGGCTGGCGCATCTCCGGCCGCGCGCAACCTTCCCCCCTGCCCTGCCAATCGCCCCTGCCCTGGCGGTCACCACGGCCCTGCCAGTTGCGCCCGCCTTGGCCGTCCGGGAGCATCTGGCCGTCGCCACGGCGGGGACGGTCGCCTCGACCCTGCCAGTCACGCCCCGGCGTCTGAGGTTGCCCTATCTGATCCTGCTGGCGCTGCTGCCAGCGCTCCAGGCGCCGCTGGCGGTCTTCCGGGGTCAGCCCGCCCATCCGTTCGCGCTCGCCGCGCCGCGTACGTGGGAATTCGGGATTGTCGGCCTGCTGTTCGCGCCGCCAGTCGCGGCGGTCGTCAAGCGTCTCGCGGCGGTCGCGCCGCCAATCGCGCCGATCATCCCTCCGGTCACCGCGGCGATCATCGCGAAATTCGCGCCGATCGGCTCGGCGCTGCTGGTAATATTGCCAGCGCTGTTGCCCCCAGTAGCGGCGATGCCTGTCCTGCATCGCGAAGCGGCGGCCGCCGGGGCGATCGTAGATCCAGGTGCCATAGCCGGGATAATAGAAATTGTCCCAATATCCGCCGCCAAAGCCGATCTGACCGAAGCCATAGCCATAGTCGCAGCCATACCAGCTGTCCCAGGCGGAGAAGCCATCGCAATAGGGATTGAAGCCGCCGGCATAGCCGCTGCCGACCCCCACCGAGACGCCGCCATAGCCATCATAGCCGTCCAGCCCATAGACACAGCCCGAAAGCGAGACCGCTCCAAGCGCCAGCGCAATCATCCGCGCCGCGCGGGCACGGGTTTTCTGCAAGAAGGAAACAGGGTTCAACGCATCATCCCCTAAGCCGCAAGCCAGGCGCGGCGGGCCGCCGGAGCGGGGCTCCGATTTTCCGTTCATACAAACTGCCAGTTGAATTAACGATGAATGGCATTTCGAAAGCGACGGATCGCTTGCTAACATAGGTGTCAGTTGGTATTTAATGGATCGATTAAACCAGAGCAGAGGATTCCCCCATGGCCACCGTGATTGCTCCGCCGCGCGAGATGTTTCCCGACCACACCATCCAGCGTGACAGCGGCAATCCGCACTGGACGCGGATGCCCGGTCCCGGATCGCTCGATCATATTCCGGGCGAGGATGGCCTGCCGATCGTCGGTGTCACCTTCAAGATGCTCGCCGATCCCGAGAAGTTCGGCAACGAGATGCGCGAGAAATATGGTCCGGTCTATCGGACGAATGCCTTTGGCCGCCGTCAGGTCGCGCTGTTCGGTGCCGATGCCAACGAGTTGGTGCTGTTCGACCGCGACAAGCTGTTCTCTTCCGAGCAGGGCTGGGGCCCGGTGCTCAACCTGCTGTTCCCGCGCGGACTGATGCTGATGGATTTCGACCATCACCGTGCCGATCGCCGCGCATTGTCGATCGCGTTCAAGCCCGGCCCGATGCGGCACTATTCGGAAAAGTTGAACGAGGGCATTGCCGCGCGCGTTGCCGAATGGTCGAACCGTGACATTCTGTTCTACAGTGAAATCAAGAAGTTGACGCTCGATCTTGCGGCAACCTCTTTCCTCGGCATTCCCTGGGGGCCTGAGGCGGACCGGATCAACAAGGCCTTTGTCGATATGGTCCAGGCGTCGATCGGCGTGGTGCGCCGCCCCCTCCCCTTTACCAAGATGGGGCGCGGCGTGGCCGGCCGGAAATTCCTGGTCGATTATTTCACCCCCGAGGTGCAGAAACGCCGCGAGCAGCAGGGACCGGACATGTTCAGCCAGTTCTGCCGCGCCACACGCGACGATGGCAGCCTGCTCACCACCGACGAGGTGGTCGATCACATGAACTTCCTGATGATGGCGGCGCACGATACCATCACCTCGTCGGCAAGCTCGCTGATCTGGCTGCTGGCGCGCCATCCCGAATGGCAGGATCGCATCCGTGCCGAACTGCTCGAGCACGCGCCTGCCGGCACGCCGATGCCTTATGATTCGCTGCCCAATCTCGAGCTCACCGAAATGGCGTTCAAGGAAGCGCTGCGGATGATCCCGCCCGTGCCCTCGACCCCGCGCCGCGCGCTGCGCGATTTCGAATTCGGCGGTTATCGCATTCCTGCAGGGACCCCGGTCAGCATCAGCGCGGCCTTCACCCACAAGCAGGAAGAGCATTGGCCCGAACCGCACCGGTTCGATCCGATGCGTTTCACCGCGGAAGCCACGCGCAACCGGCACAAATATGCCTGGGTGCCGTTCGGCGGCGGAGCGCATATGTGCCTGGGGCTGCACTTTGCCTATATGCAGATCAAGGTGCTGCTGCATCATGTGCTCAGCCAGCACCGGATCGTTACCGAGCCCGGCTATGCCCCCGAATGGCAAGCCTGGCCGATCCCGCAGCCGCGCGATGGGCTCAAGGTGCGCTTCGAGCGGATCTGACCGGCCGCAGCACACAAAACACTTCGTCACCCCCGCGAAGGCGGGGGTCCCGCTTCTGCGCGACGGTCGGTGAAGGTAGCGGGATTCCCGCGTTCGCGGGAATGACGATGAAGAAAACGGGGTTGCCTGTCGTGACCTCTGCGCTAAACGCGCACGCAATCGCAACAGGAGACGCCCGAAATGCCGCAGCTTGTCCTTATCCGTCACGGCCAGTCGCAATGGAATCTGGAGAACCGCTTCACCGGCTGGTGGGATGTCGACGTGACCGAAAAGGGCGCGGAAGAGGCGCGTGCGGCCGGTCGGCTGATGCGCGACAAGGGGCTCGATTTCGATATCGCCTTCACCTCGCTGCAGACCCGCGCGATCAAGACGCTGAACCTGGCGCTTGAAGAGATGCAGCGGCTGTGGCTGCCGGTCGAGAAGGACTGGCGGCTGAACGAGCGCCATTATGGCGGGTTGACCGGGCTCGACAAGGCCGAGACCGCGGCCAAGCATGGCGACGAGCAGGTCCATATCTGGCGCCGCAGCTTCGATATTCCGCCGCCGCCGCTCGATGCCGGATCGGAATTCGACCTGTCCAGGGATCGTCGCTATGCCGGGATTGCCATCCCCAATACCGAGAGCCTCAAGGACACGATCGCACGCGTGCTGCCCTATTGGGAAAGCCGCATCGCGCCCGAGCTCAAGGCAGGCAAGCGCGTGATCATCTCGGCGCATGGCAATTCGCTGCGCGCGCTGGTCAAGCACCTGTCGGGCATTGCCGATGATGCGATCACGGGCCTCGAAATCCCGACCGGCCAGCCGATCGTCTATCAGCTCGACGACAATCTGGCCGAGGTCGAGCGCTATTATCTCAGCGAGCGCTGAGGCCTACGATCAGGCGAAATGCGCATCATAAAGGTCGATCTCGGCCAGCAGATGCGCTTTCGCCGCCTCGTCGAGGAATGACCCGCGGAAGCTGTTCGCAGCGAGCGTGCGCAGCTCGTCGCGGCTAAGGTCAAGCGCTGAGGCGATCGCACGGTAATTCTCGTTCACATAGCCGCCGAAATAGGCGGGATCGTCCGAATTGACGGTTGCGCTGATCCCCGCGTCGAGCATGCGCTTGACCGGGCTCTGGGCGATGTCGTCGATCACGCACAGCTTGAGGTTCGACAGCGGGCAGACGGTCAGCGTCATGCCTTGGTCCGCGATCCGCTGGACCAGCCCTGCATCCTCGAGCGCGCGGTTGCCATGGTCGATCCGGTCGACGTTCAGGATGTCGAGCGCTTCGTGGACATATTCGGGCGGGCCTTCCTCACCGGCATGCGCGACGACCTTGAGCCCCAGCGAGCGAGCGCGGGCGAAGACGTTGCGGAATTTGGACGGCGGATGGCCAACTTCGGAGGAATCGAGCCCCACCCCCGCGATCCTGTCGAGATAGGGAATCGCCTCGTCGAGCGTCGCCTCGGCGCTCGCTTCATCCAGATGGCGCAGAAAGCATAGGATGAGGCGCGACGTGATTCCCCATTGCTTCTCCCCATCGGCCAAAGCGTCAGAAATGCCGGTGATGACGTCAGCGAACGGCACGCCGCGTTCGGTATGCCCCTGCGGATCGAAGAAGATCTCGACATGGCGGACATGGTCGGCATGCGCGCGCTCGAGATAGGCCCAGGTCAGGTCATAAAAATCCTGCTGCTTGAGCAGCACGCCCATACCTTGATAATAGATGTCAAGAAAGTCCTGCAAATTACTGAAATTATAGGCCTGTCGGATCTCCTCGACGCTGCCGAACGGGATGGCGACGCCATTGCGCTGCGCCAGATCGAACAGCATTTCGGGCTCGAGCGAACCTTCGATATGCAGGTGGAGTTCGGCCTTGGGCAGGCGGGCGATATAGGCGTCACGCTGATCGGGTGTCATGCGATGAGGTTATGCCAAGTGGTGTGAAAGGGCGCAATTCCCATCGCCAACTTTCGTCACCCCTGCGCAGGCGGGGGTCCCGCTATTCCCACCACCGCCGACAGGAAGCGGGATTTTCGCGTTCGCGAAAATGACGATTGGATGAGCGCCCTTCATTCCCCCAAGATGATCCCCGCCCCCGGCTTGTGTGCGCGGATTTCTTCGACGCTGAGGCCAACGATCTCGTGCGGGAAGACCAGCCACTGCTCGGTCTCGTGGACGAAATAATCGGGGGTCATGTCGGTCTGGTTGCGCGAGGGCTTGTAATAGACCGTCGCGATCCGCCAGTCATGCGGCATGTTGTAGCGGCACTTGGCGGCGAGTTCGTGGATGAAGGCCTGGATCGATTTGCCGCTGTCGAAAACGTCATCGACCACGAGCAGCCGGTCCTCGGGGCTCAGCGTGTCGACCAGATAGCCGAGCGCATAGACGCGCACGTCCTTGCTCTGCTGGTCTATGCCGTAATAGCTCGCGGTGCGGATGGCGATATGGTCCGCGTCGACGCCATGATATTCGAGCAGCTCCTGCACCGCGATGCCGACCGGCGCACCGCCGCGCCAGATGCCGACGATATGCGTCGGCTGGTACCCACTCTCGATCACCTGCATCGCCAAGCGATAGCTGTCCTCGAGCAGGCTATTGGCGCTGATATAGTGTTTCTGGGTAGTCATGATTGCGGGCCCCGGTCGCGAGATGCGTCCCGCCTTCATGCCAGCCGCCCCGCCCCGGTCAAGCCCTGCCAGCGCGGGTGATCACGACAGCCGCGATGGCGAGCAACAGGATCGCACCCGCCTCGAACAGGATCTTGTCGGGCGCCATGTCCTTGCCCTGGAGCACGATCAGCCGCGCGAGCGCGGTGATGGCGATGAAGATCGGATAGACGAAGGGTGATCCGCGCCCGGTGTAGAAGACCGCGATCATGCCGATAACCTCGGTATAGAGGAACATCAGCAGGATGTCGGCGAGCGAGATCGTTCGAGCAGCAATGATGCCGCCGACCTCGATCCCAGCCGCCGCCATGGTCATCAGCGCGATCAGCACCAGCAGCAGATGCTCGATCAGATGGAAGCCGCGCACCGCCAGGGTGTCATCGCCAAGCCGCGGGTTGTTCCCGTCGGGGCCAGATGGATCGGCCGGTTCCGTCATGCCGAAGCGTAACATGCGCGCGCTGCTGCGTCAGGCGTTAATCCACCATCGGATGGCATAGGCGACCGTCCCGACCACTCCGACCGAGATCAGCCAAAGCGCAGCCATCCATCCGAGCTTCTGGGTGAGCGGGCGGGCATCGCCGCGATCGGGATCGTCGCTGTTGCCGAGCATCAATGATAGCCCTCGTCCCCCACCTTGCCACGGAACACCCAATAGGCCCAAGCGGTATAGCCGATGATCAGCGGCACGATGAACAGCGTGCCGACCAGCATGAAGGCCTGGCTGCTGGGGTGCGTCGCCGCGTCCCAGATCGTCACCTCGTCGGGCACGACATAGGGGAACATGCTGATGCCGAGGCCAATCATGCCGAGCAGGAACAGCCCCAGCGTCAGCAGGAACGGCGCATAATCGTGCCGCTTCTGCAGCGAGCGGAACAGCAGGAAGCTGATGACAGCGACGAGCAGCGGCACCTGCGCCGAGAACAGCACGCTGGGAAAGGTGAACCAGCGCGCGAAATACTCGGCCTCCAGAAACGGCGTGTAGAGGCTGACCGCGCCCAAAGCGACGAGCGTTGCCGGGAACAGCTTCCAGCTCATCCGGAAGGCATGGTCCTGCACCGCACCTTCGGTCTTCATGAGCAGCCAGGTCGAGCCGAGCAGGCCATAGCCGATCACTGTGCCGATGCCGGTCAGCACCGAATAGGCGCTCAACCAGTCGAGCCAGCCGCCCGCATAGGCGCGCCCCTCGACCTCGACCCCCTGCAGCAGCGCGCCCAGCGTCACGCCTTGCGCAAAGGCGGCGACGAACGAGCCCGCAGTGAAAGCGAAATCCCAGAAAGGCTGGTGATTGGGGTCGCGCCAGCGGCCCTCGAATGCGACCCCGCGCAGGACAAGTCCCAGCAGCATCGCGATGATCGGCGGATAGATCGCGGGCAGGATGATCGCATAGGCGAGCGGGAACGCGGCGAGCAGCCCTCCCCCGCCCAGCACCAGCCAGGTCTCGTTACCATCCCAGACCGGCGCGACAGAGTTCATCGCCTTGTCGCGCTCCGCCCCGCGCCCAAGCGCCGGAAAGATGATACCGATGCCGAGATCGAAACCGTCCATCACGACATAAGCGAACACGGCGAAGGCGATGACGAACGCCCAGACGATGGTGAGGTCGATATTCATGCGCCCTCCTCCATCATCGTGCCGCTTCGGCCGCGTTGTGTGCTGTCGGCCGAGGCAGGCGTGATTCCGGCGCTACGCAGCGGGCCGGAGGCGGCCGCTTCCTCGTGCCCGGTGGCGGGTTTGCTCATCAACTTCAGGATATAGGCGGTGCCTGCGCCGAACATGATGAAATAGGTCAGGATGAACGCAACCAGCGAGGCGCCGACCGCCGGTGCGGCAAGCGGTGAGACGCTGTCCGCAGTCGTCAGCAGGCCATAGACGGTATAGGGCTGGCGTCCGACCTCGGTCGTGATCCAGCCCGCGATGACCGCGACGAAACCCGATGGTCCCATCAGAATCGCCAGCCGGTGCAGCCACGGCCAGTCGTAGAGCCTGCCCCGAACCCGCGCGAGCAGGCTGAACAATCCGATGCCGAGCATGGCAAAGCCGATGCCGACCATCACCCGGAACGACCAGAACACCATGCCGACCGGCGGGCGCTCGGCTTCGGGCACGGTATCGAGCCCGTTGAGCGGCGCATTCAGATCATGCTTGAGGATCAGCGAAGAGGCCTTGGGAATTTCAATCGCATAATCAACGCGCTGCTCCGCACTGTTGGGAATACCGAACAGGATCAGCGGCGCGCCATCGGGATGGCTCTGATAATGGCCCTCCATCGCCATGACCTTGGCAGGCTGATGCTCGAGCGTGTTGAGCCCGTGCATGTCGCCCGCAAAAATCTGCAAGGGGGCGACCAAAGCGGCCATCCACATCGCCATCGAGAACATCCGCTGCGCGCGATGATCGGCCTTGTTCTTGAGCAGGTGGTAGGCGCCGACCGCGCCGACGACGAACGCGGTGGTGAGGTACGCCGCCATCACCGTATGGACGAGCCGATAGGGAAAGCTGGGGTTGAAGATTATCGCCAGCCAGCTTTCGCCCGGCACAAACTGGCCGTTGGCCGCGATTTCATAGCCGGTCGGCGTCTGCATCCAGCTGTTGACGCTCAAGATCCAGAAGGCCGAGATGAACGTCCCGACCGCGACCATCAATGTCGCGGTGAAATGCAGCTTGCGCCCGACCTTGTCCATGCCGAACAGCATGACGCCGAGGAACCCGGCCTCGAGGAAGAAGGCGGTGAGCACCTCATAGGCCATCAGCGGGCCGATCACCGGGCCTGTCTTGTCCGAAAAGACCGACCAGTTGGTCCCGAACTGATAGGACATGACGATGCCCGAGACGACGCCCATGGCAAAAGCGATCGCGAAGATCTTGCGCCAGTATTTGAACAGGTCGAGATAGGTGCTGTCGTTCGTCTTCAGCCACAGACCTTCCAGCACCGCGAGATAGCTGGCGAGCCCGATCGAAAAGGCCGGGAAGATGAAATGGAAGCTCACCGTGAAGGCGAACTGGATCCGCGCCAGCAATAGCGCGTCAAAACCGTCGAACATCGGCGCGATCTCCCGTCTCGCTCCGCCGCCGAACCTGTGGCGGGGCTAGCCGACCAAAGACTGGCCGGTCCCTGTCACATGCCTATGACAAGGGGCAGGATGCCACAATGCGACAGATTGTCCAAGCGCGCGCCGGCGCGCCGGCTCAGGCTTTCAGATATTTGGCGAAATGCGCCAGCGTCCGCTCCCAGGCGAGTTTGGCCGCCGCCTCGTCGTAACGCGGGGTGGTGTCGTTGTGGAAGCCATGGCTGGTGCCGGGATAGAAATGCGCCTCATAGACCTTGTTGTTTGCCTTGAGCGCCGCTTCGCAGGCGGGCCAGGTGGCGTTCACCCGCTCGTCATTCTCGGCGAAATGGATGAGCAGCGGTGCCTTGATCGCGGGGACCTCCTCGGGCTTGGCCTGGCGTCCGTAGAACGGTGCGGCCGCTGCCAGATCAGGATAGGCGACGGCCAGCGCATGGCAGACGCCGCCGCCATAGCAGAAGCCGGTGACGCCGACCTTGCCCGTGCTCTGCTTGTGATCGCGCAGGAATTCGAAGCCGGCGAAAAAATCCTCCATCAGCTTCGCAGGATCGAGCGAGGCCTGCATCGTGCGGCCCTCGTCGTCGGTGCCAGGATAGCCGCCCAATGACGTCAAGCCGTCAGGACCGAGCGCGAGATAGCCCGCCTTGGCCAGCCGCCGCACGACATCCTCGATATAGGGGTTGAGCCCGCGATTTTCGTGCACCACCAGCACGGCAGGCAGCTTGCCCCTGGCATCGGAAGGCCAGGCCATCAGACCTTTTACGGTGCCATGACCCTCGGGGCTCTTGTACTCGACCCGCTCGGTGCGGATCGCCGGATCATCGGGCGCGACCTGCTGCGCCAGCGCGTAATCCGGGCTCAACTGGCTCAGGATCATCGCACCCGTCACGCCCGCAGCCGCATAACGCCCCGCTTGCCGGATGAATTCGCGCTTGGTCAGCTTGCCGTGCACATAGCCGTCGAAAATCTCGAGAATGTGCGGGTGAAAATCGCTGGCACGCATCCGGCGGGGGCTGACGGTGTCGGTCATGGAAATCCTCTCTCGATCAGGCAGGTGGCAGGTCGCCAAAGGCTGCAAGCGCGGCGCGGGCGATTTGTTCCCCCCATTCCTGCACGAAATGGCCGCCATCGGGAATGATCATCGGTTCGGGGCAGCCGCGAATGATCGAACGCAGCCGCGCCATCGGCTCGGTGCCCAGCACGGGATCCGCCGCGCCAACGGCCATGAAGCTTTCGCCCGACCATCGCTCGGACCAGAAATGGGCGGCCGCCTGGCCATGTTCGACGCCCGGCATGTCGGGACTGATGGGCACCAGCGCGGGGAAGATCTGCGCGCCTGCCTTGTATTCCGGCCCCGGATAGGGCGCGTCATAGGCAGCGATTTCCTGCTCGGTCAGATGCGGCGTGCCGCGCGCGATGATCCGCCCCACCGGAAGATCGGGGGTCGAGAGCGCGTAATTCTTCCACGCATCGAACCCCGGACCAGGGCTTGTTCCCTGCCCGATCCCGGTGTTCATCACGATCAGCCGCGACAGGCGCGTCGCAAAACCGTCATCGACCGGCAGCGTCAGCCCCAACAGCCCGCCCCAGTCCTGTACCACCAGCGTGATGTCCCGGAGGTCGAGCCGCTCGACCAGCCGCAACAGATAGTTGCGGTGAAAGTCGAAGCTGTAATCTTCTTGCCGCACCGGCTTGTCCGACCGTCCAAAGCCGAACAGGTCGGGCGCGACCACCCTCGCCCCGCTTTCGAGAAACACCGGGATCATACGGCGGTAGAGGAAGGACCAGCTCGGCTCGCCATGCAGGCACAGGAACGTGCGGCCCGCATCCGCAGGTCCGGCGTCGATCCAGGCGGCGCGCAGGCCCTCATAGCCGGGCAGATCATCAGCATAATGCACGGGATAATCGAAATCCGGCACATCGGCGAAGGCCTCATCCGGGGTGCGCAATGCTTCGATTGTCATGATCGCTCTCCTTCAGCTTGTCTGTCCGTCCTGTTTCGCGCCCCGATGCCGCGGCGTTACCGATCGGCGGAGTGGATGCTAGACCGACCGGATTTGGCAGTAGACCGATCCGTCTATGCACAAAAAACCCCGAAAAGTCAGGCTATCCGCGATCGACCATGGTGCAGAGCATATCCGTGACCAGTGTGACGGGCGCCGCATCGTGACGGCTGCGGGCGAGCACCAGCGCCCCTTCCTGCGCCGCGATGATCGTCGCGGCCATGTCCCGCGCCCGCGCCACCGCGACACCTTCGGCCATCAGCCAGCGCGCTAGGCGCATCTCGATCCGCTGATAGGCGATGCGCACCGCCTCGCTGAGCGGTCCATTGGCCCCGCCCTGTTCCTGCCCGATCACCGCCAGCAGCGAGCCATCCAGCCAGTCGGTCCGCTGCAGCCAGGCTGCCGTGACCTCGGAAAGACGGCGCAAAAACCCAATCATATCAAGCCCGCTGCCGGATAGCCGATCGATCGCGGCAAGCGAGGATTCCGCTATCCGGGTGACACAAGCCTCGGCCAGTTCGGGTTTTCCGCCCGGGAAATGATGGTAGAGCGAACCCTTGGGCGTTTCCGACAGCGCCAGAATCTCGGCCAGGCCGATCGCATGATAGCCGCGCTGCTGGAAAAGGCGGGTCGCGACGCTGATCAGCCGCTGACGCGTGGGGTGCATGTCGGATGCCCCGTCGGCAGGGCCGGAAAGGGCGGCAGGATCGAGCAAAAAGGCCAGCATAGACCGACCAGTCTAGCGGCGGCTGCATGCCTGTCAAGCGTAGCCCTTTCTGGCCCTCATCGCAGCACTCGAACCGCCTCGCTCTAGCTCTCAGAACCTGCCAAAATGCGTGCATATTCCGTTAACCTTTGCTCTTGGCGCGTTTACTTTTCGGTAATTTGTTGGCGACCCGTGGTCACAGATCGGTAAGCCCAGGTTAAAATCAGAATAATGGGGCGACCGGTCCAAGACCGCCGGGATAAGCAATCAGGGGTCTTTCCAATGACTGACCTAGAAGCCAACTCAGGGAGCGGGCGCAAGACTCTGTTTTTACATACCTATTTTCAGGCTGCCGAGAAGTTAACAAAAGATAAATCCAGCCATTCTATCTGTTAACCTAGGTTTCCGGCTCCTTGACGAGTTTGGCTGGACCGAGCGTTCCGGCGCAAGCGGCTCGCAAACCGGATTTTCTGGTCCACCTGGTCCATTAACCTTTTGTCCATCGACCGGACGGTCCATTTGCCCGCTTTCCGGGTCCAAAATGGGCTCTGCTGACACCCGACACCCCCTTTGCGAGACCGGAATCGGTCCTTGGGACCGTGCATTTCGGCAGGTCGGGCTGGACCGTCCGGTTTGCCGCCCGACCGGACGGTCTCCGGAGAGCGCCACAATTGGACCGGTCGGTCCACCAGCCGTGTCTTTCGGTCGCCACCGCCAATCGGCCCAACGTCGCAGCCAGCCGCCCCACCCGTTCGGCCATTGCAGCGGGCCGTCAGCATGATACACCCAAAGCAGGACCCGGGGCGCCGACAGGGTCCACAACCAGGGGGCCACAGCATGACGCAATCCGATCGCCACATCACACTCGACGCCATTCGCGGCTTTGCGGTCATGGGCATCCTGCTGCTCAACATCGTCGGCTTTTCGATGCCCGACGCGGCCTATGTGAACCCGGCGGCCTGGGGCGGCACCGATCCGCTCAATGCGGGGGTCTGGGCGGTCAATTTCGTGCTGTTCGACGGCAAGATGCGCGGATTGTTCAGCGTCCTGTTCGGTGCGAGCATGCTGCTGGTGATGCAGCGCGCCGAGGCGGCAGGGCAGAACCCGCGCAGCGTCCACCTTAACCGCATGGCCTGGCTGTTCGTGATCGGAGCCGCCCATTTCATCCTGCTATGGTGGGGCGATATTCTGGTGCCTTATGCGATCTGCGGCACGCTCGCGCTGTTCTTCGTGAACAAGGACGTGAAGCAGCTGCTGCGCTGGGCCATCATCCTCTACGTGCTCTATTTTCTGCTGAGCCTGGTGATGGCTGGCGGCGGCTGGACGCAGGCGATGCGGGCAGCCGCACCGGGTGCGGATGCCGAACTGGTCAAGGCCTCGCAAGAGATGCTGGCAAGCTTCGGCAAGCCCGGCACCGAGCAGATCGCCGAGAGCCTCGACATCTATCGCAGCGGCTGGGCGGAGATCATGCGCGAGCACCTCTCGATGTTCCCGGAATCGCTGATCAACACGCTGTTCTTCTTCACGATGGATACGCTGGCCATGATGCTGCTGGGGATGGCGATGCTCAAGAGCGGCTTCATCCTGGGTCTCTGGCTGCCCGCGCCCTACAAGAAGATAGCCCTGCGCGCCTTTGCCATCGGCATCCCTCCCATGATCGCGCTGGCCGTCTGGGTGATGCTCAGCGGCTACGATACCGTCATCACCTTTGCCGCCTTTTTCAGCCTCTCCTTCCCCTTCCGCGTGGTCATGACCGTGGGATGGGCCGCAGGCCTGCTCTGGCTGGTGGTGACGCACCGTGACAGTCCGTTGATCGCCCGCGTCGCGGCGGCGGGACGCGCGGCGTTCAGCAATTATCTCGGCACCAGCCTGGTCATGACGTTCATCTTCTACGGCTGGGGTCTTGGCCTTTTTGGCCAGATCGACCGCGCCACCGCGATGCTGTTCGTTTTCGCCGCCTGGGGAATCATGCTCATTTGGTCGAAGCCGTGGCTCGAGCGCTACCGGTTCGGGCCGGCCGAATGGCTCTGGCGGTCACTGGCCCGCAGAAAGCTGCAGCCGATGCGTTTGCGATAGAATCGCAAAAAGACTGTTGCGATGCGTTCTCAATATCGCTATCTCGGCGATCACAGGAGAGACGCATGGTTGTTTGCATCTGCAATGCGATTCGGGAACAGGACTTGAAGGACGCTCTGCGCGATGGCGCGGCCCGCCCGGCAGAGGTTTACGCCCGGCTCGGTCGGCGTCCCAAATGCGGCCAGTGCCTCTCGTTTGCGCAAAGCATTATCAGCCGGGAAACTGCGACCGCCTAGCAATAGCCCGCTAAATTTTGGTGGAAATTCAAGTATTTCCCGCGACGCAGCGGCTTCCCTTCCCTAAAAAACGGCGCTATTGTGCGCTCCTGAAATCACCATATCGGCATGGCCCGGGACGAGCCACGCGATTACAGGAGCATCACCATGAAGGGCGACCCCAAGGTCATCGAATTTCTTAACGACGCGCTCAAGAACGAGCTGACCGCGATCAACCAGTATTTCCTGCATTCGAAGATGCTGGCCAACTGGGGCATTACCAAGCTCGCCAAATACGAGTATGAGGAATCGATCGACGAGATGAAGCACGCCGACAAGCTGGCGGACCGCATCCTGTTCCTCGATGGCCTGCCCAATTTTCAGCTGCTCGGTCGCCTCAAGATCGGTGAGACGGTCGAGGAAATCCTGAAAGCCGACCTGGCGCTCGAGAACGAGGCGATCCCGCTGCTCAAGGAAGGCATCGCCTATTGCGAGAGCGTCCGTGATTACGGCACGCGCGACCTGCTCGCATATATCCTGAAGAGCGAGGAAGAGCATGTCGACACGATCGAGGCGCAGTTCGACCTGATCGAGCGCATGGGCATCCACAATTATATCCAGCTTCAGTCGAGCCCGGTCGAGGATTGACGAAAACGCGCGCTGCGCGGCGGCTCAGACCCCGCCCGCAGCGCCTTCGCGGCGAGCCAGGCCCTGGAGCCGATCGGTCGCCCGATGGACTCCGCCTTGCGCAACGCAGCATAGCTCATCGCTTCATCAAAGGGCTCGCCCAGAAACGCCGCGAAATCACCCACTCGTTCGAGCGCAGGCGCGACCTTGATGACGTGGTCGTCCACACCCGCCAGATGCGCATAAGTGCTGGACCAGCGCCAGCCTTCCGCCCGCTCGACCAGTCGCGCGCGCACCGGGTTGAAGGCGATGTAGCGGAAAGCATGGTGCAGATGCTCTTCATCCATGGCGACGGATGAAAACCGGCCCTGCCACAGATGCCCGGTCGTGCGCAGGCGCGCGTTGATATAGCCGGTATAATGGCGATGCACGAACCGGAAGGTCCGCCGCAATCCGTCCACATCTTCAGGCACGGCGATGATGTGGACATGGTTGGGCATCAGGCAATAGGACCAGATTTCGACCCGAGCCTGCCCAGCGGCTTGTGCCAGCAGATCGAGATACAGCGCATAGTCGCCATCCTCAAAGAACGTCCGTTCGCGCCGGTTGCCCCGCTGCGTGATGTGATGCGGGATGCCCGGCAGGATGAGGCGAGGAAGGCGGGCCATGGTGCAGTGACGTTACCTCAGGTTGTGGGGCCGATCAATTTGGGGGTTATTGCACGTGTCACCGTAATTCCTTCGCCACGCACTCCGCGCCCACCCAACCACCTGTTATAAAACGCAAATATCGCTGCAGCAGACTACCGCTTCGCGGTGTTCGGTGTGCGCATAAAAAAGGGACTGCACCTGCTCGCCTTGTCCGGCTCAAGCATCAAGCCAACAACTTATGCGATGGGCCTCCCGATGGAACTGGACCGGCTATGCACGCCGTCAGCCAGCAACGCTTATTCCGCTGGTGGCATGGGACGATTTGGGGGGCGTTGCACCTGTCACGGGAATTCCGGCATTCGAGTGCACTTCTCGAGTTGATGCCCATCTTCGGCATCCCGATACCACAGAGGGCCAAAAGCTTGTTCTAAATCTAAAAAACTTGCTAAATCAAAAAATCCCAAGACCCTTTCCGTTATCAAAAATTTTCGGTTCGCCTGCAACTCGATGCCGATTTCATCAAATAACGATGGAACTCTTAAAACCTTGAAATTCTGAATATCAGCTTTCTTGAAAGAAAATCTACGGTCACGTCCGTCAATGAGGTGTAATTTGGGGTGTGGTCACCGGGCTGCATGGTCAGGCGGCCTTGGGTGTAATCTGTAGCGGCTGAGCCTCCTCGATCATTGGTGTGGCAAGGGCTGCCATGCCCTCGATCTGCATGTAGCGGTGCTGGAGCTGCCACTCGTCATTCTGCTCGAGCAGGACGGCGCCGACGAGTCGGATGATGCTGTCCTCGTTGGGGAAGATACCGACGACGTCAGCACGGCGCTTCACCTCCTTGTTCAGGCGCTCCAGCGGATTGGTGCTGTGCAGCTTGACCCGGTGCTGCTCGGGGAAGGTCATGTAGGCCAGGACATCGTGCTCGGCGTCGTCCATGCAGGTTCCCAGCTTCGGCCAGCGGGTGCGCAGTTGGTCGGCGACCTGGCGCCAGACCTGGGTAGCGGCCGCATGATCGGGCTGGAGGAAGACCTGCCGGATGGCGGCGGCGACCACGGTGTTCTGCCCCTTGGGCACGTAGGCCAGTGCGTTGCGCATGAAGTGGACGCGGCAGCGCTGCCAGGTGGCGCCGAGCACGCGGGTGATCGCCGCCTTGAGCCCCTCGTGGGCATCGGAGATGACCAGCTTCACTCCCTTGAGGCCGCGGCGGGCCAGGTCCTTGAGGAAGCTCGACCAGAACGGCTCGGCCTCGCTGGGACCGATGTGCAGGCCGACGATCTCGCGCTTGCCCTCGGTGTTGACCGCGACCGCTATTATCGCCGCGACACTGACGATACGGCCGCCCTCGCGGACCTTGAGGTAGGTCGCGTCCAGCCAGAGGTAAGGCCAGTCGCCCGCCAGCGGCCGCTTGAGGAAGGCGTGCACGCGTTCGTCGATGTCCTTGCACAGCTTCGAGACCGAAGACTTGGAGATGCCGGTCATGCCCATGGCCTGAACCAGCTCGTCGACGCGCCGGGTGCTGACGCCGGCGATCCATGCTTCCTGGA
>LSHP01000009.1 GCA_001555775.1 Acidovorax delafieldii | reverse complement strand
TTCCTGCAGCAGCAGCGCGATCTCCGCCGCCCGCATCGCGCACCCGGTTTGCGCCCCTTTCAGCAGCATCGCGGCCAGATGCGGCGGCAGCGGCAGCGCGGCGATCGACCGGCCCGGCGGCGTGATCGCCCCGCCCGTATCGACAGCGCCGAGCGCGATCAGCCGCTTGCGCGCCTCGGCCAGCAGCGGCGCAGGCGGCGGATCGAGCCAGTTGAGCCGCGCCGGATCGCTCTCGCCCCAGGCGGCGCATTGCAGCATCAGCGGGGCGAGATCGCTGTCGAGAATTTCGGGCGGATCGAAAGGCGGCAGGCCACCGGTCGCTGCCTCTTCCCACAGCCGATAGGCGACGCCCGGCCCCTGGCGCGCGGCGCGGCCCGCACGTTGCGTAGCGGCAGCCTGGCTCGCGCGTTCGGTCACCAACCGGGTGGTCGCCGCGAGCGCATCGTAGCGCGCCCGCCGCGCCAGCCCGCTATCGACGACGATCCGCACGCCATCGATAGTCAGGCTGGTCTCGGCGATGCTGGTGGCCAGGATGACCTTGCGCCGCCCATCGGGATCGCGGCGGATCGCGGCGCGCTGCTCCACCGGGGTCAGCGTGCCGTGCAGCGGCAGCACGGCGATCGCGCTGCCCAGAGTCTCCAGCCGCTCGGAGGTGCGCGTGATTTCCGCGACGCCGGGCAAGAAGGTGAGCACATCGCCTTGCGCCTCGTCGCGCAGCGCGGTGCGGATCGCCTGCGCCATCGCATCCTCGATCCGCTGCTCGCCGCGCCGCCCGAGATAGCGCAGGTCGAGCCGGTGCGAGCGGCCTTCGCTTTCGATCACCGGCGCGCCCTGCATCAGCGCAGCAAAGCGCGCGCCATCGAGCGTTGCCGACATGGCGAGCAGCCGCAGATCGGGCCGGAACGCACCCTGCGCCTCGAGTGCCAGTGCGAGCCCGAAATCGCTGTCCAGGCTGCGCTCATGCACCTCGTCGAACAACACGGCGGATACGCCCATCAGTTCGGGATCGGCCTGGATGCGGTTGACGAAAATCCCCTCGGTCAGCACCAGCACGCGCGTCGCGGCGCTCGTCTTGCTGTCCATGCGAGTCGAATAGCCGATGGTCTGGCCCACCGGTTCGCCCATGAGCTCTGCCATGCGCTCGGCAGCAGCGCGCGCGGCGAGGCGACGGGGCGAGAGCAGCAGAACCTGCCCTGTGCACCACGGCTGGTCGAGCAGTGCCAGGGCGACGGTGGTGGTCTTCCCCGCGCCCGGCGGTGCAACGAGCACGGCGTTGGGACCGCTGCCAAGCGCGAGCAGCAAATCTGGCAGCACGGAATATATGGGCAGTTCAGCCATAGCGCGCCGCCTTATATGTTTGTCCTGCGACCCTCAACCGGCTGGCCAGCCCAGGGGTCAGGCGTAAACCCCCAGCCCGAAACGCTGCCGGAGCGCCCAGCGACCGACCATGAGCACGGACACGACCGCCAACCCGGCGGCCAGCCCGATCCACACACCGACACCGTCCCAGCCCAGCCGGAACGCGAAGAACCACGCGGTGCCCATGCCGACCACCCAGTAACCGAACGCGGCAAACAGCATCGGCCAGCGCGTGTCCTGCAGCCCGCGCAGCACCCCTGCCCCGACCGCCTGAACGGCATCGACCAGCTGGAAGATCGCGGCGACCAGCAGGAAGCTCAGCGCCAGCGCAAGAGCGGGTGCGGCGCTGGCATCACCGGGATCGATGAATAGCCCCACCAGCGCGCCCGGAATCAGTGCCATGATCGCCGACATGCCGCATGCCGCCAGCACACCGAGCCCCAGCGCCGCCCAGCCCGCGCGCGCCGCAGCCTGGGCGTCGCGCGCACCATGGTGCAGGCCTACACGCACCGTCGCGGCCTGCGACAGGCTGAACGGAACCATGAAGGCGAAAGAGGCGATCTGGATCGCCACGGCATGCGCGGCGAGCGAATCGCGGCTGATCAGCCCCATGAGGAAGGCAGCCGAGCTGAAGATCGCGACCTCGAAGGCAAAGGTCACCGCGATCGGCAAGCCCAGCTTGAACATCGCGCGATAGCGCCCCCAATCGGCCACCCAGAAGCGTCCGAACAACCGGTAACGGCGAAAGGCGCGCACGCGTGTCACGACCAGAGCCATCACCGCAAACAGGGTGCAATTGGCGATCAGATTGGCGATTGCCGCGCCCTTCAGCCCGAGTTCGGGAAAGCCGAGATTGCCGAAGACCAGCGCCCAGCACGCGACCAGATTCATCGCCACGCCGCACAGGGTCACGAACACGCCCCAGATCGGCCGCTCGAGCGCCGAGACATACATGCGCAGCACGAATTGCAGCAGCCAGGGGAGCAGGCCCCACATGGCAATGCGCATGAATTGCCCGGCGTCACGCGCAAGGTCCGGCTGCTGCCCCATCAGCAGGAACAGCGCTTCGGCATTCCACAGCAGCGCCCAGATCGGCAGGCAGACCGTCAGCGCGACCCACATGCCCTGGCGCACCGTGCGGCGGATATCGCGCACCGAATGCTTGCGCCGTCCGCGCTCGGCCGCGATCATCGGCGAAGCGGCGGTCATCAGCCCCATGCCGAAGGTGCCGCAGGCGAAATACAGGTTCACCGCCAGCGCCGCCGCCGCCAGCGCCTGCACGTCATAACGCCCAAGGATGATGACCTCGGTCGTATGGATCGCCATCTGCGCCAGATTGCCAAGCACCAGCGGCCCCGCGAGCAGCAGCAGCGCGCGGATTTCGGTGGAGAGGCCATCCGTTCGCGGCTTGGCTGATGGCATATAAGATGGATCGACGGTCGGCACCGCGATAGCTTTCCCGTCCTGTCCGGAATTCAAATTCTGGCCGATTAACGCTGGCTCTGGCGCTGCCAGTAATAGCCGCCAACCAGCGCGGCAATGGTAATCACATTGCCGACGATAGCGATGGCGAGAAACAGGTCCTGCATCATGGTACGAATTTCTCACATTTTCTGAGCACTTGCAACTGTCGCGCAGCCAGTGCCCGGCCCTCTGCCTCGGTGAGATAGGGCGTCGGCCTCTCGTCTGCCAGAAATACATAGGCCTGCTGGCAGACCATCGCCTGTCTGCTGGCAGCATTCCCCTCGCCCGATCCGAGATAGCCGAAAATCGCCGCTCCGATCACGCCCAGCAAGGTTGTCACCGCCCCGAACAAAGCGATCGGGTTCCACGAATTTCCAGAATGCGAACTGCGCTCGAGACCCCGTTTCAGCTGATCAAGTTGCGCGCGCAGCTCGTGGTTCTGCACCTCAAGTTCTTCCAGCCGTCGTCCCTGCGGGTCTCGGGCCGGGGTGTCGTTCACGACCTAATATCCGCGCGCGATCGCGAATTCGACGGTTTCGATCAGCGCCGCCTTGGCCTTGCTGTTCGGGAAGCCGGCGATCGCATCGATGGCGCGCTGGCCGAAATGGCGGGCGCGGTCGAGCGTCAGGTCGATCGCATTGTGCTGGCGCAGCAGCTGGGTCGCATGCGCCAGATCCTCGTCCGAGGTACGATGGCCGATGATGGCGGCTTCCCAGAACTTGCGCTCTTCCGGCGAACCGTGCGCATAGGCGAGGATGACAGGCAGCGTCACCTTGCCGTCGCGAAAGTCGTCGCCCACGCCCTTGCCCATCGTCGCCGCGTCCGAGACATAGTCGATCGCGTCATCGACCAGCTGGAAGGCGATGCCCAAGTTGCGGCCATAGGCATCGAGCGCCAGTTCGACCTGCTCGTCACGCTCTGCGACCACCGCCGCGATGCGACAGGCGGCGGCGAACAGCGCGGCGGTCTTGGCCCCGATGATCGCAAGATAGCGCTCTTCGCTGGTCTCGATCTGGCGCTGCGCGGTCAACTGATCGACCTCGCCCTCGGCGATGATCGCCGATGCGCCCGACAGGATCTTGAGGACCTTGAGCGAGCCGTCCTCGACCATCAATTCGAACGAGCGGCTGAACAGGAAATCGCCGACCAGCACGGTGGCGGGATTGCCGAACACCAGGTTGGCGGTCTTCTTGCCGCGGCGCAGGTCCGATCCATCGACGACATCGTCGTGCAGCAGCGTTGCAGTGTGAATGAACTCGACCGCTGCCGCCAGCTTGTGATGGCGGGTGCCGGGATAATCGAGCAACTGCGCGCAGGCGAGCGTCAGCATCGGCCGCATCCGCTTGCCACCGCCGGCAATCAGATGCCCGGCAAGCTCGGGAATCAGGGGAATTTGCGATTGCATCCGGTCCAGGATGACGCTGTTTACCGAATTGAGATCCTGCGCCACGAGCGCCATGATCGGATCGAGGCTGGGAGCGGTGGTGGACACGCCCGCGGGGCGGCCAATCGGATGAACAGTCGCGGTCATGGGTTGCGATGTGGCAATCCGCATGGCTTAAGGCAAGCGCAAAGCGCAACCGCTACCAAGGCATCGCGCGATTCTCGCGAGGGTATCAACATTATGGCGCAAGACCCGGTACTGGCCGCATTCAGGCAGAGCATCGACAATATCGACGCGGCACTGATCTTCATGCTGGCCGAGCGCTTCAAGATCACCAAGGCTGTCGGAGAATACAAGGCGAAGACCGATCTGCCCCCTGCCGATCCGCGCCGCGAGGAAGAGCAGATCGCGCGGATGAAGCGGCTTGCGGTCGATGCCGATCTGGACCCTGATTTTTCGGAAAAGTTTCTGCGTTTCGTGATCGACGAGGTCATCCGCCACCACGAAAAGCTGCGCGATCAGGCCTGACGGTTCAGCGAATCGCCTCGCGGTCCTTGGGCGTCATCAGCACGCAGCCCCAGCCTTCGCGATATTCCGCGCTTTCTGCGGCCATCAGCGGCACCGTGGCATCGATCCGCTTGGCGTCCGCTGCTTCGCTCAGGCTCACAACCTCCATGCCCGGCTCCAGATCCTTCTCGCAATCGCCGAGCTCCCGCCCGCCGATATAGCGGCACGAACAGACGACGCGCGCCGAATAGGCAGCGCCCGTCTGGCTATACGCTTTGAGGGCGGGCCAGTACCAGGCCAGCGCCGCGAGCGCGATCGCCAGCAGCGCCAGCGCCACCCATTTCAGCCTGCGATGCCTGCCCGGCATCGCGCCCATTTTCCCAGTTGCCATCGGTCCCCGCCTGATTGATGGAGGCGGGCATGAAGCACCGCATCCTCCTCGCCCTTGCCGCAACCGGCCTTCTCGGCGCAACCGCTTTCGGACTTTATGGCATCGAAGGCCGGGCTGCGGACAGCGGCGAGACGATGATTGCCGACGTGCCCGGCGTGCCCACCGCTGCGCTGAATGCCGAGATCGACAAGCTGTTCAGCGAGGACGAATTTGCCGAGACCCGCGCGCTCGTCATCATGCGCGGCGGCGAGATCGTGGCGGAACGCTATGCGCCGGGTTACGATCGCGGCACCCGCTTCATCAGCTGGTCGATGGCCAAGAGCGTCACCGCGGTGCTGGTCGGGCTGATGGTCGCGGACGGACGGCTGGCGCTCGATGCCCCTGCCCCGGTGCCCGACTGGCAGCGCCCCGGCGACCCGCGCGGCGCGATCACGCTCAGGCACCTGCTCCACATGTCCTCGGGCCTGCAGCATACCGAAGCGGGCGACCCGCCCTATGAATCGGACGAGGTGCGGATGCTGTTCCTCGACGGCCGCGACAACATGGTCCGCTATGCCGAGGGCCAGCCGCTCGAGGCGGAGCCAGGATCGAAATTCGAATATTCGACGAACACCAGCGTCATCCTGTCCGACATCATCACCCGCCAGCTGACCGACAGCAAGGACCCCGACGTGCGCCGCCGCGCGATGCTGGAATATATGCGCGGGCGACTGATCGAACCGCTGGGGATGACCTCGATGGTGCCCGAATTCGACGCCTCGGGCACGCTGATCGGCGGATCGATCATCCAGGCCAATGCGCGCGACTGGGCCAAGTTCGGCGAGTTCCTGCGCAACAAGGGCTCGATTGCGGGCAACCAGTTCCTCACCCGCGGCTGGGTCGATTTCATGCTCACCAGCTCACCGAACGACCCGGCTTATGGCGGGCATATCTGGCTTAACAAGCCGCGTGCGGCCGGCCTTAAAAAGGTTCTCTATCCCGATCTGCTGCCGGGCGACGTGTTTGCGGCGCAGGGGCATCTCGGCCAGTTCGTCATCGTCAGCCCGAGCCAGAAGCTCACGCTGGTCCGGCTCGGCAAGACCCAGGACGATGTGCTCGATCCGGTCAAGGAGCAGCTCGGGCGCATTCTGGCGCTTTTCCCAAGGGACTAGGCCGGGACCGAAGCTTCTGTCAGTCTAGTCCACGCCGATTCTCAGGGGGACTGCCAATGACCTTGCTTCGAATTTCCGCTGCCTTGCCGCTGCTGTTCGCCGCGCCTGCACTGGCACAGGACGGCGCGGGCTATGCAGCCGCGCAAACGGCCGAGGCCGCGCCGTTCGTGCCGGCGGATTTCCCGGTTCCGACGCTGATCGAAGGGCCGGGCTTCAAGCTCGTCCCGCTGGGCCCAGATCTCGTGAAAATCGATTTTGACGCGTACATGTCGTCGATCGAGCATCTGCAGAAGACCTTCACCCGATCGACTGCCTGGCCGCATCCCGGGATCAGCGATGCCGATGCGATGAAGGACATGCTCACCGAACAGGGCCGGTTCCAGCGCCGTGAATCCTTCGCCTATGCGGTGCTCACGCCCGACGGCAAGCGCGAGCGCGGCTGCGTCTATGTTTATCCCAGCCCCGTTCCCGGCTATGACGCAATGGTCACTTTATGGGTGACCAAGGCCGAATATGACGCCGGGTTCGATGCGAAGCTTTATGCCTGGGTGCAGCAATGGATCGCAAAGGACTGGCCGCTGCGCAGCATCGCCTATCCGGGGCGAGCGATCGAATGGGGGACGTGGGACGCGCTGGAGGCGGCGAGCAAGGCGAAAGAAGGATGAAGCCCTCTCCCCTCCCGCAAGCGGGAGGGGAGACATACAAGCTTACCGCAGCCGGAACGTGCCCGTCACCACGGTGAAACACTTGCCCGCCAGCACCGCGCGGTCGCCGTCGAGTGTGCAGTGGAGAAGACCGCCCCGCTGGCTCGCCTGAAAGGCGGTGAAGCTGCTGCGCCCAAGCCGCGCCGCCCAGAACGGGGTGAGCACCGCATGCGACGATCCGGTCACGCTGTCCTCGTCGATGCCGACGCCGGGCACGAACACGCGGCTCAGCACATCGGTATCCTTGCCGGGCGCGGTGCAGATGAACTGATGGTTGCCCAGCGCGGCCAGCGCCTTGAAATCGGGCTCGAGCGCAAGAACGTCGTCGGCGTGATCGAACAGCAGCACATTGTAGCGCCCGACATGCACATGACATTCGCTCGGCAATCCGCCGAGCAGCGCGGTCCAGTCGGGCAAGACCGCCGGTTCGGGCGGCAGCGCGGGCAGCGACAGCGAGAGCCTATCGCCATCGCGGCTGACGCTGAGCACCCCTGCCTTGCGCGTCAGAAAGCGCACGGTATCGCCCGAAAAGCCCTGTTCGAAGACATAATGGCCCGAGGCGAGCGTCGCATGGCCGCACATCGCGACCTCGGCCACAGGGGTGAACCAACGGAGTTCGTAATCCGCCTCGGCGCTGTCGATCGGAACGATGAACGCGGTCTCGGCGAAATTGTTTTCCTCGCCGATCGACTGCAGCACAGCATCGTCTGGCCAGGCGGCCAGCGGCATGACCGCCGCCTGGTTGCCGGTGAAAGGACGGTCGGCAAAGGCGTCGATATGGCAATAGGGAACGGTGTCGGGCAGATCAGTCATGGCAAACATCCTTACGGGTAGAGCAGGCCTTCGTCCCAGCCGCTCTCGGTGCGGGTGAACACGCGGCGGTGGTGCAGCCGGTGGTCGCGATCCTCCCAGAACTCGATCCGCTGCGGCGTCACCCGGAAGCCAGACCAATGCGGCGGCCGAGGCACGGGCTTGTCGGCGAACAGCTTCTCCACTTCGGCAAAGCGCTGCTCGAAGATGCTCCGCTCGGGCAGCGGCCGCGACTGGTCCGACGCCCAGGCCCCCAGCTGCGAATCGCGCGAGCGGGTGGCGAAATAGGCATCGGCGGTGGCGTCGTCGACCGGCGTCACCGGCCCCTCGATGCGGATCTGGCGGCGCAGCGACTTCCAGTGGAACAGCAGGGCGGCATGCGGATTGGCAAGCAGTTCGCCGCCCTTGCGGCCTTCGTAATTGGTGTAGAAGATGAACCCATCCGGCCCATGGCCTTTCAGCAGCACCATGCGCACCGAAGGCCGCCCCTCGGCACCGGCGGTGGCGAGCGCCATCGCATTGCTGTCGTTGATCTCGGTCTCGCGCGCCTTGATGTACCAGTCATCAAACAGCGCAAAGGGGTCGTCGGCCATGTCCATCCTGTCTTGTCGGTCACGGGCTCGCTTGACTGCCTTAGCCATATAAGACAGTGGTGAGTCCGTCGGCGCGGTTTATGGCGCATGGGCCGCGCGTTGAACAGGATTTTGCTGAAGGGAGCGCGCGCCGATGTGGGAGCAGATTTTCGGGATCGCCAATCTTGTCGCCATGGTCGCCTGGGCGGTGCTGATCCTCGCTCCGCGCCGCGATATCGTCATGCACTCGCTGTTCTTCGGCCCTATATTCCTGCTCGCGCTGGGCTATGCGACCGGCCTCACCCTCGTGCTCACCGGCATCGTGCCGACCGATGGCGGTGCGGATTTCTCGACGATCGAGGGCGTGCGCAGCATCTTTGCCAGCGATGCCGGAGTTACCATAGGCTGGGTGCATTACCTCACCTTCGACCTGTTCGTCGGCCTGTGGATCGCGCGCAACGCCGATGCGCATGGGCTCAGCACGCTGAAAGGGCGGCTGATCCAGGCGCCGATCCTGTTCTTCACCTTTGCCGCCGGACCGTTCGGCCTCGCGCTTTACATCGTGCTGCGGATGATTTTATGGCGCGGCCCCTCCGACCGCCGCATCCCGGCTTGAAAAATGCCCTGCCCCTACCCCAGATATTGTTGTAAATCGGCAACAATGGATAACCTGACCAACAATGGCGACCACATTCATGGCTGATCCCTATGCAATTCTCGGCGTGTCCAAGGGCGCGAGCGAGAAGGACATCAAGAGCGCGTACCGCAAGCTCGCCAAGGAGCTGCACCCGGATTACAACAAGGACAATCCGGCCGCAGCCGCGCGCTTTTCCGAAGTCACGCGCGCCTATGACCTGCTCTCCGACAAGGACAAGCGCGCCCGCTTCGACCGGGGCGAGATCGATATCGACGGCAACCCGGCCGCGCCTTTCGGCTTTGGCGGCGGGGGCTTTCGCCAGCAGAGCCGGTCGAGCGACAATGCGGGCTTTTCCGGCTTCGGCAATGACGGCATCGATTTTGCCGATATCTTCGACGGCCTGTTCGGCGGCTTCGGCGGCGGAGCGCGCGGCAGCAGCTCGGGTCCCTATGGCGGCGCGCGCCAGAATGCGCCCAAGGGTGCCAATGTCGCCTACAAGATGGCGGTCGACTTCACCGACGCCGCAACCTTGAAGCCGCAGCGGATCACGCTGGCCGATGGCAAGACGATCGACCTCAAGCTGCCCAATGGCGTCGAGACCGGCACCAACATGCGCCTTTCGGGCAAGGGCCAGCCCGGCCCCGGGGGCCCCGGCGACGGCATCGTGACGATCGAGGTGCGCCCGCACCGCTTCTTCCGCCGCGATGGCGACAATGTGCGGCTCGACCTGCCGATCACGCTGAAAGAGGCGGTCGCAGGCGGCGAGGTGCGCGTGCCCACCGTCGATGGCGCCGTGATGATGAAGATCAAGCCGGGCAGCCAGTCGGGCCAGCAGATGCGCCTCAAGGGCAAGGGCTTTCACGGCAAGAACGGCGTGCGCGGAGACCAGATCATCGAACTGCAGATCCGCCTGCCCGAAGGCGGCGATGCTGCGCTAACCCAGTTCGTCGAAGGCTGGAGCGCGAATTACGATCCGCGTGCGGGGCTGACCGGCTGAGTCCGGCACGACTTGATGGCGCTGACCGATCTTCTGCGGCCGGACAAGCGGCAACAATTTCTGGCCACGTCGCGCGCGATCGTCGCTGAAGTTGCGGGCAACGTGATGACCCATGGGGGGGTCGTGGCGGGCAATTTCGCCTATCTCGCGCTGCTGAGCATCTTTCCTTTTTTCATTGTCGCAGCAGCGCTGGGCGGTGTGTTCGGCCGCAGCGAATATGGCGCGGAAGCGGTGCAGGGCTTTTTGGCCGCGGTGCCGCCGAGCGTCGCCTCGGTCCTCGCCGCGCCGATGGAAGCGGCGATGTATGCGCGCACCGGCGCGCTGCTCTGGCTCGCCGTTTTAGTCGGGCTCTGGACCACCGCGAGCCTGATCGAGTCGATCCGCGCCGTCATCCGCCGCGCCTATGGGACGGAGAGCAACAAGCCCTTCTGGAAGCTGCGACTGGGGTCGATGGCGCTGATCATCCTTGCGGTGATCGCGACCATGCTGGCACTGAGCGTCCAGGTGGTGCTCGCGGGCGCGGCAGAAGTCATCGCCAACAGCCTGTATTTCCCCGGAGAACCGCTCGCGCTGGTGGTGCTGAGCCAGCTGTTCACCTTCGCCGTGCTGCTGCTGATGCTGTACCTGGTCTATGGCATGCTCACCCCGCTGCGGTATCGCGAGGCAGGCCATCCGATCTGGCCCGGCCCGATGTTCATCGCGGTCTGGTGGATGCTGTGCCTGGCGATTCTGCCTCGGTTTCTCGGCACCTTTGCCGATTACGACCTGACCTATGGCAGCCTGGCCGGGGTGATGGTCAGCCTCATTTTCTTCTTTCTCATCGGCCTTGCTATGGTAATCGGGGCCGAGTTGAACGCCGCCATCGCGCGGGCGCGCGGCGGCCTGCCGCAGAAAACGGACAAGAACTGAAGGATCACGACATGGACGGACTGATGAAGGGCAAACGCGGCCTCATCATGGGGCTTGCCAACAACAAGTCGCTCGCCTGGGGCATTGCGCAGAAGCTGGCCGAGCACGGCGCCGAGCTGGCGTTCAGCTATCAGGGCGAGGCTTTGGGCAAGCGCGTTATTCCGCTTGCAGCAGAGCTCGGCAGCGACTTCACCTTCGATTGCGACGTGTCGGACATGGATGCGCTCGACCGGGCTTTCGAGACCCTTGCGGCGCGCTGGCCGACGATCGATTTCGTCGTTCATGCCATCGGCTTTTCGGACAAGAACGAACTGCGCGGCCTCTATGTCGACACCAGCCTCGACAACTTCCTGATGACCATGAACATCTCGGCCTATTCGCTTGTCGCCGTTGCGAAAAGGGCGCGTGCGATGATGCCCAATGGCGGCTCGATCGTGACTTTGAGCTATTACGGCGCGGAAAAGGTGATCCCGCATTACAACGTCATGGGCGTCGCCAAGGCGGCGCTGGAGACCAGCGTCAAATATCTCGCCAATGACCTCGGCCGTGAGAATATCCGCGTCAACGCGATCTCGGCGGGCCCGATCAAGACGCTGGCGGCCAGCGGCATCGGCGACTTCCGCTATATCCTGAAATGGAACGAATATAACGCACCGCTGCGCCGCAACGTGACCATCGACGATGTCGGCGGAGCAGGCCTGTACCTATGCTCGGACCTGTCCTCGGGCGTGACCGGCGAGACGCATCATGTCGATTCGGGCTATCATGTCGTGGGCATGAAGCAGGAAGACGCACCGGACATCGCGCTGGATTGATCGGGCCATGGCCGATCGTGCTCTCTGCAAGAAGCTGGGCTGCAAGCCTGGATCGGTTCTCAAAGTCATCGATTGCCCCGCTGCGGTCGCCTCGCGGCTTCCCGACAGCGCGGCGGCGGACGAGCCCACGATCATCCTGGCCTTTGTCCGCGACAGGGCGGCGCTGGCTGCGGCTGCGCCCGGTGCGCTCGCCGCTTATCGGCGCGGCGCGGCCATGTGGTTCGCCTATCCCAAGAAATCGGGATCGATCCGATCCGATCCGATATCACCAGAGACGATGGCTGGGAGAGTCTCGCCGCGCAGGACCTGCTGCCCGTCACCCAGGTGGCGATCGACAATGACTGGTCGGCGCTGCGGTTCCGCTATCGTGACGAGATCGCCAGGCTGACGCGCGCCAGCGACTATCCCGGCAAGGCACCGAGCAACGCCTGACCGTCCGCCGCGCACTGGACAGCGCGCCCGCAATGCCGCAAAGCGCGCGCAATTCCTTTCTGCCTGACGGGACAGCCGCATGAGCTTCAACACCTTTGGCCGCGTTTTCCGCTTCACCACCTGGGGCGAAAGCCATGGACCGGCTCTAGGCGCCGTGGTCGACGGATGCCCGCCGGGACTGGCTCTGAGCGAAAGCGACATCCAGCCCTTTCTCGATGCGCGCCGCCCCGGCACCTCGCGCTTCACGACGCAGCGGCAGGAGCCCGATGCGGTGCGCATCCTCTCGGGCGTGTTCGAGGGGCGCACCACCGGCACGCCGATCAGCCTGATGATCGAGAATGTCGACCAGCGATCCAAGGATTATGGCGATGTCGCCAAGGCCTATCGCCCCGGCCATGCCGATTATGCCTATGATGCCAAATACGGTTTCCGCGACTATCGCGGCGGCGGCCGGTCGAGCGCGCGAGAGACGGCAGCGCGGGTGGCCGCAGGAGCCGTCGCGCGGCTGGTCATCCCCGAGGTGACGCTCACCGCTTATGTCTGCGAACTGGGCGGCGATGCGATCGATCCGGCCCGCTTCGATGCGGCGGAGATCACGCGCAATCCGTTCTTCTGCCCCGACCCAGAGGCGGCCAAGCGCTGGGAGGCCAACGTCGATGCCGCGCGCAAATCGGGCAGTTCGCTGGGCGCGATCGTAGAGTGCGTCGCGACCGGCGTACCCGCCGGCTGGGGCGCGCCGCTTTACGCCAAGCTCGACAGCGAACTCGCAGCCGCAGCCATGTCGATCAACGCGGTTAAGGGTGTCGAGATCGGCGACGGCTTCGCCGCCGCGCGCCTCAGCGGCGAAACCAATGCCGACCCCATGCGCCCCGGTGCGGATGGTAGTCCCGAATTCCTCGCCAACCATGCCGGCGGCGTCGCGGGCGGCATCTCGACCGGCCAGCCTGTGGTGGTGCGCGTCGCATTCAAGCCGACCAGCTCGATCCTCACCCCCGTCGAGACGATCACCCGTGAGGGGGAGGCAAGCGAGATCGTGACCAAGGGTCGGCACGACCCGTGCGTCGGCATTCGCGGCACCCCGGTGGTCGAAGCGATGGTGGCGCTGGTGCTGGCCGACCAGAAGCTGCTCCACCGCGCGCAATGCGGCTGAACGCGCTTTTTCCTTATTGCTGAACCACCTGTGCCGTAGCGGCAGTTGACGTGTCCGTCACATTTTGTCGCAGGGTGATTGCCTCGCGTCGGCAAATGGCTAGCATGGCTTTCATAAGCGACCGCTGACCCGCGAGGGCAAGAGTGCGGCGCGACAGGAGAGTGCATGACCGTCACCCGCAACCCGGCAGCCGATGCCGGTGTGCCGCCGACCATGGCCGCAGACACGCCGCCTGCCCCTTCGTCGCTCCAGGGGGCCTCCAGTCCGCGCGTGATGCTGTGGACGTTGATGATCATCTATATCTTCAACTTTCTCGACCGGCAGATCGTCTCGATCCTGGCCGAGCCGATCAAGCGCGATTTTCAGCTTTCCGATACCCAGCTCGGGCTGATGACCGGCCTGGCCTTTGCGCTGTTCTACACGCTGCTGGGCATCCCGATCGCGCGCTATGCCGATCGCAGCACCACCAACCGTGTCTCGCTGATCGCCTGGTCGGTGGCGATCTGGTCGGCGATGACCATGGCGTGCGGCGCGGCGCGGACCTTTCCGCAGCTGCTGCTCGCGCGTGTCGGCGTGGGCGTCGGCGAAGCGGGCTGCACCCCGGCGGCGCATTCGCTGATCACCGACAGCGTGCCTGCCGACAAGCGCTCTTCGGCCATCGCCTTTTATGGCCTGGGCATCCCGATCGGATCGCTGCTCGGCATGGTCATCGGTGGCGGCCTCGCTGATGCCTATGGCTGGCGCACTGCCTTTTATGTGGTCGGCATGCCCGGCGTGCTGCTCGCGCTGCTGGTGCCGTTCCTGATGAAGGAGCCGCGCCGCGCCGGAATGCTCAAGGGGGCGGCAATGCCCGCCGCCAAGGTTCAGGTGCCAGTGCGCGAGGCGCTGAAGGAATTGGTGACCTCGCGCTGCTTCGTCTTCCTGTGCATCGCCGGCGGGCTGATCGCCTTCCTGTCCTATGGCAAGGGCGTATGGGTTGCGGTGCTGTTCATCCGCAATTTCGGCCTGACCCCGGGCGAGACGGGGCTGTATCTCGGCGTGACTCTGGGCATTTCGAGCATGATCGGCACATGGGGAGGCGGCAAGCTGGCCGATCATTTCGGCAAGCGTGACCGCAAGCATCTGCTCACCGGTCCGGCGCTTGCCATTGCGCTCGCAGCCCCCATCCTGTTCCTCGCCTATTCGGCGACCGACTGGAAGGTCGCACTGGCGCTGCTGGTGCTGCCGACCGCGATGAACATCATGTATTATGGGCCCGTCTATGCCTGTGTGCAGGGCCTGGTGCGACCGGAGGTGCGCGCGGTCGCGGCGTCGGTGATGCTGTTTTCGCAAAACCTGATCGGCCTGGGATTGGGCCCGCTGTTCTTCGGCATGATGTCCGATGCCTTCCAGCCCTATGCCGGGGAGGACAGCGTTCGCTGGGTGCTTTACGGCGCAGCCTGGCTGGGCCTCATCCCCGCCTTCCTGTTCTGGCGCGCGAGTTTGCGGCTGACAGCGGAACTCAAGAGCGGCTAGAGCATAGTCCCACTTCAAGCGACACGGGGGGCTGACAGCCTTGGACGACATCAGGCTGTTTATCGAAACCTGGCAGGCGCCGATCGGCCTGGCCATTCTGGGCCTGATGTTCGTCGGGTTCATCCTGGAACGCTTTCCCGCAGCGGTGGTCGCGATTCTGGGGGCCTGCGCCTTCCTGTTTCTCGGCATTATCGATTCCAAGCAGCTCTTTTCCGTCTTCTCGAACAGTGCGCCGATCACCATCGGGGCGATGTTCATCCTGTCGGGCGCGCTGCTGCGGACTGGCACCATCGATGCGATCGCCGGCGCGATCATCAATCGCGCGGCGCGGCATCCCCGGCTGGCGGTCGCCGAGATGTTCCTGGGCGTCTATGTCGCCTCTGCCTTCATGAACAACACGCCGGTGGTGGTGGTGATGATCCCGATCATCCTGCGCCTCGCCCAGGCGACGGGCTATTCGGCCAAGAAGCTGCTGATCCCGCTCAGCTTCATCTGTATCCTCGGCGGCACCACCACGCTGATCGGCACGTCGACCAACCTGATCGTCGATTCGGTCGCCAGGGCCAACGGCCAGCCGGCCTTCGGGATTTTCGAGATTACGCCTTATGGTCTGATCGCAGGCGTTGCCGGCATGATCATGCTGGCCGCATTCAGCAGCTGGCTGCTGCCCAAGGACGAGGCCGCGCCAGCAGGCAGTACCGGCAGCGACGAGGTGTTCGTTACCGAGCTCACAATCCGCAACGCCTCGACGTTGCGCGGCAAGACTCTGGGCGAGACGCCGATCGCAAAGCGCGCCAAGATTCAGGTGACCGCGATCAAGCGCGACGGGCGCTATATCCGCCACAATCTGACGAGCGAGATCCTGCAGCCTGACGATGTGGTCGTGATCCGCACCGACCTTCCCGAGCTGATGTCGCTGCGCAAGAGTCAGGACTTCAAGGTCGGCATCGTGCGCAAGGGCGATGTCGGTCCGATGGGCGAGGTGGTGGTCGAGGCGATGGTCGCGCCCAGCCATCCCAGCATAGGCAACCGGCTGTATGACATTCCGTTTCTGTCGCTGCTGAATGTCCGCATCCTGGGCCTCACGCGCTATCGCAACCTGCCGCGATCGGACCTGCCCAATGCCAAGATCCACGCCGCCGACAAGCTGGTGGTCACCGGCTCGAAGGCCGACATCGCGCGAATGTACGAAAACCCCAACCTGTTCGGCATCACCAATACCAGCGCGCGCGCCTTCCGTCGCGACAAGGCCCCGCTCGCCATCGGCGCGCTGGCAGCCGTCGTGATCCTGTCGGCACTCAACGTGCTGGCGATCGAGGTCGCAGCGATTCTTGCGGTCGGATTCATCCTTATCGCGCGCTGCATCGATGCCGAAGAAGCCTGGAGCTCGATCGACGGCAATGTCCTGGTGCTGATCTTCGGCATGCTGGCGGTCGGCCTGGCGTTGGAAGAGGCGGGCAGCGTCAAGATGGTGGTGAACGCCCTCGCGCCCTTCCTCGTCGAGGCGCCGGTCTGGGCGGTGGTCTTTGCGGTCTATGTCGTCTCGGTCCTGCTGACCGAGATCATCACCAACAATGCAGTGGCCATCCTGGTGACGCCGATCGTCATCAAGCTGGGTACCGATCTCGCCATCGACCCGCGCCCGCTGGTCATCGCGGTCATGTTCGCCGCGTCCGCGAGCTTTGCGACGCCCATCGGCTATCAGACCAACACCCTGGTCTATGCGGCGGGCAATTACCGCTTCACCGACTTCTTCAAGGCCGGCATTCCGCTCACCATCGGCGTCGGCCTGGCAACCTGTTTCGCGATCATTGCGTTGAACTGATGAAACCCGCCGCAATGCCCCTGTACGGTGGCATTTCGTCCTAGGCGGGCAACCGCATCCGGGGAACGCATCTTGGCCTTTTGGTTCCGCATTCCGCTTTGGCAGCGCGTGGTCGCCGCGCTCGCGCTCGGGATCGTCACGGGCCTGGTCTGGGGCGAAGGCGCGGCATCGATCAAATGGATCGGCGATCTGTTTATCCGCGCGATCAAGATGCTGGTCGTGCCGCTGATCTTCTTTTCGCTCGTCGCGGGGGTCGCCTCGATCGGCGATCTTCGCAAGCTCGGCGCGGTCGGCGGACGGGCGATGCTGCTGTTCCTGATCACCGGCCAGCTGGCTGCCGTTCTGGGGCTGACCATGGGGACGCTCGTCCAGCCGGGACGCGGTGTCGATGCTAGCCTGGCGGGGTCCGTGGAGGCCCCTCCACCGACCTCTGCCAGCGCAACCCAGACCATCCTGAAAATGGTGCCCGAAAATGTGGTCGAAGCGATGGCGACCACCGATGTCCTCGCGCTCATCGTGTTCTCGCTGCTTCTGGGGATCGGCATCCTGATGGCCAAGGAAGATGGGGTCCCGGTGGCACGCATCTTCGATTCGGGGGCGATCGTGATGCAGAAGGTCACGATGATCGTAATGGAGCTGACCCCGTTCGGTGTGTTCGCGCTGATGGCCTGGGTCGCCGGGACGTTCGGGTTTGAGGGGCTGGTCCCGCTCGCAAAGCTTGTGGCGCTGAATTACATCGGCTGCGCGATCATCATCCTGGTCTTCTATCCAGTGATGATCCGCCTCATCGCAAACCTGCCCGTGATCGACTTTTTTCGCGGTATGGTCGATGCGATCGCGGTCAGTTATTCCACCGCCTCATCCAACGCCACCTTGCCGGTGACGCTGCGCTGCACGCAGCGCAACCTCGGCGTATCCGCCAGCGTGTCGAGCTTTGTCGTTTCGCTGGGCGCGACGATCAACATGAACGGCACGGCCATGTATCTGTGTCTTGCCACCCTGTTCGGCGCACAGATCTTCGGCGTGGATCTGAGCTGGGGCGACTATGCAATGGTTGCTTTTACCTCCACCCTGGGCGCGGTAGGCGCAGCAGGCATTCCCGGGGCCGGCCTGATCATGATGGCCCTGGTCTTCGGCTCGGTCGGCGTCCCGCTGGAAACGATCGCGCTGGTGGCGGGGGTCGATCGCATCATGGACATGATCCGCACCACGACCAACATCACCGGCGACGCTGCGGTCGCAGTCACCGTGGCGTCCATGACCGGCGAACTGGACCGCGCCGAGATGATCTCGGCCGATGATGTTTGATCAGCCCTTCTTGGGCTGCTTGATCAGCTTGACGGGCGTGAACTGACCGAGGCCGCAACTGGCTCCGCGCTGGAGGCCGCCGCCGACATTCTGCAAGACGGTGATGATATCGACATTGCACAATTGGGTCAGCGAGGTCGAGTAGGTGAAGGACCGATCAAAACCCAGGTTGCCGCATTGCTGCGGCAGTTCGTTGCGATAGACCTTGCCGCCCGCCATCATGAAATCGATCGTCTGGTTGTCTCGCACCTGGCTGCCACGAATCTGCGCAATATTGATGCAGCTTACCGGCTCTCCGATCACTTCGGCCGGCGGCACGCGCGAAGGCTTGGCGGGTGCGTCATCAGCAAGGGCGAGCGACTGGAACGCGAACAGCGCAGCGCCGGTGGCAATGAGACCGGCAGCGATCAAGCGGCGGGGAGCGGGCATGGCGAATCCTTTCCGTGGCAGCACGGACCGGAGCATGCGCCGCTCAGCCTTGCATCGCGATGAACGGCGCAGCCGTCAGCCTGCAATCATCTCCGCCAGCACCGCCAAGCAGTCATGCGCCAGCAGCTTGGAGCGTTCGGGGCTCCAGGCCTGATCGGGGCATGGCAAATCGTCATTGTCCTTGAACGGCATTTCCAGCGTCATCGACACGCAGCCATGCGAAGGACCGAACCGCTCGGCCAGCTGGTTGGTCGACATAGACAGGTTCGCCCTGCCCGCGCCCGCCTTGGGATAGCCCTTGGCGGTCTGGAAATCGGGCGTGCGCTCGGCCAGCAGATCACGATAACGATTGTATCGCGCCCCCTGTTCGTCGGTCCAGGACGGGATGCCCTCGAACCCGGCGATGAACACGTGCGGGATGGCCTCGTCGCCATGCACGTCCATCGCCCAGTGCACGCCGGTCGCATCCATCGCGCCCAGCACGCAAAGCACTTCGGGGCTGCGCTCTGGCGACGGCTCGTGCCATTCGCGGTTAAGGTTCACGCCAGCCGCATTGGTGCGCAGATGCCCGCGCAGCGAGCCATCCGGGTTCATGTTGGGGACGACATGCAATGTGCACTTCTGGCGCAGCAGCCGCGCATGCGGATCGGCGGGATCAGTCAGCTTTTCCAGCGCACCTTCCATCCACCATTCAGCCATGGATTCGCCCGGATGCTGGCGCGCATAGAGCCAGACCTGGACCGGCCCCTCGCCCATGTCGAGGCAATCGATCGGCTGGCCGTCGAGGCTGAGGCCGAGCTCACGGTGCTGCACGCCCGGGCGGCTTGCCATTTCGGCGACCAGATCATGGTGCCGCTCCATCGAATAGGGCGCGAAATACGCGAACCAGGCGACGCCGGTGCCCATCTGATGACGGATCGTCAGCGCGCCCGCTGCTGCATCATAGCTGGTCTCGGCCCGGCCCCAATAGTCGCGGTCCTCGCTGACACAGGCGCGGTAGCCGGGCCAGCCATCGGGATAGGCCGATTCTCTGAGCCCCGTGATGACGAGCTCCAGATCGGTCCCCGGCTGCGCCGCGACGCGAAAGTGAAACCATTGAAAGAAGTCCGAATCCTTGTCCTTGCGGATGGCAAGTTCGGCGCGCCAGCTGCCATCGGGCAGCTGGGTCAGACCATGGTTGACGATGTTTCCGGAATCGAAAGCGGCGGTGATGCTGGGGATGAGTGCCTGAGTCATGGCACGCTGATAGTCGCTCCGGACTCACCGGGAAAGCCGGTAAACAATCCCTGTGCGAGTTTAGACGCATTCAGCTGCGTCTCAGCCATCGGCGAGCCTTCGCGCGCTTCGACACTGGCGCGGCCTTCCCACAGGATCGCGCCGTCGCCCGCGCGGATATTGGCGAACATCTCGGTCACCACCTCGCCCTTCGGACGCCCACCCAGGTTGATGCCTATTCCGACCCCGACACCCGAGCCGAAGCCGCCGGTGCCGCCGCCCACGCCCACCGTGACCGGACCGCGGTCATCGCCGACGGGGGAGAGCACCGAACGTTCGATCCGCACGGTTGCAGTCTGGATGTCGGCACCATCGCGCGCGCCGACCGGCAGCACTTGATAGCCGATCCGTTCGAGCTCGCGCTCCACGGCGGTGGCATAGCTGCGATATTCGAGCGCGTTGCTGTCCATGCCCTCACCAGCGACCACACGAATCGGGCCGCGTCCAAGTTCGCTGGCGCGATCGGGCGAAACGAAGCGGACAGCCTCTACCGGCCCGGCTGGCGACACGCAGCCGCTCAACCCTGCGGCCATGGCGAAGGCAACGCACAGCACCGCCATGTTAGATCTGCGAAGAAAAGCCATGATATTTGCGCCCTTTCCCGGTCTCGGCCTTGCGGGCCTGCCCGTTCGATGCCTAACCCGTTTCGCCATGAATGGCCAATGAAGCGGCCAAAAAATTGCCTGTCGCCGCCGCGCCGATGCTTGACTTTGTGCGCCCCTCCACGTATCCGCGCCGCTTTCCGGCATGGATGTTCCGGCCCGGCTATTGCGCATCTGCGCTTGGCCACGGACGCCATGACCCCAATCCGATTTCAATCAAGGGCCCACGTCATGAAGATTCGCAATTCGCTGAAGTCGCTCAAGGATCGTCATCGCGACAACCGCGTGATCCGTCGTCGCGGCCGCACCTATGTGATCAACAAGACCAACCGTCGCTTCAAGGCCCGCCAGGGCTGATCGGCCCGACGCGCCGTCAACTGGCGCGCCGGACAAGGTTTGGAATGGAGTAAGGGCTCCGGCATGGTCCGGGGCCTTTTGCTTGCGTGCCTGAGGGGGGCGATATGCAGCCGGTTGATGCCATTATCTTCGATGTCGGCAATGTCCTCTACCAATGGGATATTCGCACACTCTACGCCAAGCTGATCGACGATCCGGCTGAGCTCGACCATTTTCTTGCCAATGTGCTGACCATCGATTGGCATTCGCAGCACGACGCGGGCCGATTGCTCGACGAGATGGTTGCCGAGCTTGTTGCCGAGCACCCCGAGCATGCCGAGCTGATCGGCCATTATGTCCCGCGCTGGCTGGAAACGATCCCGGGGCCGGTGCCGGGCATGCTGGACCTCGCAGAAAAACTCGCGCTGCTCGGCTATCCGATTTTCGGCATCACCAATTTCGGCGTCGAGTTCTGGGACATGTTCCGCCCCACCGCGCCGGTCTTCGACCTGTTCCGCGACATTGTCGTGTCGGGGGCGGAGAAGCTGGTAAAGCCCGACCCCGCGATCTACCGCCTCGCCATCGACCGCTTCGACATCGATCCATCGCGCGCGCTGTTCATCGACGACCGCGCGGACAATATCGAAAGCGCCGTTTCGTGCGGGCTGCAGGGTCATGTCTTCCGCGACCATGCCACGCTCGAGGCAGAACTGATTGCGCGCGGCGTGCTGGAGAATGCCGCTACTTGAACCCGACGATCTGTGGTATTTGATTATTCATGGAGATGTCGATCCGCGAAGCCAAGGCCCGTTTCTCTGAGGCTATTGACGCCGTGATGCGCGGTGAGAAAGTCGTCATTACCGACGATGGCAAGCCGGTGGCCGAAATGAATCCACCAAAAACGGTGAAGGGCGGTATCGATTGGGCAGCCGGCGAAGCCTATCGCAAAGCCCATGGCCTGGACAAATTTGAAGGCCAAGATCTTTGGCCCCCGGAGTTTGACGACCCCGCATTCAGCCGCAAAGTGCTGGGTCTTGAGGATTGAGATTACTACTCGACACCCATTTCGTGATCTGGCTGGCAACCAATCAAGCTGCCATCAGGCCAAGTGAGTGGCGCGCTTTGAATGACTCCTCAAACCACGTCGTGGCGTCGACGATCTCAATCTGGGAAGTCCGTGTGAAATGGAACGCTCTCCATGCGTCAGGTGGTCGCAAGGGTGCTCTCGATCCACTTCTGGCCACAAGCTACCTTGGATCGATTGGCATGGAAATTATCGCATTGGACACCGACACGGCCGCCGCCCCGCTCATCATCTCCATCGCGCACAAGGACCCGTTTGATGAGCTGCTGCTGGTCCAGGCGCAGCAAAGCGGCGCGCGGCTGCTGACGCGTGACCGCACCCTGCTTAGCCATCCGCTAGCCTATCAGCCCTTGTAGCCTTTCAGCTCCTCGCCGGTCAGCGTGACGATGTGCAGCACGTTGGTCGATCCCGGTGTTCCGAACGGCACCCCCGCCAGCGCGATGATGCGGCCGCCGGCCTCGCCGAAGTGATGGCGCAGCGCCATGCGCTTGCCCTTGCCGATCATCTCCTCGAAACTGCCAATATCGCGCGTCACCACCGGATAGGCACCCCAGAGCAGGCCGACGCGCCGCGCGGTCTCGCGCGAGGGGGTGAGCACCATCACCGGCACCGCCGGTCGCTCGCGCGAGACCCGCCGCGCGGTCGATCCCGACAGGGTGAAGCATACGATCGCGCTCACCCTCACGGTATTGGCAATCTCGCTGCACGCCGCCGACAGCGCGTCCGCCGTGGTCGCATCGGGCAAGGTCTCGATGAAATGCACGCGCGCGGCATAGCCGGGGTCGCTCTCCACCTGTGTCGCGATCCGGTCCATCATGCCGACGGCGAGTTCGGGCCATTCGCCCGCCGCGGTTTCCGCCGAAAGCATCACAGCATCGGCGCCGTCATAGACCGCATTGGCGACGTCGGACACCTCGGCACGGGTCGGCGACGGGCTGGTGATCATCGATTCGAGCATCTGCGTCGCGACGACCACCGGCTTGCCCGAGCGGCGTGCGGTCTCTACGATGCGCTTCTGCATCACGGGCACCTCTTCGGGCGCCATTTCGACGCCCAGATCGCCGCGCGCGACCATCACCGCGTCGGACAGCTCGATGATGGCATCAAGCGAGGCCAGCGCGGCGGGCTTCTCGATCTTGGCGATCAGCGCCGCGCGTCCGCCGATCAGGCTGCGCGCCTCGGCGACGTCATCGGGCCGCTGGACGAAGCTCAAGGCGATCCAGTCCGCGCCCATGTCGAGCGCGAAGGCGAGATCCCGCCGGTCCTTCTCGGTCAGCGCGGCCATCGGCACCAGACTGTCGGGCACGTTCAGTCCCTTGCGATCGGAAATGAACCCACCGACCTCGACCGAGCATAGTATCTCGGCATCGCCGGGGCGCAGTACGCGCAGCACCATCTTGCCATCGTCGATCAGCAGCCGCTGGCCCTTGTCGAGCGCGGCGAAAATCTCCTTGTGCGGCAGATAGGCGCGCTGGTCGTTGCCGGGTTCGGGGTTCGAATCGAGCGTGAAATGCTGGCCGTGCTTCAGGAACGCCTTGCCGCCCTCGAACGTGCCGACGCGCAGCTTGGGGCCCTGAAGATCGCACAATATCGTGATCGGCCGCTGCAGCCGGGTTTCGATCTGGCGGATGGCGTTGATGGTTGCGGCGTGCGTCGCATGCTCGCCATGGCTCATGTTGACGCGAAAGGCATCGGCTCCGGCGCGGAACAGCTTTTCGATCATCTCGGGGCTGTTGCTGGCAGGGCCTAGCGTCGCCAGAATCTTGACCTTGCGGCTGCGCTTGGCGATAGTCTTGCTCATAATCTTCCCTTGAACTGGTCGAAGCCGCGAACGTTTGCACGTCTTCACGGCGCACTCGGCTCCTGCTTAGGGCAGAGCGCCGCCAATCGCAAAACCGAACTGGAAAAAATGCCATGACCGATGCCGTCCCCGCCCCGCCCGCCGAAGTCGATATCCCCGATGACGTTGCTGCCGTAGCGTTCCGGCGACTTGTCGCGCATCTGCGTCATCGCCACGATGCCGAGAATATCGACCTGATGGGGCTTGCCGGTTTCTGCCGCAACTGCCTTGCCGACTGGGTGATGGAAGCCGGCGGCGCGCCCGACCGCGATGCCGCGCGTAAGCTGATCTACGGCATGGACTTTGCCACCTGGAAATCGCGCTATCAGGGCGAGGCGACCGACGAGCAACTCGCCCGGATGAAGGAAAGCGTGGCGAAGAACGCTCACCCCCATTAAGGGGGCGCTCCGATTGATTCCGCGCCGGGATTCGCCCGGTGCTCCCAACCCTTGTTGAAAGACCCTTGCGATGAGCGAAACCATCTCCGCCGACGACCAGCTGCGCCTTTTCATCGAACGCATCGAGCGCCTTGAGGAAGAGCGCAAGGGCGTCGCAGACGACATCCGCGATACCTATAACGAGGCCAAGTCGCAGGGCTATGACGCCAAGATCATGCGTCAGATCGTCCGCCTGCGGAAGATGGAGCCGCACGATCGCCAGGAAATGGAAGCCATCCTGGACACCTACAAGGCGGCCCTCGGCCTCGGCTGATCGCGCGATGGCGGCGTTCGACATCCGCGACGGTCACCCCGACGACGGAGCTGCGCTCGCCGCCATCTACGCCCCCCATGTCGAAAACAGCTGGGTGAGCTTCGAGACCGAAGCGCCCGATTCCAACGAAATGGCGCGGCGGATCACCGATTACGGCCAGTCGCATGCCTGGCTGGTGGCCGAACGGGGCGGCGACATTCTGGGCTATGCCTATGCCAGCCCGCATCGCTCCCGCGCCGCCTATGCGACATCCGCCGATATCGCTATCTATATTGCCGATCATGCAAGGGGCCAAGGCGTGGGCCGCGCGCTCTACACCGCGCTGTTCGACCGGCTGCGCGCGCAATCGATCCACGCCGTGTTTGCCGGGATCGCCCTGCCCAACCCCGCCAGCATCGCGCTGCACGAAGCCATGGGCATGGTGCCGGTCGGCATCTATCGCGAGGTCGGGTGGAAGCTGGGCGGCTGGCGCGATGTCGGCTGGTGGCAGCGGTTGCTTTGATCGCCCCCGCTGGTGTAAGGGCGCGCACCAGATACAGTTTCCAACCGATGAGACAGGCAGAACCCCGCCATGGCAGGCCATAGTAAATTCAAGAACATCATGCATCGCAAGGGCGCGCAGGACAAGAAGCGCTCGGCCATGTTTTCCAAGCTCAGCCGCGAAATCACCGTCGCGGCCAAGATGGGCCTGCCCGATCCCGACATGAACCCGCGCCTGCGCCTCGCGGTCAACGCCGCCAAGGCCCAGTCGATGCCCAAGGACAATATCCAGCGCGCGATCGACAAGGCGTCTGCTGCGGGTGGCGAGGATTACGAGGAAATCCGCTATGAGGGCTATGGCCCGGGCGGCATCGCGCTGATCGTCGAGGCGCTGACCGACAACCGCAACCGCACCGCGACCAACGTCCGCACCGCGTTCAGCAAGAATGGCGGCAACCTGGGCGCATCGGGCGCGGTGAGCCACGGCTTCGACCGCATGGGCCTGATCACCTATCCAGCGAGCGCTGGCGACGAGGAAAAGGTGCTCGAAGCCGCGATGGAAGCCGGTGCAGAGGACATCGAATCGACCGAGGACGGCCACGACATCTGGACCAGCATGGAAGACCTGCACGCGGTCGCGGGAGCGCTCGAAAAAACCCTGGGCGAAGCCGAGAGCGTCAAGCTCGCCTGGCGCCCGCAGGTCAAAGTCGATGTCGCCGAAGCTGATGCCCAGTCGCTGTTCAAGCTGATCGACGCGCTCGACGATGACGACGACGTTCAGACCGTCTGGGGCAATTACGAAGTGTCGGACGCAGTGATGGAGAAGCTGGGTTGATGGATGGCAAAGCGCCCTCCCCTGAAGGGGAGGGGCTTTAAATCATGACCATCATCCTCGGCATCGACCCTGGCCTTGGCACCACTGGTTGGGGCGTCATCCGCTATCAGGGCAATCGCCTCAGCCATATCGCCAACGGACAGATCAGGACCAACGCCAAGGCCCCCCTGCCCTCGCGGCTGCTCGAACTCGACACTGCGATAGCCGTGATCGTCACCGATTACAGACCCGATGCGGCGGCGATCGAGGAAATCTACGTCAACAAGAACCCGCAGACGACGCTCAAGCTGGTCCAGGCGCGCGGTGGACTGCTGCTCAGCCTGGCGCGTGCCGGGCTCAGCGTCGGCGAATATGCGCCGCGCCTCATCAAGAAAGCCATTGTCGGCACTGGCGCGGCGGAAAAGGTCCAGATCAACGCGATGGTCCAGCGGCTGTTGCCCGGAGTACAGATTGCTGGCCCCGATGCGGCAGACGCACTCGCCGTCGCGATCACCCATGCGCATCTGGCGGCGTTCGACAAACTGCGCTAACCCAATCCTCTCCCTTGATGGGAGAGGATAACGAAGCTTGCCGCGCATGCGGCTAGCGCAGCTTGGAGAGGGTGGAGCGCCCCTCACCCAGCTCCGACTAGGACGCAAGCGCCCAAGTCTGCGCAACCCTCTCCCGCAGAGGGGAGAGGGAATGAAGCAGAATGATCGCCAAGCTTACAGGACTATTGGACAGCACCGCACATGACCATGCGGTGATCGACGTCGGCGGCGTCGGCTATCTGGTGTTTGCCTCCTCGCGCACGCTCTCCAACCTCGGCGCGCGGGGCGACAAGGTGGTCCTGCACACCGAGATGCAGGTGAGCGAGACCGACATGCGGCTGATCGGCTTTGCCTCGGCCAGCGAGCGCGATGGTTTCCGGTTGCTCACCAGCGTGCAGGGCGTGGGATCGAAGGTCGCGCTCGCCATCCTTTCCGCGCTGACGCCCGAGGAACTCGCGCGCGCCGTCGCGCAGAGCGACAAGGCGATGATCGCGCGCGCGCAAGGTGTGGGCCCCAAGCTGGCGATCCGCATCTGCAACGAGCTGAAGGACAAGATGGGCGTGATCGCGCTCGGCCCCGGCGGCGCGAGCGCGCCCGTGCCGGTCGGCAGCCACGCGGCAGATGCGGTCTCCGCGCTGCAGAACCTCGGCTTCAAGCCCGCCGAAGCCGCCCGCGCAGTGGCCGAAGCAGAGGGAGAACTGGGCGATGGCGCGAGCCTGGATGCACTGGTGCGACTGGCGCTGAAGAAGGCGGCGCGGTAACGCGGCGTTGCTGGACTTGACCCCACGTTCCGCTATAATTTCATCCATGACCGAATTGACCATCTCGGTACCGCCCGCGCTCAAGCAGTGGATCGACGAGCGTGTCGCGCAGGGGCTCTATGCCGATGCGAATGATTTCTTGCGCGCACTGCTGCGACGGGACCAGGAGCAGGCGGCGGAGGACGAAGCCTGGCTGAAAGCGATGATCGACGAGGGGTTGGCCTCGAAGGTTCTTGACGAGGAGCCGGAGGAGGTGGTTGATACGATCATCGCTGAAGACCCTGATCTTGCGTGACGAAATTACGCATCGCCGCCGCTGCTCGGGATGATCTGAGAGACATTCGCGTCTACAGCAAATCCGTCTTCGGTGCTGCAAAAGCGCGCGAATACCTGCTGGGCCTGCGGACCTGCTTCACCCGGTTGCGAGACAGGCCGATGACGGGCGTAGCCGAAAAGCGACTGGGTTCCAGTATGCGCAGTTTCAGCTACAAGACGCACCGAATCTATTTCCAGAGCGTGGATGGCGAGGTGCTGATCGTTCGCATTCTGCACCATGCTCGCAATGTGCCGAGCACAATGACGCCGGATCCATGACCACAGACCGCCTCCTCTCCCCCGACCGCATCCCTGAAGATCAGGACGCAGCGCTGCGTCCCAAGACGCTGGCCGAATTCATCGGCCAGGCGGCGGCGCGCGATAACCTGCGCGTGTTCATCGAGGCGGCGCGGGGGCGGTCCGAGGCGCTCGATCATGTGCTGCTGTTCGGCCCGCCGGGGCTCGGCAAGACCACGCTGGCGCAGATCATCGCGCGCGAAATGGGCGTCGGCTTTCGCGCGACATCCGGTCCGGTGATCGCCAAGTCGGGCGATCTGGCGGCGCTGCTGACCAACCTCGAAGAAGGCGATGTGCTGTTCATCGACGAGATCCACCGGCTCAATCCGGTGGTCGAGGAGGTGCTCTATCCGGCGATGGAGGACCGCGCGCTTGACCTCATCATCGGCGAAGGCCCAAGCGCGCGTAGTGTGCGCATTGATCTGCCCGCCTTCACCCTGATTGGCGCGACCACGCGTCAGGGCCTGCTGACCACTCCATTGCGCGATCGCTTCGGTATCCCGGTGCGCCTCAATTTCTATACCGTGGAAGAGCTGGAACTGGTCGTCAGCCGCGCCGCGCGCCTGCTGGGCCTGTCGATCGCCAGGGATGGCGCGACCGAGATCGCCAGGCGCGCGCGCGGCACCCCACGTGTCGCTGGACGCCTGCTGCGCCGGGTGCGCGATTTTGCCAATGTCGCAGGGCACGCCACGGTCAACGCCGCCGCCGCCGATGCCGCACTCACCCGGCTGGAGGTCGACAGCCTGGGCCTGGATGCGATGGACCGGCGTTACCTGATGATGATCGCGGATATCTATCGCGGCGGCCCTGTCGGCGTCGAGACGCTGGCGGCGGGGCTGTCCGAACCGCGCGACACGATCGAGGACGTGATCGAACCCTATCTGATCCAGCTCGGCCTGATCGCACGTACCGCGCGCGGACGTTGCCTCAATGCGCGCGGCTGGAAGCATCTGGGGCTCAATCCACCCGAGGGATCGCAGGAAGGCCTGTTCGACCTCTGAGTCTTACTCGGCGGGAACCGTCACGCCGCTGCCGACGCGCCGCGCGGTGCGATTGCGGCGGAACCAGAAGCTCCACACCGCAAGCGAGCCCAGCAGGCTGAGCGCCAGCCCGACCAGCGTCATGACAAGCTTGTATGCCATTCCGCCCACCTTGGCGGCGTGCAGCGGATAGAAGGTGTTGAAAGCCTGTGCCGCACCGGGGAGCTTCAACGCATCGCGCGCCTCGATCAGACGCCCCGTGCCGGGCGCAAACCACAGGGTCGTGCGGCCATTGGGCAACCATTCTTCCGGCTGCTTCATGCGCAAGGTGATCGGCTTGCCCGCCTCTTTCGGCAGGCTGAGGATGCGGATCTCCGCATCGGGGTAGAGCCTGCGCGCCGTCCCGATCATTGCGGCCCAATCAGGCTTTTCGGCGAGCGCGCCCATCTTGGCCTCGGGCGCCTTGAAGGATGCCTCTATGGTCGCAGGCGCCGATGGCCCCAGTACCAGCGCAGTGACCGGGCGGAAGACCATCGTCGTACCGGTGAACATCACCAGCGCGAGCAGTGGTGCGAACACGATGCCGAGATCGCGATGATGGCGCAGGATGGCGGGGCGGCTCAGTCGCCTCGGGATCAGGCGGAATTCGAAGGTCCGCCGCGTGCGCCACCACAGGATCGCACCGCTGATCACGAAGAACAGCCCGCACAGCCCGGCAGACGCAGCGACGATCTCGCCGGTCTCGCCCGCAAGCAGATGATGGTGCAGATCGAACAGGAACAGCTCGGGCCGCTCCCATGCATCGTCCCAGCGCGTGACGATATTGCCCGCCTGGTCGGCATAAGCCCCCGCCTCCTTGCCGAAGGATAGCCGGTTGAGCCCGAAACTGTCCGTGGCGAAGCTGATCGCGCTCGGCCGCGCTACCGGATCGGCCATCATCTGCTCGGTCGCCGCGATGATCGCGGGCGTCGCCTGCATTTGCGCATCATCGGTATGCGGCAGCATCACCCAGGCGTCGCGATGGATCAGCACCGTCCCGCTCAACCCTAGCACCAGTAGCACCAGGCCGATCAGCCCGCCCGTCCAGCGGTGGAGAAGGTCGAGCAGCTTCATCAGAAGCGCATGTCCCAGGCCAGCGTCATCGTGCGCCCGCGCCCCGCGAAGAAGGACAGGTTGTCCGTCGGTAACCGAACGTCGCTGTTATAGTCGATATACTGGCGGTTGAAGATGTTCTGCGCGCTGAGGATGATGCGCCCCGGCCCGACATCATAGCCCAGATAGGCGTCAGTCAGCGTGTAACCGCCGAAGTCGTTGCGCGGATCGCGGACCAGACCGCCGAAGGTGCGCGAAAAATAGACCTGGGTCTGAACGCGCGCCGACACCCTGCCCCGGTCAAAACTGGCAGCGAGATTGAGCCTGTCGGGCGAGATGTTGGTGCCATCAAGATCGGTATCGACCCGGTCGTCGCCATTGGTGTCGGTGCGCCCCAGGATATGCGCACAGCCGGCGGAGACGCGCAGCCCGTCGATTGGCAGCTGTACCCCCAGATTGACCTCAAGGCCTTCGATCTCGATCCGCTGGCGCTGGACGTCGAAAATGCCGTCAGGCCGCGCCACCAGCAACTGACCGCGCGTGCTCGACGACCAGAAATAGGTAACGCTGGCATCGAGCGGCCCGCGCTTCACCTCGGCACCGATCTCGCGGTTGTTCGAGATGATCGGGCTGATGTCGAGGAAATTGTCGAGATCCACCCCGAGGGTGCCGATGGCACGGGTGATGCGGCCGACATCGGGCACGGTGAAGCCCTCGGCATAGCTGGCATAAAGGCGGATGCCTTGAGCCGGTTCGATGATCACGCCGCCGTTGAACAGCACATCGTCGAACTTGGGGCTGCCGCCGCTCACCAGCACCCCGCCGCGTGGCGTCGTGGTGGTCGCAAGCGTGGTATAGTCGTCTATCTTGATCTCGACATTTTCCCAGCGCGCGCCGCCGGCTAGCCGCAGCAATCCGTCGAACAGCTTGAGGTTTGCCTGGGCGAAGGGTGCAAGGCTGCGGAAATCGGTGGGCGGCACCCAGATACGGTCGGTGGCGATCAGCCGCTGCTCGGTCTTGTCGAACAAGGCGTCGAAACCGACGATTGCGGTCAGATCCTCGAACCCTGGAATGGCGCGTTCATAGCTGATCTTGCCGCCCAGCTTGCGCGAGCGGTTCTGCGACTGGTCGAACAATGTGCCCACCGGGGCGATGCGGACATCCTGGAAGGTCGCGATCGGGCCGAGTTCGCCGCCGAACGTGTCGCGGGTCCGGTTGAAGAAGATCTGGCTGACAAGATTGCCGCCGCCAAGATCGGTATCGGTGAGCGACAGCGCGAGGCTCTCCGTCCGGTTGGCGGCAGGCTTGCCCGGGGGCGTGCCCTTGACCGCGCTGGTCGGCAGCCCGGTCAGTCGGTTGCCCGCGACCGCAACATATTCGCCATCGCCCTTGAGCTCGTAGCGGCTCGCCATGAGGTCAATCCGGGCGGTCGAGGACAGAGCATAGCCGAAGCGTCCGAACAGCGAGAGGGCGTCCGACGTCTGGGTTTCCCCCTGGGTCAGATTGATACCGACATTGCGGCCACGCGCATCGTAGAACACGCCGCGCCGCTCATAGGAAGCCCCCACCGTCGCATCGAACCGGTCGGCCTTGTACTGGAGAAGGCCCGCTGCCTTGGCACCAAATCCGTCCGAACGGAAATCATTGTCGGCGGTACCTTGAAGCAGAACGCGGCCCGACAGCCCTTCCTGCCTCGGCGCACCGACGGTGACCTGGTTGACAATACCGCCGGTGCCACCGATGCCCTGCAGCGCGTTGGAGCCGTAGATCAGTTCGACCTGCTCGATGAAGAAGCCGTCGATGGTGAACCCGTCGCGGCTACCGTCGCGCAGCGGCGTCGACTGCGGAATGCCGTTGATCGCATAAAGCGGCGAGCGCCCGCGCAGCGTCTCCCCTGCCCCCGAGAGCTTGCCGCGGGTCGGAGAGAAGGACGGGGTCAGGGTGGCCACTGAATCGGTGACGGAGCCCGACAAGATAATCTGCTGATCGAGCGCCTGCTTGTCAATGATATCGATTGTCAAAGGCAGCGCACTGGGCGGCAGGACAGTGCGTGCAGCGGTAACGACAATCTCGGATTCGTCCCTGGGCGCCTCGGCGGAGGCATCTGCAGCCGCAGCATTGTCCTGCGCCAGCGCCGGAACCGACGTCATGGTCGCCAACAGCACGGGAATCACTCGAGAAAATTTCATCACTCACCCCTTTTCTGGGGGAGCCTGTATCAATGCTCAGGCGCTATTGCAACCAATTTGCATTAGCTGGCATTCGGACCAAAGCCTGCCTAGCGAGACACCCAAACAAAAAGGGGCGGGTCTTGCGACCCACCCCCATTTGTTTGGTACTGAACCCGGACGGGATCAGAAGCGCAGGCGAGCCGCCACCGCATAACGACGACCCAGAGCGTCATAGGTCGACGGGAAGGTGTTGCCCGAGTTGAATGCGGTGGTACCCGCATTGTTACCCGTAAGCGGCGGATCCTTGTCGAACAGGTTCTGGACCGACAGCGTGAAGGTCAGCGATTCGGTGGCATTGAAGCGTGCCGACAGATCGAAATAGTCGTACGCCTTGATACGACCGAAGTTGACCGTGCGGCCACCCACGCCCGGAACGTTCGCGCCCAGCGTACCGCTGAAGAACGGACCGGAGTCGATCACGTCCAGCGGTTCCTGCTCGAACGAGGAAAGGTGGCGCCACAGCAGCGACACGTCGACATCCTTGAACGTCAGGGTGGTGCGCTGCGACCACTGGAAGTCGGGCTGCAGCGATCCGCAGTTCGCGCTGATATAACCGACACAGTCACGGTTCACAGACAGCGGGCTCGCCACGAAGGCGTTGAACCGCGACTGGAACGTGTAGTTACCAACGAACGACAAGGCCAGACCGATATCGTCAGTCAGGTCGGTCGCATAGTTGATCGAAACGTCGATACCGTCGGTTTCCAGGCTACCACCGTTCGACAGCGTCGAAGGCAGACCAGTGCTCGTGTTCGGGTCACCACTCAAGCCGCCGGTGATCGGGTCACGGCGAATCGAGGTACAAGCGATCGAGGTCGAAGCGCCGGCCGCCGGGTTGAAGATACCGTTATTGCCTACGCCAAAGCATGCGCCGATAACGTCAGCCGGAGTCGGTGCCGTGATCGCCTGCTTTACCTTGATGTTGTAATAGTCAACCGATGCCGAGAAGCCCGGCAGGAACGACGGCTGCAGCACAACGCCGATCGTGTAGCTGTCCGACTTTTCAGGACGAATGCCGAGGTTACCACCACCGGTCGACAGAACCTGACCCGAGATCGGCTCAGGAATGCTCTGGATGTTACCGGCATTTGCGCCCTGCGCCAGACAGACTGCCAGCAGTTCGCCCGTCAGCGGCGGACGGAGCGTAGTACCGTTGGTCCGCTGCGTTGCGCAGGGATCGACGCCGAGGTTGGTCAGGCCGGTATTTACCGGGCTGAACAGCTCGGAGATGTTCGGGGCGCGAACCGCACGAGCATAGTTGCCGCGGATCGAGACGCCCTGGACAGGCTCCCAAGTACCACCGACCTTGTAGGTCGTGGCGGTATAGCCGGGGCTTCCGGCCGCATCGACGGCGTAGTCCGAATAACGGAAACCGCCTTCGACAGTCAGGCTCTGGAAGAACGGACGGTCCGATACGATCGGAACGATGACTTCAGCAATAGCTTCGTAAACATCATAGCCACCGCTGATGTTCGGGGTTGCGCCGCCGGCACCACCGAGGTCACCCGACTGCGCCAGCGTATCGGCACCCTGCGAGGCGCGATACTTGCGATATTCACCACCGACAGCGAAAGAAATCGGCTCGGCTGCCCAGGGGCTGGTCACGCCGAAGTCACCGCTGATCGTTGCGCGAGCCTGAGCCAGCGACGTACGAACGAACGACGAGCTTTCCTGAACTAGGAAGTTAACTGCTTCGGGCGAAATCGTTCCAAAGAAGTTGGCCGGAACGCATCCGTTGGCCGCATTCTGACAGACGACATTGCCAGCCGCGTCGCGAGTGGTCAGCAGCGACTGGCGAACGCGCGAGTTCGTGAAATAGCCCTTGATCGTCTGGCGATTTTCACTCTCGCCATAGGCACCGAAGACATCCCAGTCGATGGTATCGGTGATAGCACCACGCGCACCCAGCTTGTAATCGAACAGGGTGGTTGCGAAGTTCGAGATACGCGGACCGGCTTCGACCGAGCGACGGAACAGAGCGGTCTGCGGGTTGTTGAAGTAACCTTCACCAGCCGCGATCACGCCGTTGCCGTTCACGTCGAACGGAACGAACGTATTGTTCCGACCGATTTCACGATAGGCGGCCGAACCCGGCAGCGCCGTAGCAGCCGCGTCGCACTCAGCCTGAGTGAAGCGCGGGGTATAGACGGTAGCGCTTGGATTAACGTCGAAAGCGCAGAACTGGTTACGCGCAGCCGCAGGCAGGAACGGATTGTTCAGGCTGAGGTTGACGGCGATACCGAAGGCACCCGACGGAGCGATGATGGTGTCGACAGTGTTCTTCGAGAACATGCCGCGCGTATACACTTCCACCGAATCGCTGACTTCGTATTTCGCTGCACCAAAGATGTTGAAGCGCTCAAACGGAGTCTGGAAGATATTGAACGGATTGAAGTTGAAGGTCGAGAATGTCGGAACAAACTGACCAGCAGCATTGATCTGATCGGTACCACCATTTGCAGTGCCAGCCAGGTTACGGACGCCCGAGAAGCGCGACGGGAACGCAGTGCCCGAACCGAGCTGCGCACCTGAGAAGGTTTCCAATGTATCGAGCGAAACGTCGCGCGCACCCTGATAGACCGGGTCCGACTGCTGATAGCCTACGCTGAACACCGCGTTACCGCGACCATCGTCGAAATTCGCGCCCATGGTGACGTCAGCGCGGAAGGTGTGACCGTCACCACGCTCGGTGATCTGCGAGCCGACATTAGCCTCCAGGCCAGCAAAGTCCTGACGGGTCACGAAGTTGACCACACCCGAAATAGCGTCTGCACCATAAGTGGTGGACGCACCACCGGTGAGCACTTCGACGCGCTCAACCAAGGCCAGGGGAATGTTGTTCAAGTCGAACACGCCCGCGAGACCCGCAGGAACGATGCGCGTGCCGTCGAGCAGCACAATGTTGCGGTTCGTGCCCAGACCGCGCAGGTTGACGAACGACGCACCACCGTTGCCGTTGTTCACCGCAGAGCCGATCGAGGGAACAACGCCCGGGATTTCGCGGAGGATTTCTTCGGCGACGTTCGACTGGAGAAGTTCGATTTCATCGGAGCTGGTTACGTTGACCGGAGCCGAACGCTCAAGATTTGGGTTCGAAATCAGCGAACCGGTGACAACGATAGTCGAATCACCGCTGGATGCCTGGTCCTGCTCCTGATCCTGGTCCTGCGCGTACGCAGGCGTTGCCAGCGCCGCCGCACCAACCAGCAGGCTGGTGCCAAGCAAGCTTAGCTTAAATTGCGTTTTCATGTGGTATTCCCCTTGATCGCCTCACCTGGCAGGCTTGGCTAAACCCAGTTCTGAAAGGTCTCTTTGGCCTTCCATTGGGCGGGTGTAGGCCAAGTCCGGAAAAGAGCGCAACCGCGATGCACGGATTTTCAACGCTTTTCCGCCGCGTGTAGCATAATAGTCACACCGGTTTCATTGCGGTGCAGCATCATGTCGCAAAGGGGGCGGGTCGCACTGCACCGCCGATACCATGCAAGGTTGAAAGCATTTCCCACAGTGGCCACGCTTGGTTTATGCCGGTTGCAACACGCATGAGGAAAGAGCGAACAATGAAGCAAGGATATAAAATCATCACCTTCGGCCTGGTCTGCGCATCGCTGCTGGCGACGCCGGTCGCGGCACAGGAGCGCAAGAAATCGCCCCCGCCTCCCACGCCCGAACTGTTCGAGGCGCTGGAAGCCTGCCGCGATATTGCTGACAATGCGCAGCGCCTCGCCTGTTTCGATGGCACATCGGCGAAGCTGTCCGCAGCAGTGGACTCCAAGCAGATCGTCGTGATCGAGGAAAAGGAGGTCAAGAAGACCAAGCGCTCACTGTTCGGTTTCCGCTTGCCCGATCTTTCGATCTTCGGCGGTAATGACGAGGACACAGAGGAGGAGAAGACCCTCAGCACGACGATCAAGACATTGCGCAAGGCCGAGGGCGGCCGCTGGAACATCGGTATTCCCGAAGGCGCAGTCTGGCAGACCACCGAAGGCGCCAGCTTCATCCCCCAGATCGGCGATGCGCTGGAGATCAAGGCCGGCGTAATGGGCGGATATTTCGTGAAGGTGCGCAACAAGCGCGCTTTGCGCGCCAAGCGGGTTGAGTGACCTGACCGACATCATCCGGAACGAAAAAGGCCGCGCCTCCGGAGAGGCGCGGCCTTTGTCATAATAACGATCTGCGCGATCGCCCATGCGGGCAATCGCGCAGGCCAAAAGCCATCAGAACTTGGCTTCCGCTCCGACATAGAAGAAGCGGCCGATATTGTTGTAGATGCCCGAACCGGCACCGGTGCCATCCAGGCCCAGAGGCGGCTGACGGTCGGTGATGTTGTCGATACCGCCGTAGAAGCGGAACCGCTCATCCACATCCAGACCGGCGCGGATATTGTGGTAGACCACGCGCGGATAGAAGTCGCGAGGGAACGCATCCGGATTTTCCGGCGGACGACCCTGAACCGAACGAACGGCCTCGATCTGCGCGGTGATCGCCATCCTGTCGATAAACTGCATGCGATAGCCGATATCGAACTTGCCGAAGTCCATGTCGACGTTGAAGTTCGCCGCCCAGCGTGGGTCACCCAGCTCGAGCAGCTGCTGGTCGATAAATTCAGGACGGTTGATGTCGGTGAAGTTATCGCGGCGGATGACATAGGTCACGACCGCCCGCAGGTTCAGGCGAATGTCGCCATCGGTTGCCGTGTAGCTGATATCGGCATCAACACCCTCGGCAATCTGCTTGGCGAAGTTGAACGGCCCCGACAGGAAGGACGCATCGTTGGGACCAACGTCGTAGTTGACGGTGCCGCCGCCGACATTGCGATTCTGCTGGCCGCGGAACGTGCCGTCAGGACGACGGAAGACGGCTGCGCAGAACGGGTTGTTGATGCCGCCCGGGGCGTCATAGCACTGGTTGATGATTGTCTGCGGCGCGAGGGAGAAGATCACGTTGTCGATGGTGATGTCATAATAGTCGACCGACAGCGTCAGACCCGGGATGAAACGCGGCTGCGCAACCACGCCGATGGTGATGCTGTCCGAACGCTCTTCCGACAGGTTCGGGTTGGAACCATTCAGACCGCGAATACCCGAAGCCGGGATATTCGTGAACGGAATGGTGACGCCATTGACAACTTCCGTCACCGGGACGCCAGCTGCAGCGCAGTTGCGGACGCGGTTGGGGTTGTTGTTGATGTTGTTCTGACCGCAGGGATCGACCAGGCCATTCAGGAAGGTCTGGCTGGGTGCTGCGAACAGATCGTTCTGGGTGGGAATACGCACCGAGCGCGCATAGCTGGCGCGGAAACGCAGATCCCGGACGGGGGCCCAGACGCCGCCGACATTGTAGGTGTAGACGGTCCCCGAGTTGCCGATGTTATAGTCGGCAATACGGCCAGCGCCCTCAAGCGAAAGTTCGTGGAAGAACGGCACCTCCGAAAGGATCGGAATGCGGATTTCGCCGAACGCTTCGTAGCTCTTGAGCCGCGGCGGATCGAACACCGGGATGGCGTTCAGGAACGTCGCACCCGAGCGGGTCAGCGCATCAAATGCCGAGAAGGCAGTTTCATCGCGATACTCGCCACCGATCGCAAAGCTGACCGGACCACCGGGCAGTTCGAACAGCTGCGACAGGTCACCTGCGACATAGGCCGTGGCGTTGATCTGCTCGGCGCTCTGTACGCGGGTCGAATCGACGACGAAATAGTTGAGAGCCGCCTGGGTCGGCTGTCCGTTTCCAAACAGGTTGACAGGTACGCACGACGGATCGTCATTGGCTGCCGTCGCATCGGCATTGATGCCGCAGACGATCTGGCCTGCGGTATTGCGCACCGCATTGATCGCGTTGTTGTACCGCGCGACATGCACGTTGCCCTCGGTACGGTAGAACGATTCGAAGCGACCGTAGTTCAGAGCGACTTCATACTTCCAGTCGTCGTTGAACGTGCCCTCGAAACCACCGACAATGCGGAAGGTTTCGCGCTGATGGTCTTCGCCGCGACCGCCAAAGTCGACGTTGAAGCGCTGGGCGGTGAAGGTCGTCGCACCCGGCGCGAGCGACTGGACAAGCGTGTTGCGCGCCTGCGTCGTCAGGAAGGCGTTGTTGATGCTGAAGGTGTTGTTGAAGAAGGTCGGCTGACCTTCCTGGATCGCATTGATGCGGACATATTTCGCTTCGAGGAATGCCCGGAACGCTTCGCTGAACTCATAGCTGGCCAGAGTGTTGACCGCGATGCGTTCAATCTCCGGATTGAGCTGTCCGGTCAGGCGCAGCGTCGAACCCAGCCCACCCTGCGAGTTGGCCGATCCGACGGTACGGAAGTCCTGTGCGACTTCGTTGCGCGCCAGCGTGCCATCAGGCAGGAACACGAAGGTGAAACCAAGCGGCTGGCCGGTGTTGCTCAGCAGGCCGTTGCAGTTCAGCGCACGGCGGGCAGCATTGGCAGCCGAAGCCGGAGTGGGACAGGCCGAAGTATACAGACCGCCTTCCGAAATATTGTTGTTGCGGATACCGCGCAGGAAGGTGTTGTCCGGAATGCCGTTGCCTGCAGCCGGTTCGCCGATGGTGTTTTCGGTCAGCTGAAACTGGCTACGGCCCGAAAATGCGCCATAGACGGAATCGCGGTCGGTGTAATAGACATCATTAGCGAACCCGTATTCGACGTTCACTGCAACGTTGCCGCGGCCCTCGGCAAAGTTTTCACCCGCAGTCGCCGAAACGAAATAGGAACCACGGTCACTCTCGCTCGAGATACCGCCCTGGGCGCGCAGGCGGAAACCTTCGAAGTCGCGCTTCATGATGAAGTTGACCACACCGGCCACGGCGTCAGCACCGTAAACGGCGGCGTTACCGCCAGTACCGATATCGACGCGTTCGACCAGATCGGTCGGAATGGTGTTGACGTCGACGCTGGTCGGCGTGCCCGGCTGCGACGTGATGTGACGGCGACCGTTGACCACCACCAGCGTACGGTTGGTTCCCAGGCCGCGAAGGTCGAGCAGGTTCAAACCGGCAGTGCCGATGAAGCGGGTCGAGTTCGACTGGGAGAAGGTCGAACGCAGTGCCGGCAGATCATTGAGCGCGTCGCCCAGAGTCACCTGACCGCCCGCCGCAAGGTCAGCAATGGTGATCGAGGTGATCGGCGAAGGCGAATCCACATTGGGACGTTCGATGCGCGAACCGGTGACGACGATGGCAGAAGCGTCGACTTCATTCGAAGCCGTTTCCTGGTCCTGGGCATCCTGTTCCTGGGCGAATGCGGGGGCGGCGGTCAGCGCCATCCCCAGAACGACCGGAGCGACCCCGGCAAACAGGCGTGAAGAAATTCTCATGTGATGCAACCCCTGTGCGGTAATGTGCAATGCGCAAAACTAAGGCGCTCAGGGGCCGACACGCAGCAAATGATACCTGTCAGTCTCCCCAGACCTTGGCATCAGCTAACTGCCGGTTCCGCCGGATGTAAAGCGCGAGGGGGGTTTATTGAGCCAGTTTTACGCGAACCTGTAACATGAACGCCACATTTACCCGCAGGCCCGGAATTGTTGAGAAATAAAATTATTTCATTGCGCCATGGGACCAACCAGAAGTTGCGGGTCGATCCGGGCGTCGTTCCACTTCATGCTCCAATGGAGGTGCGGTCCGGTGGCCCTGCCCGTTGCCCCGATTCGGCCGATCTGTTGCCCCTGGCGCACCGTATCGCCCAGCTTCACATCGATCGCCGACAGGTGGAGGAACGCGCTGTTCAGCCCCATGCCGTGGTCGATCATCAGCAGATTGCCCTCGAGCGAGAACGGGGTTGGCGCAGCGAGGATGACGACGCCGTCCGCCGGAGCGACCACCGGCGTGCCGACTGTCCCCGCAACATCGACGCCGCTATGGAAGCTGCCCGGCTCGCCCGCATAGATGCGCTGCGATCCGAAGATGCCCGAAACGCGGCCCGTGGCGGGCCAGATGAACTGCTGACGCCAGCCTGCGCTGTCCGATTGCCGAGCGCGCGCCGCCTCGATCATCTCGAGCTCGGGCTTGCGCCGCGCCATGAACGCCTCGCTGGGCATGCCGCCGCGGGCAGCCACCGCGACGAATTCGCGCCGCCATGCCCGGGGTTCGATCGACAGCGGTTCGGTCACCACCTGCCCGTCGGCGAAGGTCACGGTCAGCACGCCGAGCGGCGGCGCGTCGCGGTTGAAACCGAGCAGGAACGCGCCATCGGGCGCAACCGGCACCGGGACGCCGTCGAGATCGAGCGCAGTCACGCCCCGGGGCACGGTGCCGCGCAACAAGGCACCCTGCACCGGCGCACCGCTCAACCGGATGCCGCTTGGCAATGGGCGCATCGCCCCGAAAGGACGGGTGAGAAAATCCGGGCCGCTCGGCGCTGGCGGAGCCGAATGTGTTGGCGCAGGCGATGGCTGGGATTGCGCCAGCAGCGGGGCAGTCGTCGCCAGCACGATCGCACCGGCGAACGTAAGCGCCCCCCGCATGCGATCAGCCCTGGCCGAGCGCCGCGCGCACCGAAATCTCGCAGCTGGCATAAGCCTCCTGCCGCTCGACGCTCCAGTAGCGCAGCTCTTCCAGATCGATTTTCTGCCCGGTCTCGGCACACAGGACATGGTCGCCCGCGCTGAGCAGGCGGAAACCATTGGGCATATAGTGCACGCGGGCAACGCGATCGCGGTTGGACATCAACATGGGGTCATCATGCTCCAAATAGGCTGTATCGCAGCTTTACCGATGGCTCGCTGCGCGTTTCGCCGAAGATAAGCGATCCGGCACGCCAGCGCAAATCTACAGAAAACTCGCCTGACGCGGCTCGGCGGGCCTGGGCTTCGCCTTGGCTGCAGGAGTGGGAGAAGCCGGCGGCGGAGGCGGACCATCCGCTGGTGCGACATCGAGCGCTCCGTCGCGGAAATGCAGCGTCAGCCGCGGCTCGCGCGCTGCCACGGCCTTGTCGATCAGCGTCCGCCCATCGCCAGCGGTCACGCGGGCATAGCCACGCTGCAGCGGCGCATCGGGATCAAGCTGCGCCAGCACCCGCTCCAGCCCGGCGAGCCGTTCGCCGGCACGGCGAGTGATGCGATCGAGCACCGCCGGATCGAGCGTCAGCCGCGCCAGCCGGTCGCGCGCGTGCGCGACCCGGGTATCGAGCACGGCGGGGCGCAATGCGCCCGAGGTCCGCGCCAGCGCGCCGCGCGCATGCGCCAGCTGCAGGCCGAGCGCCGCGCGCAGCCGCTCGCCCAGATCGTCGGCACGCTGCTGTTGCGGGCTGAGCAGATCGGTGAGGCGCGGCAGGCGCTGGGCCCTCGCCTCCAGCCGCTCGCGCGCCAGAGCATGGCTGCGGTTCACCGCACGGCTGGCGCGCAGGCCCAGCTCTGCCACCCCGGCGAGCAGTTCGGACCGCACCGGCACCGCCATCTCTGCGGCCGCCGTCGGCGTCGGCGCGCGGCGATCGGCGGCGAAATCGGCGAGCGTCGTATCGGTCTCGTGCCCCACGGCGGAGATCACCGGGATCACGCTCTCAGCAATCGCGCGGACCACCGGCTCCTCGTTGAACGCCCAGAGATCCTCGATCGACCCGCCCCCGCGCGCGACGATCAGCAGATCGGGCCGCTCACCCTCGGGCATCGCGCCGAACCCGCGCACCGCCGCCGCAACCTGGCCTGCGGCCCCCTCGCCCTGCACCAGCACCGGCCAGACCAGCACATGGCTCGGAAAGCGATCGGCGAGCCGATGCAATATGTCGCGGATCACAGAGCCCGTCGGCGATGTCACCACGCCGATGGTGCGCGGCAGGAAGGGCAGCGCGCGCTTGCGTGTGGGATCGAACAGCCCTTCGGCGGCGAGCCGCGCCTTCAGCTTCTCGAACAGCTGCATCAGCGCGCCCTCGCCCGCCAGCTCGAGCGATTCTATCGTGATCTGATACTTGGACCGGCCCGGAAAGGTGGTGAGCTTGCCGGTGGCGATGACATCAAGCCCGTCCTCGGGCCGGAAGGGCAGCCGCTGCGCCGTGCCCTTCCAGATGATGCCGTCGATGACCGCCTTGTCGTCCTTCAGCGCCAGATAGCAATGGCCCGATGCCGCGCGCTTGAAGCCCGAAATCTCGCCACGAATCCGCACATGCGAAAACCGGTCCTCGACCATGCGCTTCAACTGCCCGGAGATTTCCGAAACCGACAGCGGCGGGGCGTTGTCGCCGGGGGGCATCTGGGCTAACAGCCCGCCAGAACGCATTGGAACATCATCTGAAAAGGGGTCGGGCATGAATATCCTGCTGGTGGGAAGCGGTGGACGCGAACATGCCCTGTGCTGGAAACTGGCGCAATCCCCGCAGGTGGAAAGCATCTTCGCCGCGCCCGGAAATCCGGGGATAGCCGAGCACGCCAGTTGCGTCTCGCTCGATGTGACCGATCATGCAGCGGTTGCGGCCTTCTGCACCGACAAGGCGATCGGGCTGGTCATGATCGGCCCGGAAGCGCCGCTGGTCGATGGCCTGGCCGACAGCCTGCGCGCTGCTGGTGTGCCGGTCTTCGGACCGTCCGCCAAGGCGGCGCAGCTCGAAGGCTCGAAGGGCTTTACCAAGGCCTTGTGCGATCGCGCCGACATCCCGACCGCGCGCTATGTTCGCGCCAGCCATCGCGCCGAGGCAGAGGCCGCACTCGCCGGTTTCGACCTGCCGGTGGTGATCAAGGCGGATGGTCTGGCGGCGGGGAAGGGCGTCATCATCGCCGAGACTGCGCAAGAGGCGCAGGACGCGATCGGGCACATGTTCGCCGGGGCCTTTGGCGAAGCCGGGGCGGAAGTGGTCATCGAGGAATTCATGGCCGGTGAAGAAGCGAGCTTCTTCGCGATCACCGATGGCCGCGCGATCGTCGCCTTCGGTTCGGCGCAGGACCACAAGCGCGTGGGCGAAGGCGATACCGGGCCGAACACCGGCGGCATGGGCGCGTACAGCCCCGCGCCGGTGCTGACGCCCGAGCTGGAAGCGCAGGTGATGGAGCGGATCATCGCGCCGACTGTCGCCACGCTCGCCACCGAGGGCATGCCCTATTCGGGCGTGCTGTTCGCAGGTCTCATGCTGACCAGCGAAGGCCCCAAGCTGATCGAATATAACAGCCGCTTCGGCGATCCCGAATGCCAGGTGCTGATGACCCGGCTGCAGAGCGATCTCGCCGAACTGCTGCTCGCGACCGCCAAGGGCGAACTGGCAAACTGCCCCCCTCCCCGGCTGTCGGACGATTACGCGCTGACCGTGGTGATGGCCGCCAAGGGCTATCCCGGTACGCCCGAGAAGGGCGGCGCGATCTCGCTAGGCGATGTCGGCACTGCCAAGGTGTTCCATGCCGGTACCGCGCTTAAGGACGGTGCGCTGGTCGCAAACGGTGGCCGCGTGCTCAACGTCACCGCGACGGGCGGCAGCGTGACCGAGGCGCAATCCGCCGCTTACAGCGCCGTCGATGCGATCACCTTCCCCACCGGCTTCTGCCGCCGCGACATCGGCTGGCGCGAAGTCGCGCGCGAGCGTGGTTAAAGCGCCGCCAGCACCGCGTCGCCGATCGCGACCGTCCCCATCGTCCCGCCCAGGTCGGCCCCCAGCGCGCCCGCGTTGAGCGCGCTCGCTACTGCGGCCTCGATCCGCGCGGCCTCGGCTTCCAGGCTGAAACTGTGGCGCAGCATCATTGCGGCGGAGAGGATCATCGCGACCGGATTGGCCAGCCCCTTGCCCGCAATGTCGGGCGCGCTGCCATGGATCGGCTCGTAGGCGCCCTTGGTGCCGAACGCGGTCTGCTCCGCGCCCAAAGAGGCCGAGGCGAGCAGGCCGATCGAGCCGACACACATGCTCGCCTGATCGGACAATATGTCGCCGAACAGGTTGCCGGTGACGATGGTGTCGAACTTGCCCGGCGCGCGGACGAGCTGCATCGCGGCATTGTCGACATACATGTGTTCGAGCGTGACATCGGGATATTCCGCCGCGACCTCGATCATCACGTCGCGCCACAGCTGCGAGGTTTCGAGCACATTGGCCTTGTCGACCGAACAGAGCCGGCCCGATCGGCCCTGGGCTGTGCGGAACGCGACATGCGCGATGCGGCGGACCTCGCTCTCGCTGTACGACATGATGTCATAGCCCTCGCGCTGGCCGTCCGCCGTCTTGCGCATGCCCTTTTCGCCGAAATAGACATCGCCGTTGAGCTCGCGGACGATCATCAGGTCGATTGCACCCGCCACCTCAGGACGCAGCGAGCTGTGCGCTTCCAGCCCCGGAAACACCCTGGCCGGACGCAGGTTGGCGAACAGGCCCAGCTCCTTGCGCATGCCCAGCACCGCCTGTTCGGGGCGCAGATGGCGTTCCAGCCCGTCGCACGCCGGATCGCCCACCGCGCCGAACAGGATCGCATCGCATTCCCGCATCAGCGCCAGCGTCTCGGGCGGCAGCGGATGGCCATGCACGCGCCAGGCGGCAGCGCCCACCAGCCCGTCGTGCAATTCCACCCCCGGCAGATCGAGCGCGCGCAGCACGCGCACCGCCTCGGCCATGATTTCGGGGCCGATGCCGTCACCGGGGAGAATGGCAATTTTCATGGGGTCATCCTGTCTGTTGTGGTGGCGCGCATAGCGTTGCGCGGCGCATTTCCGCAACATTGTTTTGCGTCAGCCCGCCATACGGCGCACGCGATCGATCAGCATCGCCCGAGCCGCCAGCGCATCGGCGCGGCGGTCGGTGAAGAACTGGCGTTCGATGAAATGCCCGGTCAGCGCAAAGCCCTGCATCAGCTGCTCCCAATCGGGCTCTTCCGCGCTGGTCATGAATGCGGGCAGCACGAGCAGCTTTTCGGCATAGACACCGGCAGCGTGGAGCGACACCGCACGCCCGGTGCGCGGACTGACATAGGCGAGGTCCGCGCGCCCGCCGGTCACCGCGCAGCGCTCCAGATCGAGCCCGAAACCGAGCTCGGCAAGCAACAACGCCTCGTACCGCACCATCGCGCGCAGCCACCAGCGCGCCGAGGGGGCTGCGCAGACCAGATCGAATAAGGCCGCCAGCGCGGCATAGAGCCGGGGAAAGGGCTGATCCTCCGGCGCGACCGTGGCGGTGAGCAACGTTACCCATTCGAACGCCGCAGCAGCGAGCGGTTCGCTATAAAAAGGCGCGCGGCTCTCGGCGAGCTCGACGGTCAGCCCGCCAAGCTGATCGTTCACCCGGCTGCGCAGTTCTGCGGTCACAAGGTTCGCGGGCATCAGCACGGGCCGCAAAGCCGTCGACCGCCCTCCCCGCACATAGCCCGATTGCAGCCCATGATCGGGGGTGAACAACCGCACCACCGCCCCATGCTCCCCATGCCGCCGCACGGTGCAGACTATTCCTGGGGTGCGGATGACGGGCATGGATTCTCGTCAGCGCGTGGTCAAGCGGCGTTGTCGAGCTTCGCTTCGTTGTCGAGATGCTCGACGATCCACATCTTGATCAGCGCCTGACGCGAAACGCCGCGCCGCTGAGCCGCGCGGTCGAGCTTGGACACCACATCGCCAGGAAAATCGACATTGACCCGCTTGGCCTCCAAGCCAGGCCGCCGAACGGTCGAGAAATCGAGATATTCCGAGATGTCCTCACCGTCATCAAACATCCGGTCGAACTCTTCTGCACTAATCGTCTTGGGCTTCATACAGTTTCACCTCGACTGAACGCGACCTGCGTACCGATATGATCCGAACCACCTCACCCCGCATGGTGAATATGGCTGTCCACAACTTGCCCCCGTATTCGCCAACCAGACCTGATCTCGCCTCAGGCAATTGACGCGCGTCGAACTCCGTTCGCCGCAGATCTTTCCAAAGCACCTGCGCCTCGACAAAATCGATGCCATACTTCTGCTTGTTCAGCGCGCTCTTGGCCGGATCGAACTCGAACTGCATGGATCGCCGATATACCAAAATGGTATAAAAATGCAATCATCCCCGGAAGAAGTCATAGATGCTCTGCGCCATTGCCTTGGAGACGCCGGGGGCCTTTTGCAGATCCTCCAGGCTAGCGCTGCGCACCGCTTTTGCCGTGCCGAAATGCATCAGCAGCGCGCGTTTGCGGGCCGGACCGATGCCGGGGACCTCGTCGAGCGGGCTGGTGGTCATCGCCTTCTTGCGCTTGCCGCGATGCGCGCCGATGGCGAAGCGGTGCGCCTCGTCGCGCAGGCGTTGCAGGTAGAACAGCACCGGGCTGTTCACCGGCAGGGTGAATTCCCTGCCATCGGGCATGAAGAAGGTCTCGCGCCCCGCGTTGCGATCCGGCCCCTTGGCAACGCCTACCAGCGCGACATCGTCGATCCCCAGTCCCGCCAGCGCTTCCATCGCCGCCTTGAGCTGCCCCTTGCCGCCATCGACCAGCACCAGATCGGGCCAGTCGCCGCTGCTGCGATCGGGATCCTCGCTCTGCGCACGCGCGAAGCGGCGCTCGAACACCTCGCGCATCATCGCATAATCGTCGCCCGGCACGGTCTCGGCGCGCTTGATGTTGAACTTGCGATAGGCCGCCTTGCGAAAGCCCTCCGGCCCGGCAACGACCATCGCGCCCAGCGCATTGGTGCCCTGGATATGGCTGTTGTCATAGACCTCGATCCGGTCGGGCGGACCATCGAGCCCGAACAGTTCGGCCATTTCGGTCAGGTGCTTGGCGGTGCTGGCGCTCTCGGCGACGCGGCGCTGCAGCGCCTCGGTCGCGTTGCGCTGCGCCTGGTCGATCAGCCGCTTGCGCTCGCCGCGCTGGGGCACGAGCAGTTCAAGCTTGCCCGAGCGGTTGGCGGACAAGGCCTCGAGCATCAGATCGCACTCGAACGGCTGCCGATCGGTCAGGATCAGCTTCGGCGCGGGCATGTCCTGATAGAATTGCATCAGAAAACTGGTGAGGATCTCGGCCTCATCCATGTCCTGGACATGCGCGGGGAAGAAGCTGCGATGGCCCCAATTCTGCCCCGCGCGGATGAAGAACGCCTGGATGCACACCGTACCGCCCTGGCTCGCCATCGCGAACACATCGGCATCGGCAATGCCTTGCGCATTCACCGCCTGGCTACCCTGAATGAAGGTCAGCGCCTTCAGACGGTCGCGATAGGCCGCTGCGCTCTCGAAATCGAGCGCTTCGGCCGCCGCCTCCATTTTCTTGCCGAGCCTGGCCTGCACGTCGGTGGACTTGCCGGTGAGGAAGGCACGCGCATCGGCAACGAGCGCGGCATAGTCTTCCTTGCTGATCCGGTCGACGCAGGGCGCGGAGCACCGCTTGATCTGGTAAAGCAGGCACGGACGCGAGCGGTTGGCGAAAAAGCTGTCCGAGCAGGAGCGCAGCAGGAACAGCTTCTGCAGCGAGTTGAGCGTGCTGGTCACCGATCCGGCGCTGGCGAACGGCCCGAAATACTGGCCCCTGTATTTCTGCGCGCCACGATATTTGGACATGCGCGGAAAGTCGTGATCCTCACGCAGCAGGATATAGGGGAAGCTCTTGTCGTCGCGCAGCAGCACGTTGTACGCGGGCCGGTAGCGCTTGATCAGCTGCGCCTCGAGCAGCAGCGCCTCGGCCTCGCTGTTGGTGGTGACGATCATCATCGACCGGGTGAGCGAGACCATGCGCTGCAGGCGCCGCGGCAGCTTGTCGACCTGGGTGTAATTGGTCACCCGGTTCTTCAGCGCGCGCGCCTTGCCGACATAGAGCACATCGCCGCGCGCATCGAGCATGCGATAGACGCCGGGGCGCGTCGGCAGCGTTTTCAGCGTGTTGCGGATCGCCGCGATGCCGGTGTCGAGATCGGGCGCATCGGCACCGCGCACGCTGTAGGTCGCCGCTTCCTCGAGAAAGCGGTCGGGTGCGCGCGGGTTGGTATCATTGGGATGAGCGGGACGGCCAGCCATGGCGTGCATGTGGCGTGGCGGAGTCGGCAGGTCAATGGGGTGATTCAACCCTCTCCCTTGAAGTGAGAGGGTTGCGAAGACTTATGAGCGAAGCGAATTAGTCGAAGCTGGGTGAGGGTGAAAATGCGCTACCGCTGCTCTGCCTCACCCTCATCCAACTGCGCCTAGTCGGCTCCGCCGACAAGGCTCGGTATCCTTCTCCCCTCAAGGGAGAAGGTGCCGACGCGTCAATTTAACCGGGTGCCAAGCTCGGCGACGGTGCGATCAACCAGCGCCTGGTCGGCTTCGGCGCCATGGTTCTCGGCGATCAGCTTCGCGGCCGCGCCAGTCGCTGCCTTGGCGACCTTCTCGCGAATTTCAGCCACCGCAGCGCGCTCGGCAGCGGCGATCTTGTCGGTCGCCATTTTCTGGCGGCGCGCGATCAGGTTTTCCGCATCGGTGCGCGCCTTGGCAAGCACGGCTTCGGCTTCGGCTTCGGCACGGGCGTTCATGTCTGCGGCTTCTTTCGATGCCGCCGCCAGCTTCGCCTCATACTCCGCGCGAAGCTTCTCGGCTTCAGCACGCAGCGCCTGGGCTTCGTCGAGTTCGGCCTTGATCCCGGCGATCTTGGCGTCGAGCGACGCTGCGACCATCGCCGGAACCTTTTTCCACAGGATGATGCCGATCAGCACCAGCATCGCCGCCGAAACGAAGAACGTGGCGTTGAGCAGATGGACGCCGCCCACCGAGGGATCGGCATGTTCGCCCGCCGCAGCGGCAAGAATGGCGATATCAAGCATCGGCCAGCGCTCCCTTTACCGCACGATTGACTTGCGGCTTGGTGATCTTTGCCGGGGTCAACCGGGCGACGATATCCTGGGCGGCTTCGACGGCCACGGCTTCGATCTCGGTCAGAGCGGCAGCCTGCTGAGCAGCAATCGCCTCTTCCGCATCGGCCAAGTGTAGCGCGATGCCGGCATCGGCCTCGCGCACCTTGGCTTCGGCTTCGCGGGCACCCTTGGCCTTGGCTTCCGCGGTCACGGCGAGTGCCGCGTCACGGGCCCGGGCATGGGCAACGCGATATTCTTCCTCGATCTCGTCGGCGCGAGCGTGCGCGGCCTTGGCAGCGGCGATGTCGCCGGCGATCTTCGCCTTGCGCTGATCGACCGTGCCCTGGATCTTGGGAAACATCGAACGCCCGATGACGAAATAAATCAGCCCGAACGTGATCACCAGCCAGAAAAGCTGGGACCCGTAAGTGGTCATGATCTGGTCTATCTGAGGCATATCGAAGCTATCCGTGGATCAGAATCTAAAGGTGTGGACGGGGCCGGCGCGATGACCGGCCCCGGTCCGACACAAATCAGGCAACGAAGATCAGGATCATCGCCACGACGAACGCCAGCAGGCCGAGAAGTTCGGCAGCGGCGAAGCCGATGAACAGGCGGCCCTGCTGGCCGTCGGCAGCTGCCGGGTTGCGCAGAGCGCTTTCCAGGAACGAACCGAACACGTTACCCACGCCGATGGCGGCCATGCCGGCACCGATTGCAGCCAGGCCAGCACCGACCAGTTTTGCAGCTTCTGCGTCCATTGTAATACTCCTTAAGAAACTCGATTGGATGGAAAGATTTTAGCGAAAAGAGAAAGGCTTAGTGCAGGTTCACCGCGTCGTTGATGTACAGCGAGGTGAGCAGCGCGAACACATAGGCCTGGACGACGGCGACCAGGATTTCGAGCGCGCTGATGCCGACCATCAGCGTCAGGCTCGGCAGGCCGACGAGCAGGCCATAGCCGATACCGGCATTGGTCGAATTGATGACGAAACCGGCCAGCACCTTGAGCAGGATGTGCCCGGCGGTCATCGCCACGAACAGTCGCAGGCCGAGGCTGAACGGACGCACCAGGAACGACAGCAGCTCGACCACGAAGATGAACGGGATCATCGGGAGCGGCGTGCCGTGCGGAACGAACAGCGAGAAGAAGTGGAAACCGTGACGGGCAAAACCGACGATCAGCACGATCGAGAAGCTGACGATGGCGAGCACGCCCGTGATCGTCAGATGGCTGGTCACGGTGAACGGATGCCCACCGACCACGCCGATCGGGATCAGGCCCAGGATGTTGGCGAACAGGATGAACATGAACAGCGAGAACACGTAAGGCGCATACTTGCGGCCTTCGGCGCCGATATTGGCGGTCATCATGTCGTCGATAAAGCCGGTAAAGCCCTCGACCATCAGCTGCCAGCGACCAGGAACCAGCTCGCGCTTCATGCCGCCCTGCATGAACACCCAGACCGCGACCAGCGTCAACAGCATCCACAGGGCGCTGTTGGTGAAGGTGATGGTCTGTCCAGCAAGCTCGAACCCACCATTGAAGATGGGCGCGATCTCGAACTGGTGCATCGGGTCGATTTTGCCTGACTCGGCTGCCACAACCTTACCTCTTCGTCTTAATCTTCAGGCTTATCCTGCGGAGACTGCTGATTTTTCAGCCCCGCCGAATATGCGTTGGAAACCCGGATGATGTTCCTGAAGGCCACGATGATCCCCAGAGCGAGGAACGTGATCAGGAGCCAGGGCGATGTGCCCAGCCAGCGATCGAACAGCCAGCCGAACAGCAAACCACCTGCAATTCCCCCCAGCAGATCGGCGAGCACCCGGTTGCCAAGTCGATAATTCGCATCGACCCCGCTCCCCTTGCCGCTCGCTTCGGCCTGCTCCCGCTGCGTGATATCGCGAAGCCGTTCACCGATGTGATCGATCCGCGCGTCGCCGCCGACAGGGTCTTGCCCGGGTTCGTTCTCTGCCATGTGCTTTACTCCCTGTTATCGGGCCTGAGGCTACGATGTTCAAAAAGCACGCACCCGACAGCGAGCGGACCCGCCAAGGCGCGGCCCGTTTAGAAAGGGCTGGGGTGCAAGTCAATGGTCATGCTGCGGTGCGAGAAGTCGCGCAAAAAAGCCCGGATTTTCGATGAAATCCGGGCTTGATCTGGGTTAATTCGGCGCTGCGGCTCAGGGGCAGCGCGCATCGCGCACCGGCGGACCGCTGTCCCGAGTCTTCCAGCTACCGTCCGGCGCCTGGTATTTTTCCCCCGGCCTGGTACGTGATATGGTGTTGCAGCCGGCGGTGAAGGCGAACTGCTCCACCGTCGATCCTTCGGCCGAAGCGCGGTCGGTATAGACCTGCTTGCGCTTGAGATTGATGTCGCTGACCAGTTTCTGCAGCTGCGCATCGCCGCCGCTGACAATGCCCAGATAACCGTCCGGCTTCTCGCCGATGCTGCCGTTCTCGCGCGCCGCCTCATAGGCCGGGTCGCGTTGCGCCATCGCGGGCATGGCCAGCCCCAGCGCCACGGCGCCCAGTAAGCCAGCCTTCAAAATCGCCCTGTTCATCAGAAAATCTCCGCATTCTCGTCGATCACCTCTTTGGCCTTGCCATCGAGCCGATAGACGACTTCCTGTTTGATGTTGATGTTGAGGTTGATGACGATCGGCTTGTCAGGCGCCGTCACCGTCACGCACCCGCCGAGCAATGCGGTGGCCACTGCCATCACCGTCATCTGCCCCCACGGGTTCCTCAAAATCGCCATCCTGTTCATGCCCTTCATGGACGATCCTCGCTTTCTGGGGGCTGAATGCCCGGTTTTGCCGGCGTTGTCGAATTGGGTCCCGGATTGTTCACCTGACCGGGCAGCAGCCCGAGCACACCGGGATCGGTGATATATTGCGTGTCGTAAAGCGACCGCGCCGATGTGATCAGCTGCAGGAAGGGTGCTGCAATCGTCACATTGAATTGCAACGGCAGCTTCTCCACTTGGCGGGTGAGGAAATTGCGCGAAGCCCCCTCGCCCTGGCTGAGCCCGTCGAAGCGGATCTTGGTGATGACCTCGCCCGCCAGATCCCCGTCCATCTCGACGACGAGATAACGGTAACGCAGCGATCTCAAGGCGTTGAAGGCAAAATTGGCCATCGTGCCGAGGTCTTCATAGGTCAGCTCGCCGACATAGGCGAGCGTGCCGCCATCGCCGATCACCTCGAGCCGACCGCCGCGCACATGCCCGCCATCCTTGTCGAACACGATCGGGATCACACCGGTAAACTGGCCGGTGGCGTTGATATTCTCGAAATCGAATCCGGCGAGGAACTGCGCCGCATCGACGCGGTCGACGAGGAACACCAAGCGTCGCGGCTCCTCGCTGACAAGATCGACCATACCCGGATCGAGCAGCAGCCGTCCTCCCGCAAAGGGCCATTCGCCGCCTTCCACGCGCATCTTGAAGCCAGGCAGAATCTGATAGCGAATCAGCCCGTTATAGACCGCAAAGCCCGGATTGACCTGCGCCAGCCGCACGACCTGGCCCGGTCCGGTCTCGAAGCCGAGAAGATCGGTAAACACGATCTCGCCCGCCAGCCCTGTTACCGGACCGAAAGCGGCGGCGAAATCGAGCGAATCGGTGCGGAAGCGCCCGGTGCTCGACGTGACGCCGGTGGACGACCAGTCGATCCGACCCTGCCCGGTCACCAACCCGCGCGTATTGGCGATGATGCCGAGCGCGATATTGCTGACCATTTCGGGCTGAAGGCGGTCATCGAAGGTCAGCGCGTCGACGGACAGATCGGCATGGCCTGTGACACTCGCAAGATCATGCGCGATGGCGACGCGCACGACCGGGCGCAATGTCTGCGGCTCGTCGAGAATGCCGGTCACCGCAATCCGCCCATCGGCGAGCGTCAGCCGCATGTCATCGGTGATCAGCGGCTGGAACCCCGCCGGGGCCTGACGGTCGCGCAGCAGCCATTCGTCGCCCTGCACATCGAGGATCGCATTGGCGAAGGACCAGCGTCCTGCGCCGTGCGTCAGCACGAGCGGCACCGCGCCGATGGTCGCTTCGGCATCCGCATAGGTGCCACCCAGCGCTCCGCCGAGATCGACGCTGAAATCGCCCGCAGTGATATGCGTGCCCGATTGCGCCGGGCCGATCAGCAGATCGACGTCAGACAGGCGCGCGCTACCGGGAAAATCGATGCGTACCGCACCTGCCGCCAGCGCGAGGTCGGACGATCCCAGCTTGCCTTGCAACCGGGTCGGCCCCGCCAGCCGCGCCGCCATCTGCAGGCCGCCTGGGCCTGACCGGACGATCGAGCGGCCACGATCGGGGCACAGCGTCAGCGCCTGCCGGCCGCTGGCGAAATTGGAGACACGCAATCGTTCCACACGCACGGTCTGGCAGGCGTCATACATCGCGAAACCGCCCGCCTCGCTCCAGCGCCCCTGAAGCGGTAGCGCCAGCCCCTCGACCCGGCCACCGGGAAACGGCCCGGAGAGCCGCGCGGAACCGGCAAAGTCCAGTTCGCCGCGCCCGTTCCACAAGGCCTCGAACTGCGGCAGTGCCAGCGAGGCATCGCCCGCGCTGTATGCGTCCATCGCCAGCTTGAGCGCATAGGCCCCCTGCCCGCGCGGGACGATGCGCAGTTGCGCGACGGGCAGCCCTGCCCCGCCGGTCGCAAGATTGCCCGCGAGCTGCCATTCCTCGCCCACGCGCCGGACGCTCAGGCTGTTGCCGCCGACCAGCCGCTCCCCCCGCGCACCCGACAGCGACAGGCGCGGGATGGCGAATGCGGTCTCGGCACCGCGTGCGCGCGCATCGACCGTCATCGCCAGGTCCGAACCGGGGAGTGCTCGGCGCGCCGCGCTGACCATGCGCTGCACCAGCGGCGCGATGGGGAGATTCGCGCTCGCCTTCACCGCCGAATCTAATCCCGCCAGTCGCTCGCGTGCAACCGCCAGGCTTTCGCCACGCAGATCGCCCTCGAAGCGCAAATCGGGAGACGCTCCGCCCAGCCGCACCACCGCCTTGCCCCTGGCGCCGAACCGCCGGAAACCGATTCCGGCAGTGGCAGGATCGGCCAGCGCGAGGTCGACATCGCCGTCGATCTGCTGGCCTTTGATCACAAAGCCCAGCCGCCCGCCCAGCCCATTCGCCGCAAAACCATCGGCCCGGATCGCGCCGACCGCAGGGATCAGCGCGCCTTCAACCCGGTCGAGCGCCGCATTGGCCTCGGCCCTGAGCGCGAGCGAGGATTGACCGACGGCGACACCACCCCGATCGCAAGCCAGCCCCGAAAAACGCATTGGTCCGCGAAAAGCTGGGCGTTCATCGGCGATGCTGACCGTGCCGAACAGGCTGGGCCGGTCGAGCGCGCAGCCCTGATAGGCGAGCCCCGCACCGATCGCAGCGACCTGACCCTTAAAGCCGTCGCGCAGATTGCCCCGCCCATCGGCCTTGACGCCGATCGTGCCATAAGGGCTCTCGATCCGTACGCGCGCATCGCGCAGCGTCAGGTCGAGCCGGGGCAGCCGGAAAGGCTCCTTGCTGTCGGTATAGAGCAGCTTGTCGAGGCTGCCGAAGCTGACGCGCCCCTTGTCCAGCCGACCATAGCCGCGCAGCCCCTCGACGATCACCTGGTCGATGCGCAGCCCGAACAACCCGCCGCTCACATCGACGCTGAGTCTTGCGATCGTCGCATCGGGGCGCTTCGGATCGCCCAGCACCAGGTTGCGCACTGTCTGGCGCCCGACGCCGATCGATTCGATATCGTAGCGCGCCTCGATGCCGCGCGCCTCGAGCTCGTTGCCGATGAGGTTGCGCGCGATATCCTCGCGCTGGGTCCAGGCGACCAGTCCCGCCAGGCCCAGCAATGCGACGCCATAGAGCGCCACACGCAGTGGCCAGGCCATTCGCCGCCACGCGCGGACCTGCCGCTCGGGCGGGATCGCCTCGGCCTCGGTATCGGGATCGCTCATCGTCACCTGAATGGCTTGCAAAGCATCGCGTTGCAACGACGCAGCGGCAAAGCCGTTCCGACAAAGCGTTTGCCCGTGCGGGGGCGAGAGATTAACCTCAAACCATGTCCTCTTCACTGCCCCTGCTGGCCGATGCCGAGCTGCCGGATCTTCCGGCGGGCGGGCATCACGGCGCAGGCCATCGTGCCCGGCTTAGGGAGCGCTTGCTGAACACCGACGGAACCGGGCTGCATGATCATGAAATCGTGGAATATCTGCTCACGCTCGCGATCCCTCGCCGCGATACCAAGCCGCTCGCCAAGCAACTGATCGACCATTTCGGCTCGCTGGCGGGTGTGCTCACCGCCGATGGCGACTCACTGCGCGCGGTGCCCGGCATGGGCGAAACGAGCGCGGCTGCGTTGAAGATCGTCCAGGTCGCGGCGCGGCGGCTGGTGAGCGAGCCGGTCCGCCGGCAGCCGATATTGTCGAGCTGGCAAGCCTTGCTCGACTATCTCAGGCTCGACATGGCGCATCTGACGCGCGAGCGGGTGCGCGTGCTGTTCCTCAATGCCAAGAACATGCTGATCAGCGATGACGTGATGTCCGAAGGTTCGGTCGATCAGGCGGCGATCTACACCCGCCAGGTGATCAAGCGCGCGCTCGATCTCGGCGCGGTGTCGCTGATCCTGGTGCACAACCATCCCAGCGGCAATCCGCAGCCCAGCAAGCAGGACATCCAGATCACCCGCGAGATCATCGAGGCCGGCAAGCGGCTGGGCATCGGCGTGCACGATCATATCATCATCGGGCTGGATGGGCACAGCAGCATGCGGTCGATGGGGCTGATTTGACGCCTCACGAGCGCACCCAATCCGTCATCCTGAACTTGTTTCAGGACCCATCGTGCCCCATTCGCCGAAGCCGCTTAGGGCGAAATGGGCTCTGAAACAAGTTCAGGGTGACGATCTCGGCAACCGAAGGTGATTGGAAACGCCCCTTCCCCTCATCCGCCGCATCCGCCATAGACCCGCGCCATGCCCTCCGCCGCCCAACATTATGACGTGATCATCCTCGGCGCAGGCGCAGCGGGGCTGTTCTGCGCGGCGATTGCCGGGCAGCGGGGCAAGCGGGTGCTGGTGATCGATCATGCCGAGGCACCGGGAAAGAAGATCCTGATCTCGGGCGGCGGGCGATGCAATTTCACCAATATCCACACCCAGGCCGATCGCTATATCAGCGCCAACCCGCATTTCGCCAAGTCGGCGCTCGGGCGCTACAGCCCGCAGGATTTCATCGATCTGGTGGATAGCCATGGCATCGCCTGGCACGAAAAGACGCTGGGCCAGCTGTTCTGCGACGGCTCGGCGAAGCAGATCGTCGCGATGCTGCTGGCCGAGTGCGACAAGGGCATCGTCACCATCGCGCTCGGCCATGCCATCCGCGCGGTCGAGCATGCCGATGGGCGCTATCGCGTCAGCTGGGGCGATCGCAGCGCCGAGGCTCCTGCCCTGGTCATCGCCACGGGCGGGCCCTCGATCCCTAAGATGGGCGCGACCGGCTTTGCCTATGATCTCGCGCGGCAGTTCGGCCTCAAGGTGGTCGAGCCGCGCCCCGCGCTGGTGCCGCTGACGCTGGGCGGCGACGAGACGTTGTTCCGCTCGCTCTCGGGCGTTGCGACCGACGTCGTCGCGCGCGCGGGCAAGGCGCTGTTCCGCGAGGCGGCGCTGTTCACCCACAAGGGGCTGTCGGGCCCTGCGATCTTGCAGGTTTCGAGCTATTGGCGGCATGGCGATCCGGTGGCGATCGATTTCCTGCCCGACGCCGCCCCCGGCTGGCTGACCCAGGCCAAGCGCCAGCAGCCGCGCGCGACGCTGCGCAGCACGCTGGGCGCCATGCTGCCCGACCGGCTCGCCGCGACACTGGCCGACCGAGTAGGCGGCGATGCGAGGCTCGCGGATATGCCCGACCGGGTGCTGGGCGAAGCAGAGAAGCGGCTCTCCGGCTGGACCTTCCACCCCAACGGTACAGAAGGCTATGCCAAGGCCGAAGTTACCGCGGGCGGCATCAGCACCGACACTCTGTCATCGCAGACCATGGAGGCACGCAAGGTGCCAGGCCTGTATGCGATTGGCGAAGCGGTCGATGTCACCGGATGGCTGGGGGGCTATAACTTCCAATGGGCATGGGCGAGCGGGCACGCCGCAGCAACGGCAATTTAGAACCAATTCGGTGGTAACTTGTCTCGTCCGCCCGCGTTTCAACCGATTGCACAAACATCCATAATGGATATTTCTTTGTGCGATCGCTTTGCATAAGCGAAAATTTACCAATTCGGCCGATGGGTATCGGCGATGTCGGTGTCTTTGCCTCCCTCACAAGGCCCTGCACGGCCAGCTGATAGCGGGATCAGCCTTGCCGTGCTCGTTCAGGGGGTGGTGGTGACGCTCGCGCTGCTGGCTGCCATCCTGGCGCCACCGGAGGAAGGGCCAATGATGGTCATTCCGCTGGATGGTGGGGGCATGGGTCAGACCATAAGCTGGGCATCGGGTGACGGGGCCGCCCTGATCGGCACAGGCCCCTTGCCCGGCTCGATCCTGGTCTATGGCAAGCGCAAGCAGGTCACGGAAGCCGCCTGGCATCATAACGGCCTTGTCATCAAGGCACCCGCAATTTTCTGCGGCAGTTTGTCCTCTACACCCAGGAAGAGTTGAGCGTCGCATGGAACTGACTGGAATTCGCAAGAACGGTGCCTTTGCGCTGATCGTCATTGCATGGCTGTGTGTGGCCGTCATCGCGGGCATCAGCCTGTACACCGCCAGCGGCTGGGCTCCGGTCGCTATCGCAGTCGCTGTTACCCTCATTCCGAGCGTGATCGTGCGCAGCGGCCGTGCCGACAGCACTACGCGGATCATTCTCGGCGGCACCATGCCCGTCTATCCCGCGATCATGCTCTACCAGGCAGCCGGATCCAGCCTGCAGATGGACGTGCACATGGTCTTCTTCGCACTGCTGGCCACATTGGTGGTGATGTGCGACTGGCGCGCGATCGTCGCCGGAACAGCCGTGATCGCGGTGCACCATCTGGGCGCGAACCTGCTGATCCCCGCCTGGGTCTTTCCCGATGGGGCCGATCTGCCGCGCGTCCTGCTGCATGCCGTCATCGTGCTGATCGAGGCGGCGGTGCTGATCCAGATTTCTCTCCAGCTCGAGCAGATGATCGAGCGGCAGGCCGAAGCCAGGCGCGAGGCCGAACGGCTGGAGCAGGAAGCCGCCAGCACCCGCGACGCCATCGCCGCCAAGCAGAATCAGGTCATCGGCGCGCTCGGCCAGGGGCTCAAGGCGATGGCGCGCAACGACCTGACTGCGCGGATCGACCAGGCCTTCCCGGACGAATATGAACAGCTTCGCGCCGATTATCACGACGCGCTCGAGGGGATGCGGCAGTCGCTCGACAAGATCTCGGGCGTCGCGACGCGCATCGACGAAAGCGCAGGCGATGTCAGCCATGCGTCGAACGACATGGCCGATCGCACCGACCGGCAGAGCGCGACGCTGCACGACACCGTGGCGACCATCCGCACGGTCAGCGACTCCATTTCGGACACCGCAAACCGCGCGGTCGAGGCACGACATGTCCTCGACGCTGCCCAGGACGAGGCGGAGAAATCGGCCGGTATCGTCGAGCGCGCTCGTGTGGCAATGACCAATATCGAGCATTCGGCGCGCGAGATCGACCAGATCATCGAAGTCATCGAAGGGCTGTCGTTCCAGACCAACCTGCTCGCGCTCAATGCCGGCGTCGAGGCAGCACGCGTCGGCGAGGCCGGCAAGGGCTTTGCCGTGGTGGCATCCGAAGTTCGCGCGCTCGCGCAGCGCTCGGCCGATGCCGCGCAGGACATCAAGACCAAGATCGGCGCGTCGAACGAGCAGATTGCCCTGGGCGTATCGGTGGTCAGCGAAACCAGCGAGACGCTCGAGCGGATCACCACGCGCATCCTGCAAATCAGCGAATTCGTTGCGACCATTGCCGGATCGGTGGAAAGCCAGGCGGCCAGGCTGCGCGAGGTCAACGGCACCGTCGGCGCGCTCGACGGCATTACCCAGCAGAATGCCGCGATGGTCGAGGAAACCAGCGCCGCCGCCCGGTCGCTCGCCGAACAGTCGCGTACCCTGGCCCAGGAAATCAGCCGTTTCCGGCTACAGCAAGCCGCCGCGTACCAGGCCGCGCCTGCGCTCGCGCGCGCTGCCTGACCTCCGGCGGACTGCCCGGCGTGCCGCAACCGATTGCCATTGTGCTTTCGTGCCAAAGCCGCTAGAAGCGCAGCCTTGCAGCGAAGCCGGATTTTGGGCCTCGCGCGCGGTTTCGCCGAAGATGCGGAGCCTTCGCATCATCACACGAATTGAAATCCCATGCCTTTTGATACCGTTCCCGCCGTTCTGTCGGACGCGCTCGATGCGCACGGCTATGACACGCTCACCCCCGTCCAGCAGGCCGTGCTGGAGCCCGAGGCACAGGGCCGCGACCTGATCGTCTCGGCGCAGACCGGATCGGGCAAGACCGTCGCCTTCGGGCTTTCGATGGCGCCAGAGCTGATCGGCGAGGATGGCCGCGTTCGCCAGGGCACGGCGCCGCTGGCGCTGATCATCGCGCCGACGCGTGAACTGGCGCTGCAGGTCAGCCGCGAGTTCATGTGGCTCTATGGCCCCGCCGGTGCGCGCATCGCCACCTGTGTCGGCGGCATGGATGCCTCGCGCGAGCGGCGCAATCTGGGCTATGGCGCGCAGATCGTGGTCGGTACGCCAGGGCGCCTGCGCGATCATCTCGAGCGCGGCGCGCTCGACCTCTCGGCGCTCAAGGTCGCGGTGCTCGACGAGGCCGACGAAATGCTCGACATGGGCTTCCGCGAGGATCTGGAAGAAATTCTCGACGCGACGCCCGAAGGCCGCCGCACCTTGCTGTTCTCGGCCACCATGCCCAAGCCGATTGTGGCCCTGGCCAAGCGCTATCAGCACGATGCGCACAGAATCTCGACGGTGAGCGAAGAGCGCGGCCATGGCGATATCGACTATATCGCCTGCACCGTCGCGCCTTCGGACACCGAAAACGCCGTTGTCAACCTGCTGCGCCTGTACGAGGCGGAGACCGCGATCCTGTTCTGCGCGACGCGCGACAATGTGCGGCATCTGCATGCGAGCCTGATCGAGCGCGGCTTTTCCGCCGTCGCCTTGTCGGGCGAGCACAGCCAGAACGAGCGCAACCAGGCGCTGCAGGCGCTGCGCGACCGGCGCGCGCGCGTCTGCGTGGCGACCGATGTGGCGGCACGCGGCATCGACCTGCCCGGCCTGTCGCTGGTCATTCATGTCGAGCTGCCGCGCGATGCCGACACGCTCAAGCACCGTTCGGGCCGCACCGGCCGTGCGGGCAAGAAGGGCACCGCGCTCATGATCGTGCCCTATCCGCGCCGCCGCCGGCTCGAGCAGATGCTGCGCGGCGCGAACATCCCGGCGCAATGGATCAATCCGCCCTCGGCCGAAGACATCCGCCAGGCCGACCGCGACCGCCTGCTCGAGCGGCTGCGCGCACCGGTCGAGGCCGAGGAGACCGATCGCGAACTCGCCCAGGCGCTGCTCGCAGAACGCAGCGCCGAGGACCTCGCCGTGATGCTGGTCCAGGCGCACCGCGCACAAATGCCTGCGCCCGAAGAGCTGCTCGACGCCAGCGCCCCGCCGCCGCAGCGCGAGCGTGGCCCCCGCCCCGGCTTCGAGGACACGGTCTGGTTCGAGATGAATATCGGCCGCCGCCAGAACGCCGATCCGCGCTGGCTGCTGCCGCTGCTGTGCCGACGCGGACACATCACCCGCAGCGAGATCGGGGCGATCCGGCTGGGCGACGACAGCACCCATTTCGAAATTCCGCGAGCCATGGCGGAGCGCTTTGCCGAGGCCGTGAAGCGGACGTCGGGCGGCGAGGATGGCGATGAAGGCAGCGTGATCATCACCACCGCCGACGGCCCCCCCGCCTATCGCCCGCGCTCGGGCCCGCCGCCGCGCGGCGATTGCCGCGACGGATCGGGGTCGGGCAAGAAGGGCCGCGGCAATGCGCCGCTCAAGCCGCGCTACGAGCCGCGCAGCGATGGCGAACGTCGCCCGCCGCGCGAGGATGGCGAGCGCAAGCCCTATGGCGAACGCAAGCCTGCGGGCGATCGCAAGCCGCAGGGCGACAGGAAACCGTTTGGCGACAAGAAGCCGTTCGGTGATCGCAAGAGCTTTGGCGACAAGAAGACCCAAGCCGATCGCGCGTCCTATGCCGACAAGCCCGCACGCGGTCCGCGCGGAGATGGCCCGCGCGCTGGCGGTCCCGGGGGCAAGCCGCGCTTCGAAGGCAAGCCACGTCCGGCGGGAAAGCCCGGCGGCAAGCCATTCGCCAAGCGGCCCAAGGGCTGAAGCGTTCAATCGGGTTACCGGATTCCGCCGACCTGCTCCCCTCCCTGCAAGGGAGGGGCCGGGGGTGGGTAAGTCGTTAGAGAACCACCGTCCGCATTATCTCGCTTTGACCCACCCCTAACCCCTCCCTTGCAGGGAGGGGGAACGCGCATAATCAGGGATTGGTGCGATCGGGACGCTCCACCGTCTCGCCACCCAGCGCGCGGTAGAGCGTCACGCGATTGCTCGCCTCGACCAGCTGCGTCGCCAGCAGCGTGCGCTGCGCCTGATAGAGCGAGCGTTGGGCATCGAGGCTGGTGAGGAAGCTGTCGAGCCCGCCGCGATAGCGCATGTCGGTCAGGCGATAGCTATCCTCCGCCGCATCGACGAATGATCGGTTGGCGCGGAGCTGTTCGGTGATCGTGCCACGCCGCGCCAGCGCATCGGCGACATCGCGGAACGCCGCCTGGATCGCGCCTTCATAGCCCGCCAGCGCCGCATCGCGCTGTGCCCGGGTCTGCGCCACGCCAGCCTTGGCCGCGCCGCCGGCAAAGATCGAATAGCGCACCGTCTCACCCACAGAATAGTTGAACGCCGCGCCGGTAAACAGGGTGGAGAGCGCGTTGCTCGCCAGGCCTGCCAGCCCGGTCAGCGTGATGCGCGGGAACAGCGCGGCGCGCGCTGCGCCGATCTCCGCATTGGCGGCGCGCAGTTCATATTCGGCCTGCAGCACATCGGGGCGACGCAGCAATATGGTCGAATCGAGCCCGGCGGGCAGCACCCGCACCGCATCGCCCGCATCGGCGATCGACTGCGGGAGCAACGCCTCGTCGAGCGGCGCGCCGACGAGCAGTTGCAGCGCGTTCACATCCTGCGCCAGCGCGGTGGTCTGCTGCGCGATATCGGCCTCTGCGGTCGCAAGAATCTGTTCGGCCTGGCGCAGATCGGTGCGCGGGGCAATGCCGCCATCGAGCCTGAGCCGGGTCAGCTTCACGCGTTCACGCGCATTGGCGGCTGTGTCCTCGGCCAGCTTGAGCAGCGACCTGTCGGCGGCATAGGTGAGCCACGCATCGGCGATATCGCCGATCAGCGTCAGCCGCGTCGCGCGCGCCGCCGCTTCGGTGCGGAAATAACGGTTGAGCGAGGCATCCGAGAGCGACTGCAACCGCCCGAACAGGTCCAGCTCGAACGCGGTGGTGCTAAGATCGGCGGTATAGCGCGTACCCGCCGTCGATCGGCTAGCCGCCGGGTTGTTGCCGATATCGATATCCTGATTGCGGTTCTGATTGGCCGTGCCATTGTCGAACTGCGTGCGGTTGGCCTGCGCGTTGATCTGGGGCAGCTGCGCGGCGCGCTGGATGCGAAACTGCGCGCGCGCCGCCTCGATATTGGCCGCCGCCACGCGCAAATTGCGGTTGTTGGCCAGCGCCTGCTCGATCACCTGCACCAGCCGCGGATCGGCAAAGACCTCGCGATAGCTCATCACCGGCAGAGCGGCTTCGCTTTGCGCGAGATAGGCATCGCCGATTGGCCAGGAAGCGGGCACCGGCAGATCCGGCTGCACATATTTGGGTGCCATCGAGCAGCCCGCGAGCAGCGCCAGCGCGATCAGGGGAGCACAATGTTTCATGCAGCGCCCTCACCCGGCTTCGGCTCGCCGATATGAAGCTTCTTGAGCGTATCGCGCGTCGTCCGGCGGACGAGCACGAAGAACAGCGGGATGAAGAAGATCGCCAGCACCGTTGCGGTCAGCATCCCGCCGATCACCGAGGTGCCGATGGCGATGCGGCTGTTCGCTCCGGCCCCGCTCGACAGTGCCAGCGGCAACACGCCGAAGATGAAGGCAAGGCTGGTCATCAGGATCGGACGGAGACGCAAGCGGGCCGCTTCAAGCGCCGCATCGATCACCCGCGCGCCACGCTTCTCGGCCTGTTCGGCAAATTCGATCACCAAAATGGCGTTCTTCGCTGCGAGCCCCATGGTGGTGAGCAGACCAATCTGGAGGTACACGTCGTTCTCCAGCCCGCGCAGCGTAACCGCGAAGATTGCTCCGACAAGGCCGAGCGGGATGACCAGCATCACCGCAACCGGGATCGTCCAGCTTTCATAGAGCGCGGCGAGGCACAGGAACACGACGAGCAGCGAAAGCGAATAGAGCAAGGGCGCCTGGCCCGAGGACAGCCGCTCCTGGAACGACAGGCCCGACCACGCGACGCTGACGCCGGGTATCTGCTTGGCCAGCTCCTCGATCCGGTCCATCGCCGCGCCCGAGCTCTGCCCCGGTGCCGCCTGGCCCTCGTACTGGAAGCTGGGATAGCCCTGGAAGCGCGATAGCGTGGTCGGCGTTGTCGACCAGCGCGTCCGGGCAAAGGCGCTGAACGGCGCCATCTGGCCGTCATTGCCGCGCACGAACCAGCGACCGATATCGTCGGGCGTTGCGCGATAGGGCGCATCGGCCTGCACGAACACGCGCTTCACTCGTCCGCGATCGATGAAGTCGTTGACATATTGTCCACCCCAGGCCGCGGACAAGGTGGTGTTCACGTCATTCTGGTTGAGGCCGAGCGCAGCGAGCTTGGGCTGATCGATATCGACCTGCAGCGTCTGCACATCGGGCAGCTCGCCCAGCCGCACGCCGGCCAGCACGGGATCATTTTCCGCAAGTTCCAGCAGCTTGTCCCGCGCTTCTGCGAACTCCTCGCGGCTCATGCCGCTGGTGTTCTGCAGCTGCAGGCTGAAACCGTTGGTCTGGCCGAGGCCCCGGATCGCCGCCGGGACCAGCACGTTGACCTGTGCATCGCGGAACGCCGAAAAGGCCTTGGTCGCGCGCTCGCTAATCGCGTCTGCGCTATCCTCGGCAGCCGTCCGCTCGGACCAGTCGACGAAATTGACGAAGCCCTGGCCGGTATTCTGCCCCGCCGCGCCCTGCCCGCCGCCGGCGACGCTGAACATCACCGCGATGTTCCTGCGCTCGTCGTTCAGCATGTATTTCTCGATCGCCAGCTGAACCTCTCGGGTGCGGCCTTGCGTGGCACCTGCGGGCAGGCGGAACTGCAGACGCGCCGCACCCTGGTCTTCCACCGGCAGGAACCCGGTCGGCAGCCGGACGAACAGCGCCACCAGCAGCACCAGCACGATCGCATAGATCGCCAGGAACAGCCATTTGCGATCGACCACCTTCTCCACCGCCGCGACATAGCGATCGGTCCCGCGCGCAAAGCCATGGTTGAACCAGTGCTGCGCGCGTTCGAGCTTCTCTGCGCCCCAGGGCCAGCGGCGATGCAGACCGGTCTGCGAATCGGAACCGTCGTGCCTCTTCTGCTTGAGCAGGGTCGCAGTCAGCGCCGGACTGAGGATCAGCGCGACGAGCGCGGAGAGCACCATCGCCGAGACGATGGTGATCGAGAACTGACGATAGATGACGCCAGTGGAACCGCCGAAAAACGCCATCGGCAGGAACACCGCGGAGAGCACGACGGCGATCGCGACCAGCGCGACCTGGATCTCGCCCATCGACTTGATCGTCGCTTCCTTGGGCGTCATTTCGGGATTTTCCTCGAGCAGGCGCTCGACATTTTCCACCACGACGATCGCGTCATCGACCAGCAGGCCGATCGCCAGCACCAGCCCGAACAGCGTCAGCGTGTTGATCGAGAAATCGGCGAGATAGAAGATCGCGAAGGTGCCGAGCAGCACCACCGGCACCGCAATGGTGGGGATCAGCGTCGCGCGCCAGCTCTGCAGGAACACGAACATGACGATGACAACGAGGATCACCGCCTCGATCAGCGTCTGCACGACCTCCTCGATCGACAACCGGATAAAGGCGGTCGAATCATTGGCATAGGCGACATTGTAGCCCGGCGGAAAGCTTGGCTTGGCATCGGCAACAGCCTTTTTCACCAGATCGGCGGTGGCCAGCGCATCGGCACCCGGCGCCAGCGAGATGGCGAGGCCTGCGCCGGGATGGCCATTGATGCGGCTTGACGCCGAATAATTTTCCGCGCCCAGCTCCACCCGCGCGACATCGCCCAGCGTCACGATGGCACCGCTCTGTTCGGACTTGAGGATGATCGCCTTGAACTCGTCGACGGTGCGCAGCCGCGACTGCGAGGTCACGGTCGCATTCAGCCGGTTGCTCTCGGGCTGGGGAAGGCCACCGACCTCGCCTGCCGCGACCTCGGTATTCTGATTGCGGATCGCAGTGATGATGTCGCCAGGCATCAGCCCGACCGACGCGAGCCGGTCCGGATCGAGCCAGATGCGCATCGCATATTGCGAGCCGAACACGTTGGTCTCGCCCACGCCTTCGATGCGCGACAGCGTGTCCTGCAGATTGGAGACGAGAAAGTCGGAAACGTCGATATTGGTGCTGCGGTCGGTCTCGTCATAGACGCCGACGATGAACAGGAAGTCCGGGTTGGACTTGGTGACGCGCAACCCCTGCTGCTGCACCTGCTGCGGCAAACGCGCCAGCGCCTGTTGCACCTGGTTCTGCACCTGGACCTGCGCGATATCGGGATCGGTGCCCTTTTCGAACGTGGCACTGATCGTCACCTGCCCGCGCGAGGTCGAGCTCGAATTGAAATAGAGCAGCCCGTCGATGCCGGTCAGCTGTTGCTCGATGATCTGGGTGACGCTGTTTTCCAGCGTCTCGGCAGAAGCGCCGGGAAAGGTCGCACGGATATTGACCTGGGGCGGCGCGACATCGGGATATTGCTCGACCGGGAGCAGATAGATCGCGCCGATCCCGGCGAGCATCGTGATGATCGCAAGCACCCAGGCAAAGATCGGCCGTTCGATGAAGATGCGCGACATCGCCGCGCCTCAGCTTTTCTTGTCGGGTCGGGGTGCCGCGATTACCTGCGGCTTGCTGGCGGGGACGGGACGGATCGGCGCGCCGGGCCTTACCTTGCCCAGGCCCTGCACGATCACCTTGTCACCGGGTTTGAGGCCCTGGGTCACGACCCAGTCATTGCCGACCGCGCGTTCCGCCTTGACCTTGCGCTCGGCCGCCTTGTTGCCGGTATCGACGACGAACACGCTGGCGTCGCCGCGCGCATTATGGGTGACAGCAGCCTGGGGCACCAGGATCGCATTGGTGTTGATCGCCTGGTCGAACCGCGCGCGCACGAACATCCCCGGCAGGAGCAGACCCTGCGGATTGGCAAAGCGGGCGCGCAGCGTCACCGTTCCGGTGGCGGCGTTGACCATCACTTCGGAAAACTGCACCGTCCCGCGTGGTCCGTATTCGCTGCCATCCTCGAGGATCAGCGACACCTCGGCGCTGGCAGGCACTGCCCCGCCCTGCGCCAGCGATCGGCGCAGCGCGAGCAGATCGGCGCTCGACTGCTGGATATCGACGAACACCGGATCGACGCCCTGGATCACCGCGAGCGGTTGGGCCTGGTTGCCGGTGACCAGCGCACCCACGGTGAACAGCGAACGACCGATGCGACCACTGATCGGCGCAGGCACCCGGGTGAACTGCAGGTTCACATTGGCGGTCTGCACCTGCGCGCGGCCCTGCTGCACCGCGGCGGCGGCCTGGCGCGCGGCGGCCTGCGCATCGACATAGTCCTGCATCGCGACCGCCTGCGCTTCGGCCAGCGGCTTCAGACGCTCGGCGCGGATGCGCGTGGCCTCGGCATTGGCGATCGCGCTGTTGAGGTTGGCGCTCGCCTCGGCAGTCGCCGCGCGGTACAGGCGCTGGTCGATTTCATACAGCGTCTGCCCGGCGCGGACATAGGCGCCTTCGGTGAAGAAACGCCGCCGGATCAGGCCGGTGACCTGCGGACGCACCTCGGACATCTCGAACGCGGCGATGCGGCCTGCAAGCTCGACCGCTACCGGTACAGAACTGGTTTTCGCGACAACAAAGCCGACCTCCGGCGTCGGGCGTTGCCGCCCCTTGCCTTCATCGCCGGCAGAACAACCGGCGAGCGACAGTGCCGCCAGACCGATCACGGCATAGCGCATGACGAACGTTCGTGTGGGGCGAACGGAAAGCGGAATGGCTAACTCGCAGAAACCTGGGGGACACCGTATACGATGGTTGCTTCGTATCTAGCGGGTTAACCCATGATAGGGCAAGATTGTTTCCTTAGTTGCAAATTTTTTGCCGGATTCCGCTAAAAAGCCTTGCTCAGGCGTGGCCAACCTCCTTGATCGGCACGCTCGCATCGGCGAGTTGTTCAAGATCGAGCGGGATCGCATCGAGAATGGCCTTGCGGCCCTGGACGTAATCCTTGGTGGCATTGACGCAATCGAGCGCGATGACCTTGCCGCCGCGCAGATACACGACCGAGAAGCTGCGGCTCGCCGGATCGCCGCGCACCAACTCCTGATCGTAATCGACCGACAGGCCCACGGTTTGCAGCCTGAGATCATACTGGTTCGACCAGAACCAGGGAATCGCGTTATAGGCCTGCGCCTGATCGAGAATGTGCGCTGCGGCAACCTTCGCCTGGTCGTTGGCATTCTGCACCGATTCCAGCCGGATGACCCGATCGTTCGCAAATGCATTGGCATGCGCGGCGCAATCGCCGATCGCATAGACATGCGGCAGGCTGGTGCGACAGAATTCATCGACATCGACGCCGTTGCCACCGGCCGCTCCTGCGCTGATCAGCGGGCCGGTCTGCGCGATGATGCCGATGCCGACGATGATCATGTCCGCCGCAATCCGCTCGCCATTGCCGCATTGCACCGCAACGGCATGACCCGAATCATCGGTCTCGATATGGTCGACGGTATAGCCGGTGCGCAGATCGACGCCGTGCGCCCGATGCTCCTCCTCGAAAAACGCCGATAGCGCGGGGCCCGCGACGCGCGACAGCACCCGATCAAGCGCCTCGATCAGCGTCACCTGCTTGCCGAGCTTGCGCATCACTGCCGCCGCCTCGAGCCCGATATAGCCCCCGCCGATGATGGCAACGCTCTGTGTCGTCTCCATGCGCGCCATGATCTTGTCGACATCGGCGCGAGTGCGCACGGCGAAGACATTGCGCGCATTGCTGCCCTGGCAATCAAGCATCCGCGGCGTGCCGCCGGTGGCCCAGATCAGCGTGCCATAGCCCACGCTCGCACCGCCGCTCAGCGTCAGGCTCTGCGCCACCGGATCGACCGCGGTGACGCGCTTGCCGACCTGCAGGTCAATTCCCCGCTCGGTCCAGAAGGCTTCGGGGCGCAGCAGGATGCGGTCGAACGGCTTGTCGCCCGCCAGATATTCCTTGGACAGCGGCGGCCGCTCATAGGGCGGGAAAGATTCGTCGCCGATCAGACCGATCGTGCCTTCAAAGCCCATCTGGCGCAGGCAAATGGCGGCCTGGGCTCCGGCATGGCCTGCCCCCACGATCGCGATGTCATAGCTGTCCTGCACGGCACTCCCTCCTCAAGATCCAGCCCCCTGCCCTTACGGCATCGCCAGCCATCTGCCGGTTGCGGTCGCGGAAAACAAGCCCGCAAGCGACGCAGGCAATTCTTGGCGCAGACAAAGTGCAATTTGGTTTGACCGCGGCGCATCGTCCAATTATAGGGCGCGACCTGCACCGGCCATTGGCCCGTGCTGGCCTGGATGGCGGAGTAGCTCAGCTGGTTAGAGCGGCGGAATCATAATCCGTAGGTCGGGGGTTCAAGTCCCTCCTCCGCTACCAACCCGGATTGTCCACCAGTGACCCACTGAGGCCACTGGCAGACATTTTTCGAGGAAAATCAAATATTTTTCGCGTCCCGTTGCGTACGCCGGCGTCCCGGTGCGACCGGCTGCGGCCACCCACGGCGATTTGGATTGGGGGTATTTTGGGGGTATTTTTCGGCTGTCCCCAAAACAGGCGATACCCCCAGATGGCTTTGAAAGAACTTGAGGTCAAATACGCCACCAAGCGGCAGCGCCCCTACAAGCTGTCCGATGGAGAAGGCCTGCACCTGCTCGTCCAGCCGAACGGATCGAAGCTCTGGCGCCTGAAATACCGCTTCGACGGCAAGGAAAAACTGCTGAGCTTCGGCAAATATCCGACCGTCACGCTGGCGATCGCCCGCGAGAAGCGGACCGAAGCCAAGCGGCTGCTCGATCAGGGTGAGGACCCCGCCGAGGCCAGGAAGCGGGCGAAGAAGCAGAGGGCCGCGCTCAAGCTGTTCGAAGAGATTGCGCGGGCCTGGCACGCCAATCGTATTGAAGGGCTGGACTCGGCCCATGCCCTGCGCGTCATCAACCGGATGGAGCGCGACGTCTTTCCGGTCATCGGGAAGCGTCCGATCACGGAAATCGACCCGCCCGAGATTCTCGAGATGATCCGCGCGGTCGAAGCGCGCGGCGCCCTCGATATCGCCCGTCGCCTCAAGCAGAACGTCAGCCAGATCTATCGCTTCGCGATCGCGAGCGGCTGGGCGACCATCGATCCGACGCTCGGCCTCAACGATGCGCTCAAGCCCAAGCCGCCCGTCAGGCACATGGCGCGCGTGCCGCTCGCGGAGTTTCCGAAGCTGGTGCGAGCGATCTTCGCCTATGACGGCGAGGACACGCCGCGCCGCCGCGAGATCACCCGTGACGCGCTGCTGTTCACCTTGCTCACATGGGTCCGAACCAGCGAAACCCGCTTCGCGGCCAGGGACGAGTTCGAGGATCTCTATGGACCGAACCCGCTATGGCGTCTGTCGCCGGAGCGCATGAAGATGGAACGTGAGCATCTTGTTCCGCTGTCCCGCCAGGCCGCAATGATCGTTCAGCGCCGCTTGCAGGCGACGAACGAGGTCACGTCCGTCAATGAGGTGTAATTTGGGGTGTGGTCACCGGGCTGCATGGTC
>LSHP01000079.1 GCA_001555775.1 Acidovorax delafieldii | reverse complement strand
GCCACCCCCAGCACCGCCCTCAACAGCCCCGGAAACCTCTTATCTACCTCCTCGCGCCGCAGCGTGTTCATATGCTGCACGCCGGCTATCCGCGTGTGCACCAGCCCGGCGCTGCGCAGCACGCGGAAATGGTGGGACATGCTCGATTTCGGGCGGCCGCCGTCGAGCGCGGCACAGCTCGCTTCGCCGTCGCGGGCGAGCTGGCGGACGATGTCGAGCCGCACCGGATCGCTCAGCGCGTGGAGCAGATGCTCGATCGAAACGTCGGCAAGGTCGGGATGGGCATAATTCCTCATGCGCCCTTATATAGCGTGGTGCTCTTGAATATCCTATAGTTCGATTATATACGAACAATCAAACCTACCCCCACCCCCTATCCAAGGA
>LSHP01000078.1 GCA_001555775.1 Acidovorax delafieldii | reverse complement strand
GCCCAAGGCGGCCGAGAAGCCCAAGCCCAAGCCCCCTGCCGACACGTCCGAGCGTCGCCGCCCCGACAAGCCCAAATCGACGCCAGCGGCCAAGCCGTCCACCTCGTCGCCCGCCAAGGCCAGCCCCAATACCACCGCGCGCGCACCGCGGATCGGCAAGGATTTTCTCGAGGGCGTGACCGACAAGCCTTCGACCAGCCGCGCGCAGACCCCGCCTGCCGCCACCATCGGCCCGGCGGTGGTCGCCTCGCTGCAGCGTGAGCTGCTGCGCCAGGTCAAGCCGCACTGGGTGCCGCCGACCGGCGCGGACGCGGAACTCTTGCGCACGCGGGTCGTCGTGAAGCTGGATGAGAACGGCAATATCGTCGGAACGCCGCAGGCCACGACCACCGGGGTCAATGCGAGCAACCGCGCGCAGGAAGCGCTGCACAAGGAGCGCGCCATCGCCGCCGTCCGCCGCGCCGCCCCGTTCAAGTTCCCCGCGCAATATTATGCGGAATGGCAGACCATCGAGCCAACCTTCTACCTGGGATTGTAAGCTATGCGCACCATCACCTCTTTCCTCTCCACTTCCCCGTCTGTCCCGAACGAAGTCGAGAGACGTGATCGAAAGGGTAGCGCATACGTCCCTCGACACGCTCGGGACAAACGGAGGTGGTTTGTCGGGCTCTCGCTTGGTGTGGTCGCCATGATGGCCACCCCCGCGCACGCCCAGCTGGCGGTGGATGTGGACAATGCCGGCAGCGCGGACCTCGTCATCGCGGTCCCTGCCCTTCCCACCCCGCAGAGCGAGAACACGCTCGCAGGCACCACCGAAGATCTCGGCAACCGCATCAGCGACGTCATCGCATCGGACCTCGACCGGTCGGGCCTGTTCAAGCCCATCGGGCGCAATGCGGTGAAGCGCATCACCGTCGACGAGGTCACCGCGCCGACCTTCCCCTATTGGCAGGGCCGCAGCGCCGCCGCCCTCATCCAGGGCTTTGTCAAATCGAATGGCGACGGCAAGATCACCGTGGGCTGCTATCTCTACGATGTGGCGCTGGGCAGCGAACTGACCCGCCAGGGCTTTGTCGTCGAACCGGCGGACTGGCGCCGCGCCGCGCACAAATGCGCCGACAGCATCTATTCGCGCCTGTCGGGCGAAAGCCCGTTCTTCGACAGCCGCATCGCCTATATCGCCGAGACCGGCCCCAAGGGGAACCGCACCAAGCGGCTGGCGATCATGGATTCGGACGGCGCGAACCACCGGTTCATCACCAATGGCCAGTCGACCGCGCTGACCCCGCGTTTCTCGCCCGATTACAAGCAGATCGCGTATCTCAGCTATGTCGACGGCAACCCGCGCATCTATGTCTATGATCTCGGCACCGGTCGCCAGCGGCTGGTCACGCAGAGTCGCAACCCCACCTTCGCGCCGCGCTGGTCGCCGGATGGCAAGTATCTGCTCTATTCGATGGCGATCGGCGGCAATACCGACATCTACAAGATCTCGGCCGAAGGCGGCACGCCGGTGCGGCTCACCGACGGCCCCGGCATCGATGTCGGCGGCAGCTTCTCGCCCGATGGCAGCCAGATCGTGTTCGAAAGCGACCGCAGCGGCGGCCAGCAGCTTTATGTGATGAACGCCGACGGATCGAACCAGCGCCGGATCAGCTTTGGCGGTGGGCGCTATGCCACGCCCGAATGGAGCCCGCGCGGCGACCTGATCGCCTTCACCAAGATGCAGGGCAATTTCCGCATCGGCGTGATGAGCCCCTCGGGCGGCGGCGAACGGCTGCTGACCAACAGCTGGCAGGACGAGGCCCCGACCTGGGCGCCCAATGGCCGCGTGATTCAGTTCTTCCGCACCGGGCGCGGCGCGGTCAGCTCGACCGTGTGGCAGGTGGACCTGACCGGTGCGAACGAGCGCCGCCTGCCGACCCCGGTCGATGGGTCCGACCCCGCCTGGGGCCCGATCCTGCCCTGATGGGAGCCTTTTATGGTTCCTGTGGGTTTACCCTTGCGATGAATGGAGTCAGACTTCCTTCAGGTTAACATTGGTTATGTTTCACAATGGGGCCCGAACGGCATGCTGCCAGACACCCCGCAATTCCCCACGGGGCCTAGTCTGTGTCGTCTGTATGGCCCCCCACAAGAAGGAGACGCTCGATGAGAACTGTCCGCAACACGCTTGTCCTGGCCACTGCCGTCATCGCATTGGGCGCTTGCGCCAAAAAGGCTCCGCCTGAGCTGCCGCCCGCGCCGGGTCCGGCAGTCGACAATTCGCAGGGACAGGACAATTCGGGCGTCGGCAATGTCGCCGTTCCCGGCAGCCAGGCCGATTTCCTCGCCAAGGTGCGCTCAGACCGCATCCTGTTCGATCTCGATCGCTACAATGTCGATGCCGACGACCAGATCACGCTGCAGAGCCAGGCGCAGTGGCTGGCGCAGTATCCTAACAAGCAGGCGATCATCGAGGGCCATGCCGACGAGCGCGGCACCCGCGATTACAACCTCGCGCTCGGCGAACGTCGCGCCAATGCAGCGAAGAACTATCTGGTCTCCTTGGGCGTCAGCGAGTCGCGCCTGCGCGTCGTCAGCTATGGCAAGGAACGCCCCGCCGCCATGGGTTCGGACGAGGCAAGCTGGGCCCAGAACCGCCGCGCGGTGACCGTGACGATCGACTGATCCGCTCGTTCAACGCTGAAATTCAAAGGGCCAGCCGTGCACAACGGCTGGCCCTTTTCTTATTCGCCGACAGGGAGATCGAGCCCGCGCTTGCCATGCTCGGGCGTGTCGTGCGGTGCATGGGGAAGCTCCATTTCGGCCGGCTCGGGCACTTCCAGCATGCCTTCCCATTTGGTGATGACGCTGGTGGCGACCGCGTTGCCGACGACGTTGGTTGCTGTGCGGCCCATGTCGAGGAACTGGTCGATGGCGAGGATGATCGCCACGCCTTCGACCGGCAGGCCGAATTGCGCGAGCGTGCCGGTGATGACCACCAGGCTCGCGCGCGGCACGGCGGCGATGCCCTTGGACGAGACCATCAGCGTCAGCAGGATCAGGATTTGCGTGGTGATTGAAAGGTCGATGCCATAAGCCTGCGCGATGAACAATGTCGCAAAGCTCATGTACATCATCGAGCCATCAAGGTTGAAGCTGTAGCCCAAGGGCAGCATGAAGCCCGAGATGCGGCGCGGCACGCCGAACCGGTCGAGCTGTTCGAACATCTTGGGCAGCGCGGCCTCCGACGAGGCGGTCGAGAAGGCGATCAGCAGCGGTTCGCGGATATAGCGGATGAGCTGCCAGATCTTGGCCCGCAGGAAAACCCAGCCCATCGTCAGCAGGATGATCCACAGCAGCACCAGCGAGGCGTAGAACTCGACCAGCAGCTCGAAATAGGTGCCCAGGATCGCAAGCCCGCTGCCTGCTACCACCTTGGCGATCGCGCCGAACACCGCGATGGGTGCAAAGCGCATCACATAGCCGGTGATCTGCAGCATCATCTCGGCCAGCGCTTCGGACCCGCGCACCAGCGCCGCGCCCTTCTCGCCAATGGCCGAAAGCGCCACGCCCGCGAACACAGAAAAGACCAGGATCTGCAGGATGTTGTTGGTCGCGAGTGCCTCGAGCGCGTTCTTGGGGAAGATCGATAGCGTGAACTCCCACGCGTCGAGTTTCTTCACCTCGCCGACCATCTTGGCGGCTTCTGCCGCTTCAGGAATCGGCGCGCCGATGCCCGGCTGGAACAGGTTGACCATCAACAGGCCGAGCCCGATCGAGATGAAGCTGGCTGTGATGAACCAGGTCAGTGCACGCACGCCGATGCGGCCCAAGGCACTGCTGTCCCCCATATGCGCAATGCCGACGACGATGGTCGAGAGCACCAGCGGCGCGACGAGCAGCTTGATGAGGTTGAGGAAGATGTCCGAGAGCAGCTTGAACGTCTTGGTGATATATTCGAACATCGGGCTGTCCGCCGCGACGCCGACATGGACGGCATAACCGACCGCCACGCCGAGCACCATGCCGGCGAAAATATACCAGGTAAGCTTGCGATCCATGGTCCTGCCCTTTTGTCCCTTGAGCGTGTCCTACCGGGCCATGGGAAATGCGCAACCCCCGTGCGGGGAGGCACATGGTGGTCTTGAGATCGGCGGGGGGGCCGCAAGGCAATTCGGACTGGCCTATTTCAGCTCCCTGCGCAGCTTGGCAGCAAAACTGGGCGTAGTCGGCGTGACGATGTCGCTGACGAACCAGCTGCCCTTGATCAACACCAGATCGACCGAATAGCGCTTCGGGCCGCCGTTGCGCATCTGCACGGTGACGCGCGCGCCAGCGTCGCCCTTGGCCACGACGGTGCTGCTGAGGAGCTTGTAATCGCTTCCGGTATCCTGACAGTCGCAAAACGGAACGGTGTCGATGACGCAGATGCCGCCCCCGGCTTCCGCACAGGCATCGTCCTTGGCGATCAGCGCCTTGAGCGCGGGCGCATAACGCGCCGACCGATAGTCGAAATCGCCGGGCAGCTTGGCATAGATGCCTTCGACATAGCGCTTGGCGGCGGCGAGTTCCGCCGGAGTGGCCGCACTGGCGGGCATGGCGGGTGCCACGAGCATCACGGCCGTTGCAGCCGCTGCGAACATCTTTCCTGTCATCGATCCCCCTTCCGATGCGCCTCGCCCATGGCGTTCAACCGCGCGTTTCAAGGCACCCAGCCTATTGCCATCGCCCGTCCGCATCAAGCGCCGCATCGCAGTCTGCACGGCGCACACGCAAAACGGGGGCCGACATTGCTGTCGGCCCCCACTGCGCCTGATCTGGCTTTCCGGATCGTTGATCCGATGCCCGTGAAAGCGGTTTCCCGCCTCAAGATGGTCTGTCTGCCGCGCCGCGAGCGGTGGGGCTGACATGTCCGTTCCAGGCTGTCGATGGTTGCACGCCCGCATCGCTGCTTGCGTGCCGCCTGCGATCCCGATCACCCTTTCCGGCGTCCGGCTTCGCGCGAGGCTTGGGTCGATTGGCCCGAGGGCCCCTGGTCCGAAGACCTTCGCCCCAAGTCCGCGCTCTGCCTGACACCCCCGGCTTGCGCCATCCGGTTCAGATCATCCGGCCCCAGCAACACCACTCCGAAAAGCCGTGCGCGTTAACCGAATGTCCTGAGCCTTAAGGCCCTGCCCTGAGGCATCGCACCGGCGGACCGCTCCATCCAGGTCTTGCGACCCGCATCTTGCCTGCCTGCCGATCATCGTCCGTCCATCCGAACCTTTTCAGACCGCCCCTTGCACTCCCTAGCACTGCTGCTCCGGAACCCTTGGGGCCATCCCTTCCGGCCTGTGCATAACACCGGCCTTCCATCCGCACCGCTCACTGCTGCCAGCTTCCGGTCCGGGCGGTCTCTCCAGCTCTCAAACCTGCGCTCTACATCGCTGTATTCGCTTGGTTTTTCAGACTTTCAGTCCGCTTTCCGTCTGTCCTTCCGACCTCTTGAAGGTGTCACGAGACCCGAGTCGCGACCAGCAAAATTGCATGAGTTATCCACAGCCAGCGCGGCTTCGCTGTGGATAAAATGGTGGATAGCAATGGATTAAAGTGTGCCGACACGAATGTTTCATTGGGGCGTAACAAAGGCGTTTCGGCAAGCACCACCCTCACGACGATTCGCGTTCCCCTCCCTGGCCAGGGAGGGGTTAGGGGTGGGTCGTTTGCGCCGATCGTAGCGTAATCTCGCGGACCCACCCCCTGCCCCTCCCTTTCAGGGAGGGGAGTCAGCAGCGCAATTCGCAACGGTCAGAAAATCGGGATCGCCCCCATCGGCACCACGGCGAGGACGACCAGGCAGGCAACAACGATTCCCGTCACCCGGCTGCGCATCGTGCCATAGGCCGCATCGGTCGCTCCTGCGCGCACTGCCTGCTTGTCGAGCCACCACAGCACACCGAAGCCCAAAGCGAACAGCAGCGCCGCCTCGTTGAACGGCACGAACCAGAGCGCAGCGCAGGTGCCCAGCACCACTGCATTGCTGGCGAGGAACAGATTGGGCGTCACCCGCTCGGGTGCGACCACCTGGATGCCCCAGAGCGTGCCTGCCATGAACATCAGTATGGTGAACGCCCAATAGCAGGTCAGGTTCGCCGCATTGACGTCGCCAAAACCGACGACATGGCTCACCGCGCCCGCGATGAACGGCAGCGCGCCCGAATAGGTCAGGCCCTGCACCAGCAGGCGGTTGTTTTCCGCTCCGCGCGCCGCCACCTGTCGCCCTCAGCCCTGACGGCGGCCCAGCAGCCGCAGCCGCAGCGCGTTGAGCTTGATGAAGCCTTCCGCATCCTTCTGGTCATAGGCGCCCGCATCGTCCTCGAACGTCACCACCTTTTCGCTGTACAGCGAATAAGGCGACCTGCGGCCCACGACCCACGCATTGCCCTTGTACAGCTTCAGCCGCACCGTGCCGGTAACATGGCTCTGGCTATGGTCGATCGCCGCCTGCAGCATCTCGCGCTCGGGGCTGAACCACAGGCCGTTATAGATCAGCTCGGCATAGCGCGGCGCGAGCTCGTCCTTGAGGTGCGCCGCGCCGCGATCGAGCGTCAGTTGCTCGATCCCGCGATGCGCGATGTGATAGATCGTGCCGCCAGGCGTCTCGTACATACCGCGCGACTTCATGCCCACGAAACGGTTCTCGACCAGATCGAGCCGCCCGATGCCGTGCGTCTTGCCGAGATCGTTGAGCTTGGCAAGCAGCGTCGCGGGGCTCATCCCCTCACCGTTCAGCGCGACGCCGTCGCCGCGTTCGAAATCGATGGTGATATATTCCGGCGTATCCGGCCCCTCTTCGGGATGGTTGGTGCGCGAATAGACATAATCGGGCACTTCATCCCAAGGATCTTCCAGCACCTTGCCCTCGGACGAGGTGTGCAAGAGGTTGGCGTCGGTGGAGAACGGCGCTTCGCCGCGCTTGTCCTTGGCGACCGGGATCTGGTGCGCCTCGGCGAACTCGATCAGCTTCGTGCGGCTGGTCAGGTCCCATTCGCGCCAGGGGGCGATGACCTTCACATCGGGCTCGAGCGCGTAATAGCCGAGCTCGAACCGCACCTGATCGTTGCCTTTGCCGGTCGCGCCATGGCTGACCGCGTCGGCACCGACCATTTTCGCGATCTCGATCTGCCGCTTGGCGATCAGCGGCCGCGCGATCGAGGTGCCGAGCAAATAGGTGCCCTCGTACAGCGCATTGGCGCGCATCATCGGGAACACGTAATCGCGCACGAATTCCTCGCGCAGATCGTCGATGAAGATGTGCTCCGGCTTCACGCCCATCATCTGCGCCTTGGCGCGCGCGGGCTCCAGCTCCTCGCCCTGGCCGAGATCGGCGGTGAAGGTCACCACCTCGCAATCATAGGTCTGCTGCAGCCATTTCAGGATGACGCTGGTATCCAGACCGCCCGAAAAGGCCAGAACGACGCGCTTGACACCTTGAGCCATGAAGCCACTTTCCTGCTGAACGAGATTGCGCGCCGCCTAACAGCGCGGGGGCATGGGGGCAAGGGTCATCACACCCAGCCGGCGGTCTGTGCGGCGATCCACAGGCCCAGCCCCGCAAACATCAGCGCCGCGCCGATCTGCAGCGCGCGGATCGGCAAAATCCGCTCGATCCTGTGACCCAGCAGCACGGCGGGGACATTGGCGATCATCATGCCCAAAGTGGTTCCGGCGGTGACCGCGACGACATTCTGGTAATGCGCGCCCATGGCAACGGTGGCGATCTGTGTCTTGTCGCCCATCTCGACCAGGAAGAACGCGACCAGCGTGGTGACGAACACGCCCGCCCCGCGCCTTTTGGGCTCGTCATTCTCGTCGAATTTATCGGGGATCAGCGCCCACAGGCCCATCACGATGAACCCGCCGGCAATGGCGAAGCGGAAGGCGGGGCTGTCGAGCAAACCGGCGACCTGCTGCCCCACCAGCGCCGCAAGAAAATGGTTGGCAAGCGTTGCGGCGAAGATGCCGGCGATGATCGGCACCGGCTTGCGCATGCGCGCAGCGAGCAGGATCGCAAGAAGCTGGGTCTTGTCGCCCATTTCGGCGAGCGCGACCAGCGACAGCGAGGCAAGAAAGGCTTCCATCCGACGAGACTTTCAGGGCCGGGCAGCAAGTGGACACAATGGCACCATCGCCCCTGCCCGGCCGGACAATGGGTTCAGGTGTCATCGGTCTTGCCGGAAGCCGGATCCCAAGGACCCGGAAACCCTTGCGCCATGGCCTCTCGGCCAAGTGTGTTGACGCACGGACCGGCATGGCGCCGGTTGGCTACTCCCCATCAGACGTGCTAGCCTTTAGGCGGTCAGCAAGGGGGATGCAAGATGGCTGAGGCGCAGAACAAGACCGTGGCCACCAACGCGGATGTGGCGGCCTATGTCGCGGCGCTCGAGCCCGAGCGGCGGCGCGAGGAAGCAAGTGCGCTGGTCGCGCTGTACGAGCGCATCACCGGCGAACCCGCGAAAATGTGGGGGCCGAGCATGATCGGCTTCGGCTCCTATGATTACACCTATGATAGCGGCCGTAGCGACACCGCGATGCGCTCGGGCTTCGCACCGCGCAAGGGCAAGCACAGCATCTACCTGATGTGCGGCACTTGCGACGATGCCGCCGCGCGGCAGCAGCAAGCGCTGCTCGGCCGGCTCGGCAAGCACAAGATGGAAAAATCGTGCCTGTACATCAGCCGGCTCGATCAGGTGGACATGGATGTGCTCGAGGAGATCATCGCGAACAATGTCGCCGAAATGAACCGGCTCTACCCGCCTGCATGACGATCCCGCCCGAAGATCTGTTCCACGGCCCGGTCAAGCGCAGCATCCAGATCGCCGGGCACATGACCTCGATCAGCCTGGAGCCGCTATTCTGGGATCTGCTCAAGGCCGCCGCCGAAGCGCGCGGCCTGCCGCTCAACGCCCTCGTCGCGCAGATCGATGTCGAGCGGATCGCGGTGGAGGAGCCGCCCAATCTGGCGAGTGCGATAAGGCTTTGGCTGGTCAGGGATGTGATAGAGGCGCGCGGTGGCGCTGCGGATAGTCAAGCCGCACAACAGGACTCCCCTCCCTGACCAGGGGGGGGAACGCGCGAATTGATCGGTTGGTGCTCAGCGCTTTACGTTCTCCGGCGAAAGCCGCAGCCCAGGAGCCGGATTGTGCCATCTCGCCCTGGATTCCGGCTTTCGCCGGAAAACGTGGCGCGATGATCAATCCCCGCCGACGCGTTCGATATCGGCGCCCACCGCCTGCAGCTTCTCTTCCAGCCGCTCATAGCCGCGGTCGAGATGGTACACCCGGTTAACCTCGGTCTCGCCCTCGGCCGCGAGCCCAGCGATGATCAGGCTCATCGAGGCGCGCAGGTCGGTCGCCATGACGGGCGCGCCAACCATGCGTTCGACGCCGTGCACCACCGCGGTGCGCCCCTTGACCTCGATATGCGCCCCCATGCGGTTCAGTTCGGGCACGTGCATGTAGCGGTTCTCGAAGATCGTCTCGGTCAGCACGCTTGCACCCTCGGCGAGGCACAGCATCGCCATGAACTGCGCCTGCATGTCGGTGGCAAAGCCGGGGAATGGCGCGGTCGACAGGGTCAGCGCCTGCAGCTTGCCATTGGGACGCACCGCGATGCCGTCGGCGATTTCCTCGCAGTGCACGCCCGCCTGGCGCAGCGCGGCAATGGTCGCCTCCATCTCGTCGAGCTTCGCGCCGATCAGGTCCAGCGCGCTGCCGGTGATCGCGGCGGCACAGGCATAGCTGCCCGCCTCGATGCGATCGGCCATCACCCGATAGGTCGCACCGTGCAGCCGGTCCTTGCCATGGATGACCAGGGTCGATCCGCCGATGCCCTCGATATTCGCGCCCATCGCAACGAGCAGGTTGCACAGATCGACAATCTCCGGCTCGCGCGCGGCGTTGCGCAGCGTCGACGTTCCCTTGGCCAGAACGGCGGCCATCAGCGCATTCTCGGTCGCGCCGACCGAGACCACGGGGAAGCCGAAATCGCCGCCAGGCAACCCGCCCTTGGGCGCCCGCGCGGTAACATAGCCTGCGGTGATCTCGATCTCCGCGCCGAGAGCCTCGAGCGCCTTGAGGTGCAGGTCGATCGGGCGGTTGCCGATCGCGCAGCCGCCGGGCAGCGAGACGGTCGCCTCGCCCGCGCGCGCGAGCAGCGGGCCCAGCACCAGGATCGAGGCGCGCATCTTGCGCACGATGTCATAGGGCGCGACCGTGGAGGTCACCCGGCCCGCGCGCAGCGTCATCACGCGGCCGAAATCCTCGGGCCGCGCGCCTTCGATCATCGTCGAGACGCCGAGCTGGTTGAGCAGATGCCCGAAGCTGTCGACATCGGCGAGCCGCGGCAGGTTGCGCAGCGTCAGCGGCTCATCGGTCAGCAGCGCACACGGCAGCAGCGTCAGCGCGCTGTTCTTGGCTCCGGAAATCGGAATACGGCCCGAGAGCGGCTTGCCGCCGCGAATGATGATCTTGTCCATCGCCGCTGTTTAGCGGCTGCACGGGCTGGTGCAAGAGGGCGCCAAGGCCCGAAAGGTCAAACCTTCTCGAGCGTGCACTGCAGCGGGTGCTGGTTCTGCCGGGCGAAGTCCATCACCTGATTGACCTTGGTCTCGGCGACCTCGTAAGTGAAGATCCCGCACACCCCGACGCCCTTCTGGTGGACGTGGAGCATGACGCGGGTCGCCTCGTCCATGTTCATGCTGAAGAAGCGCTTGAGCACGAGTACCACGAATTCCATCGGGGTATAGTCGTCGTTCAGCATCAGCACCTTGTACTGGCTGGGCTTTTTCGACTTGGCGCGGGTCTTGACCGCAATGCCGATATCGGGCGGACCGTCATCGTCTTCGCGATCGGGCCCGGCGCGCACGACCAGGCCTGCATCGCCTGCCACGATGGCAGCGAGGCGTCGGGGAGACGCTGAACGGATTGTCGTGCTGTGCATAGGTCGTCTCGAATATCGTATTTCTGAGGCCTCAGGCAAGGGGCTGCGCGCAAAATGCGACGCGCTGCCCCGTCATCCTGACGCAGCCATCTAGCGCCGATTCGGTTACTCTGGCGTTTCGCACCGCTTTCCGTTAGGGGCGCGGCCATGCATTTTCTCGATCAAGCCAAGATTTTCATTCGTTCCGGTGCGGGCGGACAGGGCGCAGTGTCCTTTCGCCGCGAAAAATATGTCGAATATGGCGGCCCCGATGGCGGCAATGGCGGCAAGGGCGGCGACATCATCTTCGAAGCGGTCAGCGGTCTCAATACGCTGATCGACTTTCGCTATACCCAGCATTTCAAGGCGAAGCGCGGCACCGGCGGCATGGGCCGCAACCGCACCGGCGCGGGCGGCGATGATCTGATCATCAAGGTGCCGGTGGGCACACAGATCCTGTCCGAAGACAAGGAAGACGTGCTCGCCGACTTCACCCATGCCGGCCAGCGCATCACGCTGCTGCGCGGCGGCGATGGCGGGCGCGGCAACCTGAGCTACGCCACCAGCACCAACCGCGCGCCGCGCCAGCACGGGCCGGGCTGGCCGGGCGAGGAAATGTGGGTGTGGCTGCGGCTGAAGCTGATGGCCGATGCGGGGCTGGTCGGCCTGCCCAATGCGGGCAAGTCCACCTTCATCAACCAGGTGACCAACGCCCATGCCAAGGTGGGCGATTACCCATTCACGACGCTGCGCCCGCAACTGGGCGTGGTGCGCCACCGCAACCGCGAATTCGTGCTCGCCGATATTCCCGGCCTGATCGAGGGCGCGGCGGAAGGCGCAGGCATTGGCGATCGGTTCCTCGGCCATATCGAGCGCTGCCAGGTGCTGATCCATCTGATCGACGCCAATGGCGACGATCCAGTCGAGGCGATGCGCATCGTCGATGGCGAGCTGGAAAATTACGGCGCTGGGCTGGACGAGAAGCCGAAGCTGGTCGCGCTCAACAAGGGCGACCTGCTCGACGACGAACTGATGCAGCATTTCGCCAGCGAGCTGATTGCGGAGGGGGCGGACCGGGTGTTCCCGATCTCGGGTGCGACCGGCAAGGGCATCGAGCAGCTGTTCGATGCGCTGCTTGAATATTTGCCGCATGTGACCGCGACCGAACAGCCCGAAGGGGTGGACCCGGATCGCGATGACGAGCCGGGCACATGGTCGCCGGTTTGAATTTGACGAGTTAAGCCGTTCTCCGTCGAAAGCCGGAGTCTAGGGGCGAGATAGCATTGCGTTCGCTCTGGATTCCGGCTTTCGCCGGAAAACAAGGAAGAGACCGATGAACGCCCCCGCACCCCTCTCCCCCACGCAATGCCCAGTCCTCGTCGTCAAGGTCGGCTCGGCGCTGCTCGTCGCGCCCGAGGGCAAGGTGCGGCGCGAATGGCTCGCTTCGCTGGTCGCGGATATTGCCGCGCGGATCAAGGCCGGCCAGCGCATCGTCATCGTCTCCTCGGGCGCGATCGCGCTCGGCGCGCGGCGGCTCGGGTTGCCCAAGGGCGGCCGCGCGAGCCTCGAGGATGCACAGGCCGCCGCCGCGACCGGTCAGATTGCATTGAGCCAGTGCTGGGCCGAACTGCTCGGCGCACACGGCATCACCGCCGCGCAGATGCTGGTGACATTGGATGACCTCGAGGATCGCCGGCGCTTCCTCAACGCCTCGGCGACGCTGCGTCGCCTGATCGCGCTCGATGTCGTTCCGGTGATCAACGAGAACGATTCGGTCGCGACCGAGGAGATCCGCTTCGGCGACAACGACCGGCTCGCCGCGCGCATCGCGCAGGCGGCGGGCGCGGGTGGCGTGGTGCTGCTCTCCGATGTCGACGGGCTCTATACCGCCAATCCGAAGAGCGACCCCGATGCGCGGCTGATTGAAAACGTCGCGCGGATCGATGCGCGGATCCGGTCGATGGCCGATGGCGGCTCGGCTTCGGGCATGGGATCGGGCGGCATGCTGTCGAAGCTTGAAGCCGCGCGGATCGCGACCAGCGCGGGCGCGCATCTCGCCATCGCCAATGGCACGCACGAACACCCTCTGAAGCGGCTCGACGAGACCGGGCGCTGCACCGTGTTCACCGCCGGCAAGCAGGGCAAGGGCCGCAAGCTGTGGCTGGCCGGACGGATGACCGCGCGCGGAAGGATTACGGTCGATGCCGGCGCCGTTTCCGCGCTCGCCAAGGGATCGAGCCTGTTGCCAGCGGGCGCAACCGCCATCGAAGGCAAGTTCGCGCGCGGCGACGTGATCGAGATCGTGACGGCGAGCGGCGAAGTGATCGCACGCGGCCTCAGCGAATATGACGCCAGCGATGCTGCGCGCATCATCGGCCTGCGCAGCGATGGTATTGCCGAGATACTGGGCTATGCACCGCGCAGCGCACTTGTCCATCGCGACCAGATGGTGCTGCTGTGAGCGTGATCGCGATGACCGGCGGCACCGGCTTTGTCGGCGGCGCGACCATCGATCAGGCGCTTGCCGCAGGACACAGCGTTCGCGCGCTCGCCCGCAAGCCGCAACGCGAACGCGAAGGCGTCACCTGGGTGCGAGGCGCGCTCGACGATCCGGCCAGCCTTGCGCAGCTCTGCGAAGGCGCGGATGTCGCGCTGCATATCGCAGGTGTGGTCAACGCGCCCGATCGGGCAGGCTTCATCGCGGGCAACATTACCGGGACCGAGAACGTGCTCGCCGCGGCAAAAGCGGCGGGCGTCGATCGCTTCGTTCATGTCTCGTCGCTGGCAGCGCGCGAGCGCGCCCTGTCCAACTATTGCTGGTCCAAGGCCGAGGCCGAGGACCGCGTCACCGCCTCCGGCCTAGACTGGATCATGGTGCGCCCGCCTGCCGTCTATGGCCCGGGCGATACCGAGATGCTCGACCTGTTCCGCATGGCGGCAAAAGGCTTGGTCATGCTGCCGCCGAGCGGGCGCATGTCGGTGATCCATGTCGCCGATCTGGCCGCCTTGCTGGTGCGGCTCGCGGGCGGCGCGGGCGATGTGCACGCGATCTACGAGGCCGATGACGGAACCCCGCAGGGCTGGAGCCATGAGGGCTTTGCCGATGCGCTGGGCCGCGCGGTGGGGCGCAAGGTGCGCACCGCGCGCGCGCCGAAGCCGGCCCTGTTCATGGCAGCGCGCGCCGACCGGCTGCTGCGCGGCAAGAAAGCCAAGCTGACACCCGATCGTGCGCGCTATATCGCGCATAGCGACTGGACATCCGATCCGCTGCGTCGCCCGCCGCGCGATCTGTGGCAACCGGAAGTAGCGACGCCGAAAGGGCTGGCCGAAACCGCGCGCTGGTATCGCGCCAACGGGTGGCTCAAACGCTGATGAGCGGGTGCCCGAGAGCCATTTCGACGACGAACAGCGCAAAGGTGATGCTGAGACCAATCAGGAACAGCCGATAGGCAAGGCCCAGATAGCGGTATTTTTTGTGCTGCAGCACCATGCCGTTCTGGTGCACGTCGCGCAGCATGGTGCGGAAGATCGTCTCGTCCATGTGCAGCTGGTCGATCACCAGATCGGCGAAATCATCCTCGGTCATCTGCGAGAAATTGCCGAAAAACATGAAATTGGTCGCCCCGGGCGGCACGTCGGCCTTCGGCTTGGGCGTGCCGCGCACGGAGGGCAGGATCGCGAACACCGCGCACATGGCCGACAGGAAGGCGAACAGCGCCAGCACCATCAGCGGCAGGCTGACATTGCCGCCGCGCGCCTGGCCGACTGCGATGGTGAACACCACGAACGTCGCACCCATCAGGATGCTCGCCTTCTGATCGGCCATCTGGCTCAGGGACAGGTTGGTCTGCACCGAGGTACGGATGAGGTGAATCGCGTGCGGAGAGAAGGTGTGCGGCGTCTGCGGCCAGGGGCTCGGGATCGCCGGACGGCTCGCATCGACTCGCATTTTCACCCCACCCTCTTCCATGACAGATTGATGACACAGCCGCACTGCGCTTGACAAGCGCCCCTGCACTGCCCTTCTGGCTGCAACAAGCTGCCGCGATTGTGCCGCATTCGCGGGGCATGGGCAGAGACAACCGTTACGGATGAAAGCACGACATGACCGACACCGCCATTTATGACCGGATTGCTGCGCAGATCGAACCCTTCAACAAGAAGGGCGTCGCGCTGACCGAGAGCACCACCTTCGCCTCCGATCTGGAATGGGACAGCCTCACCGTCATGGATTTCGTCGCGGCGATCGAGGACGAGTTCGATATCATCATCACCATGAACATGCAGGCCGAGATCGAGACCGTCGGCCAGCTGGTCGCCGCGGTCGAGAAGCTCACCGCCTGACCCCGCGCTATCGTGCGCACCTTCCCCAACCGTGTAGAGACCCCCGAATGACCGACCTGTTTTCCAAGTTCGACGCCCTGATCGGCGAGCGCGAGGCGCTGCTTTCCACCGGCGTGCGCGATCCCTTCTCGCTGGTGATGGAATCGGTCAAATCGCCCACGGTCGCGATGTGCAACGGCAAGGAGACGATCCTGCTGGGCACCTACAACTATATGGGCATGACCTTTGACGACGACGTGCTCGAAGCCGGCAAGCAGGCGCTCGACAGTTTCGGATCGGGCACCACCGGCAGCCGCGTGCTCAATGGCACCTATGCCGGACACCGCGAGTGCGAGGAAGCGCTGAAGGAATTCTATGGAATGGACCATGCGATGGTCTTTTCCACCGGCTACCAGGCCAATCTGGGCATCATCTCGACCATGGCGGGCAAGGACGATTACATCATCCTCGACATCGACAGCCATGCCTCGATCTATGACGGCTGCGCGCTGGGCAACGCGCAGATCGTCGCCTTCCGCCACAATGATGTCGAAGCACTGGAAAAGCGGCTGAAGCGCCTGCCCCCCGAAGCGGGCAAGCTGGTCGTTCTCGAAGGCGTCTATTCGATGCTGGGCGACATCGCCCCACTCAAGGAGATGGTCGCGGTATCCAAGGCCGCCGGCGCCATGGTGCTGGTCGACGAGGCGCATTCGATGGGCTTTATCGGCGAACATGGCCGGGGCGTTGCGGAAGCTGCGGGCGTGATCGACGATGTCGATTTCATCATCGGCACGTTCAGCAAGTCGGTCGGCACGGTCGGCGGTTTCTGCGTGTCGAACCACCCCAAGTTCGAGGTGCTGCGCCTCGTCTGCCGCCCCTATGTCTTCACCGCCAGCCTGCCGCCCAGCGTCGTCGCGACTGCCGCGACCAGCATCCGCAAGCTCATGCACGCAGGCAACAAGCGCGCGCATCTTTGGGAGAACAGCAAGCGCCTGCACCAGGGCCTGCGCGATCTCGGCTTCTCGCTGGGTACGCCTGAGGCGCAGAGCGGCATCATCGCGGTGATCATGCCCGACATGCTCAAGGGCGCACAGATGTGGGAGGCGCTGCTCGAACGCGGCCTTTACGTCAACCTCGCC
>LSHP01000077.1 GCA_001555775.1 Acidovorax delafieldii | reverse complement strand
CCATGCAGCCCGGTGACCACACCCCAAATTACACCTCATTGACGGACGTGACCCGCGCTTTGGGAATGGGTGGGAATCGCGCTGTCACTCGGCACGCTCACTGGCGGGATTGGGATCCCGGCTGCGCACGAGCTGATACATCGCAAGGACAGGCTGTCGCGCACAGTGGGCCTCTATCTACTTGCCCTGGTCATCTACATGCACTTCCGCATTGAGCATATCCACGGACATCACCTGCTGGTTGCAACGCCCGATGATCCGGCTACGGCGCGCCGCGGCGAAGGGTTGTGGACATTCATTCCGCGCTCGATCGCTGGCCAGCTGCGCAGCGCATACCGCATCGAGGAAAGACTGCGCCGGTCCGCTTCGGGCCGCATCAGGCGCGCAAACCGGGTGGCCTGGTACGCCGCCGTTCAGGCAAGCTTGTTGGCCGCCGTGGCCTTCCAGTTCGGGTGGCCCGGCCTGTTGGTCATGCTGGTCCAGTCGGCGATGGCAATCGTCTTCCTGGAGTCCACCAACTATATCGAGCACTACGGCCTGACGCGCATGAAGCTGGGCAGCGGTTACGAGCCCGTGTCGCCGCAGCATTCATGGAACACGAACAGCCTGCTGTCCAATTCGCTTGCCTTCAATTTGGGACTGCATGCCGATCATCATGCAAACCCTCAGCGCGCCTTTCCGCAGCTCCGCCAGATAGACGCGGCCCCCCAATTGCCTGCTGGTTATCTGACGATGCTGTCGATCGCAGCTGTCCCGATGCTTTGGCGGGCCGTGATGGACCCCCGGCTGGACCGGCTTGCTGCTTCGGGCGCTTTGGCGAGCCGATGAAAGAGAAAAAACCAGTTTCTGAGGAGAAAGAGCATGGAATTCGTACTTGATCCCACTGCCATCGCTGACAAGGCAGTCGGTGGTGAAGATGCGTCTGTGGATGCATTGACCCCCGCACCCGAACTGCGTTCGCTCGTATCGATCGCCGAGGAGATGTCGAAAGCGTTCGCGACCAGGGCAGAGACGCTGGATGCGGAAGGCAATTTCCCGACAGAAAATGTCGAGCTGTTCAAGAACAGCGATCTGCATTCGATGGCCTTCCCCAGCCGTTTTGGCGGACGTGACGCATCGATGCTCGATGTTACGCAGGTATTGCGAATTCTCGCGTCGGGCTGCCCCTCTACCGCGTTGATCTTCAACATGCACTTCGCGCTCAGCGGGCAGCTGGCCCATATGGCTCGGCTTGAACCTGACGGCGTCTGGAAAGACTGGATCGACCGCATCGTTTCGGGACGGCTGCTGCTGGGCGGGGCGCTCTCGGAATCAGGAAGCTGGAATGCGGTAATGTTCCCCAATGCGACCGCCGAACGGGTCGATGGCGGATACCGTGTAAACGCCAACCGGAGCTTCTGCACCGGGAGCAGCGCGCTCGATCTTATCCAGGGCACCGCGTGTGAAACGCTTGCCGACGGAAGCAAGCGATCGATCTACTTCCTGTTCGAACCCGATCAGAAAGGCGTCAGCTTCAAGGGCGACTGGGACACGATGGGGATGCGCGGAAGCCATTCGCAAGGGGTGCTGCTCAACGACGCATATATTCCCGATACAAGCGTGCTCTATGTCTACGGTTACGGTGTGCTCGATCTGTCGCAGATCTGGCTCTCTTTCCTGGCGTGGAGCTTCATCGGCTTTGCGGCGGTTTACGCCGGCATCGGCACTGCTGCGCGCGATCTGGCGGTGCGGACGGTTGGCGGACGTAGCAGACTGCCCGGGACCCATCCGATGAGCCACAAGCCGACCACCCAAATCCGCGTTGCGCAGGCCGACATACTGAACGCGACGATGACCGCTATTCGGGAAGATGTGGCCAAACGCTATCCGATCGAAGCCCTCATCACCCCGCTGACGATCACGGATACCGCGATTGCCAAGCATGTTTGCGTTACCGGCGCACCTCAGGTCGTCGATCACGCGATGGGCATCGTCGGCGGGCAGTCATATTTCAAGAAGTTTCCGCTCGAGCGCATGCAGCGTGACGTTCGTGCCGGTCCCTTCCACCCGTTCAGCGCCGACGACACGCTTGAAATGCTCGGCAAATTTGCCTTCGCCCTGCCGTTCCTTGAACCGGGCGGTTGGGCACTGTGACGTGAGGAGGGTTATAGTCCAATGGCAACCTCGTCCGGCCCTCACTGTAACAGCCCGCCGATTTGGCTCAATCCTCAAGTGATGGAGGTGACGGAGGACCCGGTCGGCCTGAGCATATATTTCGGCGTGCCGGATGGTTTCTTCGATCACGATCAGACCGCCAAGGACCGCGCCTTGGCAGCGGCAGGCGCGGATCTTTCGACCGCCACAATCCAGACGGCGGCGGGCTGGGGCACCTCGGCAAGTCTGCTTTCGATCACGCTCGAGTTCCTTGCCGAGGCTCGCGAAAGTCCCGTGATCGGGACCGGGACCATTACCCGGATGGGAACCAACGTCGCCTTCATCCACGGGCAGATCATGGCCGGGGGGCAAATCTGCCTTCGTGCCACCGGCAGCGGTCGTATCGAGAACAAGGGCAACAAAGAGCACCACCCCATCGAGCCACGAAGAGGATTCTGAAATGACCGCATTCATTCCCCGCATGCACTTGTTCGAATTCGAGGACTTTCCGTGGTTTCCATCGCGAATTCGTGACTACATGACAGATTTTCTGCGACATTCGACCATCCGGATGAAGCTGCACCGTCCCATGATCGACGTGCTTACGGCTGCGGTCGAGAAAGCTGGCACTCCGCAAATCGTCGACCTTTGTTCGGGAGGTGGCGGGCTGCTGGCGGCGATGCAACGCGACATTTGCCAGTCAGGTCCGCCCAACATGGCGATCATCTATACGGACAAGTACCCGAATGTAGCGGCCTTGTCGGAGATTTGCCGCGAAAGACCGGGATCGATCAGCTTCGAGCGCGCAAGCGTGGATGCGACCGCTGTTCCCGCCAGACTGAAGGGTATCCGAACGATGTTCTCCGCGTTCCACCATTTCCGGCCGGATGTTGCACAGCAGATCCTGGCAGATGCGGCTGAAAGTCGGCAGGGGATCGCGATATTCGAAATCTCGCGGCGTTCTTTGCTTGGCTTCGTCCCGATGCTGCTGTCGCCGATCGGCACCTGGCTGATGACGCCCTTCATCCGGCCGTTCGATCTCAGGCGTCTGTTCTTCACCTACGTGATCCCAGCCGTTCCCTTCTTCGTGCTGTGGGACGGGGTCGTTTCGGCGTTTCGGACCTACACTGTTGAAGAGCTGAAAGACATGGCCGCGAAACTGGGTTCCGAGGACTTCGAATGGACCGCTGGGGTCACCGATGCGCCGTATGGCTACAAAATAACCTATCTCACGGGAGTTCCGAAATGAACCAGATGGCTCCAGATGCGGTTATCGACGATCCGGTCGAGCGGTCCCAGATGGCCGATGCCAAAGCCTGTGTCTTCGACGTCTCCGAGGCCGAACTGGACGCGCATCCTCACGAATACATCGCCGAGATGCGCCGCCATACCGAAGTCTGGCGCCGTTCGGTGAAGGCCGCGGATCGGGAGATTGGCGTCTACACGGTTTTTTCGCATGACCTGTGCTCGAAGCTTCTCACCCATGCGAGCACGCGCCAGTTCTACACCCAGCTGCTGATGTGGCGCGGGGTGCCGGTCGGCCCGCTCCAGAATCTCTTTCTCAACGGCATGCCGACAGTCGACGGGCCGCCGCATCGGCGGCGACGCAAACCGCTGGCCGGATCACTCACGATGCCTGTTATCAAGAGCATGCAGCCGCAGATCAGGGTGTTCGTCCGCAATTATCTGAAGCCCTATCTTGCACAGGGCGGAATGAACGTCGCTACGGATTTCGCCAAGACATTCCCGCCGCGTCTTCTGTGCAGCATTATCGGCATACCGAAGGACGAGGTCGATTATTTCGTCGGACTGGCGAGACAGGCAGCTGTCGGGCTCACCCTCTTTCCGCTGGAGCAGTTGCCCGATATCGATGGAGCGGCGCAGACATTACTCGAATATGTCGAGCGACTGCTCGAGAAACAGCGCACCGTCGGGCAGAGCGAGTTTCTAGGGCGATATCTGGAATCCGTGGAAAAAATTGACCCCGAGCTCACCCCGGCTGAAGTTTATGTGCAGCTGATCGATCTGATGCTTGCGTCGGCTGAAACTACCCGGATGACCATCACGAACGCGGTGTCGCTGTTGTTGTCTCACCCCAGCCAATGGCAAGCCTTGCTAGCGGACCGTTCGCTCGTCGGGGGGGCCGTGAATGAGGTGCTGCGCTACGAGCCGTCCGTTGGCACCTGCCCACGCTTTCTGGTGGAGGATGTCGAACTGGGCGATATGGTCATCCCTGCCAACTCGATCATCTCCGCCAGCCTGCTCGGCGCGTTGCGCGATCCGACGCTGTTCAGCGATCCGCAGCGGTTCAACATCATGCGCACCGATTTTCAGCGCAAGCACATGGTCTTTGGCGGGGGCGTGCATCGGTGTCTGGGCGAGAGCCTGGCCTGGATCGAGATATTCGAAACGATCGATGCGATCGCCGACATGATCCCGAACATTCGTCTGAATGGTGATCCGGTCAGCTGCACCGGCTTCAGCGGTATCCGCCGGGTTACGGATTGCAACGTGGTCTACTGATTCCGTTGCCCTTATAACCGTGAGCTCCGATCGCTCGGGTCAGACCGAAGCTTGCGCCCCGGCCTTCTTAATCCAATCGGGGTTCATCGGCAGCAGCTTGCAGCTTGCTGTAGCTCGCGAGAGCAACTTGCCGTCCGTGTCGAACAGCTTTCCTTCAACGAAGGCGATGCTCTTGCCGAGATTGGTCACCTGGCCTTCTCCAATGAGCCGGTCGACCGGGCCGGGCCGGATGAAATCGACAGTGAGGGAAATCGTTGTCGAAAGCGCTGCCCCATCGGTGGCAACAATGATCGCAGAACCCATGAGTTCATCGAGCATGGCCGCAAGCAAACCGCCTTGGACGAACCCGGTCGGATTGGTGAATTCGGGCCTGCCCGCGAAAGCGATCTTCACCCATTTTCGCTGCTTGTCCGATTCCATCAGTTCCCAGCCAATCAACTCTGCAGCGGGGGGCTTGTTTCCGAGATCATCAAAAACCGATTTGGGCATGTTCCAATTCCCATTCCAGTACGGATCGACTTGCTTGCTTCAAGGAGTAAAGTAGTCAGATTCTTCAGTCCAGCAGCAATATCACCAGGTTTCCAAAAAGGAACGACAGCCATTGTTACGCCGTGCGGTACGAAATTGTAAGAAATTACAATGGCGCTCCCGGCCATCAGAACGGATGTTTGCCCCGTCACCGCAGCAGGTTCTGCGCAAGAAACGGGAGGCCAGGATGAACGTGCTTGAAAAGACAATTACGCGCCCGGACGCGGAAGCCGCGATGCCGGATGTCCACGAACTCTTTGCGCGTTTTCCGCGGGGGCCCATGGCCGATATGGTCGGTTGGAACTGCGTCGGGTTTGCGAACGGAGAGCTGACCTTGGCATTTACTCCGAAACCCTTTTTCTGCAACCCGATGGGTATGATCCATGGAGGGTTTGTTGGCAGCATGCTGGATGAATCGATGGGATCCGCGATCCTTGCGACGACCTGCGGGGAGAGCATCGGCGCCACGATCAGCGCGACCACCGAATTCATCCGTCCCGCGATGCTTGGCACGCTGACCACCACCAGCCGGGTTGCGAACCTCGGGAAAAGCATCGCCTTTGTCGAAGCTGAGCTGTGGAACAGCGAAGGAAAACTGCTCGCCAAGTCGAGCGCCTCGTTCAAGCTCGTCGCACTTGGGGGTCTAACCGGCCGCCCTGCTTGAGCATGAAGCATCTCGGCTTTCCGCCGGCAAGCAAGCGTGGCGCAAAGAGGGTCCCGCAGCCATGAACTGGATCGCGATCAGGATGCTGACGGGAGATCGTCAGAAGTTCTTCGGACTGATATTCGGCGTTGCCTTCTCCACGCTGCTGATGACTCAGCAACTGACGATCTTCGTAAGTCTGATCGATCGCGGCGCATCGGCGGTATTCAATGTCGATACTGCCGATCTGTGGATCATGGATCCGGCATCGCGCACGCCGGAAATCAACTCGCCTATGCCGACGACCGCGCTCGAACGGGTCCGCAGCGTGCTGGGGGTCGATTGGGCCGCACCCTATTTGCAGTCGGGCGTTTCGATCCGTACCGAGCAGGGCGATCTTGAACGAGCAACCCTTGTCGGTGTCGATGACGGCTCGTTGATTGGCCTTCCGCCCATCATGCTCAAGGGCGAGATGCGCTCGCTCTACGAACCGGATGCCATCTTCATCGACGAAGTCGGGGCCAAGAAGCTCTTTGGCGAGGGCGTCGATCCCGTTGGCCTGCTCCTGGAAATCAACGACCGGAGAGCCGTCATTCGCGGCGTAACTGACCCGCTGCCGAGCTTTACCAGCCAAGTGATGCTGCACACTCGCTATTCAAACGCTCTCGGCTTCGTTCCCGGAACACGCAATCGGCTCAATTTCGTCGTCGCACGTTCCGCGCCGGGTGAGGATCTTGCTGCCCTGGCCACCCGCATTTCGACGCAAACCGGGCTCAAGGTGCGTACACGCGATGAATTTGCCGCAGATGCGCGCACTTTCTTGATCGAGAATACCGGCATTCCCGCGAATTTTGGCATCACCGTGACGCTTGGAGTGATCGTTGGTCTCGCAATCCTTGGTTTGACGCTCAATCTGTTCATTCGCGACAACATCAAGCAATTCGGAGCGCTCAAGGCCATTGGTGTGACCAATGACAAGATTCGCCTGATGGTTGCCGCGCAGGCTGGGCTGGTAGGTATAATCGGCTATTGCCTCGGTACCTTGATGGCGGTGTCGTTCATTTCGCTGAATGAATCGCAAGACGATTTCAAAGGATTCTACACACCCTGGCAGATACCCCCGATGGTGGCGGCTGCGGTGCTGACAATGCTGTTGCTCACCGGGCTTCTGGCATTGCGCACGGTATTGAAAACAGAACCGGCATCGGTCTTCAAATGAGCGATCGCAGCCCTGCCATTTCGGTACAGAACATTTGCCGAGACTTTCGCGCCGGTGAACAGACCTTACGTGTCCTCAACGGCATCAGCGTGGATATCTATCCGGGCGAGTTGACCTTTCTGATTGGCGAGTCTGGATCGGGAAAGACCACGATGATTTCGATCATCGCAGGCATCCTCTATCCGACTGAGGGGGCAGTATTGCTCTTCGGCAAGGACATCTACCGGCTCAGAGACAGTGATCTGGTACGTTTCCGACTGGCCAATATCGGTTTCATCTTCCAGCAGTATAACCTGATCCCCTCGCTGTCTGCGGCAGAAAATGCAGCCGTACCTCTTATTGCCGCGGGCATGGAACGCACAGAAGCCGTGAGTCGGAGCATCGCGGTCCTTGAGCAGCTCAAGGTTGCCGACCAGGCCAACAAGTTCCCGAACCAGCTTTCGGGGGGGCAACAGCAACGCGTGGCGATCGCGCGGGCACTGGTGCATCAACCCCGTCTGATCGTTTGCGACGAGCCGACGGCCGCGCTTGATGCGGACTCGGGCCGCCGGGTGATGGACTTGCTCCGAGAAGTCGCCCTGTCGAGTGACCGCTCGGTCATCATTGTCACGCACGACAACCGCATTTTCGATCTCGCCGATCGGATCCTGACCATCGAAGACGGCCGCATAACCGACGACCGGCGAAGCAAGTCGGTTCATTGAGGAGAGGTCCGATCACTCGTCCGAGCATCTCTCGCAAAATCCTGCCCATCGTGGCGGTCCTCGCGCTTGCGATCTCTGTGTGGCTTGTTGCGACCGGCTTACCCGATCGTTCGCTGGCGGCTCCTGCGCAGACCCCGCCGAGAGCCTCCCAGGCTATCGGCTCCGAGCCGGGTATAGCCGCGTCGGGCGTCGTGGAGCCATCGAGCGAGATCACCGATGTGGGCACAGGAGTCTCAGGCATCGTCAGCGAGATTTACGTAAGCGTGGGTCAACGCGTTGAGCGCGGTGCGCCGCTGTTTGCAATCGACCGTCGAATGGCGGCTGCAAGCCTGGGAGAAGCAGGCGCCGACGTGCGTGAAGCACGGGCCCGGATTGCCGAAGCGCAGACGGCGATAGAGACAGCGCAGCGGCGGCTCTCGCTGTATCGAAATGTCGACGACCCACGCGCAATTTCGGCTGCCGAGGTTATCGCGGCCGAAGGCGATGTCGCCGATGCTCGAGCCCGCCTGCGAACGGCGCGCGCGCAGCTGTCTTCAGCTCTTGCGCGCGATGCCAGCGCGTCCACCGAGCTTGCCAGGCACATTGTCCGTGCACCGATCAGCGGCGAAATTCTGGATCTTGGAATCCATGCGGGCGAGTTTGCCTCGGCCGGAACAGCGGGCGGCAATGTCGGTCCCATGTTGCAGATTGGCGAAACAAAGCCTCTTCATGTCCGCATCGATGTCGACGAGATGGAGGCATCGAAGATCGTTGCGGGCGCCAAAGCTATCCTGACGCCGCGCGGCAACGCCAACAAGCATATCCGCGCCAGCTTTGTGCGTATTCAGCCCCTCATCGTTCCGAAGCGCTCGCTGACCAATTCAACCAACGAGCGTGTCGACGTCCGCGTGATGCAGCTTATTTATTCCGTGCCGCCGGACGATACCAGCCTGCGCGTTGGGCATCAGGTCGATGCCTTCATCTACACCAGGTCGAGCCAATGAGCAGGTGGAGCCTCGCAGCCGTTTCGATGCTCTGCGTTTCCGGCTGTTCGACGATCGGTATGGCGCCGGAGGGAAACAGAGAGATTGTCGCACCTGCAGAGTTTCATTTCGCGCCCGCCGGAACGCTTGCGGTGAGCCGCGAGTTGTCGGCGCTATTGCCGGTCGAGGACCCTGCGTTCCAGAGTCTGTTGGTGCGAGCCGAACAGGCGCCCAATCTCGAGTTGGCGCTCGCGCGGATCGATGCGGCACGAGCCGTCACAGCGCGGGCCAAGGCTGAGCGAAAGCCCGACATTGGCCTGGGTGCTTCTGCGCGCGGGGTGAAGACAAACCCGAATCGTTTCGGCACTTTCCCTGCCGGAATTTCCCTCGATGCGACCCAGCTCGAATTAGGAGGGCAGATCAGCGCAAGATGGGACCCCGACATTTTCGGCGGCCTGCGCAATGCCGAACTTGCCGCCCAGCATAGGCTCGACGCGGCCGGTTTCGAAGCTCAGGCAGTTCGCATTGCAATCAAGGCTGAGGTGGCTGCTGCAGTCGTCGACTGGCAGAATATGCGCGACCAGCAGGCCGTTTTCGCCAGCAGTATCGCATCTGCTGAGGACCGGGCACAGTTGATCGCTTCGCGCGTCAGGGCCGGAATCAGTCCGGGGTTCGATAGCCTGCGTGCCGAAGCGCTGGTCGAATCCCTGAAAGCCCAACTTTCGGCCTTGGAGGGCGAGCAGGCGGCAATCGTTGCGCGCATGGTTGCGCTGACCGGGGCGCCGGCAGAGCTTGTGCTTGAAGATCTGAACAAATCCCCGGGCACGTGGCGCAGCAGGACGTCTGTATCTGCAGTGCCATCGACCGTGCTGGCTGCAAGGCCGGATATCCAGGCGGCAGCAGCACGACTGGCAGCAACCGACGCCGACTTGGCGGCGGTCGCGGCGCAACGGTTTCCCCGGTTTACGCTTTCGTCTGCGCTCGGCCTGCTGAGCCTTTCGTTTGGCGGACTCTTTTCCAACGACGCGATCGTGGGTTTGCTGGGTGGCGAAGTCGCTGGCCCGCTGCTCGATTTCGGGAGGGTAGAAGCCGAGATCGACGAAAGCCGCGCGCAGGGTCGGATCGCCTTTGCCGAGCTGCGGCGAGACACATTCGCCGCTCTGGGCGAAACTGAAGAAGCTTTCGGTCGGCTGTCGTCTGCCGATGCTGAAGCGCGCATGCTGCGCCAGCAGGCCGAGCGTGATGCCGACGTCGCTTCGCTCGCGGCCACGCGCTACCGCTCAGGCTTGGAAAACTTCATCGTGGTGCTAGATGCTGATCGCAATGCCTATGCTGCACGCCAGGCTGCGATTGCCTCCGAAGCCCGAGCGGCTCGTGCGAGGCTGGTGCTTTGGCAGAGCCTGGGTGGCCCGACGGGGTAACGGCTGATCCGAACATGGCTGGAGGCTTATTCAAGTAACATCCTGCCAAGCGGAGTGGCGCATTGTCGCTCCACCCCGCCCAGAGGCATGGATCAGGCCGCCAGAGGGGCGAATACCCGGAGGCGATGGCCGTCGGGATCAAGCGCTAGGAACGTGGTGCCGAAGCTCATCACCGTTGGTTCCTGCGTGATCGTCACTCCGCGCTCCGACCAATCGGCGTGCATGTCTTCCACTGTAGCCGGGTCGGAGACGGCAAAGGCAATTTCGTTGGCGCCCGGCTTTTCATTTGTCTCCGGTTCGACTGCCTCGCGCATCCAGAGGCCAAGCATCACTCCGTCCTTCAGCGGAAGCAGCGAGAAGCCTTCTTTCTCCTCGATGATCGGAATTTCGAGCAGCTCGCTGTAGAAACCCGCGCTGGCGGCGTTGTCTCTCACGTAGAGGTTCAGGAAGCTAAAGTCTGTCATGATCGCGTCTCCTCAATTGCGGCATGTCAGTTGATGCCGGCAGAAATGCGGTACGATCCATCTGCGTCAGATTCCGTCAGCAGCGCTTCGATGGGCCAGTGCAACGTGAAGAAATCGCTGCGGAAAGTGACGGCATTCACCATCGGGGAATTTGCAGGGTCCTGCGCCATTCCTGCAGCAGTATCGCCCGGCGCCGGGGATAGCGTTGCTCGCTAATCTGGTAGGTGGCGATGCGATCGGTGCGAAAATGACGGAATCCCCCGCGCCGCTCGCACCACGCGACTAGCACGCGCACCCGATCATAAAAGACCAGAGCGATCGGCCAGATCGTCCGGGAGCTGCTGTCGCCTTGCTCATTCTGGTACTCGATCTGCAGCCTGTGTTCTGACTGGATTGCCTTGCGGATCGATGCCAATCCGGTCCTGCCGGTCGGGATCGGCGGTGCAGGGCCGATGAGAAGACCCGACTCGTCCAGATTGTTCTTCAGTTCTTCTGGAAGCACTGCGCCGATCTTCGCCAGCAGTTCTTCCGCCGCCTTGGCCAGCTGGCCGTCGGCGCGATCTTTCACCCAGCGCGATCCGAGGATCAACGCCTCAATTTCTTCTTGCGAGAACATCAGCGGAGGCAGGACAAAACCCGGCCGCAGTACAAAGCCGACACCCGCTTCACCCTCGATATTAGCGCCTTGCGCTTTGAGCGTCTCGATATCGCGATAGATGGTCCGCAGCGAAACACCCAATTCCTCCGCCAGCACCGCGCCAGGGACAGCGAACCGATGACGGCGCAACACTTGAATAAGGTCAAGAAGGCGCTCGGCGCGAGACAAAGGCGTGGATCCCTGATGGCCAGACGGTTTCGTTCGCTGAACTCGAATGAATTACCCGATTTTACAGCATTTGGTACTGCTTGTTGTGCGATATCGACATGGCTCGAACTATTGCGGGAAAAATCCAGCCCGGCAATGCATGGCTTTGCCTCCTGTTTATCCGATTTATCGTGAACGCCCATGAGCGCGAGGACGTTCTGTACCTCTGCAACCTTCAAATCGGTATCCTTTCGACTTGTGGACAAATCGAGGACGCGGGAGTTCCTGAATTCGGCAGGTCGGATATTGCCTGATCCCATGGCCGAGCGCAGCGATGAAAGCGCGCCTTGACGGCGAGTATGGAAGCAATTACTTTCTTTTGTGCCTCCCGCTCGAACCGGAAGCTTCCGTCATGATCCAGGACCTGCCCTTTCTCGCCGCATCCCGACCACCGCGCCGGATGCGGCCGCTATCGGCGCTGCGCCATTTCCGCGCGCTGATGCGCGATGCCGAGGATACCGCGCAAGTTTTCCATATGGGCGAATGCCTGCCCAATCGCAGCATGCGGCGGATTGCCGAACGCTTCTGCGCGAGCGCCGAGGGACGCGCGCGGATGCAATCCGAACCGAGCCTTGCGGCCATGCTCGACGATCATGAAAGGCTGCTCGGCCATGGCCCGCAGAGCGTAGCCCATGCCTATGTCCGCTTCATGCGCGCCGAAGGTCTGTCGGCGGCGGGGCTGGTCGAGGCAAGCACTTTGCCGGGTCAGGCGACCCATGCCGACCAGTTCGGATGGTTCAACGACCGGCTGCGCGACACGCATGATCTGGCGCATGTGCTGACCGGCTATGGCCGCGATCCGCTGGGCGAGCAGTGCGTGCTCGGCTTTACCAGCAGCCAGTGTCGCGACTGGACCGAGACGATCATCGCCTGGGCCGGCACCGCCGAATTTGCGCTGCGGCTGCGCAGCGATGCGCCCTTTGTCGGCGCGGTCGCCGAGGCGCGGCGGCATGGCCGTGCGGCGCAGGCGATCTTTGCCCAGGATATCCGGGCCCTGCTGGCCGAGCCGCTCGCTGCGGCGCGGGCGCGCATGGGCATTGCCGATCCGCAGGTCTATCGACGGGCCCATGACCGGCTGCGTGCAGCCGGGATCGATCCCTATCGCATCGGTGGGCCTGCCCGTCCGCTCGCGACCTGAGCGCGAAGCAATCGGTCAGCCGGGCAGATACGGCCCCAGCAGGTCGTGCAGCATCCGCTTGAGCTCGCCGAGCAGCAGATCGGCCTCGATCGGATCGCCCGCCCGCAACGCGAGGTCGATAAGCCGTCCCGACACCTCGATCACGATCTGGGCCACGATCCGCAACCGGCGCGGTTCATTGGCCATGCCCAGCGCGACCAGCGTCTCGGCGACATCGGCCTCGAAGCGCGCGACATTGCGCGCCTCCACCTCGCGCAATTGGGGCGATACCTGGCATGCGGCGCGCAGCACGGCATAGCTTGGGCTGCTGCTGGCCCCGGCAAAGAAGCCGTCGATCATGCGGTCGGTGGCGTGGCGCCAGTCATCGCCCGGCTTCAGCGCGCCGAGATGCCCCACCCATTCGCGCTCGCGCGCATAGGATCGATCGACCAGTTCGACCAGGATCGCCCATTTGTTCGGATAATAGCGGTAGATCGCGCGCACCCCGACGCCTGCACGCTCGGCCAGAATATTGGTATTGAAGCCATCCACGCCCAGTTCGACGAGCAGGGTTTCCGCCATGTCGAGCACACGCTGCATCGTTTCGCGGCTTCGGCTCTGTTGCGGCAGCTTGCGGGGTATCAGGTCCAGATCGGGCATCGCCAAGGCTTAGCAGCGGTTTGGCGCAACGCGCAACGCTGCCGGCCCGGGGCGGTCCGTCTCGGACTAGGCTTGCGCTCGCCGTCTGGCGGCGGCACGCAGCCTTGCTCTCCGCGCCGATGCGCGATGTTTCGCGCGAACCTCGCTGCGCAGCGCCCTGCCAAAGCCGGTGCGCCGCTTGTGCGCGCGCAGCGAAGCCCGCGCTGCCTTGATCCGTTTGCGTTGCAGCGCCGCCCGTTGGGGGCTTTCGTGCGGTTCGGCTTCGCTGACCGGCCCTGCACCATTCGCACTGGCATCCGTGCCGGTGCCCGGCCCGGCCTGGACGGGTCTTGCGGGGCGACGAGCGCGGAGCGCCGAGCGCATTGTGCTGCGCCGTGCGGCGCTCGAGATGCGGGCCATGGTCTAGGCGTGTTCGCGAAAGGACGGGGAGGCGTGAAGCGGGTACAGAACTCGTTTGGAAAGGCCGATCGCGGCTTTTTCGGACAAAGCAGCTCGCCAAGCCCGGAAAAATGCTGCCGTAGGCCCCGTTGATCGTTGAGGTCCGACGTGCCCGCACACGCACCAACCCGCTGAAAATTCGTACATCAAAGTCCCGCCCCGTTAGCGAGGACTATTAAAATTCAAAATCGTATACTGTCAACAGGTTTCTGGCCGCGTTCTGGCCTATGCATCCTCGTTCGATGTCGCTGAAGCCCGCGAAATCACTACGTCACGATAATAGAGACTCATCATCTTGGCGGCCTCCCGGCGCAACAGCTCTGCAGTCGGATAATCGTCGGCCATGGTTTCGGTGACGGCATGGTTGACGATCGACGTCAGCATCACCGCGCCGCGGACACGCTCCTGATCGATTTTCGGGAAATCGTCGATCACCGCCGCAAGGATCACCTTGATGAAATCCTTCGACGCGCGCCGCCGCATCTCCTGCAGCACGGGCACGGCGCTCATCGCGCGATAGATCCACGCGCCGCCAGGATGCGCCAAGACCACGTCGCGCAAGCGATCGAGCAACGCGGCGAAGCTTTCGATCTCGGCTTGCAGATCGCTGCCGATGGCGAATTCGTCGCTGCGCAGCCATTGCTCGACGGTTTCGTTCTCGGCGGTGATCAGGCGGCGGCCCATCTCGCTCAGAATAGCGTATTTGTTGGGAAAATAGCGGTAGAGCGCGGGCGGAGTCAGTCCGGCGCGCTCGGCGATCATGTTCGTCGAGAGCCGCTCGATGCCGACTTCGGGCAGCAGTTCCCCGGTCGCCTGAATGATCTGCTCGTAGGTCGCGCGGGCGCGGTCCTGCAAGGGGGTGACCTTGGGGTCAAGCTCGACAGACTGACCACTGTGCGGCGGCATGGTTTCTTCTCCGGCTGCGGTGCGAGTTTCAACGCGACGTCTCCGATCGTTAGAAGGGGGGACGATGTCTGCGTTTTCAGGCGGTTAGAATGCCAGCAGCGGGTCGTGCAAGCTAGTTAAAATACCACGGTTCTGGATCAAGATAGCGATAATTAGAATATAGCTAATACTATATAAGCCCGGAGCGGATGAGCCTTCAAAGCGACAGCTTCTTGAACAGCCCCTCGGGGATCGCGCGGATGATCGCCATGATCGGCCGCCAGCGCCCCAGCGTGTAGATGACGTCGCGCCGGGCCCGGTGGGCTCGGATGATCGCATCGGCGACCTGTTCGGGTTCTGCGGTCACCGCCGGGGGCAGCTTCAGGCCTGCCGTCATCTGCGTGCGGACAAAGCCGGGCTTCACTGTCATGACATGCAGCCCGGCCCTGGCATGCGCATTGCGCAGACCGGACAGAAAGGCGGTGAACCCGGCCTTGGCCGATCCATAGACGAAATTGGAGGCACGGCCACGTTCGCCTGCCACCGAGCTGATTCCGATGATGCAGCCTCCCGGCACGCCTGTCATGCGCCGGGCCGCTGCGAGCAGATAGCGCGCCGGGCCATTATAGTTGCTGTCCATCACCTGCTGCGCCGCAGCGTCGACGGCGGCCGATTCGGCCTGATCGCCCAGCAGGCCCGCAACCATCACGACCGTGCCCGGCATCGCCCCGAGGCCCTCGAAGAAACGGTCTGGCTCGCCATCGGTAACATCGAACAGAACCGCGCGCGCCTGGACGCCGGTGCGCAGCATGAGGTCGGTCGCATCGGCGGCAATGTCGCTGCGCGCGGCGAGGATCACCTCGCAGCCCTGTGCCGCATAGCCACGCGCCAGCGCCTTGCCGATATCGGACCGGGCTCCGAGGATGAGGACAGGAGAAGCGATCATCTTCAAAGCTCCAGACGTTGCGAAAGAAGCGAGGAAAAGCGGAGGTCGAGCCCGTGTTGTGCACGCAACTCGCGAAACCGGGCGAGCCCGGGATAGCCGAGCGCCAGCATGGGCGCCGTCAGCCTGGCATCCTTGGTCAGATAGATGCGTCCGCCATGATCGGCGACAATGGCGTCGAGCCGGTCGAGCAGCGCAAGATTGGCGGGTGTCGCAGGAAAATCGAGCGCGAGCGTATAGCCGGGCATCGGAAAGCTCAGCAGGCCGAACGATGCCGGGCCCATGCGCTTGAGCACCGCGAGAAACGAACCGCTGCCCGCAGCTGCGATCGTCTCGAGCAGGGCGCGAAGGCCGCGTTCGCTCTCGGCCAGCGGCAGCACGCACTGATATTGCACAAAGCCACGGCGCCCATAGATCCGGTTCCAGTCGGACAGGGCATCGAGCGGGTAGAAATAGGGGTCGAGCGCGACCAGCGCCTCGCCGGGGCGCTGAAGCGCGTAATAGAGCTGGTTGAACGCACGCACGTTGAAGCGGCTCAAGGCGAAGCCTGGCAGATCGACCGGCACCGCGCGGGGCTGGCGCGGCGGCCTTGCCAGGGGCTCGGCGCGGCGGGTGGCATCCAGCGCATCGGCCGGCGCATGCTCGGCAAGCAGGATGGCCGATCGACCGAGATCTCGCCCGCGCGCCAGGCAATCGATCCAGGCGACCGAATAGGTCCATGCGTGCGACTGCTCGAACACCGCCATCGCCTCGGCGAGGTCGGGTGCGCGTATTGTCCGCTGGCGCATCCAGGCGGTCTCGATCGGGATGAGGCTGAAAGCGGCTCGCACGATCATCCCGGTCAGCCCCATGCCGCCACAGGTCGCGGCGAACAGGTCGGCATTTTCCTGATGTGAGCAGCGCAGCACCCGGCCATCGCCGAGATCGAGATCGAGCCAGAGCAGGTGTTCGCAGAATGAGCCTGCGCCGTGATGGTTCTTGCCGTGCACGTCGCTGGCGATCATGCCGCCGATCGTCACCATGCGCGTACCCGGCGTCACCGGGACGAACCACCCGCGCGGCACGAAGGCGTCGATGATGTCGGACAGCAGCACGCCCGCCTCGCAGGCCAGTTCGCCGCTGGCATCATCGAACGCGATCAGCCGGTCGAGCCGCCGCATGTCGATGGTGGCCTCGGGGTTGAGGCTGGCATCGCCATAGGACCGGCCATTGCCGCGAGCGATGCTGCGCCCGAGCGGGGGCAGGGTGGCATGCAGCGCCTCGGCGGTGACCGGCTGCCACACCGCGCAATCGCGCACCGGATAGCGGCCCCAGCCCGAAAGCGGCTCGACATGCGGCATCAGGCTGGCCTCGCCGGTGCGAACACGTAGCGCCGGTCGAGCCGGTACTTGACCAGATAGCCGATTGCGAGGCCCGCAATCGCGCCCGCTTCGCGCGCGAGATGCGAATGCCAGACCAGCCAGGCGGCGCTTTCGAACCCCCAGAAGATCATCGTGGTAATGACCCCCGTTGCGGCATAGAGCCCGAACGTGCCCGCTTCACCAGCACGCTGATTGCTCGCGCCCGCAAAGATCCAGGTCCGGTCGAGCCAGTATTTGACGACCAGGCCGACCAGCGTCCCCGCCGCCAGCGCGGCCAGCAGCCCGCCCGGCCAGAGCGCCAGCACCGCGCGCTGGCTCGCCAGATTGGCGAGTGTCGCCAGCACGGCGAACCCGGCATAGGAAAGGACGAGCATCAGTCCGGTCACGCAAGCGCTCCTGCGAGCGCGAGCAGGCCGACGACCAGGCCGCAGCAAAGGCTCACCCGGTCGCGCATCGCGAACACGACCGGATCATCGTGCATCTCGCCGCGATGGGTGAGCAGCGCGATGCGGTTGGTCCAGAACAGCAGCACCAGGCACACGCCCCAGAGGAATTCGGGATAATGGTAGAGCCTCTGGACCGGCTCGGAATTGGCATAGAGCGCCAGCACCAGCACCGAGACGAGCCCTGACGAGACCATGATATGGCCGACGATCATGCGGTCATCGACCCGGTAGCCGCGCCCTGTCGCCATCGTCCGGCCCGATGCCGCACCGTCGACCAGCTCGGCATAGCGTTTGACCGCGGCCAGCGAGAAGAAGAAGAAGGTCGCAAAGGCGAGCAGCCAGAGCGAGGAGGGAATGCCGGTCGCCGCGCTGCCTGCCAGGACGCGCAGCGTATAGAGCAAAGCAAGCGCGCAGATGTCGATCATCGCCAGGCGCTTGAGCTTGACCGAATAGAGCAGGGTGACACCCGCATAGATCAGCAGCACGGCAAACAGCTCGATCCCGCCCGCCAGCGCGATTGCCGCGCCTGCCAGCGCGAGCAGCGGCACCATCCAGGTTCCGTGGATCAGCCGGATGCGCCCCGAGGCAAACGGGCGCTGGCACTTGCGCGGATGGGCGCGGTCCGCTGACAGGTCGAGCAGGTCGTTGAGGATATAGGTGGCCGATGCCACGAGGCTGAACGCGACAAAGGCCAGCACCGCCTGCAATGCGGTCACCAGATTGAGCGCGTGCGCGGCGAGCATCGGCAGAAAGACGAGGACGTTCTTGAGCCATTGGTGCGGGCGCATGGCCTCGAGATAGTCGCGCAGGCCCGCACGATCCGCCGGAAGGTGCGTGGCATCCGCGACAAGCTTTTCGACCCTGGCCTGGAATGCCTTGCTGGAATTGATCGTCACGGCCGCCGCCGCGCCTTGCCAGACCGCAAAATCGGCCGGTGCATCGCCGATATAGCTATAGCCTGCAGGTCCGTAGGTCTGCTCGAGAAACTGCGCCTTGCGGGCTCCGGTCAGGTTGATGCCATCCTTCGATCCATAGGCAGCATCGAACAGGCCAAGATGCCCGGCCACCGCGTCGGCCATCTGCTGAGTGGCACCGGTGACCAGCGCCGTGCGTCCGCCGCGCGCGCGCCATTGCTCGATCATCTCGAGAACATGGGGATTATAGGGCAGCCGCGCGGGATCGACCCGGCTGATCTCGCCCAGTTTCTGCTTGAGGGCGACCTTGCCCCGGGCGAGCGTGCGCACTGCCTCGAGCGGGGTGTGCCATCGCACCGACCAGGCGCCCCAGAAATTTTCGAGCAGGCTGTCGGTGCGGATCAGCGTGTCGTCGAGATCGACAACCAGCGTCAGCTTCGCAGGATTCCAGTTGGCGATGCTCATCCATACCCCCATGCCCGGTCCAGCAACGGGCAGGCCAGCAGATCGCCGCCATCTAAATGCACGAAAACTTAAATATGGTTAACAAGTTGCTGCTATCTGCGGCTGTCGAAGCTTGCGGCCAGCAGGCGGTTCGGGTCTTCGACCGCGGCCGCTCGCAGGACCGAAGCGCGCCCGGTGGCCAGGGTATGGGCCGCGCGCTGGACGTTTTCGGAGCATGCCGCTGCGCCGTCACGGTATCTCAACTGGCATTGACAACTCGTTACGGTATGTTCAACAGGGCACCCCGGATAAAACGAGTCGCGCGTTTTGGAGAGGTTCCGTGCGAGGAGAGGCTGGCTGCCACGCTGCGAAGGGGTTGGCTAGCCGCGTTGATATCGGTTTGCTGTGCAACCAGCTGATGAATGTTGGTGCTTTTCGGCAGCCGATGCTCTGTCTGGCTCGCTAAATCGTACCTGAGCTGGTCACAAGACGAATGCCGACGCGCGGAATGAATCTGCATAAGGACATGAGCGTGAACGAGTGGTTTCTAGCCCAAGCCAAGCCAGGCGCTGACCACGTCGCCAAGCGCAATCTCGAGCGTCAGGGTTTTGTCACGTTTCAGCCGATGGAGCAGCGACTGGTGGCGCGCAAGGGCGTGCCGACCGCGCAGGCCCGGCCGCTCTTTCCCGGCTATATCTTCGTAAGCTATCCTGGCGAGGCTGCGCCCTGGTCCCTGGTGAACTCGACCTATGGCGTTGCCCGGCTGGTCAGGTTCGGCGACCGGCCCACGCCTGTCCCTGCGCAGGTGATGACCGAGCTTCGCGATGCCTGCGACCATGCCGACACCATCTTCCTGGGAACGCATCTGGGCCCGGGCGACGCTGTGGAAGTGACGCTGGGGCCTGCCACGACCTTTCTGGGCGAAGTGGAGCGGCTGTCCCCCAATCAGCGCGCGCTGGTGCTGCTCGATTTCATGGGCAAGCAGACGCGGGTTTCGGTTCCTACCGTCCAACTCAAGGCCGCATCGGGCCATATGTCTCCGATGGGAGCGACACCATGAGCACGCTTATCGACCAGCAGGCCAGCACCATGGCGGAACAGTCGGACGCGGAGCGCCGGCCGACGGTCACTTTCGATCCGGCAACCTCATCCTTTGAAGAGCATCTTATGAAACAATCGACTGCCGGAACTACCAGCGAGACGGTCACCGCTGCCAGCCCCGACCGTGGCGAGGCAGACGCCGACGCGCAGAAATACTCTGCGGTCCCGCCTCGCCGGGGCAACCAGTTCCTGCACCGGTTCGAGCTGCCGCTGATCCTGAGCGCCGGGCTGGCACCGGCGCTGGCGGTCTGGTCGCTGCTCGACCGCGCCTATTTCACCGGAGCCTTCGAAGAGACGATCACGGCGCTCATCCTGTCGATCACGATCAGCTGGTGCATCCTGTCGCGGTTGAAGGACCATGCCAACGCCCGGCATCTGTCCTATGTGCTCCCGGTCAACCTGATCGTCTTCACCGGCGTCTTTACCGTCATGGCGCTGATGCGCATCGAATATTCCGGATCGTTCTTCGCTGCGGGCGCCGTGTCCGGCGTGATGGCGAGCTTCCTGGCGGCCGTGTACAGTCGCCGCATGCTCAACCCGCATGTCGTGGTATCGGGTGGGCGCGCCAACGAGATCGAGCTGACCGGCAACTTCATGCCGGCGCCGTCGCTCGCCGATATGGAGGCGCTGATCCAGGCAGGCCGCCGCGACTGGTCGATCGTTGCCGATCTGCACTATATGCATTCCGAACGCGGCGAGCGGCTCTTTGCCCAGGCGGCGCTGGCCGGCATACCCGTCTATCACTACCGCCAGATCGCCGAGATGCAGTCGGGCCAGGTCAAGATCTCGCATCTCAGCGAGAACGAGCTGGGTTCGCTGATTCCCAATGTCTCCTATGCGTCGATCAAGCGCGGCATCGATATCGTCGGCGCCGTGTGCCTCATTCCGCTGTGCCTTCCCGTCTTTGCGTTGCTGGCGCTGATCATCAAGCTCGATTCGCCGGGCAGCGTGTTCTTCATTCAGGAACGGATCGGGTTCCGGGGAATGAAGTTCCGCATGATCAAGTTCCGCACCATGCGCGATCGCGAGGTCTCGAACGACAATCTCGCCAAGCGCGAGGACGCGATGACCAAGTCGGACGACGACCGGATCACCAAGATCGGGAAATTCCTGCGCAAGTCGCGTCTCGACGAGCTTCCGCAGGTGTTCAACGTGCTGCTGGGCGACATGAGCCTTATCGGGCCGCGGCCCGAGGCATGCTCGCTGTCCGAATGGTACAATGCGGAGCTGCCCTTCTACTCCTATCGCCATATCGTTCGCCCCGGCATTACCGGTTGGGCGCAGGTCAACCAGGGGCATGTTACCGACGTGACCGATGTGCTGTCCAAGCTTCGCTATGACTTTTACTATATCAAGAACCTGTCGTTGTGGCTTGACCTGCTGATTGTCCTCAAGACCTTGAGGGTGATCACGACCGGTGTCGGCGCGAAATAAATAGGGCGGCAACAGCGCGGCAAACCCGTCACTTGCGCGCTGCTCTTTGCATCGGTCGCAAGACCAGTCGGGCTGTCTCAACCGCCGGTTTTCCGGCGCAAAAGTGGTTGGCAACCGTAAAAAACTCTCTAAAGGTGCTGCCTCAATCGGCGAGGCCATATGGTAATTATTCTGCGAAATCTGCTAATTCTGGGCATGGCTGGGCTGCTCGCATCCTGCGCGGTTGACCGGTCCGTGGGGCTCGCGGAAGACATCGAAGTCACGCAGCTCGAAAACCTTCCCGCACCGCGTCTCGACATTTCCTATGTGATCGGCCCGCAGGAAAAGCTTGAAATTCAGGTGGTCGGTGCCGAATCGCTGAGCGGGACCTATCTCACCGATGTCGACGGCGATCTGGCCTTTCCGCTGATCGGCAACGTCAAGCTGGACGGGCGCTCGCCGAGCGAAGCCGCGCGCGAGATCGCCGATCGTCTGCGCGGTCGCTATCTGCGCGATCCGCAGGTGCGCGTCATTCCCGAGGAGTTTCCCGAGCCGACGATTTCGGTGGGCGGCCAGGTCAAGAAGCCGGGCAGCTATCCTGCGACCGGACGTCCCACGCTGTTGCGCGCGGTGAACCAGGCCGAGGGCATGACCCAATATGCCAAGCAGAGCGACGTGCTCGTCCTGCGAACGGTCGAGAACCAGCGCTATATCGGCGTCTACGATATTCGGGCCATTCAGCGCGGCAATTATGCCGATCCCCAGCTTTTCCCCAATGACATCGTCATTGTCGGTGACTCGCCCGAGCGCCGACGTCTCGATCTGCTGTTGCAGCTAGTACCGCCACTTCTGACGACCGCGACCATTCTGATTGTGCAACAGTGATGCAAGATACCATGACCAACCAAAACCCCGCCGCAGCCGATGCTGGCGAAACCAAGCTTGATGCCGAGCCGGCGGGCGGTTTCTACCTGGTCATCGAACGGTATCTGAGCGAGGCGCAGGCGCTGCGCTATTGGCTGGCAGGCCTGATCGCGATTGCGCTTCTCGTCGGGCTGCTGGTGACGCTGCTGTCGACCGAACTGTTCAAGGCGAATTCGCGGATCGAGGTCTCGCAGATCACGTCGAACGTGACGGCGATCGACCCGCTCGAGAACGAATCCAAGGTGTCCGAGATCCAGTATCTCAACACCCAGTATGAACTGCTGGAATCGAACTTCATGGCGACCCGGGTCGCCAGGGCCGGGAATCTGCAGCGCGACGAGGAATTCATCCGTGCGTTCGCGCTTGATCCCGAAGTCCGGCTGACGCCGCGCGACGTCGAGGAAATCCTGCTCGACAATGTTTCGATCGAGCCGATCCGGCAGTCGAGCCTGGTCGACATCCAGTTCTCGAGCCCGTCGGCCTCGGTCGCGGCCAAGGTCGCCAATCTCTGGGCCGAAGAGTTCATCGCTGCGAACTACGAAAAGCGTTTCGGCGCCAATATCGAGGCGCGCGAGTTCCTCAACAAGCAGATCGAGGAGCTTCGGCAGAAGCTTTCCACTTCCGAACGCGATCTGGTGCAATATGCCAACGCCAAGGGCATCCTCGTGCTGGAATCGGGCGGCAAGGAAAAGGGCCCCGAAACCGCCGCGCAGACGCTGATCGCTTCTGACCTGACCGCGCTCAACGATGCGCTGGCCAAGGCCGTGACCGACCGGATCACGGCGGAAGCATCGCAGGCCTCTGGCGACATCCCGGCGCAGGACGCGCGCAACTCGCTGCGCGCCGAACTCGCCAAGCTCGAAGCCGAAGTGGCGCGTCTGCGCTCCAATTTCGGCCCCGCCTATCCCCCGGTGCTCGAAAAGGAAGCCGAAGTCGCGTCGCTCAAGGCTTCGCTGGCAACCGCTTCGCGCGCCAGCCTGTCGGCCGCTTCGAGCCGCGAACGCGAGCTGCGCCGCAAGCTCGAGGAAGCCAAGTCGCGCTTCCTGGGTCAGCAGGAACTGAGCATCCAGTACGGCATTCTCAAGCGCGAGGTGGATACCAACCGCCAGCTCTATGACGCGCTGCTGCAGCGCTACAAGGAGCTCGAGGCATCGGGTGCCGGCCAGAACAACATCACGCTGATCGACAAGGCCGAAGTTCCGCTCTTCCCCTATGCGCCGTCGCTGCTGATCAACCTGCTTCTGGCAGGCGCCATCGGTGTCGCGCTGAGCATCGCGCTGGTCTATCTCCGCGTCACGCTGAGCCAGACGATCAAGGATCCGCAGGATGTGTCGCGTCGTCTGGGTCTCCCGGTGCTCGGCCTCATTCCGCGGAACACCTCGCCCGACCTGAGGGCCGAAATCGTGACGCGTTCGTCGGAGATCAGCGAAGCGTACAAGTCGACACGAACAAACCTGACCTTCCTGACCCCGCAGGGCGCGCCAAAGGTGCTCATGCTAACCTCCTCGGTGCCATCGGAAGGAAAGAGCGTCTCGACGATCGCGCTGGCGACCAGCTTCGTCCATCTGGGCAAGCGTACCCTGCTGATCGACGCCGACCTTCGAAACTCGCGGATGCAGGGCTTCCTCGAGGTCGATCTCAGCAAGAGTGGCGGTCTTTCGGGGCTGTTGACCGGCAACGCGACGAGCCTCAGCGACGAGGTGGTGCGGATCGACGATTTCGGCTTCGACTATCTCACCTTCGGCTACACGCCGCCCAACCCGGTCGAACTGCTGGCAAGCAACCGGTTCAAGGAGCTGCTCGAGGAGGTCAAGGCCAATTATGACCAGATCCTCATCGACAGCGCCCCGATGCTGGCGCTGGCCGACGCGGTCGAGCTTGCGCGCGTCGTCGACGGCGTGGTCTATGTGATCGAATCCGATCGTATCAAGGTCCGGGCGATCGAGAACGCCCTCAACCGTCTGACCCGCACCGGCGCGCGCGTCTATGGTGCCATCGTCACTAAGCTGGATTCGAATTCGGTCGGCTATGGTTACGGATACGGCTATGGTTATGGGTACGGCTATGGCTACAAATATGGCGAGACCCCGAAAGAAGATACGCAGACGGCTTGAGGCCTGAGCCACGGGAAGCATATTGCAGGTGTCTTCAAAAACCTCTCGACTGGCGATTGCGTGCATGGTGGCCGTGCCGCTGGCATTGCTCTCCGGAGCGCATGCGCTGAGCAGCGTGAGCGTGCGCCGCGCGCCCGAGCTTGCCCAAGCCATTTTCCCCTGGAACGGCGCGGCCATCGAGCGGGTGGCCTATGGCCAGTTCGTCGAGGATGTGAAGAAGGTCGCCAAGCTGGGCAGCGGCAATGGAAGCAGCCAGGCGGCACCTGCGGCCGCAGTCCAGGCCGCGCCCGATCTCGAAGTGCGCCTGCAACGCCTGTCGCGCCAGGCGTCCGGCGAAGCGGTCAGCGCGCTGGCCTTCGAGCCGATGCTGCCCAAAGCCTATGTGCTGCTGGCGCTGGCCGAAACCAATCCCGGTCGGCGGCGCGAGATCATCGAGCTCGCCACCCGGCTGACGCGCCGCGATTCGGCTCTGCAGGGCCTCGCGCTGCAGCAGAAGCGCGACAATGGTGATTTTGCTGGAGCCATCGGGACCCTGGATCAGATCCTGCGTGTCCATCCCGAGCGGAAGGAGGAGCTCTTCCCGCTACTCGTCAGCGCCATCACGCTGCCGGAAACGCGCCCTGCATTCGCCACCATGTTCCGCAAGCCCTTGCCTTGGCGCGACGATTTTCTGGTGTTCGCAGTCGGGGAAAAGCGCGCGCTCGAGAATCTGGCCTATGTCCGCGAGCGGATTACGATCGACAATACGGAGTTCGACCAGCGCCTGATCGCCGGTCTGGCACAGAAGGGCGAGATGCAGGCGGCCGAGCGGCTCTATCGCCGCGTGACAGGCGCGACCGACAAGCGTGCTGCCACGGCAGCGCGCGCTTGGGTCGCAGCCTATCCGCCCTTCGACTGGAAGCTTGCAGACGCGCGGTCAATGCGCGCCCAGCCCGATTACAGCCAGGACAGCCTCGAATTCTATATCGAGCCGGGCAATGGCGGGGTGCTGGCCTCGCGCGTGCTCAAGCGGCCAGCGGCTGGCCTGAACATCGCCTTCGACGTGGCGATGCAGCCGGTCGACAAGGTGGCTGATCTCAAGCTGCAAATGTCGTGCTGGGGCCAGGATACGCCCTTTTTCGAACAGCCGTTCAATCTGACCAAGAATTACGTCCAGGTCAGCAGTTTCCCGGCCTGTCCGTTCGTCGAGCTGGCGATTGTCGGGCGCTCCTGGACCGGTGGCAGGGCGCTCACCGGAACGCTCTCCACCCCGCGTCTGACCCCAGGCAGATAGGGCGTGGGGCCGGGCATTGCGCCGGCCTCAGCCTGACCAACCGATCCTGACCCTTGTCAGGGCTGGCCACGCCCGATCTTGCGATCAGACGCGGGCGCTGTCGATATTCTCAAGATACCAGCGATAGGTTTCGCGCACGCCCTCGCCGAGCTCGATCGAGGCGCGCCACCCCATCGCTTCGAGCCGGCTCACGTCCATGAGCTTGCGCATCGTGCCATCGGGCTTGGTCGGATCGGTCTCGATCTTCCCGGCAAAGCCGGTCACCTCGGCCACCAGCGTCGCCAGCTCGAGGATCGACACGTCCACGCCGCTTCCGACATTGATATGGCTCAGCATCGGCTGGGTATTGGCGGCATAGATGTCGCGCGGCAGGTCGAGCACGAACAGGCTGGCTTCGGCCATGTCGTCGACATGGAGGAACTCGCGCCGCGGCGTTCCCGTGCCCCAGATCACGACCTTGTCGAGCCCGGCCTTCTGCGCTTCGTGGAAGCGCCGGATCAGCGCAGGCAGCACATGGCTGTTCTCGGGATGGAAATTGTCCCCCGGGCCGTAGAGATTGGTCGGCATCACCGACCGATAATCGGTGCCGTGCTGGCGGTTGTAGCTCTCGCACAGCTTGATGCCGGCAATCTTGGCGATCGCATAGGGCTCGTTGGTCGATTCGAGCAGCCCGGTGAGCAGGGCATCCTCGGCCATGGGCTGCGGCGCCTGCTTGGGATAGATGCACGACGACCCCAGGAAGAGAAGCCGCTGAACGCCTGCCTCGAACGCCTGATGGACGACATTGGCCTCCATCATCAGATTCTCGTAGATGAAATCTGCCGGATAGGTGTTGTTGGCGTGAATCCCGCCGACCTTGGCCGCCGCCAGCACGACGGCATCAGGCTGCTGCTCGCGCATGAAGGCGCGGACGGCGGCCTGATCCGTCAGGTCCAGCTCGGCATGGGTCCTGGTCACCAGTTCGATCGGTTCGCCCGCAGCCTTGCGGGCTTCCAGCTTGCGCAGAATGGCGTTGCCCACCATTCCGCGATGACCTGCGACATAGATTTTCACCGTGCGGATTCCTCAGTTCTCGATGCTCACCGGGAGGTCGAAGCCATTGGCCTTCAAGAAGGCGTGGCGCTGGGCTTCCTTGAGATCGGCCGCGACCATTTCGGCGCACATTTCCTGCGCGGTGATCTCGGGCTCCCAGCCCAGCTTCTCGCGCGCCTTGCTGGGATCGCCCAACAGGGTTTCCACCTCAGCCGGACGGAAATAGCGCGGGTCGATCCGCACGATCACGTCGCCCACCTTCAGCGCCGGCGCCATGTCGCCCGAAATCGCGGCAACGGTCGCGATCTCGTCGACGCCTTCGCCGGTAAACTCCAGCTCGACACCCAGTTCGCGCGCGGTCCAGCGGATGAACTCGCGGACCGAATATTGCTGGCCCGTGGCGATCACGAAATCTTCGGCATGGTCCTGCTGCAGCATCATCCACTGCATGCGCACATAGTCGCGCGCATGGCCCCAGTCGCGCAGCGAGTCGATATTGCCCATGTACAGGCACGATTCGAGGCCCTGCGCGATATTGGCGAGACCGCGCGTGATCTTGCGCGTCACGAAGGTTTCGCCGCGGCGGGGGCTCTCATGGTTGAACAGGATGCCGTTGCAGGCATACAGGCCATAGGCTTCGCGGTAGTTGACCGTGATCCAGTAGGAATAGAGCTTCGCCACGGCGTAAGGCGACCGCGGGTAGAAGGGGGTCGTCTCGCGCTGCGGGATTTCCTGGACAAGGCCATAGAGCTCCGAGGTCGAAGCCTGGTAGAAGCGCGCCTTGTTGCCCAGGTCGAGAAAGCGGATCGCCTCGAGCAGGCGCAACGTGCCGAGCGCGTCGACATCGGCGGTATATTCGGGCGATTCGAAGCTCACCGCGACGTGCGACTGGGCAGCCAGGTTGTAGATCTCGTCCGGACGCACTTCGCTGATGATGCGGGTGAGGTTCGACGTATCCGACAGATCGCCATAATGCAGCGTCAGCTTCGGATTGGGCTCGTGCGGATCCTGATAAATATGGTCGATGCGCTGGGTGTTCAGCGACGAGGCGCGGCGCTTGATGCCGTGCACCTCATAGCCCTGCGAGAGCAGAAACTCGGCCAGATAGGAGCCGTCCTGTCCGGTGATGCCGGTGATAAGGGCGCGTTTGGTCATGTCGATGTGTCGTCCTTCACGATAAATTGCCCGAGCTTGCTCAGGTTCTTGGCGGCCAGGGTCGCAATACCCCCCACGCCGTTGTTGCGCAGTGCCCGAAGGTCTTCGCGACTCTTCAGGATGATCCGTCCCAGCGAGCGGTTGCTCTCGCCCCCCAGGCGCATTTTGACAAGTACCTCGGGAATATAGCCGAGCCGGATCTGGCCCTTTCCGAGGTAGCGAAGCATGGCATCATAATCGGCAGCGATGCGCAGCGACGTGTCATAAAGACCGTGCCGGTCGAACACCTCGCGCCGCAGATACAGTGTGGGATGCGGCGGCATCCACCCCCGCTTGAGCAGTGCCGGGCGATAGGCTCCCGAACGCCAGTGCCGCACCACCCTGGTCGGATCGCTGGCGGCGACATATTGCAGATCGCCATAGACGCCGTCGACATCCTGCGTGGCAAAGGTCCTGGCGACCTTTTCGAGCACATGATCGTCGGCAAAGACATCGTCCGAATGCATCAGGCCGATCACGTCACCGGTGGCACGCGCGATGCCGCGATTGATGGCGTCATAGATGCCCCCATCGCGTTCGGACACGATCTGCGTGTCCCCGGTCGCGGCGCTCCGGACCACGTCGAGCGTGCCATCGGTCGATCCACCATCCTGGATGATGTGCTCGATCGTGCCATGGCTCTGCGCCTGGACGCTGGCCATCGCATCGCCGATCGTGGCGACCCGGTTGAAAACGGCGGTGACGACGGAAATCTTCATGGGCCCCGTCACCGCTGCAGATCGATGCCGAGCACGTCGCGGATCGCCGTCTTCGCGTCCTTGTGCGTATCGCGCATATGCTTGCGCACCTCCTGCAGCTTGGCATCGACCAGATAGCGGTACCAGAAGCCCTGGAGGATGTGGAAGGCGCGCCCCCCGCTGGTGTCGAGAAAGCCAAGACGCAGGACGAAGCGATAGAAGAAATAGAGCGAGGCGCGCAGCTGCGCCGGCAGCCGCGCATAGACCTTTTCCTTCAGCCAGCGCTTGATGCCCGCCTGCTGCCCGCCCTTGAGGTCGGCGACCGTTTCGCTGGCCATGAAACCATGTTCGAGGTTCAACAGGTCCACCACCTCGCGCGAGGCATAGGCATTGTGCTTTTCGGTCCACCAGGTCAGCGAATTGCGGTTGTCGTCGATGATCTCGCCAGCGAATTGCGCGGTGGCGCCCTGAACCAGGATATGCTCGTCCATCCAGCGGTTCTCGCACCGCCCGCGGCCATGCCGGAACAGGCGGATGATGCGGATCGGGAACAGCCCCCCGAACCGCACGCGTTCGCCGAGAAAGTTCATGCGCCGCCCAACATAAACCGCATCGACATCACCGGGCAGCTGGTGCAGCTTGGCGTCGATTTCCTGGGCCAGCGATGGCGTGACGATCTCGTCGGCATCGAGCCGCAAGACCCATTGGGTGTCCTGCGGCAGCTGGTCGAGCGCCCAGTTGAACTGGGTGGCATAGTTTACCCAGGGCTTGTGCAGCACGGTAGCGCCGCGTGCGGTCGCCAGCTCCACGGTCCGGTCGCTGGAGCCGCTATCGATGACGAAGACACGGTCTGCTATGCCCTGGACCGAGTCCAGCGCGCGCTCGATATGCAGTTCCTCATTCTTGGTGAGGATAACCACCGACAGAAGCGTCATTCCAAGATCTAACTTTTTGTTTTCCGGTGCCAATCAGCCGCGCGGTCGACGCGTTATGGCGATCATCGATTTCGCCAGGGCGGGAATTCGGCCGACCTTCAGGTACCGCGGCGGTTCGAACCCAGCCTCGACCAGAAGTGTCGTCAGGGTCTTTTCCGACCAGAACTTGATGTGTCCATGGTCCCACAAGGCGGTGAAATGGGCATCCATCGTGCCCGTCACGGCCATGGCCAGGTTCTTCCAATAGCCATGATAGGGCGTCGAGAAGATCGCCGCACCGCCCGGCTCGAGCAGGCTGAAGGCCGTCTTGGCATAATCGCGTGGCGCATAGACATGCTCCACCACTTCCAGGCTGACCAGCATCGGGAAGGTGCCATAGGTTTCGGCCAGATTGTCATAGGCAGACCCGCGCGCGAGCTTGAGCTGCGGATAGGCCTTCTGCGCCTGCTCGATGCCGTCCGCCGAAGGATCGACCCCGGTAACATCCCATCCGAGCGAGCTCATCCTGGCTGCCACGCTGCCATTGCCGCATCCCAGTTCGAACAGCCGGGGCTCCCGATCGCCGAGACCTGCCTTAATCTTCTCCAGCTCGGACAGAACCGTGGGAAGGAGATACTCATGTGAAGGGTTGGTTTCGAAGTCGGAATACTCATATCCCGATATGGATTGAAGTTCCTTCACCGGCCGCACATCCTCGATTTTGCGGACACCTTTCCGGCCGCACCGGGCCGCAGGTCGTTCCCCCACAGAGCCGGTTCGATAGCTGCTCCGAGGGGGATTGTCACCAGCAATCTGGGGACAATGCAGGATCGGGTGAATTTCCGGTTTACGGCATGCGCCCGCAAAACCGGGCGTCGGTCGGCCGCAAAGCTCGGATCAGATCGAAGGGATCAAATAGCGTGTGAAATAGCTCGCAACGTTATTTGCCGAACGGATCAACCGCTTGAGTTTTTCTCCGACCAGCGGCACGAACTCGCACCCTCTCAGCAGCTTCGCCATGACCGAAAGATACAGGCCCGCCCCTGGCCGCGACAGCCGGATGCGGTACAGATCGGCCAGTTCGGCGACCCGCTTGGGCGGAACGTTGAGCGACAGGTTGCTGCCATGCAGGCGATAGCCCGCCACGTGCAGTCGGGGATTGACGTAGAAATTATACCCTTCGCCGCGCATTCGCAGGAAATAATCGCCGTCGAACACATAGCGATAGGCATTGTTGATCAGGATATTGTGGTTCACCCTGGCGCTCCAGAAGGTCGCCGGCTGCAGAAATCCGCCACCCCTCAGGAACACGTCACCCCGGATCAGCGGGTGATAGTCGTAATTGACCGGCGCCTGGAAACGTCCGTCGCCGCTGAGATAATAGCCGCCGAGCGAGACGATATCGACGTCGAAGAAGTTTTCGAACTGGTCGGCGACGATGCGCAGCGAATCCGACCGCAAAAAGGTATCGTCCGAATTCAGCCAGCAATAGATGGCATCATCCGGTGCGTCGGGCCATTGCTCCCTGGCCAGGCCATAGGCGATCGATGCGGCCTGGCCGAGACCCTTTTTCTCGAGAAAGGTCCAGTTGTTGCGCTGGCAATATTCCTCGGCAATCGCGCGGCTGTTGTCGGTCGAGCCGCCGTCGATGATCAGCACGCCGACATCGACACCCACCTGCCCCTCGATCGAGGCAAGGCAGGCATCGAGAAACTGGCCATAGTTCAGATTGGGCACGACGATGCAAAAATACATATGCAGATCCATGAAACGAATGAGATGTGGCCAGGTCCCGCTGGCGGTCCAATGGCACGATGAGGATGGGTCGGAACGGCCTGGCCCCGGCGTGGCGCAACCGCGCCCGGCCGGGTCCTGCCGCTGCTCATTTCGGCAGGACGGGCCTTCAGGCCAGCCTGTGCCGATGGTGCAACTTGGCCGGCTGGCGCCTTGACCCGAAGATCAGCACAAGCAGCGGCGTGATCAGGAAAATCTGCGCGAGATTGACCCAGAAGATGGTGTCCGAAGGGAAATAGAACAGGCACATCAGCAGGAAGGTGATCGTCCAGACCGCCTTGAGCAGCGCGATCAGCGACTGCGACGACCGGGCCTTGACCAGCAGTCTGCCGGCCGCATAGCCGATGAAGACGGTATAGAGGATCATGCCGAGAAAGCCGTACCAGTCGAGCACGTTGCCGAAACCGGTGCGCCATCCCGTCGGCTGTCCGCCCAGCATGATGTAGCGCTTGTAGTTGTCGGCGCGGGCACCGAAAAAGGCCGAGTCATAGCCATCCGAGAAGCGGGCCGCGATCGCCTCGAACGGCCCTGCCGACCAGCGATAGAAGTCGGTGTCGGACACGATCGCGATGTTGAAGTTGCTCCACGGCCCGACGAGATAGTGGAAGATCACCGTGATGAAGTAGGAGGCATCCGGCGCGATCCGCTTCAGCGTGGCGCCGAAATAGCGATAGTCGGCCGTGTGGAGCGTATTGGCGATCTCGGCGCTCGACACGCGCTGGACGCCGATCAGATAGATCGCCACGGCGCCGAAGATCGCCGCGATGCCCACCCCGACATAGAGCAGCACGTTGGAGGCCCGGCCCTTTCCCTTGGCGGATTTGGCGTCCTTGGTCACCTTGGAGGACACCATGAAGGTGGCATAGCCGATCGCCCCTGCCACAAGGAAGAACGTGCGTCCGGCCTGCAGCACCACCGCCAGCGCCATCAGCACGATCGCCCCTGCCATCATCGCATTGACATATATGGGGAAGCGGTGGCGCCATTTGGTCAGCAAAATCGGGATATAACCATAGGCCTGATAGGCGAAAATCGCGGCAATCTGCTTGGTGATGTCCGAACCGGCAGTGATTTCGCGAACTTCGCCCGTGTTGGTCAGCACCACGTCGACCGAGGTGCCCTGGCCGTAGAGCCAGTAGACATAATAAGCCGCAGCCGCCGAAATGGGGACCGAAAGATAGGTATAATATTTGATGATGATCCGGTCGTGCGCCAGGTCCGGCGCCGGCTCGTACAAGGCCCGCGCCTTGCCGGTATTGATCGATACCTTGAGCAGGATCAGGATGGTGATGAACCACAAGGCCGCCTCGACATAGAAGACCGAAAATGTCACCGGGCCGAGAAAATACAGCAGCAGCACGACGATATAGGGCACGAACAGGCTGTCGTTCAGCAGCTTGCTCTTCTTGGGCGTCCGGGGTGTCGCGTGGTTCATCATGATCTGCATTTCAGTTTTCCGGCGGCAGCCGCCAAGGGCACGTTACCGGACCGCCATGGGCCGCTCGTCCGCCCGTGTAGCTTGGAACCTTGCATACAGCAATGACGGCGGTCGCGCCTCAGTTGCCGAGCAACCGGCGCGCGAGCATGTTCCAGCCGACCTGGATCACCGGCATCGGTCCGCGCTTCGCGAGTTCCGCCAGCACCGCAGGGCGGCCTTCCTTTGACAGGATCTCGAAATAGGCCAGATTGCTCCGGGCCTGGCGCAGATAGCGGGGCGGCAGTTCTGCCCCCAGCGATTCGAGGATGATCTGCCAGGTGATCGCATATCGCGCATAGCGCTGCGCGCGGGTGCTGCCCGTCCAGGCTCCGCCCTCGTGGATGCGATAGCGCGAGGTCACCCGGTTCTGCATCGCCAGGCCGTCATCGACCAGACAGGCGGTCAGCAGGATGGTGAGGTCCGCCGACACGACCTGGCGGGTAAAGGCCGCGGCCCATTTGTCGAACAGGCTGCGCCGCATCGCAAAGGTGCTGGTGTGGATGTACTTGCGCATCGCAAAGATGTGCGATCCCGGGATGATGGTGACGGGGCCGGAGCCGTCGGCCTTGGGGAAGGCGGGCCCCAGGCTCTCGCTGTGCGTGAACGACTGGCATTGGGTGCCGACGAAATTCCGGCCTGATCCGACAAGATATTCCACCTGCTGCTGCAGCTTGTCGGTTTCGGTCCAGTAATCGTCCACCTCGCAGATCGCGACAAACGCCCCTCTGATATGGGGCGCGCACGCCTGAAGCGGGCAGAAGCCCTGCGACCACCGGTTGGACGGTTGCAGAACCGGCGTGAAGATGTCCGGAAAGCGATCGGCATAGTCGCGGATGACGTCCTGGCTGCCGTCCGACGAGGCATCGTCGTGCACGACGATCTGGAGCCGATAATCGGTCTGCTGCGCCATCAGCGAATCGAAGCAGCGGGCGATATAGTCGCGCGTGTTGAAGCTGAGGCAGACGATCGTGATCAGATCGGGCTCGCAGTCTTGGGGTGCGGGTGTCATCGAAAAGCTTTCAGAAGCGGGCGGCCATGGTCAGCGCGCAGCGGAGGGTCAGGCGCGTATCGTGCGGGCCATCAGCCGCGCGATCATCCGTCGGCCCTCGTCGGAAAAGGCGAACGCGGTGGTGATGACGAAGGCCGAATAGACGCCGACCTTCGCCACCACGACCCAGCGGTTCGGATCGCCCTGCAGCATCAGACTGTCGGCAGCCAGGCACGCCAGTCCGGCAATCACGGCGCCCAGCAGCGGCAGGCCGATGTCGCGCAACAGCCAGCGCGACAGCGGAATGCCACTGAACTTCAGGTGCACGATCGGAGCGGTGATGGCGAATACCAGAACCCGCATCGTCGCCCAGGCAATGCCTATCCAATAAGCCTGGAAATGCAGCGCGATGAAGGTGATCAGCGGAACCTGCACCACCATCGACAGCGTCGAGGCGTGGATATGGACCCGGATATGGCCATAGGCATTCTGCAGGATCAGCAGCAGGCTGGACAATGTCAAAACCCCCGAGCCCAGGCCGAACCATGCCAGGAATACCGCGCCGCCGTCGGCCATGGCGCTGTTGCCGGACACCGCGAAAATCACCGGCTGGGCAAAGAAGGCAAAGATGACCGCCACTGAAAGCGAGGCGATCGCCATGAACTGGGTTGCTTGCGAATAGAGCGCATTGGCGCGCTCCTCATCGCCCTCGTTCACATAGATGGTCAGCCGCGGCAGGATGGCCTGGCCGATCGGCTGTGCGATGCGGTCGGCGCCATTGGCCACGAGAATGGCAAAGGCGAAATATCCGTACAGCTCCAGCGACATCGATCGCGACGCGAGGATCTTGTCATATTGGGTCAGCATCGCCCAGGCCATGACGGTGTAGAAGGTGCCCAGCGTGAAGGACAGGTTGTTCCGGATCGTCGTCATGAAGGCGACGCGTTCTTCAGGCGCTGCGACCCGGTCACCTGAATCGGCGCGGCGTCTGGCCGGGATTGCGCGGTAGAAAAGGGCCGCCGTCAGGGCCAGTTCCAGGAGCGAGACGATGGCCTGATAGGTGAAGAAATCCATGATGCCGAACAGCCCGCTCGCCATCAGCGCCAGCCCGCCCGGCCAGCGCAGGGTCGTGAACAGGACGTTGATCTGGTTCAGCGTGACCTGCCGCTCGAGCCCTGCCAGGCCGGAGGAATAGACCGAGATGCCCCAGCGCGTGGCCAGGATGAACCCCATGATCTGCAACGAATAGATGCCGACGTCCTGATCGAGCTTGTCCGATTTCAACCACTGGTTGAGGAACCAGTCGGCGCCGATCAGACAGACGGCGAGAGTGACGACCGCAAGCACCACCGAAAGCCATTCTATCCCGCGCAGCAGGTTGAAGAACTCGTCGGCATGAGCCCTGCCCTTGACCTTGAAGATCGCCGCCTGCCGGGCCAGCACCGGCACCAGGCCGGACGAGAGCAGGTAGATGGTCGAATTGAGGATCAGAAACAGACCGATCAGGCCGAACTCTTCCGGCGGGACATAGAGCAGGTACAGCGGCGCCACGATGATGCCGCAGCCCGTGTTGTAGGCCTGGCCGACATAGTTGGCGATGGTGTTGCGCAAGAGCATAAGGGGGTGACTTCAAAAACGTTTGGCACGCCCATCAACCGCCGGACGCGGCAATGGGGCAGGCGCCTGCCGCCGGCCGGGCAGCTTCATGGCGCGATCAGAACCGGCGCTGGCCGAGCGAGAAAAGTTATTCGTTCAGCAGCGATTGCAGATACTGGCCATAAGGCGCCTTGCCATAGGCCTTGGCCATCGCACCCAGTCGCTCGTTGTCGATCCACCCCTTGCGCCAGGCAATTTCCTCGAGACAGGCGATCTTGTAGCCCTGGCGCTGTTCGATCACCTCGACGAATTGCGCGGCCTGCAACAGGCTTTCGCACGTGCCGGTATCCAGCCAGGCAAACCCGCGGCCGAGAAGCTCGATATTCAGTTGGTCCCGATCGAGATAGTCCTGCAACACGCTGGTGATCTCCACCTCGCCGCGCGCGGAAGGCCGCACATTCCGGGCGATACGGGCGGCGGCATTGTCGAGGAAATACAGGCCGGTAATCGCATAATCCGATCGCGGCTCGGCCGGCTTTTCCTCGATCGAGAGTACCTTGCGGTCGGCATCGAACTCGACGACGCCAAAGCGGTGCGGATCGGCGACGCGATAGCCGAAAATCGTCGCGCCTTCGCGCCGCTCCATGGCGGAGCTGAGCTTCGGATAGAAATTCTGGCCGTAGAAGATGTTGTCGCCCAGGATCAGGCAGACATTGCTGTCGCCGATAAACTCCTCGCCGATGACGAAGGCCTGGGCCAGGCCCTCCGGCCGGGGCTGCTCGGCATAGGTGAGCGTGATGCCGAAGCGGCTGCCATCGCCGAGCAGTTTCTCGAACAACGCACGGTGTTCGGGCGTGGTGATGATCAGCACGTCGTTGATGCCTGCGAGCATCAGCACCGACAGCGGATAATAGATCATCGGCTTGTCATAGATCGGCAGGAGCTGCTTCGAGATGCTCTCGGTCAGCGGATACAGGCGCGTACCCGATCCTCCGGCCAGGATGATGCCTTTGGTGCCTGATTGATTCGACATGGGTGTCTCCACACGGGAAAGGGTTGGTCCGCCCGGTTGTGCCGACGCAAGGCGGGACCGGGGGCGAGATCGCAGGGATGGCGCGGGTGCGGCCTGGATGGCTTACAGGAACTGGTCCTGCTTTTCCTGGCGCGCGCAGATCATCGCCACCCAGTCATCGTTGTCCAGATACCATTGCACGGTCTGGCGCAGGCCGGTCGAGAAGGTTTCGCGCGGCTCCCAGCCAAGCTCGCTGCCGATCTTGCTGCAGTCGATGGCATATCGGCGGTCGTGGCCGGGCCGGTCGGTGACGAACGTGATCAGCGAGCGATAGTCATGACCGGCCACCGGGCGCAGCTCGTTCAGAAGATCGCAGATCTGGTGGACCACCTCGATGTTCTTCTTCTCGTTCTTGCCGCCGATATTGTAGGTCGAGCCTAGCTCGCCCCGGGTCAGCACGAGATGGAGCGCGCGCGCGTGATCCTCGACATACAGCCAGTCGCGGATCTGCGATCCGTCCCCATAGACCGGCAGCGGGCGGCCTTCCAGGGCGTTGCGGATGATGCGGGGGATCAGCTTTTCCGGAAACTGGTACGGCCCGTAATTGTTCGAGCAGTTGGTGACGACAATCGGCAGGCCATAGGTGCGGCCCCATGCGCGGACCAGATGATCGGATCCGGCCTTGGTCGCCGAATAGGGCGAGCTCGGATGATAGGGCGTTTCCTCGGTGAACGGATGCGCATCGGGTTCCAGATCGCCGAACACCTCGTCGGTCGAGATATGGTGGAACCGGAAAGCCTGCTTGCGGTCGTCGGGTAGCGCGTTGAAATAGGCGCGCGCCACCTCGAGCAGGATGAAGGTGCCGACAAGGTTGGTCTGGACGAAATCGGCCGCGCCATGGATCGACCGGTCGACATGGCTTTCGGCCGCCAGGTGCATGATGGCATCGGGCTGATGCTCGCTGAAGATCCGCTCCATCGCGGCGCGGTCGGCAATATCGGCCTTCTCGAAAATGTAGCGGTTGTTGCCCGCGACCGGTTCGAGCGTCTCGAGACAGCCCGCATAGGTCAGCTTGTCGACATTGATGACGGTATCGCTGGTCTCTGCCAGGATCAGCTTGATCAGCGCCGAGCCGATAAAGCCCGCGCCTCCGGTCACTATGATTTTCATTCAGGGATATCCAACAAGATTGACGAAAAGGCGGCGATTGAGGCGGGAGGAGAAAGCCTGCGGTGCGATCAGGGTTGCCGCAGCCAGGCCGTTTGCCTGCTCGCGTGAATTGGTGATTCGCTATTTGCTCAAGGGTTTGGCGGGGTTTCCAACGACGGTTGTGTGCGGCGGTACATCCTTTGTCACCACGGCCCCCATGCCTATAATAGCCCCTTCGCCGATTCGGCGCGGTTGATCGCGCGTGCCCTGCTTGATGATGGCCCCCGCGCCGATATAGGCATGGCGCTCGATGTGCACATTGCCCAGGCATTGAACGGCTGGAGCGAATGTAACATAATCCGCGATGCGGCAGTCATGTGCGATATAGCATCCGAAATTGCAGTGGAAATGGTGGCCGATCACGACATTCGTACTCACGATCGAATTCGAGCATATGATTGCGCCCTCTCCGATCTCGCTCATTTCGTATAGTGTCGTGTTGGAGAAAATGACGGATAAAGGGCTGCCGCCAGCGTGCACAAGCTCGCTCACCAATCGCTCGCGAGATGGAGAGTCGGCAACTGCCACGTTGAAATATTTGTCCGGAGCAGAATGGGCCGCATAGTCTTCGAGAGAGATGACCTTGCAGCCATTGACGGCTGGCTTGCTGGGGACGGTCTCGACAAACACCAGCTCAAACCGGGGATGCCATGCCTGGTACGCGAAGGGCATGACTTCCCGGCCGAAACCACCGGCGCCAAAAATCCCTACCAGCGGTTTCTCGGACTGCTCAATCATCATTCTGCGACTTGGGCCAGTGCGGTTGCTGCCAGTGCCATGCAGACATCGCGAATGACATCGATCGTGCCCACCGGCAGGCCCGTGCCCGTCGGCAGGACGATGACGCGATCTGCCACCAGTTCGGACCGGGGCAGCGATAGCCCTGCATAAGGCGCGCTTTCGCTATAGGCCTTCATGCGGTGGCAGCTGGGCCAGAAATATTTCCGCGCCATGATGTTCTCGGCCTGCAGCGCCTGGACGATCGTGTCGCGCGTGCAGGGGAAGCTGCTGTCGACCTCAGCCACGATATACTGGTAATTGAAGGGCTCTTCGCTTGGGTCGATCACACTGATACCGTCGATGCCGTCAAACGCGGCGCGATAGGCATGGTAATTGGCGCGGTTGGCCTCCACCACCTTGCCGACATTGTCGAGATTGACCAGCCCCATGGCGGCGCAGATCTCCGACATCTTGCCGTTGGTGCCGTGCATCACGGAATTGTCGAGCGCGGCAAAGCCGAAATTGCGCATAAGCCGCATCCGTTCGGCAAGGGCATCGTCGTTGGTGGTGATGGCGCCACCCTCGAACGAGTTGAAGAACTTGGTGGCATGGAAGCTGAACACCTCGGCGCGGCCGAAGCCGCCGATCATCCGGCCGCCATGGCTGCACAGAAAGGCATGGGCGGCATCAAACATCAGGCTGAGCCCATGTTCGTCGGCAATGGCCTGCAGGCGTTCGACATCGCAGGGGCGGCCCCACAAATGGGTCGCCAGGATACCGCTGGTGCGCGGCGTGATCAGATGGGCGATCGCGTCCGGGTCCAGATTGTGCGTGTCGGGATCGACCTCGGCAAAGACCGGGGTCAGGCCCAGCCAGGACAGCGCATGCGCGGTGGCGATGAAGGTATAGGACGGGACGATGACCTCGCCGGTCAGGCCCAGCGCCCGGATCGCGATTTCCAGCCCGATCGTGCCGTTGCACACCGTGATGCAGTGCTTCACGCCGAGTTCCTGCGCGACCCGCTGTTCGAACTGTTCGACCATCGGCCCGTTGTTCGACAGCCAGCCGCGATCGAAGATGCCGTCGACCAGGGCCATGAAGGCCGCGCGATCGCCGATATTGGGTTTGCCGACGGGAATGGGCGCGGCAAAGGCCGGCGGCGCGCCATGGAGCGCGAGATCCGAAGCAGACCGAATGGTTTTCTGAAGGGTCATGATCGCTGATATCTTCCGAAAGGATGGTGAGAGTCGGGCTGGGGTAAACAGGATGTCCGATGTCAGGCGCGCGCGCCGGGCTCAGCTGCGGTCATTGTCGAGCTCCGCCGCCAATTCCTCGAGCTCGGCGCGCAGCGCGGCATATTCCAGCCGCTTGCGCGCCAGGAACCGGGCGGTGATCGCCGCCTTTTCCGCAAGGCCCTTGGGGGTGAGCACATAGGCATAGCCGCGCTTGCTTTCGGCATGGGAAAACCGGTCCCATTTCACGAGGCCGCGCTCTGCGAGCGCGCGAACCATGTAATGGACCGCGCCCAGGCTGATTCCCAGCTTCTCCGCCATCTCCCGCTGGGTGATTTCCGGATTGGTGGCGATCAGGCGCAGCACGCGGAGCCTGGCATCTTCGCGGCGCTGACTGGCGGGGCTGGAAACGAATTCGGATGTGTGCATATAGCTACCGCACAGCGCGACCCGAAGGGTCCGCCGGATGATCGGGCGGCGCGCATCTGGGGCGCGCCGCTATGTTCAATTTTGAACCCATAGCGCCAAGCCCGCCTTTGGCAAGCCGATTCCGCGCGCGCTTCGGCAAAAACCGGCGTATCGGATCGGTTCGGTGCCGGGGCTGCGGTCGTGCACGCCCCTTGTACCGGGCCCGGGCTCGATCGGTCGCAGCGGTGACATTGCCCCCTTTTTCAAATTGTTGAACTCGCCTATCAGCGGCGCAAGCAAGCCTTCCGGAGCGCATGATCTTGAATCCATCCATTTCCTCGCCGCGCAAGTCGATACGTCACAGCAAGTCGCGATCGTCTGCCAGCGCAACCCAGTTGCAATGGTTCTGGATGGCCGTTTTCCTGGTTGTACTGGCGCTTCTGGGCGGCAGTTCGCGTCCGGACCCGGTTCAGCTGGCGATGCTGCGGCCGATGGCGGCGCTGCTGCTGATCCCCGCGATGTATTACATCCGGCTTGATGACCTGGCGCCCGCCAGGATCGTGCTGCTGTTCCTGGGCGGGCTGCTGCTGTGGATGGTCGTTCAGCTCGTGCCGCTGCCCCCGGGCTTGTGGCAGGGACTGCCCGATCGCGAGACCATCGTCGCGCTCGACAGGCTTGCCGGAAATGCGGACGTGTGGCGTCCGATCTCGCTGGCGCCGTTTCGCGGTCTCAATTCGCTGCTCAGCCTGATCGTGCCTGTCTGCGCCTTGCTGCTCGCCGTGTCGATGAAGCTCAATTCGCGCCTGCTGCTCACCATCATCGCGGGACTTGGTCTGGTCAACGCGCTGTTCGGCCTGTTGCAGGTGGTCGGCGGGTCGCGCAGCTTCCTGTATCTCTATTCCATCACCAACATCGATACGCCGGTCGGGCTGTTCGCCAACGAGAACCATTCGGCGGTGTTCTCTGCCCTGTCGCTGCTCGCGGTGACGCGGCTGTTTCTCGATCACAATCCGATCCACCGTCCCGTATGGATGAAGCTTGCCTTCGTCCCGGTTTTTCTGATCATCCTGTTCACGGTGCTGATCAGCGCCTCGCGCGCGGGTCTGATGGCGACCCTGTTCGCCATCATCGCATCGGGCCTCATGGGCTGGATGACGGTGCGCTCGCGCGGCTCGGGCAAGGCCAAGGTCAAGGTGCCCGAAACCAGCCGAAAGGCGATTTACGCAGCGACGGCCGGCTTCGCGCTCGTCGTCCTGCTGATCGTGGTCGCCTTTCTGTGGCTCGAGCGCACGCCCGCTTTCCAGGACCTGATGGGCCGCAACTCGATGGAGGATCTGCGCTGGAAGACCTGGCCGGTCTTCCAGACCATGGTGAGCAACCATTGGCTGCTGGGCACCGGGTTCGGATCCTTCGACACCGTGTACCGCCTGTACGAGCCCGACGATCTGCTGGCCCGATCCTATCTCAACCACGCCCATAACGACTGGGTCCAGATCGTGATCGAAGGCGGGGTTCCGGCTGCGTTGCTGCTGGCTGGGCTGCTGATCTGGCTGGCCCGGTTCGTCCGCACCCTGTTGGGCAGCCGCGAGCATCAGGCGCTGGCGGTGTTCTGCCTGGCCGTGCTCGCCATTATCGGGTCGGCGTCACTGGTCGACTATCCCGCGCGCACCCCGATCTTCCAGGCGGTGCTGGTCTGGCTGTTCCTGGCGGTGGTCCAGGATGCCAGGGCGGTGCGCGCCGGATCGGGCGAGGGCCGCTCGTCAGGCTGATGCGGTGCCGGCCGGAGCGAGCCATCGCCCCGGCATCGCCTCTTCCCGCGCGAGCCTGCTCTAGGCCTTGCTGCGTGCCTTGAGCGCCTCGGCGATCTTCTTGACGTCCTGTGACCGGCCCTTGGGCACGATCATCACATGGCTGCCATTGGCTATGACGATGAGATCCTCGATCCCCGATGCGGTCACGGTGATGCCGTCGGCATGCACGTGGCAGCCGCGCGTATCGATCAGCACGGCATCGCCAGCAACCGTGTTGCCGTCCGCATCGGCGCTGCCGATGTCCGCCAGCGCATCCCAGCTGCCGACATCGGACCAGCCGCAGGCGACGGGCACGATGGCGACGCGCTCGGCGCGTTCCATCACCGCATAGTCGATCGAATCCGACGGGCAGGCGGCGAACCGCTCGGCATCCGGGCGAATGAGCCGCGCCGTCAGGTCCGCGCCCGCCAGCGCCGCGCGCGCTTCGGCATCCATGTCCGGGGCGTGGCGCGCCAGCTCGGCAAGATACCGGTCGGCGCGCATCAGGAAGATACCGGCATTCCACGAATGGTGTCCCTCGGCGAGCATCGCCTGGGCCTTGTCGCGCGCCGGTTTCTCGATGAAGCGATCAACCTTGCGCACGCCCGGGACGTGATCAAGCCCGTCCCCCATGCGGATATAGCCAAAGCCGGTTTCGGGACCCGTCGGCTCGATTCCGAAGGTCACCAGCCAGCCATCGCGCGCCGCCGGTAGCGCGGTATCGACCGCGGCCAGGAAGGCAGGCAGATCCAGGATCACATGATCGCTCGGCATCACCAGCATCACCGCATCGCCCCCGCCCGCGGCGAGCGCGGCGAGCGCGATCGCCGGCGCGGTGTTGCGCGCGCTCGGCTCGAGGATGATGCGTGCCCCCTCGTGCGCCTCGCCGCCCAGCTCGGCTTCCATCAGCGCGGCATGCCGTTCGGCCCCGATGATCAGCGGGGCGGCAAAGCGGGTCGAATCGCCGGCACGCGCGAGCGTATCGGCAAACATCGTCCGGTCAGACGCGAGCGCGAGAAATTGTTTCGGGCTCTGGTCGGTCGACAGCGGCCACAGCCGCGTGCCCGATCCGCCGGACAGGATGACGGGGATGATCTGGGTCATGGGGGTCTCGCTTCAATGCGCGCGCGCAAGCAGCAGCCGCGCGCCCGGGCTGGCGGTAAAGCGGCTGTCGGGATCGATGGCAAGGCATTCTCCCGCGTCGACGGTCAGCAAGCCCTCGGGCTGCTCGACCCGAACGCTGCCTTCGACCGGAATCACCGTGAGCGGCCCCGTGCCGTCCAGCCGCGCCGCGGCATCGCCGGTGAGCAGCAGCGAGAATAACGGCCCATCGACCAGCAGCTGGTCGGCCGCGAAATCGACCCTGCGATGCAGTTGGGCGGGATAGGGCGCGGCGCGCGAGACCGCGACGCCATCGTCGAGATGCAGTTCGCGCGGGCGTCGGTAATCATAGAGCCGATAGGTGATGTCGGCATTCTGCTGCACCTCGATCAGGCTCACGCCCGCTCCGATCGCGTGCACCGTCCCTGCCGGTATATAGTAGAAATCGCCGCGCGCGACCGGCTTCCAGTCCATCAGCGCCTCGATCTCGCCCGACAGCGCGGCCTCGCGCAGTTCGTCGGCTCCGAGCGGGCGAAGCGTGCCGATGCCCAGGCACGCGCCCGGCTCGGCATCGAGCACCAGCCAGCACTCCTCCTTGCCGCTCGCCAGGCCCATGGCCTGCGCCTCGGCATCGCTGGGGTGCACCTGGATCGACAGCTTCTCGCTGGTGAAAAGATATTTGACCATCAGCGGCAGCGCCGGGCCGGTTTCCGCCTCGAACCAGATCTCGCCGATCTTCTCGCTGCCCGGGTTGCGGAACGGGGCAGGCAGCACCGCACGGCCCCAGGGCTTTTCGACCTGGCGCGTGGCAAGCTTGCAGGCAGACAGCGCTGCCATGCTCATCCAGCCCGTTCGCTGAGGCGGCGTTCCCAGGCCAGTGCATGGGTGACGATGGTGTCGAGATCGTCAAAGGCAGGCTGCCAGCCGAAGCGCGCGCGGATCGCGCTGCTGTCGGCGGTGAGCGCGGCGGGGTCGCCGGCGCGGCGGTCGGACAGCACGCGCTCGATCTTCAGATTGGTGACGCGGTCGACCGCGTCGAGCACCTCGAGCACCGAATAGCCATGGCCATAGCCGCAATTGAGCCGGTGGCTCTCGGACGGATTCTCGATCAGCGCCTCGAGCGCGAGCACATGCGCATTCGCCAGATCGCTGACATGGATATAGTCGCGCACCCCGGTGCCGTCGGGGGTGTCGAAATCGGTCCCGAACACTGCCACGCTGTCGCGCTTGCCGAGCGCGGCTTCGACCGCGACCTTGATCAGGTGGGTCGCACCTGCGGTCGACTGGCCGGTGCGCGCCTGCGGATCGGCCCCCGCCACGTTGAAATAGCGCAGCGCGCAATAGTTGAAGTCATGCGCGAAGGCGACATCGCGGAGCATCCACTCGGTCATCAGCTTCGATGTGCCATAGGGATTGATCGGCTGTTGCGGGGCGTTCTCGGGGATCGGCCCATCGCCTTCGGGCGTGCCGTAGGTCGCAGCGGTGGAGGAGAAGATGAAATGCTTCACCCCGCCGTGCACCGCCGATTCGATCAGCGCGCGGCTCTTCACCGTGTTGTTGCTGTAATATTTGAGCGGGTCGCTCACCGATTCGGGCACGATGATCGATCCGGCAAAGTGCAGGATCGCACCGATCTGCTGTTCGGCGATGATCCGCGCGACCAGCTCGCCATTGGCAATGTCGCCCTCGTAGAATGCGACGCCAACGGGCACCGCCCAGCGAAAGCCGGTGACGAGATTGTCGATCACCGCGACCTTCCAGCCCGCATCCCTGAGCGCCAGCACGGCATGGCTGCCGATATAGCCCGCACCACCGGTGACCAGCACCGCATGACGGGTCTTGAATGCGCTGACCGCTTCGCTACCCATGATCGAAACTCCTCAATGCCCCGCCTGGGGACCGCGCTCGAGGCCCGAGGCCGCAAGCTGATCGTCGATCTGCGCCATCAGCCGGTCGAGGCCTTCCTGGCTGCGCGCTTCGGCGCGCGCGACGAGCACGTCCTGCGTGTTCGATGCGCGCAGCAGCCACCAGCCGTCCTCGGTGTTGACGCGTGCGCCATCGGTCGCGTTCACATTGGCACCGGCGGCCGAGAGGCGTTCGAGCACCTCGTCCACCACCGCGAACTTGCGCGTCTCGTCGACCTGGAAGCGCATTTCGGGGGTGTTGATCATCGGCGCCATTGCGCCGCGCATCTCGGTCACGCTCTTGCCGAGCAGCGTTTGCGCCTCGATCAGGCGGACTGCGGCGTAGAGCGCGTCGTCAAAGCCGTAATAGCGATGCTTGAAGAAGACGTGCCCGCTCATCTCGCCCGCGAGCGGACAGCCAGTCTCCTTCATCTTGGACTTGATCAGGCTGTGCCCGGTCTTCCACATCAGCGGCTCGCCGCCGAGCTCGCGCACACGGTCGAACAGCGCCTGGCTGGCCTTCACATCGGCGATGATCGTCGCGCCGGGCAGGTTTTTCAGCACCACTTCGGCGTAAATGCTGAGCAGCTGATCGCCCCAGATCACGCGGCCCTGGCCGTCGATCGCCCCGATCCGGTCACCATCCCCGTCAAAAGCCACTCCGAAATCGAGCTGCTTTTCCGCGACGAGTGCCTTCAGATCGGCGAGATTCTTTTCCTCGGTAGGATCGGGATGATGATTGGGAAAATTGCCGTCCACATCGGTAAACAGCGTGAAATGTTCGCCCGGAAGGCGCTGGACCAGCTTTTCGACCGCAGGTCCTGCCGCGCCATTGCCGCAGTCCCAGCCGATGCGCGCGGCGGTGCCGCCGAAATCCTCGACCAGCCGGTCGACATAGCGATCGAGAATATCGACCTGCCGTGCGCTGCCGGTGCCCTCGGCCCAGTCGCCGACTGCCGCCATCTCGCCCAGCTTGCGGATATCCACGCCGAAAAACGGGCGGCCCTGAAAGACCATCTTGAAGCCATTGTAATTGGCGGGGTTGTGGCTGCCGGTTATCTGAATGCCGCCATCCGCCTCTTCCAGCACTGACTCGGCATAATAGAGCATAGGGGTGGGGCCCATACCGACGCTGATCGCATCGATACCGCTGTCGTTCAGCCCCTTGATCAGCGCCGCTTCGAGCACCGGAGAACTGACGCGGCCGTCATAGCCGACCACCACGCACTTGCCGCCCGCGCGCGCGATCAGCGTCGCAAAGCCGCGTCCGATCGCATAGGCATCCGCCTCGCCAAGCGTTTCGCCGATGATCCCGCGAATGTCGTATTCGCGCAGGCTGGTGGGGTGAAAGGCATGGGTCATGTATCGGTCAGCTTCCCGAACTGTGCTGCGCAGCGTCGGGCTGCCCAGAATTCAACCCTGAACGGGCCATGGAGCAGCGTCGTTACCGTTGCCTCCTCCGGAATTCAACACGGTTATATGTGGCACCACAGGCGATCGGGTCCGATCCGGTGGGACCGGGCATGACCTCGGGGGCGCTCCGTCACACCGGCTCGCCAGCCGCCCGCGCGCGCTCGACCACGGTGCGTTCGGCCAGCGGCACCATCCGCCAGGCGAAGAACAGCAGGGTCAGGCCAACCGGCACGATCACCAGGATCGAGAGCACCCCGGTGGACAGGCTGCCCGAGATCACCGACATCTGCCCGGCGAGATAGGGGCCGAGCGCCAGGCCGAACAGCGTGGTCGCCAGGAAGAAGGTCGCGGTGGCGGTGCCGCGCATGCGGGGCATCACCAGATCCTGGGTCGTTGCGGCAGCTGCTCCCAGCGCCGAGCTGGCGAACATGTTGGCAAGCGAGGCGAAGACGGTGAAGCGGATGAAATCGGCGTCCGAATTCGGATCGTTGGCGGTGGTATAGGCCAGGATCACGGGCAAGACCGGGGTGATGAGCCCGAAGGCGATCACCATGATCCGCCCCGATTCGCTGCGCGCACGCAGCCAGTCGGACATGCGACCGCCCAGGATCACGCCCAGGAACCCGCCGAGCGCGCCGAAGCCGCCGATCCAGAAGCCGATTTTCGCGGTGTCCTCGCCCAGGACCTGTGCGGCATAGGTCGGTCCGAACGCGGTGGTGGCATAGGACAGGAAGGCGACGCAGCCATAACCCAGGATCGTGCACAGGAAGGCGGGCGATCCCCAGATGAGCGCGAAGGTCGCCTTGTCGCGCGCGCGCAGCGAACTTGCCCAGGAAAACACGGCATAATAGCCGATGGCGATGCACAGCCATTGCAGCGTCGCGCCGGTGAGCGCGATCATGCCGGCTGCGATCAGCCCCAGCAGCACCAGCGCGCCGATATTGACGGCAAAGGCTGCGGCACCGCGCTGCGCCGCCGCGATCATCGTGAACGGCGGAATGACCGCGAAAAGCTCCTGGAAGAAACCGCGAAACGGCTCGGGTGACGGCGGCGTCGGCAGCCCGTCGACCAGCCCGCGCACCGGCTCGCGCATCGTCGCGACCCAGGCGGCGAGCAGCAGGCCGGGCACGCCTACGGCTAGGAACGCCGCCTGCCAGCCGACCAGGCCCAGCGGACCGCCGCCCGGATAGGCATTGTTCCAGCCTGCGACGATGAAGCCGCCGATCATCAGCGAGATGCCGCCCCCGAAATAGAGCCCCGCCGAATAGATCGCGAGCGCGGTGCCGCGCATGCGCTTGGGGAACATGTCCGAAATCAGTGAATAGGCCGAAGGGCTCGCGGTGGCCTCGCCGATGCCGACGCCCATGCGCGCGAGGCCCAGGGTCAGGCCGTTCTTCGCAAAGCCGGATACCGCCGTCATCGCCGACCAGATGGCCAGGCCCACGGTGAGCAGCCGCACCCGGTGCCAGCTATCGGCGAGCCGTCCCAGCGGAATGCCGAACAGCGCGTAGAACACGGCAAAGGCGGTGCCGTAGAGAAAGCCGATATCGGCATCATCCAGCCCCAGGTCCGCCTTGATGTCGGGCGCGAGGATGGTGATGATCTGCCGGTCGATGAAATTGAGCACATAGACGAGGAAGAGGATGAACAGCCCGTACCAGGCATAAGGCGAGGCCGATGTGGCGGGCGCGATACCCGGCGCGGCGGTGTCCTGATTGTCGTTCGGCCCAGCCATGCGCGTGTCTCTCCCCGATTTCGGCGTCTCTTGTGTGCGTCCTTGCCCTTGGCTAGCAGAGCCCCGAAGTGACGCAAGCGTCAAACGACCGGAAGCGGTCAGCTGCGGGAAAGGGGCCAGTGAGTGAAGACGCCATCGATCCTGTTCGTCTGCCTCGGCAATATCTGCCGCTCGCCGCTCGCTGATGGCGCGCTCAGGCACCGGGTGCATCAGCTCGATCTGGGCTGGACGGTCGATTCGGCCGGCACCGGCGGCTGGCATCGCGGCGACCCGCCCGATCCGCGTGCGATCGCGGTGGCGCGCGCGCATGGCGTCGACATTTCGGGCTTGCGCGGACGCCAGGTGAGCGCGGACGATTTCGAGCGGTTCGACCTCATCCTTGCGATGGATCACGACAATCTCGCTGGCCTGCGCCGGATCGCCCCGGCGAGCTCGCCCGCCGAGCTCTGCCTTGCGCTCGATCTGGTGCCCGGACGCGAAGGGCAGCCGGTCGCCGACCCCTATTATGGCGACGCGTCGGGCTTCGATGCGACCTGGGCCGATGCGATAGCGATCGCCGATGCCGTGCTCGCGCGCTTCGGCATCCGCCGGTGAGCGCATCGCGGCTGGTCAGGCGGCGGCGATCTCTTCCTCTGCGATGACGGGCGGCTGGCGGCGCAACAGCGCGATCGCATCGCTCAGCATCTGCGGCGCCAGCACACGCAGCAGCAGCCCATAGCTGAGCACGCCGATGGCGGCGAGCAGCGCCAGCCGGGCCATGATCTCGGGCAGGCTGCTGTCGAGCGTGCCGTTGAGGCCGATGCGCATCATCCAGACCAGGGCGGCCATCGCGGCGGCCGCGCCGACCCCCGGCAGGCATGCAATCAGCACGTCGCGCACGCGCACGCCGATCACCGGACACGACTGCCACAGGCAGAACAGCAGCACGACCGGCATGCCGATCACCCAGCCGAGGGCCAGGCCGGTCACGCCGAAGCGCACCCCGATCAGGAACATCAAGGGCATGAAGGCCGCGCCAAAGGCCGAGCATCGCACCGTGATGCGGGGCGCGCCCAGCGCATTGACCGCCGGGGCGATCAGCACATGCAGCGTCATGAACGGCATCGCGAGCGCGAACAGCTGGACGAGGGGCACCATCTCCACCCATTTGGGCCCGAACAGGGTGTACACGGCTTCAGGCGCGGTCACCGCCAGCCCGGCATAGACCGGACAGCAGATCAACATGATCAGCCCGATGGCCTTGAGAAAGGCTGCCTTCAGCCGGGCGGGTTCGGCCTGCAGCCGCGAATAGGCGGGAAAGGCGACCTCGTTGAGCGGCGGAATGACCTTGGAGGAGAACATCTGCGCAAGGAACAGCGCCTCGGCATAGAGGCCGAGCGCATGCGGATCGAGCGCGCGCCCGGCGATCAGCACATCGGCCTGGGTCTGGAGGCTCCACAACAGATGGCTGGTGAGCATTGCGCTGCCGAAACCGATCATGCTGCGCGTGCCGCGAAAGTCGAAGCTGGGCCAGACGACGAATCGCTGCGCGATGCACAGGCCGATCGCCCGGCTCCACACCATCGATGTCGGCGCGGCGACCAGCGTCCAGACGCCCCAGCCGGCCAAAGCGCATGCGATCGACGTGATCGCGCAGACAAAGGCCGAGATGAAATTGACGATGGCCAGCCTGCGGAAATCGAGCGCGCGGCTCATCAGCACTTCGGGCACCGCCATGAAGGGCGTCGCGAGGTACATCACCGTCTGCCAGCGCAGCAGCTCGGCCACATGAGGCTGGCCATAATAAGCGGCGATCGCCGGCGCTGCGGCAAACTGGACGGCGGCAATGCCGAGATTGAGGATGAGCAGCAGCCCGAAAGCCTGGCGCACCCGGAAGGTGTCGATCTGCTCCTGCTGGATCAGCGAGCTGGCAAAGCCATAGCCGTTGAGAAAGGCCAGCATCACCATCACCACCTGGGTCATGGCGAACAGGCCGTAATCGGACGGGTCGAGAATCCGAATCACCGCCAGCGTCGTGGTCCACATCACCACCTGACTGACGATCTGGCTGCCGGAACGCCAGAAAACCGCGGATCTCACGCGGTTGGCGAATCCTGAATCAGCGATTCCCGCAGCTGTATCTTCGACCATAAACGTCCATGTTCCCCTGAAGGGCTGTTATAGGCACCCGGGGGCCGGATGCCAAAACCCCGGATTTTTCGGGGTGCAGACGCATTGCCCCAAAAAAATTGAAATAAAATTGCAAAAAGGGTTTGACCCGAATCGATGTCGGCCATAGATGACGCCTCACCGGACGGGACGCGGCGCTGACGCATCGCACTTCCACCGGTCGCCAACATCTTCGGATAGCCAATCCCTCGGTTTAAAGATCGGGGCACACTGGTTGTCCGCTGTTTTTGTCGGTGAGATCTTTGACATTGTAGGTTTAGATGAAG
>LSHP01000076.1 GCA_001555775.1 Acidovorax delafieldii | reverse complement strand
ACGGCGTCGGCGACCTCATGCCTTGGATCGACGTGACCTGAAAACATCGCTTACGAGTCATCGTGCTCTGGTTGCGGTGCTCGGTGTAGTGAGCGCAAGAAAGCCAGCCATCTTCAAATCCTGACCTTCAGCGTGACATAGGCCGAGGGTGGCTGATTAGGCTCGACGACCGAACAGCCGAGATGTTCGAGTTTTATGGACCCCGCCCGGGCGGCGTGCCGAGGCTTCCGCCATAGAGCGTCGCAGTTGGTCCCTTGTAAGGTCAGGATCGCCCCCGAGAAAGGGAGCCCGGAGTTCGACTACATCGTGGTGGCGATCGGCGCCGAGCTGAACTATCTGTACAAAGAGACGATGGGCCCAAGGGCGCGGCTAAATTTCGCAACGACGACCACCAATGAGCAGCGGCTGAGTGCCCCACCACAGTCGCGACATTGTCGGCTAGCGCGCCAATAAGCGAACGGATCAGCCCCGATCCCCAGCGCCTCCGCGCAGTGCGTCAAGCACCCGACAGTCTTCGACGCTCGTCCGGCCGCAATCTTCAAGTGCGTCGACCAGAACCGTCTCGAGCACCTTTAGATCGGTAATCTTGCCGCGCACTTCGGTCAGGTGCGATATCGCGATTTTGTGGACTTCGGCGCAGGAAGCGTCCTGCCGACGTTCGGAAAGCATTAAAAGGTTGCGAATGGAATCCAGGGAGAAGCCGAGCTCGCGCCCCTTTCGAATGAACGCCAGTCGGTCAAGATGCGCATGTCCGTAGACGCGGTGCCCGCCGGCCGTTCGTGCTGGCTCAGGCAACATGCCGATGCCCTCATAATAACGGATCGTCACGACACGGCAGCCAGTCTGGCGCCCGAGTTCGCCGATGGAAAAACTGTCGCGCATATTCCTCTTGAACCTATAGCCACTGTAGATCCTATAGAGGATTTTAGCTTGCTGCCAATCAGATTGGAACGCCGATGAAGGAATGCTGCCCTGGTGTCGCTGATCACCAAAGCCAGCCCACTCCGGACACGGCTGGGGAGCCGGCGCCAATCGCCCCTTCTTCGTTCGCTCTCTCGCTAGGCGCACAAGGCGATTGCTGCTCCGGCAGTGGAGCACGTCCTGAAGTCGAGCGGCCGGTAACAAAATCCGCAGTTGATGCCTCCAGACATGCCGCGGGAGACGATTGCTGCTCCGCCAAGGAGCAGGAGATCGCCGCGCTTGGAGCGCATGCCGACGTGAAGCGGATCCTGCAGATCGTGCTTGCGATCAACCTCGCCATGTTCTTCGCCGAATTTACCGCCGGCATTCTTGCCCGATCTACCGCTCTGATCGCGCTTGTCGCCAATCTGACCTGCCTCGCGCTTCTCTACCGCTTCCGAAATCGCGACGTGAACATGTCGAGCACGTTCGAATGTTCGCGCAACGATGTCATCGCGAACGCCGGGGTGCTCGTAGCGGCGACCGGCGTCTATGCGTTCCGCGCCAGCTGGCCGGACATCGTCGTCGGAAGCATCATCGCCTTGCTCTTCTTCCGTTCGGCGATCCGCGTGCTTGGCGAGGCTTGGCCGCAATTCAGGTCGGGACGCCCGCAAACCGCGGTGCCCTTGGACTGATCGGAGCGCATTGTGACTTCTGGTCATCGCGCGGATCGAAACGCCTGGCTGATGCTCGCGGCCGCCTGGGTCGGCGCACTGCTCGCAAGCCTGGGCGCGTTGTTCGTCGGGGAGGTGATGGGTCAGGAACCTTGCGTGCTTTGCTGGTTTCAGCGCGCCTTCATGTTTCCGCTGGCGATCGTGCTGGCGGTCGCGGTTCATGTTTCGGACATGCGGGTGTGGCGTTATGCGCTTCCACTAGCGGGTCTCGGATGGGCCATCGCGCTGTATCATAGCCTGCTTTATCTGGGACTGATCGCGGAACCGGTCCGGCCATGTGGCGCCGGTCCCTCGTGCTCGAGCGCCCATATGGTCATTTTCGGGGCTGTGCCTCTCCCTCTCGTCTCGCTCGGTGCTTTCACCGCCGTCGCTGTCCTCCTTATCCTCTCTCGCAGGAGCGCTAACTTATGAACAGGAAGGTTCTGGTCCCGATGACTCTCACCCTTGGCGCAGCGGCCTTCGTGGCTGGCATCTTTCTCTTCGATGGCTCCGTCGGGAACGTCGGGGCCTCGAATGTGGTTGCGGGGAATGCCACCGCGCCCGGTGCTTCCGCCGCAACCTCGGGCCTGAAGGCTCAGGGCCTGCCGAGCGAAACGCTCGTGCGCGACCATTCCCCTGTGATTGGCCCCCGCAACGCGCCGGTTACGATCGTCGAGTTCTTCGATCCGTCCTGCGAAGCCTGTCGCGCCTTCTACCCCGAAGTGAAGCAGATCATGGCACGCTATCCGAACGAGGTGCGGTTGGTCGTGCGCTACGCACCGAACCACCCGGGGTCTGAAGAGGCTGTGCGCATTCTCGAAGCGGCGCGCCCGCAGAACATGTATGTTCCGGTGCTTGAGGCCGTGCTCGCCCAGCAGCCGCAATGGCACGATGGCAACATGGAGAGCGCGTGGTCAGCCGCAGCTGCGGCCGGGCTGAACGTCGAGCGCGCCAGGGCCGCGCTGAACGCCCCTGCGGTGACGGCGAACATGCAGCAGGATATCGCGGACGGCCAAGCCCTCGGCGTCAAGGGAACGCCTACCTACTTCGTCAACGGCACGCCATTGATCGAGTTCGGGCTGCCGCAGCTTGAGGCGCTGATCCGCGCTGAAGTGGAAGCCCGCCGCCGATGATCGCGATCACCTGCGCCGTGTTCAACGGGTTCGGGCGATGAGCCGCCGAATGACATTGGGCATTGCGGCCCTCGCGCTTGTTCTTGTCCTAGCCGCGGCGGCGGCTCTGACGATTGGCTGTAGTCCGATGGGGCCCCTGCCGGTCCCAATTGGCGCTCTTGAAAGAGAGGTGGTCGGCGGGCCATTCAGGTTGACCGATCAGGAAGGGCGGGTGGTAACTAGCGACAGCTTCCGAGGCCGCTACCGGCTCAAGTATTTAGGCTTCACCTTCTGCCCGACATCTGCCCCACCGATGTCCAGAAGATGAGCAAGGCTCTGCGGCTGTTCGAGCAGCGCGATCCAGCGCGCGCGGCACGCATCCAGCCGATCATGGTGACCATCGATCCGGAGCGTGACACGCCCGAGGTTTTGAAGCAGTTCGTAGGTAACTTCCATCCGCGGCTAATCGGTCTCACCGGCCTGCCCGCTGCGATTGCTGATACGCTCCGGCGCTTCGCGGCCTATGCCAGCCGCCAACAATTGGGCGGAGCCAGCGGCTACCTCATGGACCACAGCGCGTTGATATACCTGATGGGTCCAAAGGGCGATCCGATCACCTTTTTCGCCCGCGATGCAACGCCCGATCAGATCGCATCGGAGCTCGACACTTATGTCAGATGAGGCAAGGCGCTGGTCTCTGAATTGCAAATGCGCGCCAAGTGGAGATGCACGGGCATGTCGGCGCATCGCAGCGCTGTGTCACCTCGTCGAACCAAGCCCTTGAACCTATAGCTACTATAGACCCTATCTGTCTCGGCAGACACCGACCGAGGGCGCAGATCGATACAGGAGAAGAATAATGAGTTTGAAGCTTGGCGACATCGCTCCGGATTTCGAGGCGGACACCACAGAGGGTTCGCTTCATTTCCATGACTGGCTCGGCGAAAGTTGGGCGGTGCTTTTCTCGCACCCGAAGGATTTCACGCCAGTCTGCACGACCGAGTTGGGCGAGTTTGCCCGCCTGAAGCCCGAGTTCGACAAACGGGGCACGAAGCTGATCGGCCTCAGCGTCGACAAGGTCGGCGATCACCAGGGCTGGATGCAGGACATCAAGGATGTCAGCGGCCAGGACGTGAATTTCCCGATGATTGGGGATCATGACCTCAAGGTTTCGAAGCTCTACAACATGCTGCCGGCTGAGGAGACCGAGACCGAGGGCCGCACCGCCGCCACCAATGCCACCGTGCGCACGGTCTATATCATCGGCCCGGACAGGAAGATCAAAGCCATGCTCATTTATCCGATGAGTTCAGGTCGTAACCTAGCAGAAATCCTGCGGCTGCTCGACTCCATCCAGCTGACGGCGAAACACCCGGTCGCGACGCCGGTGAACTGGAATCCTGGTGGGGAGTGCATCATCGCCCCCTCGCTCGACGATGAGCAGGCGAAGGACAAATTCCCCGGAGGTTGGAAGACGGTGAAACCGTACCTGCGCACGATCCCGCAGCCGGCGGATTGAAGGCCACCATGGTCGATGAGCAGGTCAAGGCGAAAGCCAGAGATGGAGTGGCACAGATGCTGAAGACACTGATGAAATTGACGGTCGGACCTGCTCTCCTGTTGGCCCCCGGAACGGTTTCCGCTGCGGATAGGCCCCCCGGCGTCATGTACAAAAACCCCGGATGTGAATGCTGCGACGGACATGCCGAGGCGCTTCGGCGGGCAGGCATTAACCTCCGCGTGGTGGAGAGCGAGAAGCTCGCTAGCCTGAAGGAGCGCGCTGGCGTTCCTGCCGAGCTTCAAGGTTGCCATACACGCAGCTCTTTGCAGTAGAGTGATGACTGTGCACCAAGTGATCGAACCCGGACCCGGTGAGGATCTGCGCTATCTCCAACGGCGAGCGGAGGAGGAACTGGAAATGGCGCAGCGGTCGATCGTGCCAGAAGCAACGGCCGCCCATTACCAGCTCGCCGAGGCTTATCTCGATCGGATCGAGGCCAGGGAAGTTGCCGCGGCAAGGGGACAAAGCGCAGCCGAGCCGGCCGACCCGGAGCCCCTCCCTCCCGCGACGCTTCGAGCCGGAGCAGCCGGCCCTCCTCGCACGGAACAGGCCGGACGATGATCTTCCGACAGCTGTTCGAACCGGAGTCATCGACGTATACCTATCTGGTCGCCTGCGGCGATACGAAACGGGCCGTGCTCATCGATCCCGTACTTGAAACGGTCGAACGGGATCTCGCGGTACTGGCGGAATTAGGCCTGGAGCTCGAATTCACTCTCGAGACGCACATCCACGCCGACCATGTCACCGGCGCGTGCCGGTTGCGAAGCCTGACCGGCTGCAAAGTCGCCTATCCGGAAACAGATGGCCTTTCCTGCGCCGACATCCTCGTCAATGAGGTCAACCCGCTCCATGTCGGAGCTCTCATTCTGCAGCCGCTGTTCACGCCGGGACATACCGACGCCCATCATTCCTATCTTCTTGAGCATCCCGGCGCGCTGCAGGTTTTCACTGGCGATGCGTTGTTGATCGACGGTTGCGGACGCACGGACTTTCAGAATGGCGACGCCCCGGCGCTCTACGGCTCGGTTCACGAAAAGTTGTTCTCGCTCCCGAAAGAAACGCTCGTTTATCCGGCGCACGATTACGAGCATCGCTTTGTCAGCACCGTCGCTCAGGAACGCGAGCGCAATCCCAGGCTCGGCGGCGGAAGGACGCTAGACGAGTTCGTCGAGATCATGACCAACCTCAATCTCCCCTATCCTAAGCGTATTGACGTTGCCGTGCCTGCCAATCTTATTTGCGGCGCCTGCCCAGGGGAAGAGCGGGCGATCCCTGTCAATCCGCCGGGGCCGTCGCGCCAGGGTTGACCCAATATCATTTACCGCAGTGGGGCGGCCCGGAAAGGATGACATCGTTGACCATGTCCGAGCAGTGCGACGTTCTGATCGTGGGCGGGGGACCTGCTGGCCTCACCGCAGCCATTTACCTCTCCCGCTATCATCGCCGCGTGATCGTGATCGATGCAGGCCACAGCCGTACAAAGTGGATCCCGCTCTTGCACAACCATGCCGGATTTCCGGAGGGGATCAACGGCGAGGATCTACTAGGCCGGATGCGGGAGCAGGCCGAGCGTTTCGGCGGGACTATTGTCACGGGTCTCATCGAAGAGCTAGAAAGCGAGATATACGCCTTCGAGGCACGCGGTGTGGGTATCACTTTTACCGCTCGCGCTGTCCTTCTGGCGACAGGCGTGGAACACCGACGTCCGGCGCAGGATACGGCAACGCATCGCGACGCCCTCAACCGAGGATTGCTACACTACTGCCGCGTATGTGATGGCTACGAGGTAACCGGGCCGGCGATCGGCGCTGACCGCCACGGCGTTGCGGAAGCGCTGCTCGCTGTGATGGAATAATCCTGACACGGATGCTGCTGAGGATCGTGGCCGATTTAACGAGCGCACATTCAAAGAGGGAGACGAAAGGTAGTTGTCTTGAATGTGTGGGATCGCTAAGGACAAGCGTCATGAGCCGCCTGTTTCCCTTTGTTATCGGCGTGCTGTTTGCATCGCTTTTGGGGTTGACTTCGGCTTTCCATGTAAGTCCCGAAAGCGGGAATATGAGCCTTGTCGCCGCGTCCAGCTTAGCGCTGTCGATGGCGAGCGTGAGCAAGCCTGCGAGCGACGAGTTACCCGGAGACGCTACCGGTCGGCTCCCACATGCGCATATTGAATGCCACGGCGATCACCTGATCTTGCCTTTCAAGGCGATAATCTCGCAATTGAAGCTAGAGCACGCTTATTCGACACTTGGGCGGCGGATCAGCGAAGGCGTGACCCCCGCCCAGACATTGAGACCCCCAAAACTGTAACCTGCGGAAACAATCGAGGCTGCGTGTACGTGGAGCATGGTTACCTTAGCGGGTGGCTTCGCGACGCCATTGGCGCTTAATCTCGATTGTCGCGGCGAACCGCTGTCGATTTGCGAAAATCGGCAACCAGCTTCGCTCGCTGTCACCTAGTTCTACTTACAGTTATGGAGACCCTTGTGTCCTCTTCGAGATACTCTCTTGCATCGTTGCGCACGGATATGTCCGCATCCATCGTCGTTTCGCTCGTCGCGCTCCCGCTCTGTCTAGGCGTCGCCCTTGCGTCAGGAGCACCCCTATTCTCTGGCCTGATAGCAGGTATTGTCGGCGGCATTGTAGTCGGCGGCCTGTCAAGGTCTCCGCTGTCCGTCAGCGGTCCTGCCGCAGGTCTTACGGTGATTGTACTCGACACGATTAATTCGCTACCTAGCTATCAAGTTTTCTTGTCGGTAGTTGTTTTGGCGGGTTTGATACAGCTTGCGCTCTCTGCAGCCCGCGCAGGTATTTTAGGTGAGTTCATTCCCTCCTCGGTGATCTCAGGTATGTTGGCATCAATCGGGCTCATTCTTGTTCTCAAACAAATTCCGTTCGCGATCGGTTACGAGGTCGAGGCTGAGGGTAGCTTTGAGTTCGCCTCGGGAAACGGGAACACGTTCACAAACCTGTTCGTGTTCCTGAGCCGCAAATTCGAGGCGGGGGCGCTGATCATCAGTCTCGCGGGACTTGCCTTCTTATTCTGGTGGGACAGCGCGAAACCCAAGCAGGGGCCGTTCAGTTTCTTGCCAGGCCCCTTGGTTGCGGTTCTGATCGGCGTCATAGGTAATGCGCTGCTCGGGGTGATCCTACCTTCCTGGAAGATTGGCACGGAGCATCTTGTTCAGGTGCCAGTCTCCAAAAGCCCGGCCGAATTTACCCAACTTTTCTCCCTTCCCGATTTTTCCGATATCGGGAGTAGCGGCGTTTGGATCGCAGCAGCTACGATTGCCATCGTCGCCAGCCTGGAGTCGATGCTCAGCATCAAGGCCATCGACGAACTCGACCCGCAACGACGCACCACTGACAAGAACCTGGAACTGATGGCCCAGGGTGGCGGCAACATCGTGTCGGGGCTGCTGGGAGGACTGCCGGTGACCTCGGTCATCGTGCGTTCCTCGGCCAACGTCGGTGCGGGCGCACAGAGCAAGGCATCGACGATGTTGCATGGGCTATGGCTGCTGTTGTCGGTCGCGCTGATCCCTATTGTGCTCAACCTCATCCCGCTAGCGGCACTCGCGGCGGTGCTGATCGCTACCGGCTACAAGCTTTGCACTCCCCAGCTTTTTTTGGACCGTTACCGACAAGGCTGGACCCAGTTCATCCCGTTCGCAGTAACCGTGATCGCGATCATGTTCACCAATCTGCTCGAAGGCGTCCTGATCGGCCTTGTGATTGGGTTCGTTTTCGTAATTGCTCGTAATTTTCGAACTGCGGTTACGTTTGCATGCGAGGGCAATGATTGTCTCATCCGCGCTCGGCGAAACCTGTATTTTATTCACAAATATGAACTCGAGAAGCAACTGAACCGCGTTCCCGAAAATTGTAGACTCTTGATTGATTTGTCTGCAACGAACTATGTTGATCTTGATAACGTCGAAATTATCAACTCCTTTATAAAAGCTTCTCAATTCAAATCGATAGATGTTGTTGTTCGCGGCGATCTTGCCGAACGGACATCTCCTTTGATTAACGCCCCCGTAGTTGGAGTGAGGTTCACATGAGAGAGTATAGGCAGCTTCTTGTCGCCAACCGGGCTTGGTCGCAAGAACTTATCGACGAGCGCGCAGACTTTTTCACGCGACAATCCGACGGCCAGAAGCCAGCGTTCTGTTAGCGTCCGCGCTCGTGGTGTAATTTTCGGTGGAGATTTAGGTGCTGCTGGTG
>LSHP01000075.1 GCA_001555775.1 Acidovorax delafieldii | reverse complement strand
CACCAGCAGCACCTAAATCTCCACCGAAAATTACACCACGAGCGCGGACGCTAACTTACCGGCCGTCCCCAAAACTTCATCTCTCTCTCAATCAAATGCGAAATTGATCTCAGAATGCTCACGGTCCGCACTTCCTTGGTGCTCCAATTTCTTGCGTAGGCATACACGCGATGTGCCCATCCGCAATGGCGTCGTTCCCAGTGGGGCGGATTTTTTTTAAAAGCGCTCCCAAAATTACCACCAACGTCGCTCAGCCTGAGCCTGTCACAGGCCCCGCTATATGGCCACCGTGGGCAAGGGGCCATTAACGGTCGCGGGTTGTGCCCACTGTCCAGGCTGAGCGGGAGGACCTGTTGATTTTCCGTTTGCCTGCGCAGGCAGGCAGGCATCCATCTCCTGCCCTCGCACTTGATCGCAACCTTCAGGAGATGGGCCCCTGCCTTCTCAGGGGATCGGGTGATGTGGCGGGCGGGAAGCGTTCCCCTCCATGTCTTCGCGAAACATCTGTTCACGCGGAGACGCGAACGGCGGTTAAGCCCTCTCCCCTTAGGAGGGAGGGTTGGGAGGGGGGAGTGCTCTACGCAGGCCCCTCTCAGCTACGGCTAATCGGCACAGCCGATAAGCCTTCGCATCTCTCCCCTGAAGGGGAGAGAGCAATCGGGTGTGCCGCTCTGGGCCATCGATTTGGGGAAAAAAACAAAACCCGTAGCGGAGCATCGCGCTTCAACGCTCTGGGTAACCATGAAATGAGAGGGGCCGCCGGGAGTCACAGCTCCCCGCGCGGCCCATCACATGGTCAGCGGCCGGAAGTGCCGCCTTCGGAATGTATGTCGCGCTTGATGAAAGCGCCTGCCCTGACCAAAGGGCAGATGGCTATCAGCCGCGAACACTCCGAATGGACTTGACCGACCCTCTTGCTGAACCATGAGACATCGGATCACCTCCTTTCGCTATGTTGAAACCAAGTGAAGGGCCATTCGCAAAAACCCGGTTTTACTGGGGTTCTGACGATCTGTATTCCTTGCACCCCTTATGTGAATCATCGCCGGAGCCATCGCAAGTCTTGTAATTCAATTTTTTCCGGGTAATCATCTCGCGCTCGCAAAACGCCGTGTGCGCGGTTAAGAACCGGCCCCATGGCAGAGCAGACCCCCCGCCCATCGTCCGACAAGCCGCGCAAGACGCGGATCGACCAGTTGCTGGTCGATCGGGGGCTCGCCGAGAGCCGCTCGCGCGCGCAGGCGCTGATCCTGGCGGGGCTGGTGTTCGCAGGCGAGCGCAAGGTCGCCAAGGCGGGCGAGACGGTGATGAGCGATGCCGCGATCGAGGTGCGCGGGCGTGATCATCCCTGGGTGTCGCGCGGCGGCATCAAGCTCGCGCACGCGCTTGACCATTTTGGCATCGATGTCACCGGCATGACCGCGATCGATGTCGGATCGTCGACCGGCGGCTTTACCGATGTGCTGCTGACGCGCGGCGCGGCGCATGTGTTCGCGGTGGACAGCGGCACCAACCAGCTCGCCTGGAAGCTGCGCCAGGACGACCGGGTCACGGTGCACGAACAGACCAGCGCGCGCATCCTGACCGAGGCGCATATCACCCGGCCGATCGACATCGTGGTGTGCGATGCGAGTTTCATCGCGCTCGACAAGGTGCTGCCGGTGCCGATGTCGTTCGCGAAGCCAGGCGCATGGCTCGCGGCGCTGATCAAGCCGCAGTTCGAGGTTGGCAAGGACCAAATCGGCAAAGGCGGGGTGGTGCGCGATCCAGCGCTGCACGCGGCGGTGTGCGACCGGGTGATGCGCTGGCTGGAGAGCATCGACTGGCCTGTCACCGGGCTGACACAAAGCCCGATTACGGGCCCGAGCGGCAATATCGAATTCCTCGTCGCGGCGCAGAAGGGGCGCAGCTGCTGACCCGCAACGGCACGGAAAACCTTGGTAAACCGCGCTGGCGTGCGCCAAACGAATCCGATATGCGAAGGGTCAAGCCCTTTTTGCGGGCAGGAGAATCCGCCTCGATGAATGAAATTGCCTCTCCCATGCAGCTCCGCCTCGCCTTTGTGCGCTGGGCGCTGCTGTTCGTGCCACTGGTCGTTCTGCTCGGCTTCGGAGTCAGCAATTTTTCCGGATCGGGTGAGGAGAATCGCTGGTTCCAGGCGCTGGTAAAGCCCGAGGCGCAGCCGCCGGGTGCGGCGTTCGGCATCGCCTGGTCGATCCTGTACGTCATGATGGGCCTTGCGCTGACCGTGGTGGTTACCGCGCGCGGCGCGCCCCTGCGCGGTCTTGCGGTGCTGCTGTTCTTCGTCCAGCTCGCGCTCAACCTCGCCTGGCCGATCTATTTCTTCCGCATGCACCAGGTGTCGGGCGCCTTCTACCTGCTGGTTGCGGTGTTCGTCGCCGCCTTTGCCACGACGATCGTGTTCGGGCGCATCCGTCCGCTCGCCGCATGGCTGATGGTGCCCTATCTCGCCTGGCTATGCTTTGCCTCGGTGCTCAACAAGCAGATCGACGAACTCAACCCGAATGCCGAACAGCTGGTGGTGCCGCGCGATGCGCAGCGCATCCAGCTCGCCCCGCCGAGCCAGTAACGCGCGGTTGCGATTGGCGGGCACGGTCCCCACATGCTATTACCGTGGGAAGCCCATGATAAACTGATATTGGGACGCGGGACGCGTCTTTCCCCAAGGAGTGAGACATGCAGAACAAGTCCGAATTCGGCGGCGATTTCGCCAAGTTCATCAACGGCCTGGCCGGCACCGTCGCGGGCATGAGCCGCGAGGCGGGCGAGAGCGCGCGCGAACGCACCCGCGAGTGGATTGCGGGCCTCGATTTCGTCAGCCGCGAGGAATTCGAGGCGGTCAAGGAAATGGCCGCCAAGGCGCGCGAGGAGTCGGAGAGCCTCAAGGCGCGCGTTGCGGCGCTGGAAGCGGCCCTTTCGGCCAAGGCTGCAGGCGGGGCCGAGTAAGGCGACATTACCCCTGCTTATCCACAGTTTTTGAACAGACTTCGAGACAAGGCGGACGGTGGTCGATCGTCCGCCCATTGCGTGCAACCGGGCATCGGGTCATCTTGGAACATGTGCCATGGGGCGCGAAAGGAATTTCATGAACGAACAGCAGCTTGACCTGGATCGGGAGGAAGCCGCGCCGGTCGACATGCTGGCCGCGCTGTTCGAAGCGCGCGGCTGGCCGTGCGAGATGGTGGGCGAGGACGAGCTGCTGACCGAGGTCAAGGGCAGCTGGACCAGCTATCAGCTGCGCGCGATCTGGCGGCACGAGGACAATGTGCTGCAACTGCTCGCCATGCCCGACATCCGCGTTCCCGACGACAAGTTCGCGGTGATCTGCGAGGCGCTGGCGCTGATCAACGAGCAGCTGTGGCTCGGCCATTTCGACATCTGGTCGAACAGCGGCGTCGTGCTCTATCGCAACGGCATGATGCTGGGGAGCGATGCGATGCTGGGGCTCGATCAGGCGCAGCTAGCGGTGGAGGCAGCAATCGACGAGTGCGACCGCTTCTATCCGGTGTTCCAGTTCATCCTCTGGGGCGATAAGAGCCCGCAGGAAGCGCTGGCGGCGGCGCTGATCGATACCCAGGGCGAGGCTTGAGCACGAGAGAGCTGACGCGTGACCCTGATCCGTTTGTCCCGAGCGAAGTCGAGGGACGCATGCACAACGGTTCAGAGTAACGTCCCTCGATTTAAGTTTACCCTGAGCGGATGGCTTGCCAGCCAGTCGAAGGGCTCGGGACAAACGGAGGTGGGATGCCTGACCTTTTCCCAAAATCCCTTCTGGTCATAGGCTCGGGCAATATGGCTGGTGCCATGCTGCGCGGCTGGTTTGCGCAAGGACTCGATCCTGCCAATGTCACCGTGGTCGATCCGTCACCGCGCGACCTGCCCCAGGGCGTACGTCACCTGACCGAAATCGATCCCGGCCTTTCCGCGCCCGACTGGCTGCTGCTGGGAATCAAGCCGCAGATGCTGGGCGATGTCGCACCACAGCTGGCGGGGGTCGACCTGTCGCAGGCGCTGGTCGTCTCGATGCTTGCGGGGGTGGATTGCGCAGGGCTGCGTGCTGCGCTTCCGCACGCCCGCGCGGTGGCGCGGATCATGCCAAACATGGCGGTGAGCATCGGCCAGTCGGTCACCGCGCTCTACGCCGACGGGCTGGGCGATGACGACCGCGCCCGGCTTGAATCCTTGTTTGGCATGCTGGGCTCCGCCGAATGGCTGGCCGAGGAGGCGCAGATGCACCTTGTCACCGCATTGAGTGGTTCGGGCCCGGCCTATCTGTTCCGCTTCATCGACGCGCTGGGCAAGGCCGCGGAAGGTCTCGGCATGCCCGCCGATCAGGCCGCGCGCTTCGCGATGGCGATGGTACGCGGCTCGGCCGAGCTGGCGCACCGTTCCGACGAGAGCCCCACCCAGCTCGCCGAGCGCGTCGCCAGCCCCGGCGGCACGACGCGCGCTGCGCTCAACGTGTTCGATGCCGACGCCGCGCTCGACCGGCTGGTGGCCGAGGCCATGGCAGCGGCGGCCAAGCGCAGCGTCGAACTGGGTCAGTAACCGCTCAGCTGCAGGGCAGGTCGTAGAAGGTCCGGATCTTCGTCCAGGCCTCGTCTGCCGTCTCGACAAAGCTGAACAGGTCGAGATTGCCCGGCGAGATCACGCCTTCCTCCGCCAGCGCCTCGAAATTGACGACGCGGTTCCAGAAGTCCTTGCCGAACAGCATGATGGGGATCGGCGCCATCTTGCCGGTCTGGATCAGCGTCAGCAGTTCGAAGAATTCGTCGAACGTGCCGAAGCCGCCGGGGAAGACGGCGACCGCGCGGGCACGGAGCAGGAAGTGCATCTTGCGCAGCGCGAAATAATGGAACTGGAACGACAGGTGCGGGGTGACATAGCGGTTGGGCGCCTGTTCGTGCGGCAGCACGATGTTCAGCCCGACCGAATCCATGCCGACGTCGGCCGCGCCGCGGTTCGCGGCTTCCATGATCGAGGGGCCGCCGCCCGAGCAGACGACGAACTGGCGCTTGCCGTCTTCGACCACGCCGCATTCGCTGGCCAGCTGCGCAAGCTTGCGCGCCTCGTCATAATATTTCGCCTTGGCGACCAGCCGTTCGGCAACCTTCTTTTCCTCGGGGCTGCGCGCGGCCTCGACCATGCCTTCGGTCTTGTCGGGCGCGGGGATGCGCGCGGAGCCATAGATCACCAGCGTGGAGCCGATTCCGGCCTCTTCGAGCAGCATCTCGGGCTTGAGCAGTTCCAGCTGGAAGCGCACCGGGCGCAATTCCTGGCGCAACAGGAATTCGGTGTCGCCAAAGGCCAGACGGTAGGCCGGGTCCTGGGTCTGGGGGGTGTCGTGAACCGCGCGTTCGGCGGTCTTGGCGTCTTCGGCGGCGCGGCGAAAGCGCGGCTCGGTCAGGTCTTTCTTGGTCATCGCCCGCAATTAAGGGGCGATCGCCTTATCGGCAATAGCCTTGGCCGCTCATGTCGACATGCAGGTGATCGCGGTGCGCGGCATTGTATTCGGGTCCGAGCACCGTTCCGAAGCGCTTGCAGGCGCTGGCATGGATGGTGCGCAGGAACGCGCGCTCCTGGTTGCTGCCGTTCCACCCGTCCTTGACCGAGATGCGGCGGCCATCGGCCAGCACGAACCCGGCAATGTCGATGGCATTGGCATGCGCATGCTGCGAGAGCTTGAGCGAGCCGGCAATATTGCGGCAGGAATAGCTGCCCATGGTCTCGATCTTGACGAGCGGGCTGCCCAGCATCTGCTCGGCGGCGCGGGCAATGCCATATTGCGCCCATCCGGCAAAGCGCTGCGCCAGTTCGCAGCGCACCGGGCCGATATTGCTGATCGCCAGCTCGCTGCGCCCGCGCCCGGCTTCCATCAGGCTGATCGCCGAAAGGCGAACGCTGCCGAGCTGCGAGCAGCCCGCGCCGAAGGTCTGGTCGGGCACCGGTGTGAAGCGGACCTTGGCCTGGCTGAGCTGGCTGATGCACTGGCGCGTGTCGGCCAGCGGCGGAGCGGGGAGTGCTGGGCGCATCGCCTGCTGGCTTCGTGCGGGAGCGGAAACGGGCGCCCGCGACAGGCCGCGTCCTTCGGGCAGCATCGAGCAGCCTGCGATCAGGACCGAAAGCGCCGCGACCAGCGCCATGCGCTGCAGCTCGGGCGATTCGATCATGGCGGTGAAACGGGGATCGAGGCGACGCGGCGCGGACCGTGCACTCCTGTGCAGGCCCGCGCCTTCGCCAGCGTTCATCTGCGCACTGTCGCCGCCGCCCAGGGGCAGCGGGCCACCAGCGGCCAGGGAGGGACCTTGATGAACGCCTCGTTCCATGGCGTTGATCCTACTCAATGAAATTTAACCCTGTTGTTCCGAAAATGGTTAACGCTGCGATAGGGAACGAAAGCGCGGCATTGCGCGGACCTTGCGGCAGGACTAGCGCTGGCCGGGACGAAGCGGTGCGCTTTGAGGATGGGTGCGGACACGATGTTGCGATTGATCAACGTGCATGGGTTTTTCTGGGTGTTGCTGGCGATTCCCGCGATTGGCATGTCCATCGGCTTCCTGCGCGATCCGGTGACCGCATTCGATCTGATCCACCCGAGCGGCGAGTTCTCGGTCCGATTCATGATCATCGCGATGATGATCTCGCCGCTGCGCGCGATCTTCGGGCGCAGGCGCTGGCTCGACTGGCTGCTCGCACGGCGCCGCGCACTGGGCGTGGCGGCGTGCCTTTATGGCGTGCTGCACCTGGCCTTCTATCTCTATGACATGGGCGACTGGGGCATGATCGCGGAAGAGGCACTGATCTTCAGCATCTGGACCGGCTATGCGGCGCTCGCCATCTTCGTCGCCATGGGGGTGACCAGCAACAACGCCTCGCAACGGGCGATGCGCGCGAACTGGAAGCGGCTGCAGCGGCTGGTCTATCCTGCTGCCTTGCTGATCGCGCTGCACTGGGTGTACGTTGACGGCGAATATATGGGGATGGTCGTGCATTTTGTTCCGCTGCTGATTCTGGAAACCGCACGGGTCATGCTTATGTTCAAGCGGCGTTCAGCGCGCCGTGGCACACAGGCAGGAGCATTGGGGCTTTAACCGCTTGAACGCTTGAGAGAAGAGGGACGTCTGATGAAATTCGCACAGGCCATGCTGGCCGTCGCCGCCGCCACCGCGATGCAGTTTTCCGCTGCTCCGGATGCCTTTGCCACCGGCAAGATGAAGTGCGACGCGGGCCCGCAGACGGGCTGGAAGAGCCGCACCGATCTGGAAGCCAAGCTCAAGAAGGACGGCTGGACGGTCAAGAAGTCGAAGGTCGATGGCGGCTGCTACGAGGTCTATGGCGTGACCCCCGAGGGCCAGAATGTCGAGGCCTATTTCCACCCGGTGACCATGGAAAAGCTGCTCGTCTCGCAGCGCGGCAAGGTCATTTTCAAGAAGTGATTCGTCGCCGCCCTGTGCATTTGTTGCGCAGGGCGGCGCGAATCTGGACCCGTTCGGCATTTGGTGATTGCTTTATGTGCAATTCGCCCCTAGGGCCGTCGACGGGCCACGCGGTCCCAACGCCGCGCGTGCTCTCTGCAAGGAGAGACTGACATGACTGATACCGTTGGTGCGGGCGCTGTGCTCGCCAAGAAACCTGCCACCCTGCCTGCCCGCCCGTATTTTTCCTCGGGCCCCTGCGCAAAGCCGCCGGGCTGGTCGGCAGCACAACTTTCCACCGAATCGCTGGGACGTTCGCACCGGTCGAAGATCGGCAAGGCGCGGCTGCAATATTGCATCGACCTGATGCGCGAGCTTCTGAAGCTCCCCGACACCCACCGGATCGGCATCGTGCCCGGATCGGACACCGGCGCCTTCGAAATGGCGATGTGGACGATGCTGGGCGCTCGCCCCGTCACCGCGCTTGCCTGGGAAAGCTTCGGCGAAGGCTGGGTGACCGATGCCGCCAAGCAGCTCAAGCTCGATCCCGTCATCCTGCGCGCCGATTACGGCCAGATCCCCGATCTGAACGCGGTCGACTGGTCGCACGACGTGCTGTTCACCTGGAACGGCACCACCTCGGGCGCGCGCGTCCCCAATGGCGACTGGATCGCGGCCGACCGCGAAGGCCTGAGCTTTGCCGACGCCACCAGCGCGGTGTTCGCCTATGACCTGCCCTGGGACAAGATCGATGTCGCCACCTTCTCCTGGCAGAAGGTGCTGGGCGGCGAAGGCGCGCATGGCGTGCTGATCCTCGGCCCGCGTGCGGTCGAGCGGCTCGAGACCTACACCCCTGCCTGGCCGCTGCCCAAGGTGTTCCGCCTGATGAGCAAGGGCAAGCTCGCCGAAGGCGTGTTCAAGGGCGAGACGATCAACACCCCGTCGATGCTGGCGGTGGAAGATGCGATCTTCGCGCTCGAATGGGGCAAGTCGCTGGGCGGTGCCGATGCGATGATCGCGCGTTCCAACGCCAATGCAGCGGCGCTCGACGCCATCGTTGAGGCGCGTCCGTGGCTCGGCCATCTCGCGCCCGATCCCGCCACACGATCGACCACCAGCGTCTGCCTGACGGTCGAGGGCGCGGACGAGGCCTTTATCAAGGCCTTTGCCGGACTGCTCGAAAAGGAAGGCGCGGCCTTCGACATCGCGGGCTATCGCGATGCCCCTCCGGGCCTGCGCATCTGGTGCGGTGCGACGGTCGAGACCGCCGATATCGAGGCGCTCGGCCCCTGGCTCGACTGGGCCTATTCGGAACTCACTTCCAAGTAACACCCACCCGCCCTCTCTCCTTTAGGGGAGAGGGAAGAGCCGCGCAGCGGCGAAGGGAGAGGGGCTTACCCGCTTCATTTCACTCAACAATAGGGCCGGGACCAGAGGCCGTTCCCCTCTCCCCGGCCCTCTCCCTTGAAGGGGAGAGGGAGACATAAAATGCCCAAAGTGCTTATTTCCGACAAGATGGACCCCAAGGCCGCGCAGATCTTCCGCGAGCGCGGTTGCGAGGTCGATGTGATCACCGGCCAGACCCCCGAAGAGCTGGCCGCAATCATCGGCCAGTATGATGGTCTCGCCATCCGCTCCTCGACCAAGGTGACCAAGGCGATCCTGGATGCCGCGACCAACCTCAAAGTCGTCGGCCGCGCCGGAATCGGCGTCGACAATGTCGACATCCCCGCTGCCTCGGCCAAGGGCGTGGTCGTGATGAACACGCCGTTCGGCAACTCGATCACCACTGCCGAACATGCCATCGCGCTGATGTTCGCGCTTGCCCGCCAGCTGCCCGAGGCCGATGCCTCGACCCAGGCCGGCAAGTGGGAAAAGAACCGCTTCATGGGCGTCGAGCTGACCGCCAAGACGCTGGGCCTGATCGGCGCGGGCAATATCGGCTCGATCGTGGCCGACCGGGCGCTGGGCCTGAAGATGAAGGTCATCGCGTTCGATCCCTTTCTGACGCCCGAACGCGCGGTGGAACTGGGCATCGAGAAGGTGACGCTCGATGACCTGCTCGCGCGCGCCGATTTCATCACGCTCCACACCCCGCTGACCGACCAGACGCGCAACATCCTGAGCAAGGAAGCGCTGGCCAAGACCAAGAAGGGCGTGCGCATCATCAACTGCGCGCGCGGCGGGCTGATCGACGAGGCGGCGCTCAAGGACGCGCTCGATTCGGGGCATGTCGCAGGCGCGGCGCTCGACGTGTTCGCGACCGAGCCGGCGCACGAGCATCCGCTGTTCAACACGCCGAACTTCGTCGCAACGCCGCATCTGGGCGCTTCGACCAGCGAGGCGCAGGTCAATGTCGCGATCCAGGTCGCCGAACAGATGGCCGACTATCTGGTCAAGGGTGGCGTGACCAACGCGCTCAACATGCCCAGCCTCTCGGCGGAACAGGCGCCGAAGCTGCGCCCCTATATGGCGCTGGCGACCAATCTCGGCCGCCTCGTCGGCCAGCTCGAGAGCGACCGCGTCAAGAGCATCGCGATCGAGGTCGAGGGCGCGGCGGCCGAGCTCGACATGAAGCCGATCACCGCTGCGGTGCTGGCGGGCTTCATGAGCGCGTTCAGCGACGCGGTGAACATGGTCAATGCGCCGTTCCTCGCCAAGGATCGTGGGCTCGACGTGCGCGAGGTGCGGCATGACCGCGAGGGCGATTATCACACGCTGGTGCGCGTTTCGGTTGCGACGGCGGATGGCGAGCGCTCGGTCGCGGGTACGCTGTTCGGCAACGCGACGCCGCGTCTGGTCGAGATCTACGGCATCAAGATCGAAGCCGATCTCGCCGGGCATATGCTCTACATCGTCAACCGCGACGAGCCGGGTTTCATCGGTCGTCTGGGATCGACGCTGGGTGAGGCCAATGTCAACATCGCGACCTTCCACCTCGGTCGCCGCGAAGCGCGCGCGGGTGGCGAGGCGGTGCTGCTGCTGTCGCTCGACGGCGCGGTCGAGGAGCCGGTGCTGTGGAAGCTGTGCCAGCTTGCCGGAGTGAAGACCGTCAAGAGCCTGAAGTTCGATTGACCTTATATTGCCCTGCCTGCAGGCCGAGAGGCCGGGGCAGGGCAATCGCCGCCGAGGCCACTGCGCCTATTTGTCGCGGCGGGCCAGCGAGATGGTGGGGCGATAGGTGTTCTGCATCGGCTTGAACCGTGTGAACACGTGATTCTCCAGCGGCTTGTTGACCTTCGTGTCCCAATTGGAATTGTTGAAGGACAGGCTCTGCACCTCCTTGGTGTCGATCCTGAGGTCGGATGTCAGCTGCGCGCCGAACTGGCCGTTGCGTACCCAGCGCACCTCCGCCTCGAAACGCCCCAGGCCCGGCCGGTCGATCTCGACCACATCGCCGGGCTCCAGAGGCGCGGCGCACCGACCGCCCAGGCCACCGCTCGAAATGTCGCGGATCACCCCATCGGCGCTGCCGAACCTTTCGTGGAACAGCGTGACCTTCATCAACCGATGCACACGCGGCTCGCGTTGCGGCAGGTTCGCATCACCCTGCGGCGCTGCGTCGAAGGTAGGTCCTGTCAGTCCTTTTTTGCCGAATGACATGGTGGGTGCGTCCTTTGCACCTCAGCCCTAAACAGAAACCCTTAAATCGAGGTAAAACGCAAGAAGCGCCGGTCAGGCCAGCTCGAACCGGTCAAGATACTGATCGAATTGAGCTTCACCCAGGCTGGTCAGCGTCACGCGGGTGCGCCGACGATCCGAACGGTCGGGCACCATGTCGGCATAGCCCTTTTCGCGCAGCTGGTGAATCAGCCGCAGCGCGGTGCTTTCCGGAGCATCGCTCATCAGGCACAGGTCGCTCATCGAGAGCTGATTGCCGTTGCGCTTGGCGGCCAGCAGCGCGACCAGCATGTCCCAGAGCGGGTTGCGCAGCTTGAGCTCGGGGAAGCAGCTGCTCCGCAGGCGTGCCGATTGCTGTTCGCGCATCACCAGCCGGGTGCGGCGATCACCATCGTTCTGCGCCGTGCGAGGAGCATCGTTCTGCACGCCTTCCGGGCGGATGGGACGGTGCCACGTGGTGGCGGGGCGGGGGCTGGTCTCTCTCGCTAACGATTTCACGTGCATATCCCTGTTGTTGCGCGCGCGCCCGTTGGCCTTGTTATCGCCTCATCCGATCGATCCTTCTGACCGATGGGCGGCGTTGGCTCTGTGACGAGAGTTCTTGCAGCATCTTCAATTGCTTACCACCCCGGTTTTTAGGGGGTGGACCCGTAACAGGGGTATTTTTTGCTTCCATTTCGGATCGAATATTGCGCGTCGGGCTACGAAACCTGCCGAGCGATCGACGAAGAATTCACTGCTATGCGCGCAATTATCGCGTGAAATCGGGTCTTTAACCTTTGCCCGCGCCTCGCGAGCCTTGTCCGGGTTCGCTGGGCGATTGCGCTTGGTCAGCGCCGCGGTAAAGGTGTCAAAAAAAGCGCAAGTTACAACGGACCCGAGGCGATGACCGAAATGCTCCACCTTCCGATGCGGTCGTGGCTGTTTGCCCCTGGCGACAGCGAGAAGAAGATGGCCAAGGCGGCAGAGAGTGCCGCCGATATCGCGCTGTTCGATCTGGAAGATGCCGTCTCGGCCGAGAACAAGCCGATGGCGCGCAGCCTGGTGCGTGACCAGCTGGCCAGCCGAAGCGATGGGCTCGAGCGGCTATGGGTGCGGGTCAACCCACTCGACGGACCCTGGACGCTGCAGGATCTTGCCGCGATCATGCCCGCGCGGCCCGGTGGCATCATGCTGCCCAAGGCGCGTGGTCGGCACGATGTCGAGCTTCTCGACCATTATCTCTCTGCGCTCGAGGTGGCGAACGGGATCGAACAGGGATCAACCCCGGTGATCGCGCTGGTCACCGAAACGGCCGAGGCGATGTTCACCACCGGCGACTACAAGGGAGCCGCGCGGCTCGTCGCGATGAGCTGGGGCGCGGAGGATCTGGCCGATTCGATCGGCGCGGCCAGCAATCGCAATGCCGATGGAAGCTATGGCTTTACCTATGAGCTCGCGCGCAGCCTTTGCCTGCTCGGTGCAGCCGCTGCAGGGGTTGCCGCGATCGAGACGATCCAGGGCGATTTCCGCGATCTGGATGGTCTGAAGGCACGCGCCGAAAAGGTGCGCCGCGACGGCTTTGCGGGCATGCTCGCGATCCATCCGGCGCAGGTCGATGTCATCAATTCCGCCTTCACCCCCAGCGAGGAGGAGCTGGCTGAAGCGCAGGCGATCGTCGACCTGTTCGCGGCCCATCCCGGCGCTGGGACGATCGGCTACAAGGGCGGCATGCTCGACCGCCCGCATCTGTCGCGCGCGCTGCAGCTGCTGGCGCGCGTGGGCCGGGGCTGAACGCGACCCTCTCGCAAATTCTGCAACCGCTCCCCTTGCGTTGCAAAGATGCAACACTATGTCTTGGCGGCAAGGGCTAGATAGGGTGGAGAAACTCCCATGAACCTCGAGAAATTTACCGACCGCGCCAAAGGCTTTCTGCAATCGGCGCAGACTGTTGCCATTCGGATGAGCCATCAGCGGATCAGCCCGGAACATATCCTCAAGGCGCTGCTCGAAGACTCCGAAGGCATGGCCGCGGGCCTGATCGCGCGTGCGGGCGGCAACGCTCCCGCTGCAGTGCAGGAGGTCGACGCCCTGCTCGCCAAGGTGCCTGCCGTCTCGGGTGGTGGCGCGCAACAGACGCCGGGTCTGGACAATGACGCGGTGCGCCTGCTCGACAGCGCCGAACAGGTTGCCAGCAAGGCGGGCGACAGCTTTGTCACCGTCGAACGGCTGCTGCTCGCCATTGCGCTCGCCAAGGGCACCAAGGCGGGCGATGCGCTGGCCAAGGCAGGCGTGACGCCCGAGGGGCTCAACACCGCGATCAACGATCTGCGCGGTGGCCGCACCGCGACCTCGGCGAGCGCCGAGGAAAGCTATGAGGCGATGAAGAAATATGCCCGCGACCTGACGGCGGTGGCGCGCGAGGGCAAGCTCGATCCGGTGATCGGCCGCGACGAGGAAATCCGCCGCACGGTGCAGATTCTCGCGCGCCGCACCAAGAACAATCCTGTGCTGATCGGCGAACCCGGCGTCGGCAAGACCGCGATCGCCGAAGGCCTCGCGCTGCGCATCGCCAATGGCGACGTGCCCGACAGCCTCAAGGACCGCCGCCTGATGGCGCTCGACATGGGCGCGCTGATCGCGGGCGCAAAATATCGCGGCGAGTTCGAGGAACGGCTCAAGGCCGTGCTCGACGAGGTCAAGGGCGCCGAGGGCGAGATCATCCTGTTCATCGACGAGATGCACACGCTGGTCGGTGCCGGCAAGGGCGAGGGCGCGATGGACGCCTCGAACTTGCTCAAGCCCGCATTGGCGCGCGGCGAACTGCACTGCATCGGCGCGACGACGCTCGACGAATATCAGAAGCATGTCGAAAAGGACCCCGCGCTCCAGCGGCGATTCCAGCCGGTGTTCGTCGGCGAGCCCAATGTCGAGGACACGATCTCGATCCTGCGCGGCCTCAAGGAAAAATACGAACTGCACCATGGCGTGCGCATCACCGACAATGCGCTGGTGGCGGCGGCGACGCTCTCCAACCGCTATATCTCGGACCGCTTCCTGCCCGACAAGGCGATCGACCTGATGGACGAGGCCGCGAGCCGCATCCGCATGGAAGTGGAGAGCAAGCCCGAGGAGATCGAGGCGCTCGACCGGCGGATCATCCAGCTCAAGATCGAGGCGTCTGCGCTCGGCAAGGAAAGCGATGCGGCTTCGAAGGACCGCCTCGCCACGCTGCAGAAGGACCTGGCCGAGCTGGAACAGCAATCGGCCGAGCTGACCACGCGCTGGCAGGGCGAGAAGGACAAGATCCATGCCGAGGCGAAGCTCAAGGAAGAGCTCGACGCTCTGCGCATCGAGCTCGAACAGGCGCAGCGCAATGGCGATCTCGCGCGGGCAGGCGAGCTGTCCTATGGCCGCATTCCCGAACTCGAGCGCAAGCTGGCCGAGGCACAGAGCCAGACGGCGGGTGCGATGCTGCGCGAGGAAGTGACCGAGGACGATATCGCTGCCGTGGTGAGCAAATGGACCGGCATTCCGGTCGACCGGATGCTCGCGGGCGAGCGCGAGAAGCTGCTCGCCATGGAAGAGCATATCGGCAAGCGCGTCATCGGCCAGCAGGCGGCGGTCGAGGCGGTGTCCAAGGCGGTCCGGCGTTCGCGCGCAGGCCTGCAGGACCCCAACCGCCCACTCGGCAGCTTCCTGTTCCTCGGGCCCACGGGTGTCGGCAAGACCGAACTGACGCGCGCGCTGGCGGGCTTCCTGTTCGACGACGACAATGCGATGGTGCGCATCGACATGAGCGAGTTCATGGAGAAGCACGCGGTCGCACGGCTGATCGGCGCGCCTCCGGGCTATGTCGGCTATGAGGAAGGCGGCGTGCTGACCGAGGCGGTGCGGCGGCGGCCCTATCAGGTCGTGCTGTTCGACGAGGTCGAAAAGGCGCATCCCGATGTGTTCAACGTGCTGCTGCAGGTGCTCGACGATGGCCGTCTGACCGATGGCCAGGGCCGCACGGTCGATTTCTCGAACACGCTGATCATCCTCACCTCGAACTTGGGCAGCCAGTATCTCGCGGGCATGACCGAGGACCAGAAGGTCAAGGATGTCGAGCCGCAGGTCATGGAAGTCGTGCGCGGGCATTTCCGCCCCGAATTCCTCAACCGGCTCGACGAGATCATCCTGTTCCATCGTCTGGGCGAGGAGCATATGGCGCCGATCGTCGACATCCAGGTCGCGCGGGTGGCGAAGCTGCTCAAGGATCGCAAGATCACGATCGACCTGACCGACAGCGCGCGCAAATGGCTCGGCCGGGTGGGTTACGATCCGGTCTATGGCGCGCGGCCGCTCAAGCGGGCGATCCAGCGCTATCTGCAGGACGCGCTCGCCGACAAGCTGCTGCGCGGCGAGGTGCCCGACGGCTCGACGTTGCACGTGACGGACGGCGACGGGCAGCTCGTGCTGACGGTTGGGTAAGGGGCGACAACAGCTGAAGAATTCGCGTTCCCCTCCCTGGCCAGGGAGGGGTAACGGCTGAGCCCAAGCTTCTCCTCTCCCACTTACGGGACGGGTGCCCGCAGGGCTTGGTGTGTCAATGCCATATGCCCCCAAACCCCGCTCAGCCTGAGCTTGTCGAAGGCCCCGCGCATCCCTCTCCCTTAGCGCAGCCGTTCTCCGGCGAAAGCCGGAGTCCAGAATCCAGATGGCATTGAGATCGCCCTGGATTCCGGCTTTCGCCGGAAAGCAGCATGGTCATATCGCAAGCTTCGGCGCGGGGCCTTCGACAGGCTCAGGCTGAGCGGGGTTGGGTGCGTGGCGTGTGCACCTAGCTCCCGCTAATCCCCCGCTTCGTCGTCAGATACGTCGCGAAGCTGCCGAGCCAGTGGCTGCCTTCGTAATTCTTGTCGCTGACCGCCTTCAGCCCGCTGTCTGCGTGGAGCTTGGCGGTCGCGAGCAGCGCAGGCACGCGCGGGTCGTCCTTCGGTAGCGCGCTGGCGATTCCCTCCATCGCCCAGGCGCGCGAGAGGTTGACGCCGTCGAGATGGACCAGCTTGCCGTCGGTGGGATCACGCACCTCGCCGGGCGTGAGCCAGCCGGTCGAGCCGTCCGTCGGGATCTGCGGCAGAAACTTGGCCAGCCACGCGGCATATTCGGCCTGCGGCATCACGCGGCGCATCAGGTCGGCCTCCATCAGACAGGGGGAGAGGAAGTCCTCGCCTGAAGGTTCATAGGCGAGCGGGCAATTGACGTCGCTGCGGTGGAACTCGAGCGACTTTGCGACGAGTTGCTTCTCGAACGCACCGTTCTTCACCCGCCGCGCATAATCGAGCATCAGGCCGAAGGCAAAGGCGCTCTGGTTATGCGTGCCCAGCCGGATCGGATAGGCGAGCTTGGGCAGCCAAGCCTCGGTCTCGCCGACGATCTTCTGCTCGAGCGGGCGCAGCGTCTCGCGCCAGGCCTTGAGCTTCGGGTCCTCGCTCTCGTCGAGCTCGGCGACCAGCTGCAGGAACCAGGCAGTGCCATAGGGCCGCTCGAAGCCCTTGCGGCCCTCGCCCTCGATATATTTGAGCTCGGCCGCGATATTCTCCGTGGTGAAGCTGCGATCCAGCGCGGCGAGGATCGCGGGCTTCATCGGCGACTTGGAATCGGTCTTGAGGATGCGCACCAGCAGCCAGTGGCCGTGCACCGACGAATGCCAGTCGAAACAGCCGTAAAAGGCGGGCGTCAGCTCGCGCGGCGGCTTCGCGTCGCCGTCGTCGTTCATCACGTGCGAAATCTTGTTGGGATATTCCTTGTGCACGCAGGTCAGCGCCAGCCGGGCGAAGCGATCGTTCACCGCATCGGGCCGCGCCTCGGGGATCGCGACGGCTTCTTCCTCGCTCCTCGTTCCGGGCGATCCGCAACCCGCGATCAGCAAAACGCCGGCCAGTGCCAGCCCCGTCCAGTTTCTCAATGCCGTGTCCCTTTCCAGCGTCCTTGAGCGAATACACACCAGAAGCGGGGCCAAGACAAGGATCGCAAGCCACGAAATCGACTGAAAGGATGACCGCGATGGCGGCGCATTTCCTGTCTTGCGGCACTGCACAATAGCTGTCACATTTTATGTCAATGACAGGGGATAAACCGCACTTTGACGAGATGCTGCTGCCCGATGGTTCGGTGCGCGCTCCCTATAGCGAATTTTGCGAATGGTATGGCGCCCAGGATGCATCCCGCCTCCGCACCAAGGCGCGCGATGCGGAGAATTTCTTCCGCCGCACCGGCATCACCTTCGCGGTTTATGGCGAGGAAGAGGCGAGCGAACGGCTGATCCCGTTCGACATCGTGCCGCGCATCATCTCGGGCCGCGAATGGGCGCGCCTCAGCCGCGGCATCGAGCAGCGCGTGCGCGCGATCAACGCGTTCCTGCACGATATCTATCACCGCCAGGAAATCCTGCGCGCGGGCCGTATCCCGGTCGAGCTGATCGCGAAGAACGAGGCGTTTCTGCCGCAGATGATCGGCATGGACCCGCCCGGCGGCATCTACACGCATATCATTGGCGTCGATATCGTCCGCACCGGGCCCGACCAGTTCTATGTGCTCGAGGACAATGCACGCACCCCGTCGGGCGTATCGTACATGCTCGAAAATCGCGAGACGATGCTGCACATGTTCCCGGAGCTGTTCCGCAAGGTGCGGGTGCGCGAGGTGTCGGACTATCCGCGCAAGCTGCGCCGCTCGCTCGCCGCCAGCGCGCCACGCGCATGCAACGGCCCGCCCGAGATCGCGGTGCTCACGCCCGGCATCCACAACAGCGCCTATTTCGAGCACAGCTTCCTCGCCGACCAGATGGGGGCGGAACTGGTCGAGGGGCATGACCTGCGCGTGGTCGATGGCCGGGTGGCGATGCGCACGACGCAGGGTTATCGCGCGATCGATGTGCTCTATCGCCGCGTCGATGACGATTTTCTCGATCCGCTCACCTTCCGCCCCGATTCCGCGCTCGGCGTTCCGGGCATCATGGACGTGTACCGTGCAGGCGGCATCACCATCGCCAATGCGCCCGGCACCGGGATTTCGGACGACAAGGCGATCTACAGCTACATGCCCGAAATCGTCGAATTCTATACCGGCGAAAAGGCGATCCTCGAGAACGTGCCGACCTGGCGCTGTTCCGAAGCCGATTCGCTCGCTTATGTGATGGAGCATCTCGACGAGCTGGTGGTCAAGGAGGTCCACGGATCGGGCGGTTACGGCATGCTGGTCGGCCCGGCGGCGAGCCGCAAGGAGATCGCGGCCTTCCGGGCCAAGTTGAAGGCACGGCCCGGCAATTATATCGCGCAGCCCACGCTGTCGCTGTCCACCGTGCCGATCATGACGCGCCAGGGGCTCGCCCCGCGCCATGTCGACTTGAGGCCCTTCGTGCTCGTTTCGCCCAATGGCATCGACATCACGCCCGGCGGCCTGACCCGCGTCGCGCTCAAGAAAGGATCGCTCGTGGTCAATTCCAGCCAGGGCGGCGGCACCAAGGACAGCTGGGTGCTCGACGAATGACCGCCGGTGCCAAGATCAAGGAGGCGCGCTGATGCTGGGCAAGACCGCAGGCGGCCTGTTCTGGATGCAGCGCTATCTCGAGCGCAGCGAGAATATCGCGCGGCTGGTCGATGCCGGTTTCCGCATCGCATTGACGCGATCGGAAGCCGCCGAGGACGAATGGGCCTCGGTACTGACCACCGCAGGCGTCCGCCAGGCCTATGCGCAGCGCTATGACAAGGTCGATGGCTCTAGCGTCATCAACTTCCTGTTGCGCGACAAGACCAATCCGTCGAGCGTGCTCTCGGTGATCGAGGCCGCGCGCAACAATGCACGGCTGGTGCGCACCGCGCTGACCCGCGAGGTGTGGGAGGCGACGAACGAATGCTGGATGACGCTGAAGGAAGCGCTGCGGACCCAGATTTCGGACAATGAACTGCCTGATGTGCTGAGCCTCATCCGCCAGCAGAGTGCGCAGGTGCGCGGCGCGCAGAGCGGCACGATGATGCGCAACGACATCTATTTCTTCGCGCAATTGGGCACGTTCGTCGAGCGGGCGGACAGCACCGCGCGCATCCTCGACGTCAAATATTACGTGCTGCTGCCCTCGCTGTCCTATGTCGGATCGAGCCTCGACAATGTGCAGTGGGAGACGATCCTGCGCTCGGTCTCGGCCTATCGGGCGTTCCGCTGGCTGAACCCTGGCGAGACGAACCCGCGCAACATCGCGCAGTTCATGATCCTCGACCAGGTGATGCCGCGCTCGCTGTCCTTCTGTGCCAGCCGGATGGCGAGCGCGCTCGAAGCGATCGCGCGCGAATATGGCGGGGCAGGCGACAGCCTTCACCAGGCCGCAGGGCTCAGCCAGGAACTGGCCAACACCAATATCGACATGATCGTCGATAATGGGCTGCACCAGTTCATCCAGGATTTCATCAAGCGCAACAACAGCATCTCGGCGCAGATCGAGCAGGAATTCCGCTTCTATCATTGAGGCGGGGCGGAATTTTACAGGGGTTACGGGTCACTCATGCGGCTGCACATCGTCCACAGGACAAGCTATCATTACGACACGCCCATGCCCTATGCGCTGCAGCGGCTGCGCATGATCCCCAAGGATTCGCACGGGCAGAAGGTGATCCGCTGGACGACCAATGTCGATGGCGGCACCAAGCAGGTCGAATTCTACGATCACCACAACAACCATGTCGAGCTGTTCAGCTTCGATCCCGACCAGCATGAGATCATCATCCAGTGCGAGGGCGAGGTCGAGACCAGCGATCATGCCGGGATGGTCGGCCAGCATATCGGCTCGGCGCCGCTCTGGTATTTCAAGCGGGAGACCCCGTTCACCAGGCCGGGCCCCGCGATCCGCAAGCTGCTGCGCCAGTTCGAGGACCCCGGCACCAGCAGCGGCGATGCGCCGCGGCTGCACGCGCTGTCGGCACTGGTGCGCGGTGCGGTGGCCTATCAGGTCGGGCAGACCGGCGTTACCACGACTGCGGAAGAGGCGCTGAACGCCGGGCACGGCGTGTGCCAGGACCATGCGCATCTGTTCATCACGCTCGCGCGCATGCTGGGCTATCCGGCGCGCTATGTCAGCGGCTATCTGCTGATGAACGACCGGGTCGATCAGGATGCCGGGCACGGCTGGGCAGAGGTCCATGCGCAAGGCCTCGGCTGGGTCGGGTTCGATGTCTCCAACGGCTATTCGCCGGACGAGCGTTATGTCCGCGTCGCGACCGGGCTCGATTATCGCGAGGCCGCGCCGATCGCGGGCATTACCTTCGGGCGCGGCAACGAGGCGATGACGGTGACGCTGCAGGTGCAGCAGGTCCAGCAGTAGAACCACTACTGTGCTTGGCCCATCACCCCCGCGAAGGCGGAGGTCCTGCTATTTTCATCGGCAAGGCAACAGAAGCGGGATTCCCGCGTTCGCGGGAATGACGGTGTTGATGGCGCAGCGGGCAGCGCAACCCGACTTTTCCACAAAGCCCATTGCCGCTTGACCGATTGTTGCGCTTAACGCCTTATGCGCGTCATGCGAATGAAGGGGGAGGACGCTCCTATGACATATTGCGTCGGGATGCGCCTGGACAAGGGGCTGGTGTTCATGTCGGACACCCGGACGAACTCGGGCGTCGACAATATCAGCACGTTCAAGAAGATGTTCACCTGGGAAAAGCCGGGCGATCGCTACATAACACTGATGACGGCGGGCAATCTTGCGACCACTCAGGGTGTGATCAGCGTGCTCGAGGAACGGACCAAGGCTCCAGCCGAGCGCAAGCCTTCGATCATGGAAGCGCCGACCATGTTCCAGGTCGCGCGGATCATCGGCGAGACGTTGCGCGACGAGATTGCGCGGACGCGCGCGATTGCGGGAGAAAGCGCGTCTTCCACGTTCAGTGCCTCGATCATCGTGGGCGGCCAGATCAACGGCATGGAGCCCAAGCTGTTCATGATCTACCCCGAGGGCAATTTCATCGAGGCGGGCGACGACACGCCCTTCTTCCAGATCGGCGAGACCAAATACGGGCGCCCCATTCTGGTGCGCGCTTATGATCGCGACATGTCGTTTCATGACGCGATCAAGCTGCTGATGGTGTCGTTCGATTCGACGATCAAGGCAAACCTGTCGGTGGCGCTGCCGCTCGATCTGCAGATCTATGCCGCCAACAGCTTTGCCGGGCGCAACCGGCGCATTCAGGCGAGCGATCCCTATTACAACCTGATCGCCGACCAGTGGAGCGATGCCCTGAAGAGCGCGTTCCACTCACTGCCCGATTATACCGGGTGATGCCGCTTGCGCCCGCTGGGGCTGCGCCCTAATTTGGGGCCATGAAAACCAAGACGCGCAACATCCTCATTTTTCTGGGCCTCACGACAGCGGTTGTCGGGGGTGCCGGCTGGTATTTCCTGAGCGGTGACAAGGCGCAGCTCGATATCGCCGAGGTCAGCGGCCCGTCGCCGGAAATCACCGCGCCGCGCAAGGAAATCTTCCCGACGATCAACGTTGCCGATGTGAAGCCCTGGGGCCCGAACGAAGCCCCCAAGGCGGCCGAAGGGCTGCAGGTGGCGCGTTTTGCCGATGGGCTCGATCATCCGCGATCGATGCTGGTGTTGCCCAATGGCGATGTGCTGGTCGCCGAAACCAACAGCCCGCCGCGCGAAAATCCCGGCATCGAAGGCATGGTGATGCGCCTGCTGATGAACAAGGCGGGCGCGGGCGTCAAATCGGCCAACCGCATCTCGCTGCTGCGCGACAGCGATGGCGACGGCAAGGCCGAGACCAAGACGCCGTTTCTCGAAGGACTGAACTCGCCTTATGGCATGGTGCTGATCGGCGACACGCTCTATGTCGCGAACACCGACGCCGTCATGGCCTTTCCCTATTCCGAAGGGCAGACGAAGATCACCGCCAAGGGGCGCAAGGTGCTGAGCCTGCCCGCGCAGAAGCCCAACAACCACTGGACGCGCAACCTAATCGCCAATGAAGATGGCACCAAGCTCTATGTGGCGATCGGCTCAGCGTCGAACGTCGCCGAAAAGGGGCTCGAGGTCGAGAAGGGCCGCGCGCGGATCATCGAACTCGACCTCGCGACCGGCAAGAAGCGCGACTTTGCGGTCGGTCTGCGCAACCCGGTCGGCATGGCGTGGGAGCCCAATTCGGACGCGCTTTGGACGGTGGTCAACGAACGCGACATGCTGGGATCGGACCTCGTCCCTGACTACCTCACCAAGGTGGAAGCCGGCATGCATTTTGGCTGGCCGTGGAATTACTGGGGTGGTTACGAGGATTTCCGCGTCGAGCCGCGCCGTCCCGAGCTGCGCGAATATACCCGGCGTCCCGATTACGCGCTCGGCACGCATGTCGCGCCGCTGGGCCTGACCTTTGCGAGCAAGGCGGCCCTGGGTACCGGCTTTGCCAATGGCGCGTTCGTTGCGTTGCACGGATCGTGGAACCGCAAGCCCGCCTCGGGCTACAAGGTGGTGTTCGTTCCGTTCGGAGAGAACGGTCGTCCCGCAGTCACGCGCGATGCCAAGGGCAAGGTCATCAGCGGGTTGCCGGTCAACATACTCTCGGGCTTCCTGACCAAGAGCGGCGATGCCAAGGGCCGCCCGACCGATGTCACAATCGACAGCAAGGGCGCGCTGCTGGTCACCGATGACGTCTCGGGCATCGTCTGGCGGGTAAGCAACCCGCAGGTCAAAGCAAGGCCGGTCGAGACCGCGATGCGCTGAGCTTCGTTGGCGATCGCTTCCCAAAGCCCTCCTCCTTGATGGGGGGGGGTGGGGGTGATCGCGCCGGATCAGGCAGCCAATGAGCCATCGAACCCAATCATTTAAACGCACCATCACCCCCAACCGCTGCGACATAGGCTGCAAGCAGCCAAGTCTCCGCAGCCTCCCCCATCAAAGGGGAGGAGATATTTTTGACACTCCCTCTCGCTCCTGCAGCGAGCATGAGAATTGGGCGTGAAAAGCAGGAACGTGCGCCCATCTCCCGCGTAAATCCTGCATGACCGATACGAACGAAAATACCTCGCCCGCGCCCGATCAGGTGCGCCTGGCGGAGAAGGCGCTCAAGCTGAAAGAGCAGGATGCGCAGCGCGACGATCCGGAATATCTGGATCGCCAGACCGATACCGCACATCAGGGCCGCATCGACGGCCCAAGCGATCACGACCCGCCGATGGGCGCTCTCGACGCCGAAGGCCATCGCCCGGTTCTCGAACGTTCCAGAAAGGTCCGCTGATCCATGCATATCCAGTTCAACACCGACAATCGCATTACCGGCGATGAAGCGCTGGCGGCCCAGGCCGAAGAAATCATCCAGTCGCGGCTGAACCGCTTTTCGGGTCGCCTGTCGCGCGTCGAGGTCCATCTCGCCGACGTGAACGGCCCCAAGGGCGGCAGCGACGATATCGTCTGCACGCTGGAGGCGCGGCCAGAGGGCGGCAAACCGGTGACGGTCAAGGGCAATGCGGGGCAGGTCGAGAGCGCGATCCGCGACGCCTCGGACAAGATGCAGGCGCTGCTCGATACGCATTTCGGCAAGTTGCGCACGCACTGATTGCCATAAATTCCAACGAAAAAGGCCCGCTGTCACGGCAATGACAGCGGGCCTTTCTTGTGTCAGACCAACGCGCTTACCAGATGCGGATGCGCTGTTCCGGCGGCAGGTAGAGCGCGTCACCTGGCTTGACGTTGAACGCCTTGTACCATTCGTCGAAATTGCGAACGGTGCCGTTGGCGCGATAGTTGGGCGGCGAGTGCGGATCGGTGTTGAGCTGCTGGCGCAGATATTCGTCGCGCGACTTGTTCCGCCATACTTGCGCCCAGGCCATGAAGAATCGCTGGTCGCCGGTCAGCCCGTCGATCACTTTGTCTTCCTTGCCGTTGAGGTGGATCTTGTATGCGCGATAGGCCATCGAGAGCCCGCCGACATCGCCGATATTCTCGCCGAGCGTCAGCGCGCCGTTGACGCAGGTCTTGCCATCGTCGAGCGGGCAAAGCGCGCTGTACTGGGCGACGAGCGCGCTGGTCAGCTTCTTGAAATTGGCCTGATCTTCGGGCGTCCACCAATCGCGCAGCACGCCGTCGCCGTCCGACTTGGAACCCTGATCGTCAAAGCCATGGCCCATTTCATGGCCGATGACACCGCCAATCGCGCCGTAGTTCACCGCCGGGTCCGCCGAAAGGTTGAAAAAGGGCGGCTGCAGGATCGCGGCGGGGAAGACGATCTCGTTGCGCGGTGGCGAATAATAGGCGTTCACCGTCTGCGGCAGCATGAACCATTCGGTCTTGTCGATCGGCTTGCCGAGCTTGGACAGATTGTCTCGATAGGCCCAGGTGCCCGCCGCGATCGCATTGTCCAGCGCCTTGCCCGGCATGATCGTCAGCGTGTCATAGGTTTCGAACTTTTCGGTATAGCCGATCTTGGGGGTGAACTTGGCGAGCTTCTGCCGCGCCTCGACCTTGGTCGCCTCGCCCATCCACTTGATGTCGTTGAGATTGGCGGCCATCGCCTTGCGGAGGTTGCCGACCAGCTCGTCCATCGCGGCCTTGTTTTCCGCCGGGAAATAGCGGTCCGCATAGATCTTGCCGACGATCTCGCCCATCGATCCCTCGACCGCGGCGACGCCGCGCTGCCAGCGCTCGCGCTGCTGCTTCTGGCCGCCGAGCACGGTGCCGTAGAACGCGAAATTGGCGGCATCGATGTCCGAAGGCAGCACGCTGGCAGCGTTCGAAAGGAAGCCGGCTGCCAGCCAGGCCTGCCAGGCCTCGATCGGCGCGGTGTTGGCGAGCTTGAACAGGCCGGGAATGCCGCTGCCCAGCTTCGCCACCTGTTCGGGGGTCAGCTTCTCCGTCGCGATTTCTTCGGCGGTCGGGCTGAGCTGGCGCACGACATATTCCTGCTGTCCATCGACACCCACGGTCTTGATGAAGGTCTCGACCGGGAAGCCGTTGCCCAGCGCGAGCATTTCGGCCTTGCTCAGCTTGTTATAGGTGATGTTGCGGTTGCGGCCGATGGCGCGGTCCCAATGCTCGGTCGCGATCGCCTTTTCGAGGTCATAGACCATCTGCGCCGCCTTGGCCGGGTCGGCATAGCCTGCCTTGCCGAGCAGGAAGGTCAGATACTGCATATAGGCGGCGCGGACCTTGAGGTTCGCCTCGCTGTCGACGAGATAATAGTCGCGGTCGGGCATGCCGAGGCCCGCCTGGGTGACCTGGAAGATATACTTGTCGGTCTGCTTGGAATCGATGTCGACGAAACCGGCCACCGGGCTGCGGAAGCCGGGCGTGCCGAACAGCTTGGCCAGATCCTCGCGCGTCTTCACCGCCTTGATCTTGTCGAGATAGGGCTGGGCAGGGGCAAGGCCGGCAGCATCGATCGCGGCGGTATCGAGATAGGCGTTGTAGAACGCGGCGACCTTGCCGGCTCCGGTGTCGATCGCGGGCTTGGTCGCCGCGAGCTCGTCGATGATCTTGCGCACGCGCTGCTCGGACTTTTCGGCGAGCAGGGTGAAGGCACCATAGCGCGCGCGGTCGGCCGGGATCTCGAACGTGTCGAGCCACTTGCCGTTGACATAGGCGTAGAAATCGTCGCCCGGCTTGACCGCGGGGTTCATCAGCGTCGTGTCGACGCCCCAGGTGCCCCAGAAATCGCGCGCGGTGGTGGTGATGCCTTCCGCATCGGTGGTGCCGCCGCTGGCGGTATCGCCCGCGGCTTCGGCCTCGATCAGCGTATCGATATCGCCCGGCTGGGCATCGTGCTCATGCGCCTGGGCGGGTGCCGCCGCGAGTGCGACCAGCGCAGCGGACGCAAGCAGGAAATTCTTGACCATTTTAGCTCCCCGGATGGTGTCTGAAGGCCCGGACATACGGGCGCTTGCCATCGACCCGCAGCGTGCGGGAGGCGATGATGGTTTCAAACGTAATCGGACCCCCCAGGGGCTGCAAAGCTTTTCGGCAGGCGGTCGTTTGTCGTCGACAAACGGCTTGGACGATCAGACCGACAGCGTGGCGTCCGCAGGGCTCCAGCGCGACCAGCCGGGCTCGGCCAGGACCTTGCGGCCCGGCAGCACGCTGCGGCTTTCGGTTCCGGCAAGGTCAAGCGTATGTTCGCGGATGGTGCGCATCGCGTGCCAGTTCGAGGTGGCGCGATCCTGGGTCAGGTTCACGGTCATGTAGCCGCGGCTGCTGGTATCGGCCCATTTGAGCTGCGAATTGCCCCGCACCAGCGCGCCCGCAACATCCTTGGGCGATACCGTCGGCGCATAGGTCTCGAAGCCCGGCGAGCTGACCGAATGCCCTGCAAATTCGACGCCCGCCGGCTTGCCATCGGCGGCCAGATCGAAGCCCCAGGCGTTGTGGCTGTCGCCCGAGAGCACGACCAGATCGGCATCCGCGGCCTGGGCCGACTTGAGCAGCGCCTCGCGCTGGACCGGATAGCCGTCCCAGGCGTCCATGTTGAACGGCAGCCCCGCCTTGCTCGCGGCGAGGCCGGCGGCCGAGCGGGTGCGCACGATCTCGGGCGCATCCTTTGGCACCCAATCGGCGGTTTCCATCGGCAGCTTCATCGACCCCATCACGCATTGCTGCGCCCATACCTGCCAGCGCGTGCCCGATGCCTTCGATGCCTTGAACTGCTCGCCCAGCCAGCGCGCCTGGTCGTCGCCCAGCATGTGGCGGCTCGGGTCCATCCAGGTCTCGTCGCGGAATTTCGCCAGCGCCTTGGCCAGATCGCCGCCACCGGCAAAGGCCTCGGCCAGCTCGGCGGGCTTGTCGCGGCCCGACAGGCGGCTTTCGGTGCGGATGATCGTCGCGAGATTGCCGATCTGATAGCTGGTCCACAGCGTATCGCCGGGGCTGAGGTCGGCCACCGGCATCCATTCGCGATAGACCTGCTCGGCAATGCGGCGGCGGGTGGCATAGTCGCCCTCGACCCCGTCCTGATGGTTCTGCGCGCCACCCTTCCAGGCGTCGTTGGCAATCTCGTGATCGTCCCACATTGCGATCATCGGCACGCTCTGGTGCAGCGCCTGCAGATCGGGATCGAGCCTGTAGCTGGCATAGCGCAGGCGATAGTCGGCGAGCGTGATCATCTCGTGATCGGGCTGGACCAGACGACCGGCCAGCGCCTGCGTGCGCGTCGGGTACACGTCCGGGCCATATTCGTAGATATAATCGCCCAGGTGCAGCGCGAGGTCGATATCCTTGCGCGCAGCCGCATGGCCATAGGCGTTGAACCAGCCGAAGGGCAGGTTGGAGCAGGAAAAGACGCCAAGATTGAACGCCTGCGTTTCGCCCTTCGGCAAGGTGCGCGTGCGGCCCACGGGCGACTTGGATCCGTCTGCGGCCACGAAGCGGTAATAATACCAGCTGCCGGGCTTGAGGCCGCGCACGGTGATCTTGGCGATATGGTCGCGCGCGCCGCTGGCGGTGACCGATCCGCCGCCGACAACCTTCGCAAAATCAGGCGTCGCGGAGAGCTCGGCGGTGAGGCGCGCGTCATTGTCTGCGACATAGCGCGTCCACAGCAGCACCGAATCGGCGGAGGGCTCGCCGCTCGCCACGCCATGGGTGAAGCCGCGGGCCGATGCAAAGGCGAGCGCTGCGCCGGGCAGCGAAAGCGCCGCAAGCCCGAAGGTTCCGGCCTTGAGCAGCAGTCGGCGATCGATCGTCATGGTCATGGGCACGCCCCTCTCGTGTTGTGTTTGCGTCCATCGGACAGCGCGGGCGCCTTTTGGTCAAGGGACATTGCGGGCGTGTGACAATCGTCCAGTCCGTGAAAATTACAGAAATATGACATTAAGGAGTAATTTATGTGACATTCATATTGCCATGGGTGTCACATAAGCGTAGCATTTCACTCGTCACACACGGAAAGGATATGCTGACATGAACACCAAAGTTATCACATTCGCGGCGCTGGCCGCCCTCGGTATGGCTGCTCCGGCAATTGCCCAGCCTGTGCAGAACCGGGCGGCGGCGAACGAAATCGGCTATGAGAGCGGCTCGCTCGGCTATGCCGCGCTGCTCAAGGGCAATTATCCGGTCGCGCTCGAACAGATGCAGGCGGCCGAGCAACAGGTTTCTCCTTCCGCCCGGCGCGATCCCGCCCGGCTGATCAACATGGGTCTGGCCTATGCCAAGATGGGCGATCTCGCCCAGGCGCGCAGCCATTATCAGGCCGCGATCGATGCCGAGCGCTCGTTCGACGTGATCCTGTCCGATGGGCGGGTGATGGACAGCCGCGTCGCTGCACGGCACGCGCTGCGTCGTCTCGACCAGGGCTATGCCAGCCGCTGATCGCGCTCCGCCCATCAGGGGCTGACAGAACCGACCCGGCCGGAGACAATCCGGTCGGGTCTTGTCTTGTGGATGAGCCAATGTGACACATTGGCCACGCAAGGCACGCATAATCGCTTCATCTGCACGCCGCCCGTGCGCTCGGCAATTGTTTGCAATGCCCTGTCCGCCGCTCAGGCCATTGGCCTAACGTGCCGAAAACCAAGAGTTTGGTCACTCGGGCGCGGCGTTTGTCGCACAATTTTCACATAAGACTCCAAAGAGTCATATTCCTGTCGCTGCTCTGTCATGGAAATGGCCCCGCCGGGTCATCATGGCTGCCTATCTGCCGCCCCGAACGGTGTTCCAGGGGGTGGAATCAGCTCATCTCCGCTCGTTCCTCAAAAGGCTGACAGCGATCGCTGTCCTGATTTGCGGAGATTCCAAGATGCTTAATGCACGTGTTCGTTCGGTCCTGATGGTTTCGGTGGCCGCGCTCGCGGTTTCGGCCTGCGGTGCTGATGATGTCGCCTCGCCCGGCGAAGGCACCATCGTCGTTCCCGCCCCCGCTCCGGCACCTGCCCCGGCTCCGACTCCGACGCCGACCCCGACGCCGACCCCTACCGGCCCGGCTGCCGACTGCCCCAATGGCACCGCCAATGTCGGCACCATCACCACCGGCGGCGGCGCGGTCGTCCGCAACTGCCAGCTTTCGGGCACCATCACCACCAACCTGGTGATCCCGCGTCGCGCCGGCACCATCTATTCGCTATCGGGCCGCGTCCAGGTCGGCATCGATGTTGGCCCCACCGCCAGCACCGGCACCCCCGCCATTCTGACCATCGAGCCGGGCGTGACCTTCTTCGGTTCGTCGGGCGCCGACTTCCTGCTGGTCAATCGCGGCTCGCAGCTGTTCGCCGAAGGCACCGCCGATCGTCCGATCATCTTCACCGCGCGTGACAACATCACCGGAACCGCAACGGCCAATTCCAAGGGCCTGTGGGGCGGTGTCGTGATCCTCGGCCGTGCGCCGCTGTCCGACTGCGCCACCGGTTCGCCGACCAACCCCGGCGGCACCCGCACCGATTGCTCGGGTGTGGTGGAAGGTACCAACGCCAACTATGGCGGCGCGGTGCCGACCGACAATAGCGGCCGCATCGCCTTCTTCCAGGTCCGCTATTCGGGCTTCGAGGTCCAGCCGGGCAACGAGCTCAACGGCATCACGCTGGCAGGCGTCGGCTCGGGCACCTTCTTCCAGAACGTGCAGGTCTATAACAGCTCGGACGACGGCATCGAATGGTTCGGCGGACGCGTCAATGGCCGCAACCTGGTCGGGCTGGGCAATGACGACGACACGTTCGACATGGACCTCGGCTACAAGGGCTTCAACCAGTTCCTGCTCGGCATCCAGACCGCCAGCGCCAACCACGTGATCGAAGGCGATTCGAACGGCAACGAGCAGGCCGAGCCGCGCACCGCCTGGTCGATGTCGAACGCGACCTTCGTATCGACCCAGACCACGGCTGACGAAGCCGCGATCCTGCTGCGTGGCGGCATGGACTTTGCCGCGTTCAACAGCGTCATCACCGGTCCCGGCTGGTGCCTCGATGTCGACTCGGCCGTGACCGTGCAGCCAACCGGCACCGCGGGCGCAGGCGACGAAGCTGGTCCGCCGCGCTTCGAATCGGTGTTCCTGAGCTGCCCCAACGCCTTTACCGACGATGGCAACGTCACCGTCGCGGCGATCCAGGCGCTGTTCACGGGTGGCACCAACAACATCACCAACGGCACCTCGACGCTGTCGGGCATCTTCATCAACGGCGCGAACGAAACCGCGCGTCCGGTGTTCAACGTGACCGCGATCAACAGCTTCTACACCGCCGTCACCTATATCGGTGCGGTGCGCGATGCGGCTGACACGCGCTTCCAGGGCTGGACCTGCGGCCTCTACAGCTCGACCCCGGCATGCACCGCCGTGCCGAGCATTCCGACCACCTGATAGCGATCCGCTGACCGGTTACGGGGCGGCGGCGACACCACGCCGCCGCCCCTTTTTTGAATTTCTGGAGGGACATATGGCGAAGTTCACGCCGCTTTCATTCGCTGCATTGCTGATGGTCAGCTCGGCGCTGGTTTCGCCGGCGGCCTTTGCCCAGGAGGCGCCCGCGCCCCAGGCCGATGCTCCCGCCGCCCCCGCTGCCGATGCCCCGGCCGAAGACGTGCCGGCCGAAGACGATATCGAGATTTCGGGTCCGGGTGCCGGCGGCAACAGCGAAATCGTGGTGCGCGGTGTCTTCATCCCCAATGTGATCAAATCGACGCCCGAAGTGGTGTCGGTGCTGAGCGAAGCCGATATCGCGCGCACCGCCGATGGCGATATTGCCGGGTCGCTGCAGCGCGTGACCGGTCTCAGCGTCGTCGGTGGCCGCTTCGTGTTCGTCCGCGGCCTGGGCGAGCGCTATTCGCTCGCGCTGATGAACGGATCGCCGCTGACCTCGCCCGATCCGCTGCGCCGCACGGTGCCGCTCGACATCTTCCCGACCAGCGTCATCGCCTCGACCACTATCCAGAAGAGCTATTCGGTCGATTATCCCGGCGAGTTCGGTGGCGGCGCGATCAACCTCACCACCAAGTCGGTACCGCGCGACCCGTTCTTCAAGATCGAGTTCAGCACCGGCGGCGACACGATCACCACCGGCGAGGTCGGCTATACCTATTTCGGTTCGTCGACCGACTTCACCGGTTTCGACAATGGCGCGCGCACGCTGCCGCGCAACCTGCGTAACGCCTTTGCCTCGGGCAATCCCATCACCGCCGGCGCCAATTTCACCGCCGCGCAGGTGCGTGACCTGACCGCCAGCCTGGCCAATGCCAACACCTCGCTCATTCAGCGCAACAACAACATTCCGGTCAATTTCTCGGGCCAGCTCAGCGGCGCGACGAACTTCCTCGTCGGCGATGTCAATATCGGCATTGTCGGTGCAGCCGGCATCAACAACACCTGGCGTACGCGCGGCGGCGTGCAGCAGATTTCGCAGGGCATCGTGCCGCAAAATGGTGTCGACGCGCTGCTGCCGGACATCAACTTCAACTATCTGACGACCGAAAACCGCATCGTGGTCAACGGGCTGTTCGGTGTCACGGCAGACGTGGGCGAGCACAAGTTCAAATGGACCAACGTGTTCATCCGCGACACGGTGAAGGACGCCTCGATCCGCGAAGGCATCGACGCGCGCATCACCGATACGCGCCTGATCAATCGCAGCCGTACCACCTGGTTCGAACGCCAGCTGATCAACACCCAGTTTGTCGGCGAGATGAAGTTCGACGACTTCCGCCTGAACTTCCGCGGCAGCTATGCCAATTCGCAGCGCGAAGCGCCGTACGAGCGGACCTTCGACTATACGTTCAGCGCCGCCGCGAACGATTTCGTCAACGACCTGCAGTCGGCGGGCGAGGGCGCACGCATCGCGTTCAGCGATCTCGATGACAATGTCTACGGCGCGAATGTCGATCTGGCCTATGAGACCGATATCGGCGTGCCGATCACCTTCACGGCGGGCTATGCCTATTACAAGAACGATCGCACGTCGATCCGCCGCGACTTCCGCTTCCTGAGCGGCCAGGGCCCGCTGCCCTTTGCCGTGTCGCAGCAGCGTCCCGATTTCCTGCTGTCGGACTTCAACGTCTACACCTTCGACGTGCGCCTGTTCGAAACCTCGGGTTCGAACGGTGCGGCGGCCTATGACGCCGGGCTGGAAGTCCATGCCGGCTATCTGCAGTTCGAGGCAGAGCTGGCCGACAGCCTGCGCCTGCAGGCGGGTGTCCGCTATGAGGACGGCGACCAGTTCGTTCAGCCGATCGACCTGTTCGGTCTGGGCAGCGCCAATCTGGTGCCCACCAGCATCAAGAAGGACGACTGGCTGCCGGCCGCGACGCTGACCTGGAACCTGGCCGAGAACATGCAGCTGCGTTTCGCGGCGTCGAAGACCATTGCCCGCCCGCAATTCCGCGAACTCGCGCCGCAGCAATATCTCGACCTCGAATTCGACCGCACGTTCTTCGGCAACCCGTTCCTGAAGAACAGCCGCCTGATCAACCTGGAATCGCGCTTCGAATGGTATTTCGAACGTGACCAGCGCCTGACCGCCGCGATCTTCTACAAGGACATCAAGGACCCGATCGAAAACCTGGGCTTCCGTCAGGGCGACAACTTCTTCACCACCTTCGCCAATGCACCCAAGGCGACGCTTTATGGTGCGGAAATCGAACTGGTGAAGTTCTTCGACCTGATCGATCTGGGCGGCACGTTCTTTGAAGAGCGCCGGATGCTGATCGCAGCCAACTATACCTATACCAATTCGGACGTGAAGGTGACCGCGCAGGACATGATCGCCGACCCGCTGAGCGGCGCGATGGTGGCGGCTTCGACCATCTTCCGCACCGGCGGCTTTGCGTTGACCGGCCAGTCGGACCATATCGCCAACATCCAGTTCGGCATGGAAAGCACCGGCGAACGGCTGTCGCAGCAGACCATTCTGCTGTCGTGGAACAGCAACCGCGTGACCAATCGCGGTCCGGCCGGCCAGCCTGACTTTGTCGAATATACCGGCCCGCGGCTGGACTTCGTCTGGCGCGAAGGCTTCAAGCTGTTCAACCGGACGGGCGAGCTGAAGTTCGAGGCGCGCAACCTGCTGAGCACCGACTATGTCGAGTTCCAGCAGCTCAACCGCTCGCTGATCCTCAACAACGCCTATGAGATCGGCCGCGGCTTCCAGATCAGCGCTTCGCTGGAATTCTGATCACGCGGGCGTCCGCCCATCAGAACATGAAAGGGGGAGCCGGGCACCGCACCGGCTCCCCTTTTTCGTTCGCGCCCATCGGGCTGCGCAGCATCACCTTCAAATATCTGTCACAAACTGGTAATCCAACCGTCACGGGCTGCGCCTAGCAGCATCGCGAGGCCATGGGGATCGGCCTGAAGCGGGGAGTGATTCGTGGCATCAGCGGCCCAGAATGGCGCGCAGACCGGCCTCAGTGCTTCGCTATCCCGTTTCCGTCTCGCACGGTTTCAGGGGCAGCAGAGCGGCTGGGCAAGGTTTTTCCCGCAGGGTCTTTATGGCTGGCTGCGCGCGCTGCTCGTTCTGGCGCTCATCATCCAGGTTGCCCGGCTCGTCTGGACCATCGTCACGCCCATCGCACCGCTGGGTGACTGGCAGGCGCGCACCGCCAATGTCATGTCACCCGCCGCGCGTGCCGCGCTTTTCGCCAGCTTCGACGGTTTCGATCGCGCCGCTGCCGGGGGCGGGGAGGCCAGTGCCGCCGTCACCTCGCTCGACCTCACGCTCTACGGCCTCAGGATGAACGAGGCGTCGGGCGGTGGCTCTGCGATCATCGCGGGCTCGGACGGGGTGCAGCGCAGCTATGCGGTGGGCGAGGAGGTCTCGCCCGGGGTCAAGCTGGTGCAGGTGCTGTTCGACCATGTCGTGCTCGAACGCGGCGGGACGCGCGAAAGCCTGTTCCTCGACCAGTCGGTGCCTGCCGAGACCGTGGGCGATGCGCCGATGACCGCAGCCCCAGCCGCCGGTGCCACGCCGCCGCCGACCGTCCAGGCGCCCGGCCCGCTCAATGCAGACGCGATCACCGGCGGCATCGGCTTTGCCCCGCGCATGGAAAATGGCCGCCCCACAGGCTTCGCTGTGACCCCCAAGGGCGATGGCGCGGTCTTTGCCCAGGCGGGCTTTCGCGCCGGCGACATCGTCGTCGAGATCAACGGCCGCAAGGTCAGTTCCGCCGCCGATGCCGCCGCGCTGACCGCTCAGCTAAAGCCCGGCGCTCGGCTTTCGCTGCAGGTCGAGCGCGGCACCGAAACCCTTCCCATCGCGATCATCATCCCGGAAAAATGAAAAAACACATCTCCCTTTTCGCGCTGGGCGTCGCCCTCGTATTCGCCCAGCCCGCAGCGGCGCAGCACAGCCTGAACGTGCGCGATGCCGATGTCCGCGCGTTCATCGAGGATGCAGCGCAGGTCACCGGTCGCACTTTCATCATCGATGGCAGGGTGCAGGGCAAGGTATCGGTGGTGACCGATCGCCCGCTGAGCCGCAGCGAGTATTTCGAGGTGTTCCTCTCCACCCTGCGCGCCAACGGTCTGATCGCGGTGCCGACCGCGAACGGTGCCTATCGCATCCAGCCGACCGATGGCGCGGCGTCCGCGCCGGGCCGGGTCGGCAGCCGCGGCGCGCAGAACGAGTTCGTCACCGAGGTGTTCCGCCTGCGCGCGATCGACGCGACCACCGCGGTCGAAACGCTGCGCCCGCTGGTAAGCCGCGAGGGATCGATTACCGCCAATCGCAGCGGCAACAGCCTGGTCGTGGCCGATTATGCCGACAATATCCGCCGCATCCGCGCGCTGATCGGCCAGATCGACCGCGACAATGCGACCACGCAGGTCATCACGCTCAGCCATGCCGGCGCGCGCGAGATTGCGATGACGCTGCAACAGCTTGCGCCTGCGCCCGGCGGCGGCGCGGAAGGCGGCGGCGGTGCGCCCCTGGTGTCGGTGGTCGCGGTGGATTCGAGCAATTCGGTCGCCTTGCGCGGCGATGCGCCGACGGTCGCGCGGCTGACCGCGATCGCCAAGGAGCTCGACGCGCGCGCGGCGAACGGCAGCGAGATCCGCGTGATCTGGCTCGATTATGCCGATGCCGAACAGCTGGTCCCCGTGCTGCAGATGATGGTCGGCGCGCAGGGCGGCGGCGGCGTCACCCCGATGTCCGCGACTCCTGCGGCGGCACCGTCCGCCAACGGCGCAGCCCCCACCGCAGCGTCGGCCCCGGTCGGCGGCGCGGTTGCGCTTTCCAACGGGCGCGGCCAGGCGATCATCACGCGCTATGAGGGCGCGAACGCCGTGATCATCTCCGCGCCGGTCGATGTCCAGCGCTCGCTCGCCGAGCTGGTGCGTCAGCTCGATATCCGTCAGGAGCAGGTGCTGGTCGAGGCGATCATCGTCGAGATTTCGGACAGGGTGGCGCGCGAACTCGGCGTGCAGTTCCTGATCGGCGGCAAGGACATTCCTTTCCTCGTCACGCCGTTCAGCAACGTCTCGCCCAATATTCTCGATATCGCGGGCGGCCTGCTCGCCGACGAGCTCGACGAGACGACCACCGTCATCAACGGCAACACCGTCACCACCAGCAACAACAGCGCTGTGGGCAACCTGCTGCGCCAGAACGCGGCGCAGAGCATATTGGGCGCACGCGGCGGCTATTCGGGCTTTGCCGCCGATATCGGCAGCAACCGCGTGCTGGGCGCGATCATCAACGCAGTGCAGGAAGACAGCGAATCGAACATCTTGTCGACGCCGTCGCTGACGGTGAACGACAATGTGAAGGGATCGATCCTGTTCGGCCAGGAAATCCCGATCAGCACCGGCGAGGCGCTGTCGAACAATTTCGACAATGCCTTTCGCACCATCCAGCGCCAGAATGTCGGCATCGAGCTCGAGGTGAAGCCGCAGATCAATGCGGGCAACCAGGTCAAGCTCGACATCCGCCAGGAGGTCAGCTCGATCGTGGGCCCCGTCAGCGACGATTTCAACGAGCTCATCATCAACAAGCGCGAGGTCAAGACCACGGTCACGGTCAAGGACCGCGAGATCATCGCGCTGGGCGGGCTGCTCGACGACAACGAGCGGCGCACGCTCCAGAAGATTCCGCTGCTCGGCGATATTCCCATCCTGGGCGAGCTGTTCAAGTCGCGCGGCAAGCAGCGGACCAAGACCAACCTGATGGTGTTCATCCGCCCGACCATCTTGCGCACCGCTGCCGACGCGCAGGCGATCGCCGCGCGCCGCTACAATTATGTCCGCGCCGCGCAGATCGAGTTCGACCCCAAGGCCGAGTCCTCGCTCGACAAGATCGTGCTCGAATATCTGGGTGCCAACGTGCCGGTTGCGCCGCCCGCCGGGCCGAACGATCAGGTGATCGCGCCGCGCGCCATGCCCGGCACCGCGCCGATCGACAGCACGACGCTGCCGCCCAGCCAGCCAGCCCAGCAACAGCAGCAGCAGGAACTCCCGCCAACCGGAGGCCAGCCATGATCATCCGCAAGGGCGATGCGCCGGACGAAGCCGCCGACACCGCCGTTGATGCCGAGCAGCCAGCCGCTGTCGAACGTACGCTGACCCGGGTGATGCTCGACATTCCCTATGGCTTTGCGCGCGACAATGGCGTGGTGATGCTGGGCGAGATCGATGGGCGGCTGAAAGTCGCGCTACGCGAGGGTGCGGACCCGGTCGCGCTGCTTGAGGTGCGGCGCTATCTCGCGATGCCGTTCGATGTCGAGCTGGCGCCGGTAGCGCAGTTCGAACGCTATCTGTCCGATCATTATGCGGTCGACGGCAATGCTGCAGCGATGGCGAGCTCGCTCAACATCGATGGCGGAGATCTCGAACTGCTGGCGGCCGATCTGCCCAGCGCCGAAGACCTGCTCGACAGCGCCGACGATGCGCCCGCGATCCGCCTGATCAACGGCGTGATCGCCGAGGCCGCGCGCCAGGGCGTGTCGGACATCCATATCGAGCCGTACGAGACCGGCCTCGTCATCCGCATGCGCATGGATGGCGTGTTGCAGGAAAAGCTGCGCATGCCGCCCAATGTCGCGCCGGTGATCGTCAGCCGCATCAAGGTGATGGCGCGGCTGGACATTGCCGAGCGCCGCGTGCCGCAGGACGGGCGCATCGGCCTCACCATCGGCGGCAAGCTGCTCGACGTGCGCGTCTCGACGCTGCCCAGCCGCGCGGGCGAGCGCGTGGTGCTGCGCCTGCTCGACAAGGAAAATGCGAACATGGATCTGGGGCTGCTGGGCATGAGCCCGCGCACGCACAAGATCCTGGCCGAGGCGCTGGCCGAGCCCAATGGCATCATCCTGGTCACCGGGCCGACCGGATCGGGCAAGACGACCACGCTCTATTCGTGCCTCAAGCAGCTCAATGACGGTTCGCGCAACATGCTGACGGTCGAGGATCCGGTCGAATATGCGATCGAGGGCGTCGGCCAGACCCAGGTCAACGCCAAGGTCGGGCTGACCTTCGCGGCAGGCCTGCGCGCGATCCTGCGCCAGGACCCCGATGTGGTGATGATCGGCGAAATCCGCGACCACGAAACGGCGGAGATCGCGGTTCAGGCCTCATTGACCGGGCATCTGGTGCTTTCGACCGTGCATACCAACGATGCGATCGGCGCGATCACCCGCATGCGCGACATGAAGATCGAGCCGTTCCTGCTCGCCTCGACGCTTCGCGCGGTGGTGGCGCAGCGGCTGGTGCGGCGGCTGTGCCCCGAATGCCGCGAGCCGGTCCAGGCCGATGGCTCGCTCGCCTCGCTGCTCGGCTTCGACAAGGGCACCGTGGTCTATCGGCCGGTTGGCTGCGATGCCTGCAACCATACAGGCTTTGCCGGGCGCATCGGCGTGTTTGAGGCGGTGCGGGTGGACGAGACCATCCGCCGCCTGATCAACGACAATGGCGACGAGGCGATCATCGCGCGGCACGCGTTCCTGAATGCGCCGAACCTCGGCTCGGCCGCGCGCGAACTGGTGCGCACCGGCCAGACCACGGCGGAAGAGGCGATCCGCATCTCGCGGCGCGAGGCCGAGCCACCGGCGGTCGCGCCTGAAACGATCGATGGCTGACTTTGCCTATCGGGTGATCGATGCCGCCGGGCGCGAGCGGGAAGGGCGCATTTCCGCCGCCTCCGACGCACAGGCGCGCGCCGCGCTTATCCGCAAATCCTTCCATATCGTCACGGTCAGCCCTGCGCCGCCGCGCAAGCCACTGCTGTCGCGCGATGCCACTGCGCGGCTCAGTCCCAAGCAGCTGACGCTGTTCACCCGGCAGATGTCCTCGCTGATGAGTGTCAGCCCGCTCGAAGAGGCGCTGCGCACGATCAGCCGCCAGACCGAAAAGGCGAACGCGCGCGCGGTGCTCACCAACGTGCATGGCGGGGTGATGGAGGGCCAGTCGCTCGCAGAAGCCATGGCACGCGAACCGCGCAGCTTTCCGCCGCTCTATCGCGCGATGATCAGCGCGGGCGAAAGCTCGGGCTCGCTGCCCGTCATCACCGAACGTCTGGCGATGCTGCTCGAACAGCAGGCCGAGGTGCGCGGCAAGCTTGTCTCCGCGCTCGCCTATCCGATCATCCTGACGCTGGTCGCGCTGGGCGTGGTCGCGGGCCTGATGATCTCGGTGGTGCCGCGCGTGGTCGAGCAGTTCGACAATGCGCAGACCCAGCTGCCGCTGATCACGCGCATCGTCATCGGCATTTCCGCGTTTCTCGCCGATTGGTGGTGGGCCATTCTGGCGGCGATGCTCCTGGCGGGCCTCGCCTTCTGGCGCGCGATGAAACTGCCCGCGTTCAAATATCGCGTCGATACGCTGCTGCTGAAACTACCTTTCATCGGCCGCCTCATCCGCGACATGAACGCGGCTAGGCTCGCACGGACGCTCGCAACCATGGTGCAGAGCCGGTTGCCGCTGCTCGAGGGGATGAAGCTCACCACCCGCACCGTGCGCAACAGCGTATTGCGCGAGGCGCTGGAAGAGGCGGTGGAGGCAATCCGTTCGGGCGGATCGCTGTCTGCCGCGCTCAGGAATGCCGGGACATTTCCGCCGCTGCTCGTGTATCTTGTCGCCAGCGGCGAGAGCGCGGGACAGCTCGACATCATGCTGGAACGCGCCGCCGATTATCTGGAGCGCGAGTTCCGCAATTTCACGACCACGGCGATGGCGCTGCTGGAACCCGCGATCATCGTGGTGATGGGCGGGGCGGTCGCGCTGATCATCCTGTCGATCCTGCTGCCGATATTGCAGCTTCAGAACCTGACCGGACTCTAGAGGAAGACCCCATGTTGAATATCCGATCCCTGCTGTTGAAGCGTCTGAGCCACAAGAGCCGCAGACGCGCCAACGGCTTCACGCTGGTCGAGCTGATGGTGGTGATCTTCATCATCGGTCTGCTGGCGACTATCGTCGTCATCAACGTGCTGCCCAGCCAGGACAAGGCGATGACGGAAAAGGCGCGCAGCGACATTGCCACGCTGTCCCAGGCGCTCGAAATGTACCGGCTCGACAATCTGGCCTATCCGGGCACGGCCGAGGGGCTGAACGCGCTGGTCACCGCGCCGCCGACGCTCGCCCAGCCGGGCCGCTATCGCAGCGGCGGCTATATCAAGAAGCTGCCGCAGGACCCCTGGGGGCGCCCGTATCAATATGTCAGCCCCGGCACGACCGGTGCGTTCGACCTCTATTCGCTGGGCGCCGATGGCGCACCGGGCGGCGAGGCGGAGAATTCGGACATCAAGGCCGATGGGGCTTGAGGGCGCTTCGGAACCAGAAACTCACCCGTGGATGATTCGCCGCCTTTTTCCTTCGTCACCCCCGCGCAGGCGGGGGTCCCGCTTTTATCGCTATCTGGCCTAGCAAAGCGGGATTCCCGCTTTCGCGGGAATGACGGCGAGGGGTTGATTGCGTTGTCACCCTCACCCTTCCGGCGCTTCGCGCCTCCCTCCCTCTCCCGCCGGGAGAGGGAAGGGGCCCGCGACGCGGAGCGGCGTGGGAAGGGTGAGGGTGAGCAGGGCTTCACCCTGATCGAACTCATGGTGGTGCTGTTCATCATCGGCCTGGTCGCGGGAGCCGTCGTGCTGGCGCTGCCCGGCGACAGCGCGGCGCTGTCCGAGGACGCCGACCGCTTTGCCGCACGCGTCGCGGCGGCGCGCGACGAGGCGGTGGTGAGCGCGCGCCCGATCGCGGTGTGGATTGCGCCCTCTGGCTATGGCTTCGATGCGCGCCAGGACCGCGCATGGGTGCCGCTCAATGCGCGCACCTTGCCCAATCAGGACTGGAAGCCGGGGACAATCGCGCGGATCGAGCAGGCGGCAGCCGATGGTGAAAAGGACGAGGCCGAACAGGGCCGCGCGCGCTTCTGGTTCGATTCGACCGGCCTGCCCAACACGCCCGTCACCGTGGTGCTGGCGCGCGGGGCCAATAGCGACCGGATCGTGATCAGCGCGACCGGCGAGGTCGGCCGCCCCAAATAGTCACCGCCAGCGCAGGTTGCCGCGACCGAGCTGGTCGAGCCGGGTAACGCCCATCAGCTTCATGCCGCGCTCGATCTCGGCGCTGAGATTGGCGAGCGTCCGCTCCACCCCGCGCTGGCCGCCGGCGGCGAGCGCATAGAGATACAGCCGCCCGCCCGAACAGGCCTTGGCCCCGACGCTCAGCGCTTTCAGCACATGCGTGCCGCGCGTGATGCCGCCATCGCAGATCACCTCGATCCGGTCCCCCACCGCATCGACGATTTCGGCAAGCTGGTCGAACGGCGCGCGGCTGCCATCGAGCTGCCGCCCGCCATGGTTCGACACCATGATCGCGGTGGCGCCGATATCGACTGCGCGGCGCGCATCCTCGACGCTCATCACGCCCTTGAGACAGAAGGGTCCGCCCCATTGGCTGCGGATTTGCTCCGCCATCGCCCAATCCATGGTCTGATCGAGCATCGTGTTGAAATAGTCCGCCACCGAGATCGCCGCATCGGTGCCGGCGGCGACATGGCTTTCGAGATTGGGCAGCGAGAACCGCTCGCGGCCCAAATAGTTGAGCGTCCAGCCCGGATGCGTGGCGAAGCTGATGGCAGAAGACGGGGTCAGGCGCGGCGGTGAGGTGAAGCCGGTGTGCAGGCAGCGTTCGCGCTTGCCCGAGACGATGGTATCGACCGTCAGCGCCAGCGCGTCGAACTTCGCATCCTTCGCTGCCTGGATCAGCGCGGCGTTGAGCCCCTTGTCCTTGTGGACATAGAGCTGGAACAGCTTGGGGCTGGAAATGCTCTCGCCGATCTCCGCGAGGCTGACGGTAGCGAGCGAGGAAATGCCGAAGAACGTGCCGAATTTCTCCGCTGCCGCACCCACCGCCTTCTCGCCGCGCCAGTGGAACAGGCGTTGCAATGCGGTGGGGGAGAGGAACAGCGGCATGTCGATCCTGCGGCCCATCAGCGTCGTCGACATGTCGATATCGGCGACGCCCGCGAGCACATTGGGGACGAGATCGCAGTCCTCATAGGCCTGGGTGTTGCGGTTGCGGGTCACCTCGTCATCGGCAGCGCCATCAATATAGTGGAACACCGGATAGGGCAGCTTCTTGCGCGCGAGCTCGCGGAAATCATCGACCGTGTGGCAATCGCTCAGTCGCCGCACCGGAAAACGTCGCATGTCGTGCCCCTTCAAAATCCTCCCCGGGACGGGGAGGGGGACCGCGAAGCGGTGGAGGGGCAGCCGGATTGCACCTGGCTCCGGGCGACCGCCTGGACGCTTCCCCTCCGTATCGCCTGCGGCGAGCCACCTCCCCTAAAGGGTGAGGATTTTGAAACAAGTCACTTCACTGCGTTCGGTTCCGGCGCGGATGGATATTTGCAGCCGCGCTGCAGACCGACGCCCTTCAAAAAGCTGCGGCGCACGACGCCCGCATAGACCGCCGCGTTATACCGCCGCTCCTGCGCCGCCGCGCCCGAAATCTCGCGGATCACGCCGCGAAACGGGATGATCGAATTTATGATCGTGCCGCCGACGCGTCCGGCAGTCGCCTTTCGCTTTTCGTCACGGCTGGCCTCATACGGCACGTCGAGATCCTCGCCCAGCACCGCGTCCATGTCGCCGATGGCGCTGCGAATCTGCGCGCAGGTCTTGATGCCGACCAGCGAATAGGGCTTGTCCTGGATGCGCAGCAGGTTTTCCGGAATATCCTTCTTGTCGATGCCGACATCCTGCACGGGCTGGGTGACGACATCCTCGGCCATCTTTTCGGTCGTCTTGGGCCGTTCGGCGGCCTGGTTCTGGGCCGCGGCGGGCAGGGATGAGGCCATCACGGCCAGAGTGGCGAAAGCGGTCATCGAACGGCGCATATGTCTTCCCCTGTGGTTCGGCACCCGTTCAGGGCACCTGTTGCAAGCGCATACGCACCATCCGGGCAAAAGGCTGCGCCCCTTGTCAGAGGCGGGCCGCGCTGAACGTGTCGCACTGCGCCGGGTCGCCGGTGGAAAGGCCCTTCTTGAGCCAGGCCATGCGCTGCGCCGAGGTGCCGTGCGTAAAGCTTTCCGGAACCGGCCTGCGCCCTGCCGCCTTTTGCAGCGTGTCGTCGCCGATCGCATTGGCCGCGGTCAGCCCTTCCTCGATATCGCCGGGCTCGATCCGCTCGCGGTTGCGCGCGGCCCAGACCCCGGCATAGCAGTCCGCCTCCAGCTCCATGCGCACCTGCAGCTCGTTACCTTCGGCCTCGCTCGCAGCCTGTTGCGCGCGACGGACCTCGTTCGAGCGGCCGGTGATCGTCTGGATGTGATGGCCAACCTCGTGCGCGATGACATAGGCCTGGGCGAAATCGCCCGCCGCCTGGAAGCGCGTGGCGAGTTCGTCGAAAAAGCTGGTGTCGAGATAGATGCCATTGTCCGCCGGGCAGTAGAACGGCCCCATCGCGCTCTGCGCCGCGCCGCAACCCGAGCGGCCATTGCGGTCATAGAAGGTCAGCGTGGCGGGCTGATATTGCTGGCCCTGTTCGCGGAAGATCGCGCCCCAGGTATCCTCGGTGCTGGCAAGCACCTGGCAGCTGAACTTGCTCTTTTCATCGACGGCGCAGCTTTGCGCGGCATTCTGACCGCCTTGCTGGGTCGCGACCGGCGCGCCGCCGGTCATGCCCCCGCCCTGCATCAGGTCCATCGGATTGATGCCGAAGACCAGGGCCGCGATGCCCAGAATGATGACCGTGCCGATCCCCATCTTGCCGCCGCCGATCGGCAGGTTGAAACCGCCGCCTCCGCCACCGCTGCCGCGCTGGTCGGAAATATTGTCGCTGGTGCGATAATCGTCGAGCTTCATGACCGGCGCTGTTCCCTTTTGCGGCTTGGCTTCGAACAGTAACACCGGAAGGTGCGATTTAGCACCATCGATTTTTTCGCGAACTGGTCTATTGTGCAGTGCGGCATAATTGCGCTGCCCCATGCCCTGGAGAAACTTGAATGCCCGCATCGCTCGAACAGATGGACCTGCAATCGGCCGCAGTGCCATTGCCGCCGACGGTTGCCTTGCTGCTGCAGGGCGGCGGGGCGCTCGGCTCGTATCAGGCGGGCGTGTTCAGCGAGCTGGTCCGCCAGAATGTCCGGATCGACTGGGTTGCGGGCATCTCGATCGGCGCGATCAACTCGGCGATCATCGCGGGCAACGAGCCGCATGTCGCGTGCGAGCGGCTGCGCGAATTCTGGGAACTGGTGACCTCGGGCTCTCCGAATTTCGTCTGGGGCGACAGCGACGCGCTGCGCGAGATCAACCATTTTGCCGGCGCCGCTGCGGCCGCCACGGTCGGCGTACCGGGTTTTTTCCGCCCGCACCTGATCCCTGCGCCAATGGCCTGGCCGGGCACGCCGGCCGCGGTCAGCATGTACGATACCAGCGAGATGGCCAAGACGCTCGATCGCTTCGTCGACTGGGACCGGCTCAACAACGGCCCGGTGCGCTTCTCGGTCGGCGCGGTGAACGTGGAATCGGGCAATTTCTACTATTTCGACACGCGCGATCCGCAAGGTCCGCAGACCATCGATGCGCGGCATATCCTGGCCTCCGGCGCGCTGCCGCCCGGCTTTCCGCCGATCGAGATCAACGGCAAATATTACTGGGACGGCGGTTTGGTCAGCAACACGCCGCTGGCCTATGTGCTCGAGAACCAGACCAGCGACATGCTTGCGTTCCAAGTCGATCTCTTCCCCGCCAAGGGCGAGGTGCCGACCAAGTTCGCCGATGTGATGAGCCGCGAGAAGGACATCCGCTATTCAAGCCGCACCCGCCAGGTGACCGACTATTATCTCAAGCTGCGCAAGGAGCATGCCGCGCTGCGCAACGTGCTGGCGATGCTGCCGTCGGACATGTGCTCGCAACCCGATGTGCAGCGGGTGCGCGCTCTGGTGACCGACAATGCGGTCAACATCGTCCACCTGATCTACAAGGTGCAGAAATGGGAGAGCGGGATGCGCGATTTCGAATTCTCGCGCGCGACGATGGAAGTGCACTGGCAGCAGGGCATAGACGCGGTGCGCGCGACGATGCAGAAGGGCGACATCCTGGCGCAGAACATTCTGGACGGAAAGACCGCCGCGTTCGACCTTGCGCCGCACAAATAGCAAAGCGGGAGAGGCTCGATGCAATTTGGTTCGAAGGCGCTGGCGGCAATGGCGCTGCTGTCGGCAAGCGGCGCGGCGATCGCCGAGCGCTGGCAGGATGTCGCCACCCCCGCCGACGCCGCGCGACTGAAGCAGCGCGATGCAACCTTCGTCGCCGCGCTGAAAGAGGTGCGCGCGTCCGAATATGCCGGTGAACTGGCGAAGAACCCGCTGCTCTACGATCCCGACAAGCGCCTTGTCGATCCGCTGCCGCCCGAGGGCAAATACCGATGCGCGACGCACAAGCTGGGCGGGCAGTATCTGGCGTTCATCGCCTATCCCGATTTCGTCTGCGCCATCTATGGCTCTGGCGACAAGAGGCAGTTCGTCAAGCTCACCGGATCGCAGCGCCCGGTCGGCTATATCCATGCTGACACGAAGCGCAGCGGCGTGTTCCTGGGGTCACTGATGCTCGGCGACGATGCCGGGCTTGTGCCCTATGGCCGGGACCAGGAGCGCGATCTGGCGGGCACGGTCGAGCGGATCGACAAGGACCGCTGGCGGATCGTCTTTCCGCGGCCCTATTACGAATCGACGATGGACATTATCGACCTGCGACCGATGAAATAAGGGCTGCCGCCATCGTCACCCCCGCGCAGGCGGGGGTCCCGCTTTCCATTTGCGTGTTTATGCAAAAGCAGGATTCCCGCGTTCGCGGGAATGACGGGCGGAAACCGATTGGCGTAACCGCATCAAGGCGTTAGCCTGACCTCCAACACATGTCTGGGGAGACACTCATGCCGGTCGCCAAGTTTCTCGCGCGCGCTTTTGCCGCATCCGCCTTAGCGCTTGCCGCAGCCACGCCGCTCGCTGCGCAGGACACGATCCGTGCCGATATCGCTGCCGACATGCCGGGGCTGATGGACCTGTACCGCGACCTGCACGCCAATCCGGAACTGAGCTTCCAGGAAGTGCGCACCGCCAAGAAGCTCGCGGCCGAGGCGCGCAGGCTGGGCTTCGAGGTGACCGAGGGCGTCGGCAAGACCGGCGTGGTGGCGGTGATGAAGAACGGCCCCGGCCCGGTGGTGATGCTGCGCGCTGATATGGACGGGCTGCCGGTGGTCGAACAGACCGGCCTTCCGTTCGCCAGCAAGGTGCGCGCGATGAGCCCGGCGGGGATCGAGACCGGCGTGATGCACGCCTGCGGCCACGACACGCACATGACCGGCTGGGTCGCCACCGCGCGGCAGCTGGTCAAGCGCAAGGCCGAATGGTCGGGCACGCTGGTGATGATCCTGCAGCCGGCGGAGGAAATCGGCTCGGGCGCGGTGGCGATGCTGAACGATGGGCTGTTCACGCGCTTTCCCAAGCCGCAATATGTGCTGGGCTTTCACGATGCCGCCCAGGCCCCGGCCGGGTTCATCGGCTATACCCCGGGCTTTGCGCTCGCGAATGTCGACAGCGTCGATATCAAGGTGAAGGGTCTGGGCGGGCACGGCGCCTATCCGCAATCGACCAGGGACCCGATCGTGCTCGCCGCGCGCATCGTCACCACGCTGCAGACGCTGATCAGCCGCGAGCTCGATCCGCAGGATGCCGCCGTGGTCACCGTCGGCAGCTTCCAGGCAGGCGCCAAGCACAATATCATCTCGGACGAGGCGACGCTGCTGCTCACCGTGCGCAGCTATTCGGACGAGACCCGCGCGAAGATCCTCGACGGGATCAAGCGGATCGCGAAGGGAGAGGCGATCGCTGCGGGCGTGCCGGAAGATCGCATGCCCGAGGTCAAGCTTGCCGATACCTTCACCCCGGCGGTCTATAACAGCCCCGAATTCACCACCGAGATCGGCACGTTCCTCAAAGGCCGGTTCGGCGAGCAGCGCGTCGCGCAGGTCGCGCCATCAATGGGCGGCGAAGATTTCAGCCGCTTCTACCGGGCCGATCCGGACAATATCAAGAGCATGATCTTCTGGGTCGGCGGCGTGCCTTTGCCCGAATATACCAAGGCGAAGAAGGAAGGCATCGAAATGCCCTCGCTGCACAGCCCGTTCTGGGCGCCCGAGGCCGATACCGTCATCGCGACCGCCGCCGAGGCGATGACCGCGATGACGCTGAAGCTTATAAAAAAGCCCTGATCAGATCAGTTGTGGCTGGCGCTCGGGCGAGCGGCTGCCCACGCCCGGCAGGTTGAGCGCGGAGACCATCTCGCGCAATTCCTGCCGCGCGATGATATGGCTGGTGCCCAGGTCCGCCAGATGGCCCTTGTCGAGCAGGGTGAGGCCCGAGGGGAAGAGTTCGCGATAGACCACGCGCTCGGACAGGCCCTGGACATAGCGGAAGCCGACGCGTTTCGACAATTCGGCAAGCGCGGCATCGAGCCTGCGCTTGTTGCGCGCATCGGTCTGCTGGGTGCGGTTGCGCAAGACCACCCAGTCGATCTCGATCCCGTCGGTCTTCGCGCGCGCCTTGCGGGCTTCCCAGATCAGCTCGGCATAGAAGCTCAGGCGGCGGACCTTGAAATTCTCCGGGTCGACCTGGCCGATCAGGTCGAAATCGACGAAGCTGTCGTTGAGCGGAGTGACCAAAGTGTCGGCGCGGGTGGCGACAAAGCGCGCGAACTTGTCGTCGCGGCCCGGCGTGTCATAGACCAGGAAATCGCAATCGCCGCTCAGCGATTCGACCATCTGCTCGAGCCGCGCTTGATTGTCGTCCTTGAACACCTCGAATTTCGGCGTGGGCAGCTCGATGCCGCGGCGCTGCTGGGTCTGGACGCGGTTTTCCAGATAGCGGTGCAGCGTGCGCTGGCGCGGGTCGAGGTCGATCGCGCTGACGCGAAAGCCCAGATACGACAAGGCGACGGCGACGTGCACCGCGCTGGTCGATTTGCCGGTGCCGCCCTTTTCATTGGCAAACACGATATGATGCGGAGACGCCTTGCGCGTCATCATGTCCATGGTCTTTCCAGCCCCTTCCAGCAGGCCCATGATTGTGCCAGTGCTGCAGTGTGAATCGCTTGGGCCATGTGCCCGGCGATGTTGCCGCGTTCCCTATCGGAGGCTTTACCAAGGTGCAAATCTTACGTCGGGTTGACAGGCTGCGGTCGGCGGTGTCGCTGCTCAGGGGGCAGGGCGGGCATGTCGCGCTGGTGCCCACCATGGGGGCGCTGCACGCCGGGCATATGCAGCTGGTGAAGGAAGCCAAGCAGCGCGCCGACCATGTCGTGGTGTCGATCTTCGTCAATCCCAAGCAGTTCGGTGCCAACGAGGATCTCGATGCCTATCCGCGCCAGGAGGACAGCGATGCCGCCATGCTGAGCGAGGCGGGCGTCGCGATCCTGTGGGCGCCCGATGTCGAGCAGGTCTATCCCGCAGGCTTCGCAACCAATATCAGCGTGGCCGGGGTCAGCGATGGCCTGTGCGGCGCGGCCCGGCCCGGCCATTTCGATGGTGTCGCAACCGTGGTTGCCAAGCTGTTCAACCAGGTCCAACCCGACATGGCGCTGTTCGGCGAGAAGGATTATCAGCAGCTTGCGGTCATCCGCGCGATGGCGCGCGACCTCAATTTCGGACTCGACATCATCGGCGTGCCGACGGTGCGCGATGCCGATGGCCTCGCGCTGTCCTCGCGCAACGCCTATCTCAGCGGCGAGGAACGCGCCGCCGCGGCGATGCTGCCGCGCGCAATGCAGGCGGGCATCGCGGTGATCGAGGCGGGAGGGCCCGTCAAGGTCGCGCTCGAGGGCATCGAGCAGGCCCTGCTGTCTGCCGGATTCGCCTCGGTCGATTATGTCACACTGGCCGATTCCGTGACGCTGGAGCCCTTGGACGAGGCGAACAGGCCCGGCCGTCTGCTGGTCGCAGCGCGCATCGGACGCACGCGTTTGATCGACAATATGCCGGTAGCCCCGCGATGATTGTAAAACTTTTGGCATGGTATCTGCCGAATTAACCATTTTTTCACCATGGTTTCCCAATCTTGCCGCGTCGGAAAAACCGGCCATGCAATAGAGGGGCATGTGAGATGGCAAACAGTCTGAAGTCTGCGACCTTTTTGATCGAGAGTAAGCTCGCGGCGGCCGCGCGCGGCGACATCAACGCCTATTTTGAACTGGGCGTGGCGTTCTCCACCGGCGGGCACGGCGTCAATGTCGACCTGATCGAGGCGCACAAATGGTTCAACCTCGCCGCCGTGAAGGGGCATGAGGAAAGCCAGCTGTGCCGCGCCGAGATATCGGAAGAAATGACCGCACGGCAGATCGCCGAAGCCCAGCGCGAAGCCCGCGCCTGGCTCCAGCAAATCGCAGCGCGCGCCGCCTGAAGGCCTAGAGTGATTTCGAGTGAAATGGAACATTTCACGGCTCGGAAATCACGGTAAAACAGAAAGTTAGACCCAGCTTTTGACTCGATCAAAGGCGAACAGGGTCTAGCGCGCTGCCTTGCGGTAGCGTTCGAACCAGGCGATGATCGCCGAAGCCTTGGCCGCGCTTTGCGACGGCCTCGCCGCGATTCCGCCATGGCTGGCGCCCGGCACCTTGACCAGCGCCGTCGGCACGCCGACCAGCTTGAGCGCGGTATAATATTGCTCGGACTCGCTCACCGGGGTGCGATAATCCTCGCTGCCGACGACCACCAGCGTCGGCGTCTTCACATTGGCGACCAGCGACAGCGGCGAACGCGCCCAGTAGCTCGCCTGATCTTCCCAGGGCAGCTTGCCGAACCAGTATTTCGCAAAAAAGGCCGGGCCGTCTGCGGTCAGCGCCTGGCTGGTCCAGTTGATCACCGGCTTCTGGGTGGCCGCTGCCCTGAACCGCGTCGTCTTGCCGACGATCCAGCTGGTCAGCACGCCGCCGCCCGATCCGCCGGTGACGAACAGCTGGTCGGGATCAGCGACACCATCGGCTATCGCCTTGTCGACCATCGAGATCAGATCGTCATAGTCGTTGCCCGGATAGGCATGGTGGATGAGGTTTGCGAACTCTGCGCCATAGCTGGTCGATCCGCGCGGATTGACCGAGAGTACGGCATAGCCCGCAGCGGCATACAGCTGGTTGTCGGTCGAGAAATGGGGGCCATAGGCCGCAAACGGCCCGCCATGGATTTCCAGCACCAGCGGCACGCGCTGCCCCGCTGCATAGCCCGGCGGCAGCGTCAGCCAGCCTTCGATCTCGCGGCCATCGAACGACGAGGCGACGGTCACCTTGCGCACCTCGCCCAGCCGCTTCGATGCCATCAGGGACCGGTTGAGCCGGGTGAGCATCCGCGTCCTGCCCCCGTTCGCCAGCATGACATCGGCAGGCCTGGTCGCGTTGCCCCCCGAATAGGCGATCGCGCCGTTCTTCGCGACGCTGAACGATCCGCCCGAATAGGGCCGGTCGAGCGAAGAGCCAGTAAGGCCGCGCACGATCTCGCGTACCGATCCGTCGAGGCCGATGCGCGCGACCAAAGTCTCACCATGATCGTCATACTGCGCGATCAGCGCCTGGCCGTCGGGGGCCCAGACGATGCTGTCGATGCTCCGGTCGAGCGACGGGGCAACCGCCCGTTTGGCGCTGCCGTCGCGGTTCATCACATAGGCCTGGGTGTTGTGATAGCCGAGCAGCTTGTCGTCGAAACCGAGATAGGCGATCCTGCTGCCATCGGGCGAGACAATGGGCGAGGCATCCGGCCCATCGCGGTCGGTCAGCGCGCTGATGCTGCCGCTGGCGATGTCGAGCGCATAGATCTCGGCGTCCTGGGGGTCGTTTTCCCAATTGGGGGAGCGGTTGCCGCTGAAATAGAGCGTCTGGCCGTCCTTGCTCCAGGTGAGGCCGCCGCCGTCATGATAGTCGCCGAAGCTGAGCTGGCGGGGTGCGCCGCCGGTCGCGGGCACAACGAAGATCTTGTCGAAACCGGGCTTGAGATAGCCCGCACCATCGGCGCGATAGGTCAGCAGGTCATAGGTCTCGAGCGGCGCGGCCCAGGTCGCACCTTCGGGCTTTTCGGGCGCCTTGCCAAGCTTCAGCCCCTCGGCGGGCACGAACATCGTGTACGCGATCTGGCTGCCATCGGGCGACCAGGCGATATTGCCGGGGCTCTCGGGCAGGCCGGTGATCCGCACCGACTGACCCGTGCCGACCCAGCGGACATAAAGCTGCGGCGCGCCGCCTTCCGCCGTCGAGACATAGGCGAGGCGCTTGCCGTCGGGCGACCAGCGCGGCTGGCTGTGGCTGCCGGGTCCGGCGGCGAGCGGGGTCATCTCGCCGCTCATATTGTCGATCAGCCAGATCGACGAGACCGCCTTGTCGCTCATCACGTCATTGGCGCGGCGAACGAAGGCGGTCCTGCTGCCATCGGGCGAAATCTGCGGATCGGCCGCAGCCTCGAGCGAGAACAGGTCCTGCCCGGTTAGCCGCGTATCGGGCGCATTCTGCGCCAGCAGCGGGGCGGGGCTGGCGCAAGCGAGCAACAGGGCGGCAAGACGGATCGTGCGCATGAGGTCAGGCTTTCTGCAGGAAGAACAAGGATTTGAACGGACTGTTGCGCCCGATGGTGCGCCCGGTTTCCGCCTGCGTCAAGCCTGTCGCTCGCCCTTGCGGAAGGGCAGCATCTCGGTGAGCATTTCGCGGTCGGCAGCGACCGCCGCGCGCTCGCGTTGCAAGAAATCGGCGACCGCGCGGCGGAAGCCCGGATCGGGGATATAGTGCGCCGACCAGGTGAGTTCGGGCGCATAGCCGCGCGCCATCTTGTGCCCTCCCTGTGCGCCCGCCTCGACCCGCTTCAGCCCCCGCGCCAGCGCCGCGTCGATCGCCTGATAATAGCAGAGCTCGAAATGCAGGAACGGCTTGTCGACGGTGCAGCCCCAATAGCGGCCGTACAGCGTGTCGCTGCCGATGAAATTGAGCGCACCCGCGATCGGGTGGCCCTCGACCTGGGCGAGGATCAAGAGGATGCGGTCGGCCATATTCCGGCCCATCAGGCTGAACGCCTCGCGGGTGAGGTACGGATGGCCCCATTTGCGCGCGCCGGTATCCTGGTAAAAGATCCAGAACGCATCCCAGTGCGCCTCGGTGATCGCATCGCCGGTCAGGTGGACGATCTCCACCCCGTCCTGCGCCTTGCTGCGCTCCTTGCGCAGATCCTTGCGCTTGCGCGAGGTGAGCGAGCCGAGAAAGCCCTCGAAATCGCCATAGTCCTGGTCGTGCCAGTGGAATTGCGTATCCGACCGCATCAGCCAGCCCGCCTGTTCGAACAGCGGCAGCTGCGCAGGCTCGATAAAGGTCGCGTGGACCGACGACAGGCCGTTCTGGTCGGCGAGATTTTCCGCCGCGCTCAGGATGGCAGGCGCCCATTCGGGGTCCGCGAGCAGCAGGCGCGGCCCCGTTGCGGGCGTGAACGGCACCGAAATCTGCAGCTTGGGATAATAATGCCCGCCCGCATTTTCCCAGGCATGCGCCCAGCTATGGTCGAACACATATTCGCCCTGGCTGTGGCTTTTCAGATAGGCGGGCAGCGCGGCGACCAGCCTGCCGTCCTCGCCCTTGATCGTGATCGGCGCAGGGTTCCAGCCGGTCCCGCGCCCGACACTGCCCGATTGCTCGAGCAGGCTGAGGAACGCGTGGGACACGAATGGGTTGTCGGGCCCTGCGAGCGCGTCCCATTGGCCTGCATCCAGCGCGGCGATGCTGCGACCGACCTCGGCGGTGATCGCGCGCTCGCTCATGGCTGGATTTGGGGCTGGGGCTGGCCGCGCTCGTAGATCGGCGCGTCAGCGTGTTCGGCGGCCAAGGCATGCTGCTCGTCGGTGCGCACCGTCCAGGTCAGCAGCGGCAGGCCGCGCGCACGCTGGCTCGCGGCGAAGCTGCTCGGCAGGTCGCGAATGTCATAGGCGAGGAAATCGGGCTTGGCGGCCCAAAGGTCGCGATGGCGGCGAAGATTGCCCTTCCAGCCGCGAGCCTCCTCCTCGGTGATGACCAGGCCACGAGTGATGTGCTTGGCCTGGCGCCGGAACCAGGCGCTGACGGCAGGATCGAAGCTCATCACCGCCGCCTTGCCGCCATAGCCTTCCAGCGCGCGGCGTACCGCGAGGCACAGCGGCGCGACATGGCCGCTTTCGGTCTTGATCTCGATCAGGATCGGCGCGCGACCCCGGACGACGCCGAGCACCGCGCCCAGCTCCGCGATCGCGCCATTCTGGCCGAGCAGGCGGATTTGCGTCAGTTCGGCGGCAGTCTTGCTGGCGACCCGGCCCTGTGCCAGCGTCAGCCGACCGAGCGAGAAATCGTGAAACACCACCGCGCGGTTGTCGACGCTGCGCTGGACGTCGCATTCGATGCCATGGCCCGCCGCGATCGCCGCGGTAAAAGCGGGCAGCGCGTTTTCCAGCACTGGCCCGTCCCACATGCCGTCATGCAGGCCGCGATGCGCATAAGGCTGCTCGCTCAGCCAGGCGATGCGTCGCTGTGCTGGCGCCGGGGCCAGCCAGCGGTCAAGCAGGCCGAACGGCGACAATGGCATCGATCTCCACCGCAGCGCCCAGCGGCAGCACGGGTACGCCCACCGCGCTGCGCGCATGCTGACCGGCGGGGCCGAATACCTGGACCATCAGGTCCGACGCGCCATTGGCGACCTTGGGCTGGGCATTGAACTCGGGCGTGCTCGAGATGAACGCGCCCAGCTTGACGATCCGCTCGACCCGGTCGAGCGAGCCGAGCGCCGCCTTCATCTGCGCGATCAGCATGATGCCGCAGGCGCGTGCAGCGGCTTCGCCCTGTTCGAGCGAGACATTCTCGCCGAGCCGTCCGGTGACGACCTTGCCGTCGATAAAGGGCAGCTGGCCCGAGATGTAGAGCAGGCCGCCCACTTCCACCGCGGGGACATAGGAGGCGACGGGCGCGGCGGGCTGGGGCAGTTCCAGGCCCAGTTCGGCGAGTTTCTGTTCGATCGTGTCGGTCATGCTTCTATCCTGTAAGAGCTGTGAATCAGGCCGCAGCCTGGACGCCCGGCGCGTGCACGCCTGCAGCAAAACGGTCGAGGATCCAGGCGAGCGCCTCTTCCCAGCGGTCGATGCGCGCATGGGCGTGCCCGGCATTGGCGGCACAGGCGATATGCGGCGCAAGGCCTTCTTCGCCCACCATGTGCAGCCGCCAGACATGCGGGACATGCTCGGCGGCGGATTCGTGATGCTGCGGCAGGTCGTCGACGAAGATCGCGACGCTGGGATTGTGCTCCTCGACGATCCGGCGGAGCGGCTCGCCCTTCGGCCCCTGGTTGCATACCACGCGGTGGTGGAGGCCGAACCGCGCAAGCTGCTCGCTGCGCGCCTGCTGGCGGTCGTCCATCAGATTGGTCAGCACGACGATATCGGCATGCTCGCCGATCGCCTTCAATGCCTCGACCGCGCCGGTGATCGGCGTCTGGCGGTGCATCTCGGTATCGAAAAATGCGCCCAGCAGCGGCCAGATATCGCCGGGCTTCACCGCCTCGCGCGTCTTGCGGTCGATCAAGGCTTTGGCGAAATCACCGCCGGAAAAGTCGAACTCGATATCGTGTTCCTCGTCCAACCAGGCCTTGAAGGGGGCCACCATGTAGAGCAGCACCTCGTCACAATCGGTGACCAGCAGGGGGCGGGAAGGGGCAGTCGTCGCGCTCATCAATACTCCATCTCGTTCAATGCTGGCGTTCCAGCTCGATCCGCGCATTGACCAGCCGCACCGGCGTGGTGCCGATCGCGTCGGCCGCCGCCACCAGATCGGCTTCATAGCCTTCCAGATAGCGGATGATTTCGGACAGGATGCGCGGGCTGTTGGCCCCTTGGCGCAGGTCTTCCGCCGTCATTCCGGTCAGCGCCAGCAGCCGCGAAGCGCGGTCCTGATCGCCGAGCAGCCATCCCAGTGCCATCAGCGCGAGAGTGGCTGCATCATCCTTTCCGTGCTCGCCTGCACCGATTGTGTCGCCCACGGCTTTCGCCTACATCCCCAGTTGTTATCAACGCCCCGGATAGTTCGACCCGGCAGAATTGGATAAGCGGTTCAGTGGCAAAAAGAGTGCTGGTTGTCGAGGACAACGACCTTAATCGCAAACTTTTCTGTGATCTGCTCAGCGCACATGGCTTCGCGGTCGAGGGGCTGGCCGATGGTCGCGATGTCATCGAGCGCGCGCGCCAGTTCGTGCCGGGGCTGATCATCATGGACATTCAGCTGCCGCATGTCAGCGGGCTGGAGCTGATCGAGGCGATCAAGGCCGATCGCGACCTCAGGCTGATTCCGATCATGGCGGTCACCGCCTATGCCGGCAAGGGCGACGAGGACCGTATCCGCGCCGCCGGGGCCGAGGGCTATGTGTCGAAGCCCGTCTCGATCGGCCCGTTCATGGCGGCGGTGAACGCGCTCGTCTGAGCCGCGCCCACCGCCAGCCTTTTCGTCAGATACGTTCGATGATGATCGCCGGGGCCATGCCGCCCGCCGCGCACATCGTGATCAGGCCATAGCGGCCGCCCGAACGCTCCAGCTCGTCGAGCGCGGTGCCGATCAGCATCGATCCGGTCGCGCCGATCGGGTGGCCCAGCGCCATCGCGCCGCCGTTGATGTTCACCTTCTCGCGGTCGAGGTCGAGGTCGCGGATGAACTTTTCGGCGACGACGGCAAAGGCCTCGTTGATTTCCCAGACGTCGATATCGTCCTTGGTGAGGCCAGCGCGCTCGAGCGCCTTCTTGGCCGCGGGGACGGGCGCGTTGAGCATCAGCGTCGGGTCATCGCCCATGTTGACATAGGTGACGACGCGCGCGCGGGGCTTGAGGCCGTGCTTGTCGGCATAATCCTTCGAGGCGAGCAGCACGGCGGCGGCGCCATCGACCACGCCCGAGCTGTTGCCCGCGTGATGCACATGCTCGATCTTGAGATCGGGATAGCGGCGGTTGATCTGCTTGCGGAAGGTGGTGCCGCCGATCTCGAAATCGGCCATGCCGGCAAAGGCGGGCTTCAGCGCGGCGAGGCTTTCGGCGGTGGTGTCGGGCCGGGGGAATTCTTCCTTGTCGAGCGCGACGGTGCCGTCAGGATTGTACACAGGCACCACCGATTTGTCGAACCGGCCTTCGGCAATGGCGCGCGCGGCGCGCTGCTGGCTGACGAGCGCGAGCGCATCGAGGTCCTCGCGCAAAATGCCTTCCATCGAGGCGATGGCATCGCCGCAGACGCCCTGGTGCGACTGCGGGTGCAGTTCGTCGAGCGCGGGGTTATGCGATCCCATCAGCGGCGGTGGCATGCCGGCATTGGCCTCGGCAGCAGCGACGACCTGGGTATAGCTCATCATCTCGGTGCCGCCTGCGATCACGCAATCCTCCATGCCCGACATGATCGCGGCGGTGGCAAGGTTCACCGAGGTGATGCCGCCGCCGCAGAAGCGGTCGAGCGTCATGCCGCTGGCCTTGATGTCATAGCCCGCCGCGAGCGCGGCCATGCGACCAAGGTCGCCGCCCTGCTTGCCCTTCTGGGTCGAGGTCGACCAGATCACGTCATCGACCGTGGCGGTGTCTAGCCCATTGCGCTCCTTGATCGCCTTGAGCACGGTGGTGGCGAGATCCTGCGGGTGCAGGTGCGACAGCGCGCCCTTGCCGGGCTTGCCGACCCCGCGCGGGGTGCGGACGGCATCGATGATATAGGCTTCGGCCATGTTCAGGCTCCTCTCCGACTGGTTTAATCGCTCGGTTAAACCAGTCGAAAGCGCCCGGCAAGCCTATTCCAGCGTCTCGAGCATTTCGTTGCTCTCGAGCCAGGATGCTTCGGCTTGCGCGAGCTCATCGGCGGTCTTGGCGCGGCGGCGCGACAGTTCGCTCATGGTCAGCTTGGCGAGCTCGGCGCTGGCGGAGGAGGGATCGAACATCGCCCGGTCGATCTCGCTCATCCTGGCCTGCAGCGTCGCGATCTGTTTCTCTGCCGCGCTCACCTTGTTGCGGATTTGCCGGGCCTGTTCGCGCTTCTCTGCCTCGGCTTTCTTGTCCTTCTTTTGCCTAGGCCTGGCCTCGCCCTTGGGGTGGTTCACGCCCAGGATGAAGTCGATATAATCGTCCATACTGCCGGCGAATTCGCTGGCGGTGCCATTGTCGACCAGCACCAGCCGGTCGGCGGTCAGCTCGACCATATGGCGGTCGTGGCTGATCAGCAGCACCGCGCCCGTATATTCGTTGAGCGCCTGGACCAAGGCCTCGCGGGCATCGACGTCGAGATGATTGGTCGGCTCGTCGAGGATCAGCAGATGCGGCGCGTCGCGCGTGATCAGCGCCAGCGCGAGCCGCGCGCGTTCGCCGCCGGAGAGCGTGCCGACCTGCGATGTCGCGCGGTTGCCCGAAAAGCCGAACCGGCCGAGTTGCGCGCGCACCGCCGCCGGGCTCTTGCCCTGCATCGCGCGGGTCATCTGTTCGAGCGGGGTGCTGTCCGCCTCCAGCTCCTCGACCTGATATTGCGTGAAATAGCCGACCTGCATCTTGCCTGCGGTGTTCATCGCCCCGTCCATCGGCGGCAGCTGCGCGGCGAGCAGCCGGGCGAGCGTGGTCTTGCCGTTGCCGTTGCGCCCGAGCAGCGCGACGCGATCATCGGGATCGATGCGCAGGTTCAGCCGCTGCAGGATCGGCTTTTCCTCCGAATAGCCCACCGCGGCGAGATCGAGCGTGATCAGCGGCGGTTTCAGTTCTGACGGGCTGGGGAAATCGAAGCTGAGCGACGGGTCCTCGATCAGCGCGGTGATCGGCTGCATCTTGGCGAGCATTTTCGCTCGCGACTGGGCCTGCTTGGCGGTGGAGGCGCGCGCCGAGTTGCGCGCGATATAGTCCTGCAGCTTGGCGCGCTGGGCATCCTGCGCCTGCTTGGCGGCGGCGAGCTGCGCCGCGCGTTCGGCGCGCTGGCGCTCGAAACTGTCATAGCCGCCGGGATAGAGCGTCACCTTGCCGCCCTGCAGGTGCAGGATATGGTCGACGACATTGTTGAGCAGGTCGCGTTCGTGGCTGATGACGATCAGCGTCGCGGGATAGGCCTTGAGGAAGTTCTCTAGCCAGACCGTCGCTTCGAGGTCGAGATGGTTCGATGGTTCGTCGAGCAGGAGCACATCGGGCTGCGAGAACAGCAGCGCGCCCAGCGCGACGCGCATCTTCCAGCCGCCCGAAAAGCTGTCGAGCGGGCGGTTCTGCATCTCCTCGTCGAAGCCGAGGCCGGTGAGGATGATCGCCGCACGTGACGGTGCGCTATAGGCGTCTATGGCGAGCAGCCGTTCGTGGACATCGCCCAGCCGGTCGGGATCGGTGCAGGTCTCGGCCTCTTCCAGCAACGCGGTACGCTCGGCATCGGCGGCGAGCACGGTATCGAGCGGGGTCGCATCGCCATGCGGCGCTTCCTGCGCGACATAGCCCAGCCGCGCGAGCCGGGGCATCTCGATCTCGCCATCATCGGGCTCGAGCTCGCCGATCATCACCTTCATCAGCGTCGACTTGCCCGCGCCGTTGCGCCCGATCAGGCCGACGCGGCTGCCCGGCGGGATCGCCGCCGTTGCGCCGTCCAATATGGTGCGGCCGCCCAGGCGCACGGTGATGTTGTTCATCGAAAGCATGGAATGAGCGCCTATCAGCACACGCGCCATTCGCCAAGCTGTCCGATGCTGCGGCGCAGCGAAAAGACTTGCGCCGGGATGAACAAGGTGAGCGATCCGATACATTTTACGACACTTTTATGGGCTGCACGGCATAGCTGTGCGACAATGCCGGGCTAAAACAGCGGTCATGGGAGCCGCTTCGGACTGTGACCTGCCCCCTGCTAGCCTGGTCCGGAGCGGCTTCCGCCCCCGAGATGGAATTGAAGGAATGCCCCCCATGAAGAAGACCCACATTGCCGGCGCTGCGCTGGCTGCAATGCTCTCCGGCAGCATGGCGCTGGCGCAGCCCGCCCCTGGCCAGAAGCGCGGACCCGATGCCAATCAGGACGGTGTCGTCACGCAGGAAGAGGCGCGCGCACAGGCCGCCAAAATGTTCGAACGCATCGATTTCAACAAGGACGGCAAGGTCGACAAGGCCGATCGCGATGCCCGGATGGCCGAACGTTTCAAGAAGATGGACACCGACGGCAGCGGCGAGCTCAGCCTCGCCGAGATGACCGCAGCGCGCGAGGCGCGGCAGGAGAAGCGTGCCGAGCGCATGGCGATGCGCGCCGATCGCGGTCCGGGCGAGCCCGGTGCGCGCATGGGCGGCAAGCGCGGCGGCCCCAGGATGGGCATGCGCGGTCATGGTGGCATGCGCGGCGGCATGATGCGGCTCGATGCCAACAAGGATGGCGCGATCACGCTCGCCGAATTCGAGGCGGGCGCGCTCGAGCGCTTCAACCGTCAGGATGCCAACAAGGACGGCAAGATCACCCAGGAAGAGCGGGCCGCAGCCCGCGAGGCAATGAAGCAGCGCTGGCAGCAGCGCCGCGCCGCGCCGCAGGGCTGATCGTCAGCCTGACCCACTTCCGGCTCCGGGCGCAGACTCCCCTGATGCGCCCGGAGCCGGTTGCCTTTCTCCGCCGCTCCCGGCACATGCTGAAGCCCGATGACCGATCCTGTCCATATCCTGCTGATCGATGACGAGCCGACCCTGCGCGAGCCGCTGGCCGAATATCTGACCGGCCAGGGCTTTGCCGTGACCGAGGCGGGCGATGCCGCGAAGGCGCGGACGCTGATGCGCGACCAGCGCTTCTCGATTCTGCTGCTCGACATCATGATGCCCGGCGAGGACGGCTTGAGCCTCTGCCGTCATGTCGCGGCGCAATCCGAAACACCGGTCATCCTGCTCACCGCCAAGGGCGAAGCAATGGACCGCATCATCGGGCTGGAAATCGGTGCGGACGATTATGTCGTCAAGCCCTTCGACCCGCGCGAGCTGGTGGCGCGGATCAAGACCGTGCTGCGCCGCGCCGCCCGCGTGCCCCAGCCCGCCGAGGACGAGCCGCAAGGCTTCGAGTTCGATGGCTGGACGCTCGATACGGTCAAGCGCCGCCTGACCGATCCCGATGGCGCGCTGGTTCCCATCTCCACCGCCGAATTCAAGCTGCTCCAGGTATTCTGCGAGCATGCAGGACACGTGCTCAACCGTGACCAGCTGCTCGATCTCGCGCATGGACGCGAGGCGCATCTGTTCGACCGCGCGATCGACAACCAGATCAGCCGGTTGCGCAAGAAGGTGGAGGCGGACAATCGCTCGCCGCGCCTGATCAAGACCGTCTGGGGTGGCGGCTACACGCTCGCCGCGCGCGTCCGGCGTCTTGCCGGTCCGGACACGCCATGAGCGTTTTCCAGCGGCTCTGGCCGTCGAGCCTTGCCGGACGATTGCTGCTGACCATCGCGCTCGCGCTGTTGGCGGGGCAGTTGGTCAATGCCGCGCTGCTGGTCCGCGCGCAGCGCGAACAGGCGCTGGACCGGATCGCGGCAGAGGCCTCGGTCCGGCTGATTGCCGCAACCGACCGCCTGCAACAGGGGCGACCGTTGCACGAGCGTTTCGGCAGCCGCATCGAGCGAGCGCCCGGCTTCCGGCTTCGCCGCACCGACCTGACGCCAAACAATCCGGTCCGGGCGGACATGCGGCCCGCTCCCGGACTGGTCTCGCGCCTGGCCGCCATCCTGCCGAGCTATGGGGTTTCGCCTGCGCGGATCGATGCGGCGCTGATGCCGGCCCCGCAGCGCGCCCGCAGGATCGACCGGCTGGCGGCCGAAATCGGCGGGCGCAATGAACGCCCGATCAGCCAGCTCGCCGTCATCGCCATCCAGCGGCCCGACGGACAATGGCTCAGTGTTCGGGTGCCCGTGCCCGAAGCCTCGGTGCGCATTCTGGCGACCATTATCGGACAGACGGTGATCCTGTACCTGGTCATGCTGGTCCCGCTCGTGTGGCTGACACGCCGGATCGCCCGATCGATGGGAACGTTGCGCGAAGGCGTGGCGCATTTCGAGCGGACGCAGGAGGCGCAGCCGATCGAGCCGACCGGACCCAGCGATCTGGCCGACCTCACCCGCTCATTCAACGCTATGAGCGCGCGGATCGCCGCGATGCTGAACGAGAAGGACGTGATGCTCGGCGCGATCGGGCATGATCTCAAGACCCCGCTTGCCGCGCTTCGGGTGCGCGTCGAATCGGTGCCCGACGACCGCCAGCGCGAGCGGATGGTCGCCAGCATCGACGACATCACCCGCACGCTCGACGACATTCTTACGCTTGCGCGGATCGGGCGGACGGGCGATGCGCCCGAGCCGGTGAACCTTGGCGCGCTGGTCGAGATGATTGCCGACGAATATCGCGATCTCGGGCAGGACGTCGCGCTCGCCGACACGCCGCGCATCGTTGTGCCGCTGCAGCTCACCTGGATCCGCCGCGCCTTGCGCAACATCATCGGCAACGCGGTGCGCTATGGTCAGCGCGCGCGGGTCAGTATCGCCCAGGGGCCGGGCAGGGTGAGCATTACCATCGATGATGACGGCCCCGGCATTCCCGACGACCAGATCGAACGGATGTTCGAACCCTTTACCCGGCTGGAAGCCTCGCGCAACATGGCCACCGGCGGCACGGGCCTCGGCCTCACCCTCGCGCGCGCGATCCTGCACCAGCACGGCGGATCGTTGCGGCTGGAGAACCGTCGCGGGGCGGGCGGTCTGGTGGAAGGCTTGCGCGCGACGATGACGCTGCCGATGGGGTGAGCTCCAGGGAGTCTGGAGGAATCCACCAGGACTCCCCTCCCTGAAAGGGAGGGGCAGGGGG
>LSHP01000074.1 GCA_001555775.1 Acidovorax delafieldii | reverse complement strand
GACCATGCAGCCCGGTGACCACACCCCAAATTACACCTCATTGACGGACGTGACCATCTGACCAATTCGAGGGTCGACGCAGCCTGTCATCTGCAGTCGTATGGCCGCCTTGCCGCATGGAGCAACCATCAACCGATTGCGCAAATCTTCAAATTTTGTCGGCTTACCCAGAATTTCGCGATGCTTGGACGGGTCTATGCCCGAAGCAAGGCGGAAGCGTCGGCGATCGCCTGTGCCTCCGCTTTTCAGGTTGACACCCTCGTGGCGATCGTATTTGGTCTAACCAATAATCAGGGAGTGGTGCAATGACTAGGGAACGCCGCATGGGACCGTGCGCGATGCATCGCTTGGCTGGCGCAGCACTGGCCGTGGCGGCAATGTGCATCTCCGCCCCTTCCCTTGCACAAGACGCAGCCCCGAGTGGCACCGTGCCCCATCCAGTTCGTACGGCTGCGGGCACCACCCGATCGGTGACGCCGCTCAGTGATGGCTGGCGCTTCCAGTTCAGCGAGGCACCGGATGGCGTGACCGGCGCGGACTTCGATGACCGTGAGTGGCAGCCCGTGCGCCTTCCGCACAGCTGGAACCGCATGGGCAATTACACAGCCCAGCGCGCCGAAGACACGGACGTGCGTCAGGGCACGGGCTGGTACAGGCTGCGGCTGGACAAGCTTGTGCCTACCAAGGGCAAGCGCGCGATCCTGCAGTTCGACGGCGTCGGTGCGATCGCGGATCTCTGGGTCAATGGCCAGCATGTCGGCCAGCACAAGGGCGCGTTCTCGCGCTTCCGGTTCGATATCACCGATGTGCTCAAACCGGGTCGGTCGAACATCATCGTCGTGCGCGCGGACAACAGCAAGCCCGAGCAAGGCAGCAGCACCGAGCATGTCATTCCGCTGGGCGGCGACTTTTTCGTCCATGGAGGGCTGTATCGCGGCGTTTCGCTGATCGAGGTCGATGCCGCGTCGGTCGACCTGATGGATCATGGCGGACCCGGCATTTATGTTTCGACGCCTAGCGTCACCGCGGAAAAGGCCGAGGTCGCGGTACTGGCGCGACTGCGCAACTCGGGGACGAAGCCGCGCAAACTGGCAATGGTTACACGCATTGCCGATGCCGATGGCCGCACCGTGGCAAGTGCGACTGCGCCCGTCCGCCTCGCGGCTGGCCAGGCGAGCGAGCTGACCACGCCACTTTCCCTCGCCAACCCCCGTCTCTGGCAGGGCCGCGCCGACCCCTATCTCTATTCCGTGACGGTCGAGCTGCGCGAGGGCAGCAGGGTGATCGACAGCGTGACCGAGCCGCTCGGCGTACGCAGCTTCGCCTGGGATGCAGACCAGGGCTTCATCCTCAACGGCAAGCCGATGCGGCTGCAAGGCGCATCGCGGCATCAGGACTGGCAGGGCAAGGGCTGGGCGCTGAGCCCGGAGGATCATGCCACCGACATGGCGATCATGGCCGAAATGGGCGTCAACACCGTTCGCCACGCGCATTACCAGCACGCGCAGGAATGGAGCGATCTGGCCGACCGCAACGGCATGGTGGTGAAGGCCGAACTGCCCTTCGTCCACCAGTCCGCGTTTGACGAATCGCTGCCCGCGCCCGAACTGGTCGCCAATGCGCGCGCGCAGCTTACCGAACTGATCCGGCAGAATTACAACCATCCTTCGATCATGCTGTGGTCGGTGGGCAACGAGATCGATATCGGCGCGGCGATCATGGCGCTCCAAAAGGGCGGCAAGGGCGCGCCGGCCAAGTCGCGCGACATGCTGGTCGAGCTTAATGCGCTGGCGAAGCGCGAAGACCCGAGCCGCCCGACGCTCTATGCCGATTGCTGCGAGGGCACGCCTTCGCCCCTCGTCCGGCCCGGCGCGCAGGTGCTGAACAACGTAACCGATGTCGTCGGGCTCAACCGCTATTTCGGCTGGTATTATGGTCAGCCCGAGGACCTGTCGCGTGCGCTGACCAACCTGCATGCGCGCTATCCCGGGCGGGCCATGACCGTCACCGAATATGGCGCAGGCGGGGCATTCACCCAGCATACCGACAACCCGCTCGGCGGTCCGGTCAATGCCAATGGCCGCCCCCATCCCGAGGAATTCCAGGCCTGGGTGCATGAGGAGAACTGGAAGGCGCTGCAAAAGGCCCCGTTTCTCTCGGCAAGCTGGATCTGGAACATGTTCGATTTCGCCTCGACGTCGCGCGAGGAAGGCGAGGCCTATGACCTCAACGACAAGGGTCTGGTCAGCCATGACCGCAAGACGCGCAAGGACGCCTTCTACTTCTACAAGGCGCAATGGTCCGATGAGCCGGTGCTGTATCTGACCGGCAGGCGCTATGTCGACCGCGCCTATCCGGTGTTGGACGTACGCGCCTATAGCAATGCGCCGCGCGCCAGCCTGACGGTCAATGGCCAGTCGGTTGGCACGGTGGACTGCCCCGATCGCATCTGCGTCTGGCCCGGAGTGCGGCTGCGCGCCGGCGACAATCAGGTCACCGCCTCGGCCGAGCGGAACGGCAAGGCGCTGACCGACAGCCTCAGCTGGACCGCGCCCGATGCCGCGAAGGGCCTGCATGTGCGGGCCGGGCATCTCACCGGCCTGACGACGTCTGCCGGGCTGCGCTTCGGCTCGGACAATTTCTTCACCGGCGGCAAGGCGTCAGAGTTGCGCATGGCGGGCCGCACCAGGGTCGCGCCGAGCAACGTCACCGGCAGCAGCGATCCCGAGCTTTACGCCTCCTACCGTCAGGGTGCCTTCACGTACGACCTGCCGCTGCCCGACGGCCGCTGGACGGTGACCCTGCACATGTTCGAGCCCGAAGCCGATACTGCCAAGGCCGCTGCGCGCAGCATCACGGTGCTCGCCGATGGCAAGCCGGTGCTGACCGGCTTCAACCCGGCCAAGGCTGCGGGCGGATCGCTCAAGGCGGTAACGCACAGCTTCGATGCGATATCGCGCGGCGGGCTGAAGCTCGATTTCAGCGGTGGCGAGGGTGGCGCGGTGGTCTCGGCCATTTCCGTTAGCCCGGCGCGCTGACGGCCGGGAGGACAGGGCCATGGTTTCGAGACGCGGCCTGATCAAGGCCCTGGCGGCCAGCGGCATGGCGGCGTCGGCGCCAGCGCTCGCGCGCGGCACAGACACGAGCCGCGCGCTGCCCAATATCCTGTGGCTGGTGAGCGAGGATCACAGCCCGTTCCTGGGCTGTTATGGCGATCCGATCGCGCATTCGCCCAATATCGATGCGCTGGCGCGCAAGGGCATTCTCTACACCCGTGCCTATGCCAATGCGCCGGTCTGCGCGCCGTCGCGCTTCGGCATCCTGACTGGCTGTCATCCGGAAAGCAACGCCCCTGCCCAGCACATGCGCGCGATGGCGAACCTGCCGATGGTGATGCGCACCTATCCCGAATATCTGCGCAGCCTCGGCTATTATTGCACCAACAACGACAAGACCGATTACAATTGCGCTGTCGAGCCCGAGCGCATCTGGAACGAGTCGAGCGCGACAGCGCATTGGCGCAGTCGCCCGGAAGGCGCGCCGTTCATGGCGGTGTTCAACCACATGACGACGCATGAATCGCGGCTGTTCGGCCCCAAGCTGGTCGAAGGCCCGGTCTCGCCCGATCAAATCCGCATTCCGCCCTATCTGCCCGACACCCCGGCGATGCGGACCGATTTTGCCAGCTATTACAACCTCATCGCGCGCATGGATGGCGAGATCGGCGCACGGCTGAAGGAGCTTGAAGCCGACGGTCTCGCCGAGGATACAATCGTTTTCTACTATTCCGACCATGGCGGGGTGCTGCCGCGCAGCAAGCGCTATTGTTACGAGGAAGGGCTGCGCGTCGCGCTGATCGCGCATTTCCCACCGAAGTGGCAGCATCTTGCTCCCGTGCCGATGGGCAGCACTGTGGCCGATCCGGTCAGCCTGGTCGATCTTGCGCCCACACTCCTTTCGCTGGCTGGGGCGGCAAAACCGACGCAGATGCATGGGCAGGCGTTTCTGGGCAGCGAGATCGGCAAGCGTTCCGCCTATGCCTTCGGCATGCGCGACCGCATGGACGAGCGCTACGACATGGTGCGCACCGCCTGTGACGGGCGCTATCGCTATATCCGCAACTACATGCCCCACCGCCCCTGGGGCGTCTATTCGTCGTTCGAATGGATCGCGAAGGGCTATCAGTCGTGGGACGAGGCGCGGATCGCCGGAACGCTGACGGCGGAGCAATCGCGCTTTTTCGGGCGCAAGCCGTATGAGGAGCTCTACGACCTTGAGACCGATCCCTATCAGCTGAGCAATCTGGCGGGGCTGGCCGTACATGGCGCGAGGCTGGCGCGTTTTCGCAAGGCGCTCGACGCACATATGCTGCGTATCCGCGACAACGGTTTCATTCCCGAAGGCGAGCCGGGCGAAGGCTATGAGGCGACCCAGAGCGAGGCGAATTACCCGCTGCGCCGGATCATGACCGTGGCTACGAGCGCCGCACGCGGAAAGACGCGCGACGCCAAGCGGCTGGCTGCGCTGTTGCGGCACAGCAATGCGGTGATCCGCTATTGGGCGGCAACCGGATTGGTGGTTCTGGGTGAAGGTGCGATGCCTGCCAAGGCCGCGCTGGCAGACGCAGCGACGCGCGACGCTTCGGCTGCTGTGCGTATCGCGGCCGCCGAAGCGCTTGCGGCTATCGGCGATGCATCGATCGCCCTGCCGGTGATGGAGCAGGCCATCGCATCGAGCAGGCCTATCCCCGAGCGGCTGATGGCGCTGAACGCGCTTGATGCGCTCGACGAGCGCGCGCGCCCGGTGCTGCCCGCGATCAAGGCGATCGTCGATGACGAGAACGATTATGTCATCCGCGCCGCGCGCTATCTGGTCGCCGTGCTCGAAGGCAGTTTCCGCCCTTCCCTGCCGACCGGACGGCCGCGTGCCGCCGGCGCACCGGTCGGCTGACGATGGCCAAGCAACTCCCCTGGGCCGGGCCATGCGCCCGGCCGCGTTTTCCGTGAAGGCAGAACGATGAACACAATTCGGACCGGGCGCTTGCGCTGGTGGATCATCGGACTGGTGACCCTGGGGACGATCCTCAACTATCTCGCGCGCTCGACGCTCTCGGTCGCCGCCCCCACGCTCAAGACCGAATTCGCGATGACGACCGAACAATATAGCTGGGTCGTGCTCGCGTTTCAGGCGAGTTATACGGTGATGCAGACCGTCGCAGGCACCGTGCTCGATGCGCTGGGCACCCGGCTCGGCTTCTTCCTGTTCGCGATCGGCTGGGCGCTGTCCAACATGGCGCACGCCTTTGCCACCGGTTGGGCCAGCCTCGCCTTTTTCCGCACGCTGCTCGGGGCGACCGAGGCGGCGGCGATTCCCGCCGGCGCGAAAACGGTCGCCACCTGGTTTCCGCCGCGCGAGCGATCGCTGGCCACCAGCCTGTTCCAGATGGGTACCAGTGTCGGCAACATGATCGCGCCACCGCTGGTCGCCTTCTGCATTCTTGCGTGGAACTGGGAGGCAGCGTTCGTGGTCACCGGCGTGCTCAGCCTGGTCTGGGCGGGGCTCTGGTGGTTCGGCTATCGCGATCCGGCCGAGCATCCACGGCTGTCGGAAGGCGAGAAAGCGCTGATCGAGGCGGGGCGCGCCGAGGATGTCATATCCAAGCCCGCGACCAAGCGCGACGTACTGCGCAGCCGTTCGTTCTGGGCGATCGCGACGCCCCGCTTTCTTTCGGAACCGGCGTGGCAGACGTTCAACTTCTTCATCCCGCTCTATCTGGTCTCGGCCTGGAATCTCGACCTCAAGGCGATCGCGCTCTGGGCCTGGCTGCCGTTCCTCGCGGCGGATTTCGGCAGTCTTGCCGCAGGCGTGCTACCCGGCTGGCTGATGAAGCGTGGCACGGGGCTGATCGCCAGCCGCAAGATCACGATGACGATCGGCGCGCTCTGCATGGTGGGCCCGGCCTGCATCGGCCTCGCAACCTCACCCGGCATGGCGATCGCACTGTTCTGCATCGGCGGCTTTGCGCATCAAATGCTCAATGGCGCGCTGATCACCCTGTGCGCCGATGTGTTCGACAGGAAGACCGTGGGCACCGCGAGCGGAATGGCCGGGACGTCGGCCTGGATCGGCGGGATGCTGTTCACGCTGTTGATCGGGCAGAGTGCGGATACGTTCGGTTACGATCCGCTGTTCGCCGCGCTGGCCGGGCTCGATCTGATCGCGGCAGTGGTGCTCTGGGCGCTGCTGAAGCACTCCGGTCGGAAAGTGCCTTCAGCAGCGTGAGCGCTAGCTCTCACCAGTTCCACATCGTCCCGTCCTCGAGCCGCGCGACGGGCAGATAGGCGGGCTTGTAGGGATATTTCGCCGCCAGCGCCTCGTCGATATCGACGCCATGGCCGGGGGCCTCGCCGCAATACATCATTCCCGCCTCGAACCGGTAGTCGTGCGGGAAAACCGCGTCGGTCGCTTCGGTATGGCGCATATATTCCTGGATGCCGAAATTGGGCACCCAGCTGTCGAAATGCAGCGCGCAGCCCATGGTGACCGGCGACAGGTCGGTCGCCCCGTGGCAACCGGTGCGGACCTGATAAAGGCTCGCGAGATCGGCGATGCGGCGCAGATGCGTCAGGCCGCCCGCGCCGACGACGGTCGCGCGGATATAGTCGATCAGCTGGTTCTGGATCAGGTCCTTGCAGTCCCAGATGGTGTTGAAAATCTCGCCCACCGCCAGCGGCGTGACGGTGTGCTGGCGCACCAGCCTGAACGCCTCCTGGTTTTCCGCAGGCGTGCAATCTTCCAGCCAGAACAGCTGATAGGGCTCGAGCATCTTGCCCAGGTTCGCGGCCTCCTGCGGGGTATAGCGATGGTGGCCGTCGTGCAGCAGATGATGGTCGAAACCATAGGTCTTGCGCAATTCCTCGAACAGCTTGGGCACATAGTTCAGCGCCCTGCGCGTGTCCCAGCCGGTGACCGAGGGCAGACTGGCGTCCGCCGGTTCGTAATAGAGCTTGCCGCGTCCGACCCCATAGGCGTCCTTGATGCCGGGCACGCCGGTCTGTGCGCGGATCGCCTTGTAGCCCATGTCGATATAATGGCCGACCGCGTCGACCGTTTCGGCAATGTCGCTGCCATTGGCATGGCCATAGACCAGCACGCCGTCGCGGCTGCGTCCGCCCAGCAGCTGGTAAAGCGGCATGCCCGCCATCTTCGCCTTGATGTCCCACAACGCCATGTCGACCGCCGCGATCGCGCGCATCGTCACCGGGCCGCGCCGCCAATAGGCGCCGCGATAGAGATATTGCCAGATATCTTCTATCCGCTGCGGGTCCATGCCGATCAGACAGGGGATGACATGGTCTTCCAGATAGGAGACGACCGATAGCTCGCGTCCGTTCAGCGTCGCATCGCCGATGCCGTACACGCCCTGATCGGTCTCGATCTTCAACGTCACGAAATTGCGCCCGGGACACGTCACGATCACCTTGGCCGATTGTATCTTCATGAGATACGCCTCTCCCTTTCTGGATGTCATCTGCCGTCATTGGTAACGCACGGCACACCAAATGCAACATAATTGGTCATACCTATTTTTGTTAATCTGTTAGAAAATCCTCAGCCACCGTTGTCTCTCGGCTTCGACCAGAGCCGAAGCCGGACGCTGCGGCGCAAACTCCAAGCCGCGCTTTAGGCCTTGTCGTTTTATTGGCGGCTGTGGCATGGGTTGTTCGCGGCCGATTGTTCCCAATTGGTCAGGCCTTTGATCAGGAGCTGCTGCGCATGGCGCGACCCAGAAAGAACGCCCCCACCATCGAGGCGGCGCCGCCGCCCGAGCGGCTCTACCAGAAGCTGGCCAAGGATCTCTTTTCCGACCTGGTCGCGGGCCGCTATGCCGTGGGCGACCGCCTGCCCGCCGAGCGCGAGCTTTCGGTCCAGTACAATGTCTCGCGTCCCGCAGTTCGGGAAGCGATGATCGCACTCGAAGTCCAGGGGCTGATCGAAGTGCGCATCGGCTCAGGCGCCTATGTGCGCAAGCTGCCGGGCGAAACCGACGCACCGGGCTTCACCGTGACCGCCTTCGAGCTGATGGAGGCACGGCTGCTGATCGAGGGCGAAGCGGCGGCGCTTGCCGCGGTGCACATCCGTGAAGATGAACTGGACGAGCTCGAACGCCTGGTCGCCGAGATCGAGCGCGAGAACCTGATGCCCGGCGGCAGCACCCATGCCGACCAGGCCTTTCACATGCTGATCGCCACCGCGACGCGCAATGCGGTGATCCGCAACCAGATCGAGGAAATGTGGCGGTTGCGTTCGACCTCCCCCAATTGCGCGCTGCTGCTCGAAAAGGCACGCACCGCCAATGTCCAGCCGGTGGTCGAAGAGCACAAGGCCGTGCTCGATGCATTGCGCGCGCGCGATCCTGCAGCGGCGCGGGCGGCAATGCGCGGCCATATGTCCGCCGTTATCAATCACCTGCTGTTCGCGACCGAGGAAGAGGCTATTGAAGCCGCGCGGCGCAATGTCGCCTCTACCCGCGAACGCTATGCAAGGGCAGCGCAACTCTGACATGACCACAAGACCGTTACAGCTTCACCCCGACCGCCTCTTTCCCGTCGATCCCGATGTCCGCAGCATCACCCGGCGGCTTTACGAAAGCGTGCGCGATCTGCCGATCATCAGCCCGCACGGCCATACCGACCCGGCCTGGTTCGCCAGCGATGCGCCGTTCGAGAACGCGACCGCGCTTCTGCTGCAGCCGGACCATTATGTCTTCCGCATGCTTTACAGCCAGGGGATCGCTTTGGAGTCTCTTGGGCTGACACCGGTGTCTAAACCCGATGCCCCTGCTGTCGATCCGCGCGAGGCCTGGCGCATCCTGGCAAGCCACTATCACCTGTTCCGTGGCACGCCGTCGCGCATGTGGCTCGACTGGGTGTTTGCCGAAGCCTTCGGCCTCGATGTCCAGCTCGACGCCGGAACGGCCGATCACTATTACGACCATATCACCGAGCAGCTCGCGACGCCGGCCTTCCGTCCGCGCGCGCTGTTCGAGCGGTACCGGATCGAGGTGATCACGACGACCGAATCGCCGATCGACACGCTCGAGCATCACCAGGCCATCGCAGCGAGCGGCTGGCAGGGCCGAGTGCTCACTGCCTATCGCCCCGACCCGGTGATCGATCCCGAATTCGAGGGTTTTCTGGACAATCTGGCACGGTTCGGCGAACTGACCGGCGAGGATGTGTTCAGCTGGTCGGGCTATCTCGCCGCGCACCGCAAGCGCCGCACATTCTTCGCGCAGCACGGCGCGACCTCGACAGACCACGGCCACCCGACCGCGCAGACGGCAGACCTGCCGCGCGACGAAGCCAAGGCGCTGTTCGCCCGCGTGATTCGCCCCGATGTCACCCCCGGCGAGGCCGAGCTGTTCCGCGCGCAGATGCTCACCGAAATGGCGACGATGAGCGCCGAGGACGGCCTCGTGATGCAGATCCATCCCGGCGCCTTCCGTAACCACAATCCGGCGGTGTTCGCGCGCTTCGGGCGCGACAAGGGCGCCGACATGCCCAGCCGCACCGATTATGTGAATGCGCTGCGACCGCTGCTGGCGCGGCACGGCAACAATCCGGACCTGACGATCATTCTCTTCACGCTCGACGAATCGGTCTATGCGCGCGAGCTGGCACCGCTGGCAGGCCATTATCCGGCGCTCAAGCTCGGCCCGGCCTGGTGGTTCCACGACAGCCCCGAGGGCATGCGCCGTTTCCGCCATGCGATGACCGAGACCGCCGGCTTCTACAATACCGTCGGTTTCAACGACGATACCCGCGCGTTCCTCTCGATCCCGGCGCGGCACGATGTCGCGCGGCGGATCGATTGCGGCTTCTTGGCGCAGCTGGTCGCGGAGCACCGCATCGAGGAATGGGAGGCGGCGGAGCTGGCCCAGGAGCTCAGCTACAATCTCGCCAAAAAGGCCTACAAGCTGTGAGGCTGGGCCGCGAAACCGCAGCGCAGCTGGCCGCGAGTGTCGCGCGCCCCGGCTTTGACCCGGCGGCGCAGGCCTGCGGCATCGTCCATTTCGGCATCGGCGCGTTCCACCGCGCGCATCAGGCGGCCTATACCGATGCGGCGATGGCGGCAGGCGATCGCGACTGGCGCATCATCGGCGTGTCGCTGCGCTCGGGCGATGTGGCAGCGCAGCTCAACCCGCAGGACGGGCTTTACACGCTGGTCGAGCGGTCATCCGATGCGGTGGCGATGCGGCTGATCGGCTCGGTCGCCCGGGTCATCGTTGCGCCCAAAGCGCCGGATGACGTCATCGCCGCGATTGCGAGCCCGGACACGCACATCGTCAGCTTTACCGTGACCGAGAAAGGCTATGTCCGCCGTGCCGACGGGTCGCTCGATACCGACAATTCCGCTTTGGCATCCGATCTGTCCGGCAGCGTTCCGCGCACGATCTACGGCTTTATCGCGGCCGGGCTCGCCATGCGCAAGGCGGCTGGGCTGCCCGGTCTGACATTGCTTAGCTGCGATAATCTCGCCGATAATGGTCGTCAGCTCAGGCTGTTGATGCGCGCCTTTCTCGAGGCGACCAACCCAGTGCTGGCCGACTGGTTCGACACGCATTGCCGCTGCCCCGCAACGATGATCGACCGGATCGTCCCCGCGATGACGGTGGAGGACCGGGCCTGGGTCGCCGATCAGATCGGTCTCGAGGACGACGGCGCGATCATCACCGAGCCGTTCACCCAATGGGTAATCGAGGACGATTTCGCCGGCCCGCGCCCGCGCTGGGAGGCGGTCGGTGCGCAGCTGGTTGCAGACGTGCGGCCCTACGAGGCGGCCAAGCTCAGAATGCTCAACGGCGCGCATTCGGCGCTCGCCTATCTGGGGCTCGATGCGGGGCATGAATTCGTCCACCAGGCCGTCGCCGATCCGGAGATCCGCCCGGTGATCGAGACGATCATGCGCGAAGAAGCAGCTGCAACGCTCGATCCGGCGAGCGGCATCGATACCGTCGTCTATGCAGGCAGCCTGCTCGAGCGTTTCGCCAATAGCGCATTGCAGCACCGGTTGATGCAGATCGCGATGGACGGCTCGCAAAAGATTCCACAGCGCTGGCTCGAGCCGCTGGCGGTCAACCAGGCGGCGGGACGTTCGTGCCCGGCCACGCTTCAGGCTCTAGCGGCCTGGGTTCGCCATGTCCGGGGCGATGTCCGTTCCGTGGACGATCCGCAGGCCCAGGCGCTAGCGCAACTTTGGCAGGCGCATGGTGCAAACGGCATAATCGAGGCACTGTTCGGATCACAGGGCCTGTTTGCGTCCACCTGGGTCGCCAGCGAGGCCGATCAGGTGCAAATCAAGGCTGCGCTTTTCCCCTGAAAAAAGAAATGCCGGACCGGCACCTTCCCCTCGGCACCGATCCGGGACCAGGCCCCCCGGCCTTTCGTCAAACCTCAGGGCGTACGCGCGCCCGGCAGCAGGTTGCCATATTTCTTCTCGAGTTCGCGGGTGAATTCGTCGCGCTTCCGCAACGCGCCCAGCATGCCCAGCGCGTCGAAAGACGCCACCTGCGCTTCGATCATCGCCGCGCCTTCCCTGCCCCACTCGGCGCGCTGCGCCTCGGTGATCGGCTCGACAAAGCCGCCATGTTCGGCAGGATCGGCATAGAAGCTGCCTGCGGGCGTGCCGTTATACGGCGGCACGAAGCGTGACAGGTTGCTCGGATCGCGGATGATCTCGTGTTTCGGCTGGCTGAGGCCGACCGGAATATCGTTCAGTCGCCCCACCAACTGATAGGCGCCGAAGATCGTGAGATTGCGGCCATTGGGCGGGCCACCGCCAAAGCCGGGGCGCGCCTCGCCCGGCTCGACCTTGCGCACCATGCCGGTGTCCATCCACAGCACCGGAACGTGCATCTCGTCGAACGTTTCGCGCACCAGCGGCAGCAGGGTCGCGGGCGATGGACCGTGCGATGTCAGGAAGACGATGCGACGGAAGCCCTGGCGGATCAACGAGCGGGTCAGGACCTTGAGATAGGCAAGACCTTCCGAAGGGCTGACCTGGACCGTCGCCGGGCTGGTGGTGGTACCGCCCGGATAGAAATAGGCAAGATAGGGCATCACCAGCCCGTCCGATTTCTCGGCGAGCTTGATCGCATAGGCGAGCGGGATGACATATTCGACATCGGTCGGCGCGCCACCGTTCACCTCGGTCGGACCGACGGGTACATAGAGCACGTCGTTGCGCTTGAGATATTCGCTGACCTCATAGCCGGTGAGCGAGGTCAGCAGCCGGGTGCGCATCTGGGGAATGGCGGGAGCCGCCGCACCAGCGACAGGGGCATCGGCGGCATGGGCACTGGGCACCAGGGTTGCGAGGGCCAGACCGATGGCGGTTGCAGCGCGGATCGACCGCGATGTGCAATGGAACATGAGAAGACACATCCAAAAAAATGGGCGGAGGCATGACAGCCTCCGCCCGCCCAGGGGGGAAATCAGAACTCAAAGCGGACGCCCACGCGATAGGAAAGGCCGAGCAGGTCGTACCAGGCGTTGTTGTTGATCGCGGGCAGCGGCGGCGCCTTGTTGAACAGGTTGTTGACGACGAAATAGAGCTGCTGCTTGGTGCCTTCTTTGCCAAAATTATAGCTCGCACCGATGTTCACATACCCCACGGCCGGAATGATGTTATTGCTGATGCTGTTGACCAGCGCCGGGCTATAGGCGGGATCGTCGGGGCCAACCTGTGCATTGTTCTGGCGGCTGCGGCTGATCCAGCGATACTGGACATTCGCCTCGAACCGGCTGTCGCGATAGCCCAGATTGGCATTGACCGCCCAATCGGGCAGGCCAGGGCTGCCGCCGAACAGCGCACCGGTCTGGCCCGCGCGGTTGACGCCATTGGGGAAGAGCGGCGAGATATCGAAGCTCGACCGATATTCGATGACATGCGTCGCCTGGGCCGAAAGGACCAGACGTCCCGGCAAGCTCGCGGCAAAGTCGCTGAGCGGCTGGATGTAGGACAGACCGAAATCGAGCCCCTTGGTGCGGAACTGCGCAAAATTGGCATTCTGTGCGACGACCGACTGGACCGCCCCGGTAGTGATGTTGTTGTTGGCGAAGGTGATCAGCTGGCAGAACGGATTGGCCGGATCGCCGACGCCGGTGCCGAGGCAGTTGGTCAGCACCGATGCCGCCGCATTCGCGCCGATCGCCTCACGGATCTTGATCTGGTAGTAATCGACCGAGAATTGCAGGCGGCTGAGGAAACGCGGATTGAATACCGCGCCCAGCGTCGTGGTCCGCGCGATTTCGGGCTTCAAGTTGACATTGCCGCCGGTAACCACGTCGTACTGATATTGCGGCTGGCCGGCAAAGGCCGGGCGCAAATCGGCATAAAGCGGCCGCGGCACGGTCTGCACCGCCGCCGTGAACAGCTCTGGCAGGCTGGGCGCACGGATATCGCGCGACAGCGTGCCGCGCAGCAGGATGTCGGGGATCGGCTTCCAGGTCAGCCCCGCCTTCCAGGTCGTGACCGAGCCCGATGTGCTGTAATCGGTCAGGCGGACCGCACCGTTGAGGTCGAGCGCGCCGGTGAACCAGTCTTCGCTCAGCAGCGGCACGATCGCCTCCAGATAGGCTTCCTTGACCGACTGATCGGCCTTGGGGAAATTCCGCGGAGCGCGGGCCATGAACCCGCCGGCCTGGCTGATCGGATCGACCCGGGTGAGGAAGCTCTCCTCGCGATATTCGACGCCCGCGCCCAGCGAGACCGGGCCAGCCCAGATCGAAAAGGCCTCGCCATTGACGTTCGCCGCCGCCTCGAACAGCGTGGTGATGGCGACCGCGTCCGACGTGCCGAACGCATAGGCATAGGCCTCAGGCGAATAGCTGGCCCGGCCCAGAACGTTGATCGGCTGGCAGCCAGCCGCGCGAGCAGCCGCATTGGCGCAGACGATCTGACCGTTCAGGCTGATCGCGTTGACGGCATTGAGGAAATTGGCGGTGATTGCGGTGTTGGACTGGATCTGCTCGCTGCGGTTGCGGCCATAGGCCAGCGTCGCATCCCAGCGCCAGCTCGATCCGATGGTGCCCTTGAGGCCGCCGGCAAAGCTGTACAGCCGCCCTTGGTTCTTGATGCGCGGCGGGCCGAAATCGTTGCCGAGATAGCCGATGGTCAACGACCCGTTGGCCGGGATCAACGCCAGCTGCGCCGGCGTCAGCGCCGCCTGCAGATAGGGATTGTTGCGACTGAGCGAGAGGAAACCGGTGGTTCCGCCCGTGGCCGCGCGGATCTGGGCGCTGATGTTCTCGGCCTCGGTCTCGGCATAGATGCCGCGCACCCAGGCGGTGACATTGTCGCTGAAATCGAATTCCAGATTGCCCACCAGATTGTAGCGCTGCGTCGCTGCGCGCAGCACCTGATAGGGCAGAACGTTGGTGCCGCCGACCATGTTGGTGCCGATCTGGCCCTGATAGAGCCCGGCATTGAACAGGGCGGTCGTCGGCTGGCCATTGGGGCCGATCACGAACTGCAGGTTGCGCAAGCCCGCAGGATTGCCCGCGGCGGTCGGCGTGATCAGGCCGCCGGGGGTCAGCGTGCCGAACAGCACGTTGTCGGTGACAAGATTGGCTGGCAGTCCCGCCGCCCGGCCCGCGCCGAATGTGACCGTGCTGACATTGCGCAGGCCCCAGGGCCGTCTGTCGTTGAACAGCGCGGTGCCGTCGTTGATGCTGACCTCGCCGCCCAGAATGAAACGACCGCGACCATCGGCGAACTTCGTCCCGAACGCGGCCGAGACGAAAAAGTCTTCCGCATCGCTGTATCTGGTCTGTCCACCCTGGATATTGAACTTGAAGCCTTCAAGCCCGGTATTCAGCTTGAGATTGACCACGCCCGCGACAGCGTCCGAACCATAGGCAGCCGATGCGCCGCCGCTGACGACATCGATGCTGCCGATGAGAGCGGTAGGAATGACGTTGAGATCGGTCGCACCTGCCACCGTCGATCCCGGCTGGTTCACCGGGGGCAAGCGCATGCGATCGAGCAGCACCAGCGTGCGCACCGGCGTCAGGCCGCGAAGATCGATATTGTTGCCGCCGGGATTGCCGATACCGCCGCTTTCGGGCGATTGGGTACGACGAAAGCTGGGAATTTCGTTGATGACGTCAGCCACGTTCACGGCAGCGCGATTTTCCAGCGTGGCAGCGGTGACCACGACCGTCGGCGTCGGGGCAGTGAAGCCGGCGCGATCGATGCGCGACCCGGTCACGACGATTGCCTGGACCTCGCCAGAATCTTCCTGGTCCGCTGTTTGGGTTTGATCGGCAGGCTGTTCCGCCGTCTGGGCTACAGCCGGTATGGCCAATCCTTGCGCGCCAACGCTAGCCAGCAGCCATAATGCCTTGCGCATCACTCTCTCCCCGATATGCTTATTGGTCATGCCACTTTGCACATTTGGCTATGCCATACAAATTTATAAGTCCTATCGAAAAGCATTGATGCAGCTTATCGGTTCATGACAAACGAGCGGTTCAGGGGCTGAGGCCACGGGTCTGACACGCTCCGGGCGCGGCACGTGAAGCACAAAAAAAGGGGCCGGACTTCTGCAAGCCCGGCCCCTCCTCCCGTTTTTTTCTAGCGCCTTTCAGACGTTCGTCAGAACTCGCTCCAGTCGTCGTCATCGACCGCAGGGCTGAGCGCGAGATTGCCACTCGTGCGCGGAACCGGGCGCGGCTTGGCGACCGGGCGGCTGAAGCCACCCGAGCTTGCCGGCGCCGCCGCGCGGCCGTGCGAGGTCTTCAGGCGGAAGCGGCCGACCAACGAGGCGAGCTCGTCAGCTTCCGATGCCAGCGTACGTGCAGCAGCGGTGGTTTCCTCCACCATTGCGGCGTTCTGCTGGGTCATCTTGTCCATGTCGCCGACCGAGGTGTTGACGCTGCGCAGGTTCGACGACTGGGTTTCGGCCCCGTCGGCGATTTCTGCGACCATGCGGCTCACATCGCCGATGCGGCCCATGATGCGGTCGAACATCTTGCCGGTCTCCGCGACCAGGCTGACGCCTTCCTGTACCTGCTCGCTCGACGCGGTGATCAGCGCCTTGATGTCCTTGGCGGCATCGGCGGAGCGCTGGGCGAGGCTGCGAACCTCGTTGGCGACGACCGCAAAGCCCTTGCCCGATTCACCCGCGCGCGCAGCCTCGACCCCGGCATTGAGCGCCAGCAGATTGGTCTGGAAAGCAATGCTGTCGATGACGTTGATGATCTGGCCGATCTCTTGCGAGCTGCGCTCGATCGCATCCATCGCGCTGACCGCCTTGTCGACGACCTGCCCGCCTTCATTGGCATCCTTGTGCACGGTGTCGATTTCGATCCGTGCCGTCTTGGCGCTGCTGGCGGACTCGCTGACCATGCCGGTCACCTTGTCCATCGCGCTGGCCGCACCTTCGAGGCTGGCCGCCTGCTGTTCGGTGCGCTGCGACAGATCCTCGGACGCCGCACGGATTTCGCCGGCGCCGTTGTGGACGCTCTGCGCCGAGCTGGCGACGCTCGACAGGCTGGTTTCCAGCCCCTCGACCGTGCGGTTGAAGGTCATGCGCAGGCCGTCGTAATTGGCAGCAAAAGGCTCGGTGATCTGATAGGTCATGTCGCCCGATGCGAGCGCCTCCAGCCCCTTGCCGAGCGCGGTCACGACATTGGCCTGATCCTGGTCAGCGCGCGCCTTGGCGACAGCGGCATCGCGGAACACGACCACGGCACGGGCCATGTCACCCAGCTCGTCCGCGCGGTTCACGTCGACGTTGATCTCGTTCTTGCCCGCAGCCAGGCTCGCCATGGCGTCGGTCAGGCGGGTGATCGGCAGAGCGATGGCGCGGCTCAGCGCAACGGCAAGACCGATCGCGATACCGATCAGCGCGATGCCGCCCAGCACCAGCGCGACAATGGCCGAGGTCAGCGCCGAATCCTGCCGCGCGGAGTTCCGCTCGATCGAAGCCAGTTCGGCGTCGCGAATGTCGCGCAGCGGCAGCACCGCCTTGCTCACCAGCACAGCCTTGCCGGCATTGCGCACCGCTTCGACCGCAGCCTCGCCGCGGCCCTGCTGGGTCCACTTGATGAGCTTGTCGCCCCAGTTCTTGCGCCAGGCGAGCGTTTCGTTGCGCGCCTCTTCCAGCAGCTTCAGATGCGCCGGGTTGACGATCAGCGTTTCCAGTTCCTTGGCGGCGGCGTCATATTCGTCGCGGCCCTCGTAATAGGATTTCAGATAGCTCTCGTCGCCCGTCACCAGAAAGCCGCGAAACTGGCTGTTCTGGCGGAGCAGCGAGGTCTCAAGCACCTGGACCTTGCCGTAGATGAGCTGCGAATGATTGTTCTGCTCCGTCGATGACTGGATCATCCACAGATTGACGGCGAAGACGATCATCATCAGCGCAGCCGAGCTGCAGATCATCAGGAAGGACAGGCTGAGCTTCCGTGGAATGTTCAGTTTGTTCAGCATGATCAAGCCTTTGTGGTCCAGGTGGTATGGGCGCCCGCCCCGGGGCGCCGGAACAGCCGGAATGCGGCTGGTGCGATGTCCCGAGGCAGGCCGCGCATCAGAAGAAGAACCTTGCAGATGCCGACACGGTGCGGCCGTACATGGTGCGTCCCATCACGACCCCCGCTGCCGGAATGGCGCCTTCGGACACGCCGGTAATCGCGCGCTCGTTCAGCAGGTTGCTGGCGTTCACGCTGAATTCCAGCCGCTCCATCGGACGGAACTGGGCAAACGCGCCCACGGTGGTGAAGGCAGGCAGACGGAGCAGGTTGACGTCCTGCGCGAAGCTGCCGGTCTGTCCGATCACGTTGAATCCGACCGAGAACATGTCGCTGTCGAATTGCGGACGGATTCCGTAGAGCAGCTTGGGCTGACCGCGCGGGATGTTGCCGACCAGCGCCGGGTTTTCTGCCGCATCGATCTCCGCCTCGGTATAGGTGGCGTGCGCCGTCACGCTGAACGGACCGCGGCGGATGCCGCCCTCGAACTCCAGACCATAGGCCTTGTACGAACGGGCGACCGTGGCGAGTTCCGCCAGACCGGTAGTTGCATTCGTGCGCAGCTGCGAGTTGGTCTCGTCGGTCAGCGCATAGAAGCCGGTCAGGTTGAGGAAGATGCCGTCCTTGCGATATTTCAGGCCCAGTTCTGCCTGGCGCAGCACGTCATGTCCTGCGACGCTGTTGACGAGCGCGCCCGTCACGGTGCTGACCGCCGGCGTGAACAGGATCTTGTCCGCCCCTGCGCGACCGCCGCGGCTGTAGCGCGCGAAGATCGAGAACGGCTCGGACACGCGATAGTTGGTGCTCAGCGAGTACGAGACATAATCGTGGTTGTAGTTGACCGGGAAGGTCACGTTATTGGGAATGAACGCAACGCGGCTTTCCGGCACGGAAATCACGCCATTGCCGTTCATGTCGAACGGACGCGTTCCGGCATCGTTGATGATGTTGCCGCGAACGCGGACATTGTCCCAGCGGATCGAACCGCCGATGGCAATCTTGCCCTTGGCGAAGTTGAACGATCCGAACGGTGCGGTCACCTGATAGTTGAGATCGGTGTTCTTCGAATTGCCGGCGCCGCCTGCGCTGCCATAGACCAGGATGCCGCCGTCAGTGACGGGGATGCCGGTAGCGGTGCGCAGGTTGACCGCGACCGACCGACCGCCGCCAACGATGTCCTGCAGGAAGGTGGTGAAGCCGATTTCCGAGACATATTCCTGGCTCGAACGGTACAGGCCCGCCGTCGTGGTCAGATCACCGCCGCCGACATTCCATACCCGGCTGACGCGCAGGTCATTGGTCATGTTGCTGACATCGGGAACATCGGAGTCGACAATGAACGAGACGTTGAGCAGGCCGTTACCCGACGGGTCGAAGGGCTGGCCGGCGCGCGGACCCGCCGCATAGCTGGCGGTCGCACCCGGGCCGGCGAAACGGGTGGCAAATGCTGCCGCCGGCGCTGCTGCCGAGGGAAACAGGATCAGGCTGCGCAACGACTGGTCGGCATAGCGGAACCGGTTGGTGACCGACCATTCGCCCAGGCTGAACTGCGCGTCGAAGCCCAGCGACTTGGACTTGGAGTGCGTACCTTCTGCCAGGGTCTGGCGCGTCGGCGTGCCCGAGGTGCCCAGACGCAGCGAGTTGGGCAGCAACGGCGAGACCAGCGAGTCGGTGCGGGTGTCGAGACCGGGGACGTCCGAATAGGACGGATCGGCATTGGTGCCGGTAACGCGCAGCGGCGTGTTGATGAAGCTGGGCGCCCGATCATCGAGCAGCTTGGCATAAACGCGGATATAGCCGCCATCGAACTGCTTGGTGACGTTGAACTTGACCTGTCCGCCGCGCATCGAGTTCATGCCGGTTTCGCGCGGACCTTCGCCTTCGCGGTAGAAACCGCCAACATGGAAGCGCCAGCCATCGCCGAGACGCGCGCCATAATCGAAATCGGTGCGATAGCTTTCGAAATCGATGCCGACCGTGCCCATCACCGATCCGCCTTCGACTTCGCCGGTCTTGGAGATCAGGTTGATCACGCCGCCCGGCGCATTCGAGGCGAAGGTCGATGCCGATCCGCCACGGATCGATTCCACCTGCGCGACATTGAGGTCGGCGCGGATGAAGATGTCCGGCGTGAGGGTGAGCAGGTCTCCGAATTCGAGCACCGGCAGGCCGTCTTCCTGCAGCTGGATGTATTTTGCGCCGTCGTTGACCAGCGGCAGACCGCGCACGGTGTAGCTGTTGCCGCCCTCACCCGTCGCGGCGTTGACGCGGATGCCGGGAATGTTGCGGAACAGTTCGGCCAGCGATCGCGGCGCGATGGAGATGATGTCGTTTTCCTTGATTGCGCTGGTCGAGGTCGCGCTGTTCAGACGGTCACGGCCGCGTGCCACGCCAGTGGTGACCATATCGCCTTCATCGACGGTACGGCTCGCCTCCCAAGCCGTCATCGGCTTGTCTTCCTGCGCCAAGGCCGGCGTGGCCATGGCGACCATCGCGATGGCCACGGCGGCCGTGCAAGTCGAACCGTGATATTTGAAGAAATTCATGAATTGCCCCTGCTGTAAAACACTTTCCCAACCGGCCTATTTGATTCCAATTAAAGCGTGGTTAACGCCGATTGACCAAGTTGCCGGGAAATGACGCCTGACGCGAAACGCCCGAAAATCAGGGGTTTCCGCAAGGCCCTTGCGCGCCTGACACAGTGCGGCGCCCGCGACGCTGAACAGCCCCGCGAGCGCCGCAAACTTGTCGCCGGTGGCCCCCTGCCACTGGCAGTGTACCAGCAGACAAGGGGCGAGCCGTTAGCGCACCGATCAGAAGAAGAAGCGCGCCGATGCGGAGATCGAACGGCCGAACAGCGGCCGCGCCATCACCACGCCGGATGCCGGGATCGCTCCTTCGGAAATTCCGGTGATGGCGCGCTCGTTCAGCACGTTGTTGGCGTTGATGCTGAGCTCAAGCCGCTCCATCGGACGGACCTGTGCGAACAGGCCAACCGTGGTATAGCCCGGCATGCGCAGCTGGTTGACGTCCTGGCTGAAGCTGTCGGTCACCCCGATGATGTTGGCACCGACGGTGAACAGGTCGGTGTCGAATTGCGGCGTCAGCCCGAAGAGCAGCTTGGGCTGGTTGCGCGGGATGTTGCCCACCAGCGCCGGATTCTCGGCGCTCTTGATTTCCGCTTCGGTATAGGTCGCGTGCGCCGTGATGCTGAACGGACCGCGGCGGAAACCGCCCTCGAATTCGAGACCATAGGCTTCATAGCCGCGCGTGACCGAGAGCAGCTCGAGCTGGCCCGTGGCGGGATTGGTCAGAATCTGCGAGTTCGTGTCATCGGTCTTGGCATGGAAACCGGTCAGATTGAGGACCAGGCCATCCTTGCGGTATTTCAGTCCGATTTCTGCCTGGCGCACGCTGTCGTCGCCTGCCGCCGGATTCAGCAGGGCGCCCGTGGTCGGGCTGATTGCCGAGGTGAAGAGAATCTTGTCGGCTGCGGCGCGACCGCCGAGGCTGTAGCGGGCAAACATCGCAAAGGGTTCGGCGATGCGATAGTTCACGCTGACCGAGTAGGACAGATAATCGTGGCTGTAACGGACCGGCTGGGTCACGCCGACAGGGACGAAAGACACCTGACGTTCGGGTGCAGAAATGACGCCGTTGCCGTTCATGTCGAAGGTGCGGACGCCGCTGTCGTTCATCGCATTGCCCCGCGCCCGGCTGTTATCCCAGCGCACCGAGGCACCGATGGCGATCTTGCCCTTGGCAAAGTTGACCGAGGCAAAGGGTGCGGTGGTCTGATAGGTCACGGCATTGTCGCGGATGTTGCCCGCAGCGCCCGGGCCGCCGAAATTGCGATAGCCGCCATCGGTGACCAGAGCGCCTGCCGCAGTAACGAGGTCGAGCGGCACCGCCTGGCCTCCCCCCACAACGTCCTGGAAGAACGTGGCAAAGCCGATTTCGGAGATGAACTTCTGGTTCGAACGATACAGGCCCGCGGTGGTCGTCAGATCGCCACCGGCGACGGGCCATACCCGGCTGATGCGCAGATCGTTGGTCATGTTGCTCACATCGGGCGCGTCATTGTCCGAGAAGAACGACAGGGCGACCAGGCCATTGCCGCCCGCAGCGCTGAACGGCTGCCCGGCACGCGGTCCGGATGCATAGCGGAACGCTCCGCCCGCGCCGCCGAAGCGCGAGGCAAACTGCGCAGCCGGCGCTGCCGACGAGACGACAAGCGTGGTGTTGCGCGTCGATTGGTCGGCGTAACGGAAGCGGTTGGTGACGGTCCAGTCACCCAGGCTGAACTGCGCCTCGAAGCCGAGCGTCTTGGCATTCGCCTCGACACCGTTGGTGAAATTGCGGCGACGGACCTGGCCCGACGAACCGAGCGTCAGCACGACCGGCAGCGTCGGCGAAAGCAGCGAATCGGTGCGGCTGCTGACCCCGGCAGGATCGCGGAACGACGGATCGGCATTGGTGCCGGTCACCAGCAGCGGCGTGCCAGTAAAGGTCGGCACGCGGTCGTCGAGCAGCTTGCCATAAACGCGGATATAGCCGCCGTCGAACTGCTTGGTGACGTTGAACTTCACCTGACCGCCGCGCGCGGCGTTGAACCCGGTTTCACGGATTCCCTCGCCCTCGCGGTAGAAGCCGCCGACGTGGAAGCGCCAGCCATCGCCCAGCTGGCCACCATAGTCGAAATCGGTGCGATAGCTTTCAAAGTCGACGCCCACCGTCGCCATCACCGATCCGCCTTCGACCTCTCCGGTCTTCGAGATGAGGTTGATGACGCCGCCCGGCGCGTTCGAGGCGAAGGTCGAGGCCGATCCGCCACGGATCGATTCGACCTGGCCGACATTGAAATCGGCGCGGACGAAGATATCGGGCGTCAGGCGCATCAGATCGCCGAATTCCATCACCGGAAGGCCATCTTCCTGGATCTGGATATACTTGCTGGCACCATTGACCATCGGCAGCCCGCGAACGGTATAGTTGTTCTGCGCCTCACCGGCCGCCGCCTCGACGCGGATCCCCGGTATGTTGCGGAAAAGTTCGGCCAGCGACCGCGGCGCCAGGCGAACGATGTCGTTCTCCTTGATCGCGCTGGTCGAGGTCGCGCTGTTCAGCCGGTCGCGGCCGCGTGCCACACCGGTGGTAACGACATCGCCTTCATCGACCGTGCGGCTTGCCTCCCAGGCAGTTTGCGGCTTGTCTTCCTGCGCCGCCACCGGCGCTGCAAAGGCGGAAACGATCGCGACAGTCGATGCACAGCTATAGATTGCAGTTGTAAGAGATTTCACTTTGAGCCCCCCAAAACTATTGGATGGGGCAGCGGTTAAGTTTGCATGCTTAAAGCAAAGTTAAACGCACTGCGCTCAGCGAATACTTGGCCCCTCGCTCTTTTTAAGCTTGAACCATAGCCCAGAAATGGGGGGAAAGTGGCTCAAATCCAACGGTTCTCTCGATACTGGCGCTCCGATCGCTCGCCCCGCAATGTTCGCCTGCGAACCTTTGCATAAAACTTAACATGTTGATTTTCCAATATTTGCAATTGTTGCAATCATAATTGCAAAATTAGCAAGCATCAGCGATTCGGCGCCGCTTTATCAGTGTCGATGCCCTTGTTCTGCTCCGCGCGCTCCGATTCGCCGGACCTTGACCAGCCAATCAGCGATTCGCATGATGCCGAACAGGTCAAGTCATGACGCGCCATCCCGACTTTGTTAACCACTTGTTTACGCTGATTACCTAGCCAGTTGGACGGGGGTCGGGAGTGTTTGCCGACTTGTTCGTTGGCGAGAATCATGTCTGCACTCATTTCCAAAGAGAATATCGCCGGAACGACGCACCCGCCGCGGGCCAAGGCATCTCCGATAACACCGATCGCGCCCTTTGCCCTGGCGCCCGTACATGCAGAGCTGTCGCGTCAGGCTGCCGTCTGCCGGAACCTGGGGTCGGACTTCGTCGCCCGCGTGCTCGAGGCCGCCGAACGCCAGCTTTCCCACGCCCCGATGACCGAAGCGGTGATCGCGACCTGGCCGGGCGACCGCGCCGCAGCAGCGCTCGCCATGCGGTTGAACGGCGCGCTCCATGCCGTTGCCCGGCGCGGCACCGTTCCTGAACTCAGCGCGTTGTACCGGGGCGAGCATGCCGATTTCGATCGCGCCCTGGCGATTGCGCTGGCGCATTCCGACGCATTCATTCTGCAATGGCTGCGCGATCCCACCCAGACCAACGAAGTCGGCCGGTCCGCCGCCCTGATGGCGGCGCTGATGGTGGCCGCAGACCGCTTTGCCCTGCCGTTCGAACTGCTGGAACTTGGCACCAGTTGCGGCCTCAACCTCAATCTTGGTCGTTACGGATTCGATCTTGGCGGAGTGAAGGCGGGCGACCCTGCGTCAGCGCTGCAAATCACCCCCGAATGGCGCGGCCCGCAACCGGTCGCCGCGCCGGTCAGCATTGCATCGGCCAGCGGGGCGGATCTGCACCCGCTCAACGCCCGCGATGCCGATAGCTGCGAAAGACTGCTGGCGTTCATCTGGGCCGACCAGCACCACCGCATCGCGCGGCTCGAGCATGCGCTCGATATCGCCCGCGCACATCCGCCCCAGATCGACGAGGCCGAGGCTCTGGAGTGGATCGCGCAGAAGCTGGCGGCACCGCAATCGGCCGACACCTGCCGTGTCGTCGTCCATTCGATGTTCCGCCAATATCTGCCCGAGCCGCAGCGCGCACGCCTCGCGGAGATCATCGTGCAGTCGGGCCAGTTCGCGACCGAGCGTAAGCCGCTCGCGTGGATCAGCCTCGAATGGACGCCTGATCGCAGCGAGGTGCGGCTGTCGCTGACCTGCTGGCCGAGCGGCGAGCAGCGGTTCCTGGCGACCTGCCATCCTTATGGCGAATGGATTCATTGGCGCTGATCGCCGGGCCGCTTGCAATCACCCGCGCCGACCGTCACAGCTTGGCAGATGGCGGACCCCGACGATCTTGAGACCCTGTTGCTGGGCCCGGTCCTGGCCGATCGCGATTGCGGCGGCTGCACCGCGTGCTGCGTCACGCTGAAGGTCGATACGCCCGACCTTCAAAAACCTGCCGGAACCCCATGCCCGCAGCTTTGCCCGACAGGCTGCAGCATCCATGCCGAGCGCCCGACCATCTGCCGGACCTGGTTCTGCGCCTGGCGCAGGATTGCCGCCTTGCCCGACGAAGCGCGCCCCGATCGATCGGGTCTGATCGTTTCGGTGAGCTTTCACCGCGAGGCGCGCCACCCGTTCGAAGCCATTGCGCTCACCGTGCTGGCGCTGCCCGGCAGCGACGCGATCGCCAGCGGCATGGCCGCGCGCGTGCTTGACGCCATTTGCGATCGGCCGGTGGCGGTGTGGTTCAGCGACAGCAAGCGCAAGATGCTGATGCACCCGGAAAACGACGTCGCAGAACTGGTGCTGTCGGGCAGCGCGCCACCCATGCACCTTGCCGATGAAGTCGCGGCCTGGCGGGCGCAATATGCCGCCTTTCTTGCCTGACCGGCATTTTCTGACTAACGCTGGACAGACGCGTCGCGCGGCGCGCCAGAATGACGATAGGGGAGCGGGAATGAGCGGAATCGACCGGAGGCTTTTCGTGGCAGGCGCAGGTGCGGCTCTGCTGGGCGCGGTCGGCAAGTCTTCGGGCGGCACGATCACCCTGCCCTTTGCCAATGGCACGCGCCCGCTGGTGCAACTGCCCGGCAAGCGCGAGATGATCCTGCTGACCAGCCGCCCCCCGCAGCTGGAAACGCCGTTTTCCGTTTTCGACCAAAGCCTGCTCACGCCCAATGACGCGTTTTTCGTGCGCTATCACCTGTCCGGCCTGCCGACCGAGATCGATCCGCGCAGCTTCCGCCTCGCGATCGGCGGGCATGTCGAAACGCCGCTGAAACTGACGCTCGAGTCGCTGCGCCGCGATTTTCCGGTGAGCGAGATCGTTGCAGTCAACCAGTGTTCGGGGAACAGTCGCGGCTTCGTGACGCCGCGCGTCGCGGGCGGCCAGCTGGGCCATGGCGCGATGGGCAATGCGCGCTGGCAGGGCGTGGCACTGAAGCATCTGCTCGCCAAGGCCGGAGTGCGCGCGGGCGCTGCCCAGGTCACCTTCAACGGCCTCGACAATCCGCCCGCCGACGGGATCGCCGATTTCGTCAAGGCGCTCGATATCGACCATGCGCGCGATGGCGAGGTGATGGTCGCGTTCGCGATGAACGGCGAGGAACTGCCTTTCCTCAACGGCTATCCGCTGCGCCTGATCGTGCCCGGCCATTTCGGCACCTATTGGGTCAAGCATCTCAGCGAGATCAATGTCGTCGACAAGGAATTCGACGGCTATTGGATGAAGACCGCCTATCGCATCCCGGACAATGACTGCCGGTGCGTCGAGCCGGGCACCAAGCCCGACAAGACCGTGCCGATCGCCCGGTTCAACGTCCGTTCGTTCCTGACCAGCCACCCGGATGGCGCGAAGGTCAGCGCAGGCCAGACGACCGAGCTGCGCGGTATCGCCTTCAGCGGCGGCGATCCGATCAAGCGCGTGCTCGTTTCGCCCGATAACGGCCGGGACTGGCAGGAGGCAAAACTGGGTGAGGATCTGGGCCGCTATTCGTTCCGCGAATGGAAGCTGGGGCTGACGCTCGCGTCAGGGCGGCATGCCTTGCGCATGCGCGCCGAGACGGCGGGCGGCGAGACCCAGCCGATGGAGCCGCGCTGGCAGCCTGCGGGCTATATGCGCAACGTCGTCGAGACGATCAACGTGGAGGCCGTGTGATGCGCACGGGAGTGATCATCGGGCTCGGCCTGCTTGCAGTGGCCGCTGGCGGCGTGAACTGGGCGCTGATGGATCGCGACGCAGGGCCGGATATCGTTGCCGCGCGGATGGAGCCGGTCAGCTATCAGCTGCCCGAAGAGGCAATTCCCGCGGAACTGTCGGACGCGGGTGCCGAGATCGTGGTCAACAACTGCACCGCGTGCCACAGCCTCGAATATGTCACCACCCAGCCGCGCGGCATGGGCGAAAAATTCTGGCACGACGAGGTGACCAAGATGGTCAAGGTCTATGGCGCACCGGTCGAACCCGGCGATGCCGAGGCGATCGCGAAGCTGCTCGCCGAGCGGTTCGGCTAGAACAGCAGGATGACGACTGCGAACGAGGCCGCGAGGCTCGTCAGCGTTGCGATCAGCACCGGGATGGCGGGGCGGACGCCGGTTTCCATCAGCAGGTCCATGCGGCTGCGCATCGCGGTCGCGATCACCGCGATCAGCAGCAGCCCCTTGGACAGGCTGAGTGCCGAATCGCGCACCGGATCGGGCATCGCGACGAGCGAATTCACCAGCACGACGGCGAAGAAGGCGACGATGAACCAGGGCAAAGCCAGCCGCTTCCACAAGGGGCTGCCCTCGGCCTGATCCGCATTGCCGATGGCAAGGCCGGTGATGATGACAACGGGCGCGAGCATCGCGACGCGCGAGAGCTTCACAATCGCAGCATAGCTCCCCGCGCTTTCGGAAAACGCATAGCCGCCGCCGATCGCCTGCGCGACATCATGGATCGACGCGCCAATCAGGAACCCGGCCTGCTGGTCGGTGAGCTCAAGATATTCAGCCAGGATCGGGTAGAGCGACATCGCTAGCGCGCTGAAGAGCGAAACCACCACCAGGGTGATCGCGAATTGCGACTGGTTCAATCGCTCGCGGCCAATGATGCCATAGAGCGCCATTGCTGCGCTGGCGCCGCAGATCGCGGTCGCCCCGCCCGCCAGGATGCCGGTGTAATTGGACTGGCCGACCAGCCGCGCGCCGAGGATACCTGCCAGGAACGTGACGGTCATGATCGCAGCCAGCGCGGCAAAGGGCTGCACGCCCAATGAGCCGATCTGTTCGAACGTCACCTGCAGGCCCAATAGCACCACCCCGAAGCGCAGGCAGGTGCGCGACGCGAAATCGAGCCCCTTGTGACTGCGCGGATCGCGCGCGACGAAGCTCAACGACAGGCCGATCAGAAGCCCGAGCAGAATGATCGGGAAATTATAATGTTCGGACAGCCAGGCCGCGGCCCCGGCGGCAATCGCGCAGATCGCCAGGCCTTGGAAGATCGTGTCGCGCGGTTTTTCGGCATGGGGCTTGGGCGCGGCTTCGGCCAGATACATTTCACCGAACAGGTCGCCCGCTGCGGGGAGCGAATCCCAGTCGATATCCTGCCGCTTGCCGTTCATTGCCGCTCCCCTCGCCCCCGATATATGTCCTTCGGTGTCATATTGGGCTTTCCTTACGCGCGCGAGCGGCTATCGTGCAAGCCCGAAGCGTCGTAGACAGGCGCGCATATGGGAGGATCGGCGATGGACGAGGCACGGCATCAGGGCATGGCACGCGGCGCAGCGATCGCGCTCGTCGTGCTGCTCTTCCTGGGCAACGCTCTCAACTATGTCGATCGGCAGGTGCTGGCGCTATTGAAGCCCACGCTCGAGGCCGAATTTGGCTGGTCCGACGCCGATTATGCGCATCTCGGCTCGTCCTTCCAGATCGCCGCTGCAGGCACGCTGCTGTTCGTCGGCTGGTTTGTCGATCGCCTCGGCGTGCGCGTCGCCTATGCCATCGCGGTGACCGTCTGGAGCGCGGCGGGCATGGCACATGCGCTGGCACAGACCGTACAGCAGTTCGTCGCCGCGCGTGTCATTCTGGCAGCGGGCGAATCGGTGAGCACGCCTGCGGGGCTCAAGGCAGCCGCGACCTATCTGCCGGTGAAGCAGCGCAGCATCGCCATTGGCCTTATCAATACCGCGCCCAATATCGGCGCGATCCTCACCCCGCTGCTAATCCCGCCCTTCGCCCTCGCCTTCGGCTGGCAGGCGGCCTTCTGGGTGACGGGTGCGCTCGGCTTTGTCTGGCTCGCCGGATGGTGGTGGGGCACCCGCAATTTGAAGCCGCTGGGCGACATTCCAGAGCGCGCCCGCGTGCCCTGGGGCACCCTGCTGGCCGACCGCAAGACCTGGACCGTGATCGGCGCGAAATTCTGCATCGATGCGGTCTGGTGGTTCGTGCTGTTCTGGATGCCCGATTTCTTCAACCGCCAGTTCGGCCTTTCGCAAGGCGAGCTCGGCTGGCCGATCGCGATCATCTTCACCCTCGCGGCGCTGGGCGCGATCACCTCGGGCGGGCTCTATCCGATCCTGCTCAGCCGGGGCATGAGCGTGAACGGCGCGCGCAAGACATCGATGCTGTTCTACGCGCTGGTCGTGCTCGCCATGCCCCTGTCCCTCCAGACCGGCAATCCGTGGATCGCCGCGGTGCTGATCGGCCTGGGGCTGTTCGCGCATCAGGGCTTTTCGACCAATGTCTTCGGCATGACCGCCGACATCATCCCCGCCACCCGCGTCGCGAGCGTGATCGCGCTGGGCGCGGTGGCAGGCAACCTCTCGGGCACCGCGATCATCGAGTTTGCGGGCTATTCGCTGGGCAGCGGCATGGGCTATGTGCCCTTGTTCGCGATCTGCGGCAGCGCCTATCTGGTCGCGCTGGCGTTCATCCAGGTAATGATCCCGCGGCTCAGGCTCGCGGAGGAAGCGGAAGCTGGCGTTGCGGGCTGACGCTCAACCCAGAGGCTGGCCGATCTCGAACAGCTCGTAGATCGGCCCGGACAAGGTCTGCGTCCCCGTGCCGACCAGCGTCAGTGCATTGAGCCAGGCATAGCGCGCATCCCCGCTTTCCAGCCGCGCCTGGACGACGATGCTGTATTCGTCTGGTTCGAGCAGCGCCCCCTTGGCAAAGCGTGCCATGGCGTCACCCTTGCCGCGCATCGCTCCTTGGTAGCTCAGATAGATCGGCACGCCATCGTCACTGGTCAGGTTCAGCCGAACATTGATCAGCAGCGTGCCATCAGGCTGGATGACATACCAGTCCGCCCCGCCTTCGACTGCACCGCTCAGCCGCTCGCCGGAGAACGACCCGCCGGTCACCTGCGCGATACCCCGATAGCCTGATGCAATGGCCCCGATGCGCCGGGTGCGGGCAATGTCGACCTCGAGTTGCAAGGTCATCAGATGGCGGTGGACGAGCTGCTTCATGGGAGAAGGCCTAACATTCGACCAGCATGCAGCAAAGATCGAAAGCCAATGCCACGGAAGCTTCGCATCGTTGCGCACTGAAGGCGAAGCCGCGCCCCCCGCTTTTAGCGGTCATCTTCAGGACGTGGCGACGGTTTCGACGATGCGGTTGCCTTGTCGTACGGTGCGATGACCTTGGGCTTGATCAAGCCCTCCCAAAGCGCCCATCGGCAGATGCTGGTCACGATCGCCAGCCACAGCGGGATATAGATAAGCACCGGAAGATCGATGAAACCGGCATAATCTGCTGTCACCAGCGCGAAGCCGATCCAGCCCGCCAACGTGATGGCAGGCTTCAGCCGTTCGACATGAACGGCCACGCGCGATGCCTGTTCCAGGAGGCGGTTCATAGAAGCACCATCTCATCTTCCGTCCCATTGGACAACAATGCGTTTCGAGTTGCGCCCACGAGCTCGCGGCGTTGCGCCGGGCAGGAAAAAGGCCCCGGACTTGCGTCCGAGGCCCTTTTTCGTTTCGCTTGACGATCGATCGATCAGCGCAGGCGTGCGCGCAGGCTGATGCCGAAATAGCGGTCCGCGTCGCGCGGGATCTGCAGGCGCTGGCCGGCGCTGACGTTGAGCAGCGCATAGGCCTTGTCGGTGATGTTGCGCGCGAGGAAGCTCACGCGGTAATTGTCGTCCGGATCGGAGAAGCCGATGCTGCCATTCCAGATGCCATAGGCCGCGATCGGGCCCTGTTCGCCAAGGTCGGAGAACTGGCGGCTGACATGGCGGAAATCGGTATCGAGGTACATCTTGAACCCGCCCAGATCGCGCTCGTAGCTGGTGCCGATGGTCCAGGTGAACTTCGGCGCCAAGGGCAGCTGGGTGCCGTTGCGGGCGTCCGGAGCGTTGGTCGCGGGGTTCGGGTTGAACCGCTTGACCGTGGCATCGGCATAGGCGCCGCTCGCGCGCAGCGTCCAGCCGTCGACCGGCACCGCGAGCAGATCGACCTCGAAGCCCTCGCTCTTCACCGAACCGGCATTGGTCAGGTTCGAGACGACCGCGCCGTTCAAGAGCACGAAATTGTTCGCCTGGAACCCGTCATAGGTGACGGTGAACGCGGACAGGTTGAACTGCACGCGGTTGTCGAGAAACTGCGACTTCAGACCGATTTCGAACGCGTCGGAGGTTTCCTCGTCGATGGGGATCGCGTTGGTCGGCGCGGTGTGGTTGAAGAACACGTTGAACGCCGGGCCCTTGTAGCCGCGGGTGTAGCTGCCATAGAGCATCACGTCCTCGCTCGGCGTGAACTGCAGCACCGCACGGCCCGAAAGATTGCCGTTCGAGCTGTCGCCGCGCGAGGTGTTGGTGCCGTTGCCGCCCGAAGCGATCGTGCCGCCCGCAGGTGCGCCCGAGACGCCGGGTCCGGTCGCAGGCAGGCCGGTCGTGGCATTGACGCCTGGTGCGCGGGTGTGGATGAAGCTCAGATCATCCCAGGTGTAGCGAAGGCCGCCGGTCAGCGCGAACATGTCGCTCAGGCGATAGGTTGCCTGGCCGAAGATCGCATAGTTGCGCGATTCCACCGCACTGAACGAGGTCGCGGTCGGGAAGATGGTGTTTACCCGATCGTTGACGTTGCACGGACGACCGCCGGTGATCGGATCGACCGGCAGGGTCGAGCTGGCGCAGGTGATATTGCGGCGGGTGAAGTCCTGCTCGTTGTCCGAGCCCCAGATGAAGCCGCCGATCTGGTAGAAGAACGGCTTGCTCTGGTCCGATGCCAGACGCACTTCGAGCGAAAGCTGCTCGGTGCGGACCTGGCCATTGTCGTGCAGTTCGCCGGTACCGACGATCGCGCGCGGCAGGAAGTCGCCTTCCCGGATTTCGGTGTTCTCCCAGTTGCGATAGCCGACGATCGCGCTCAGCACATGGTCGGTCAGCACGTCGAAATCTGCGCTGGCGGTCAGGCTCCACTGCTTGTCGAGCGTGCGCGTGACCAGATTGTGGTTGACGAAGCGCTGGTTGACCCCGCGCGCCACGCCGCCCGGCAGGCCGAGCTCGGCATCGAGCACTGCGCCGCGGCTGACGCCCGTCACATCGGCGCAGCAATCGTCATCGGCCTCGAAATAATCGGCGATGAAGCGGAAGCGCGTGCCGCCGTTGTTGTAATCGAGAATACCGCGCGCGCCATAATGCTCATAGCCGTTGATAGTGTTGCGGCGGCCGCCGTTGATATTGGTGATATTGCCGTCATAGCTGCCGTAAAAGGCGGTGATGCGACCGGTCAGGTTCTCGGCGAGCGGGCCGGAAATTGCACCGCGCAGGCGATATTCGTCATCGTCGAACGCTTCGAGCCGGGCTTCGGCCTGCAGGGTATCGGTGCCGCCCTTGGAAACGATATTGACCAGACCAGCGGACGCGTTCTTGCCGAACAGCGTACCCTGCGGCCCGCGCAGCACCTCGAGACGCTCGGCATCAACCAGGTCCATGAATGCCTGCCCCGAACGGCTGAGCACGACGCCGTCGACCACGGTCGAGACGCTGGGTTCGGCCGCGATCGAGAAGGTGATGGTGCCGACGCCGCGCATCACGATCGCGCTGTTGGCGCTGGTCGTGCCCTTGCGGAACGAAACCGAGGGGACAAGCTGGGTCAGCCCTTCAAGGCTGGTAACGCCGGTGGTCTCGAGCCGTTCAGAGGTGATCGCGGTGATCGCGATCGGCACGTCCTGCACATTTTCGGCAACCTTCTGCGCGGTCACGACGATTTCGGCAATGCCGCCCTGATTGTCCTCGGCGGCAGTATCCTGCGCGTGTGCGGGCATCGCGAAGGCGAGCGAAAGCGCGGTCGCGGACAGCGCGGCGGCACGAACAGAAAGATAATTGGTGAGCTTCATGGTAACCCCTCCCTGCGAGATAGCGGTCGTAGCGGGGGCTTGTTGCCCCTTGATATGGTCGCCGCGATTGATGCTTGATCTGCTATGACCGGCTCGATATGTCAAGCGGTGTCAGAAAAACGGACAGTGGCTGCGACCATTTCGCCACACTGGCGACCAAGGGTGAGGAAAAGCGCGTTGAAACTGCGGGTGCACGCCCAGAATGACGGGTTCGATCTCCTGTTAGGAGGCCGGATCGTGATCTCGCACCGCACGGCCTGTCCTGCGGTGGCCATGGCGCGCGGCAATCCCGATATCACGATGTTTCGCGGCAATTTCCGGATCTCCGACTCGCCGAGCGGAGAACTCGCACCAGCGAACTGGAACGAGACCGATGCCGGTATCGAACTGCTCCACGACGGCACACCTGTCGCCCGCCTTTCGAGCAAAGGCAACCGGCTGACGATCAACGCGCTGCTCCCGGGCTACGATCGCCTTCGCGTGCGCCTCCATGCGGAACCGGGCGAATGCGCCTGGGGCGGCGGCGAGCAGATGAGCTATCTGGCGCTGAATGGCCGCGCCTTCCCCATCTGGACCAGCGAGCCCGGCGTCGGCCGCGACAAGTCGACCGCACTTACCCGCATCATGGACGCCGAGGGCATGGCGGGCGGCGACTTTTGGAACACCAATTACCCGCAGCCGACCTTCCTCACTTCGCGCTGGATCGCGGTGCACCTCGACGCCAGTTGCTACAGCGTGCTCGACTTCACCGATCCAGGCTTCCACGCGGTGGACGTGTGGAGCGACACCGCGAATTTCGAACTTTTCGCCGCCGATGGTCCGCTCGAGCTCGTCTCGGTGCTGTCGAAGCGCTTCGGTCGCCAGCCCGAATTGCCAGACTGGGCGATCGGCGGCGCGATCCTGGGCCTCAAGTCTGGCGCATCGAGCTTCGATCGGATGGAGCGTTTCATCGAAGCGGGCACCGCCGTCTCTGCCCTGTGGTGCGAGGATTGGGCGGGCATCCGCGAAACCAGCTTTGGCCGTCGCCTGTTCTGGGATTGGCATAACGGAGAGCGCAGTGCCCAGCGCTATCCGGACCTGAAGGCGCGCATTGCAGACCTGCACCAGCGCGGCATCCGGTTCATGGCCTATGCCAATCCCTATATATCCGTGGATGGCGAGCTTTTCGCCGAAGCGGCAGGCGGCGGCCATTTTTGTCTGCGTACCGACAGCGACGACGTGCATCTGGTCGATTTCGGCGAGTTCGATTGCGGCGTGGTCGATTTTACCCGCGAGGAAACCCGCGCCTGGTTCGCCGAGCGCGTGCTGGGCCGCGAGATGCTGGATATCGGCATCGACGGCTGGATGGCCGATTTCGGCGAGTATCTGCCCACCGACCTTCGCCTAGCCGATGGTTCCGATCCAATGGAGACGCACAACCGCTGGCCGGTGCTGTGGGCCGAGGTCAACGCGCGCGCAGTCGCAAGCCGGGGCCGCACCGGCGATGCAGTCTTCTTCATGCGTGCGGGCTTTTCGGGCGTGCAGGCGCATTGCCCGCTGCTCTGGGCAGGCGACCAGTCGGTCGATTTCACCCGGCACGACGGCATCGGCACGGTGATCACCGGCGCGCTCTCCGCAGGCCTGGTCGGCAATGCGTACAGCCATTCGGATTGCGGCGGCTATACCTCGCTGCACGGCAATGTCCGCACCGAAGAGCTGATGCAGCGCTGGTGCGAGCTCGCCGCCTTTGCGCCGGTCATGCGCAGCCATGAAGGCAACCGGCCCGATGACAATCTGCAATATGACTCGACGCCCGAACTGATGGCCTGCTTTGCGCGATGGAGCCGGGTGCACGCGCATCTCGCCCCTTACGTCCGCCACCTGTGCGGCGAAGCGAGTGCGCAAGGCCTGCCCGCGCAACGGCCGCTCTTCCTGCATTACCCGCACGACCCTGCCCTCTTTACGGTGCAGGACCAGTTTCTCTACGGTGCCGATCTTCTGGTGGCCCCGGTGATCGAACAGGGTCTCGATACGCGCGAAGTGATCCTGCCCGGTGCGGGACAATGGCGTCATGTGTGGAGCGGCCTGGACTACGCGCCAGGCACGCACCGCATCGCCGCGCCGATCGGCCAGCCACCGGTCTTCTATCGCCCCGACAGCGCCTTTGCCGCGCTGTTCGCGGGCCTGAACGAGGTGCTGGAGCGATGAGCGAACGGGCGAACATCCGCGATGTCGCGGCCAAGGCGGGCGTGGCGGTCAAGACCGTCAGCCGGGTTCTGAACGGCCACCCCTATGTCAGCCAGGCGACACGCGACCGGGTGGAAGAGGCGATGCGCGACCTCGATTTCCGCCCCAGCGTCGCCGCGCGCATCCTGTCGGGCGGCAAATCGAACCAGATCGCGCTGATCTACGACAATCACAGCCCCTATTACATGTTCCAGATCCAGACCGGCTGCTGGGATTTCTGCCGCGCCAACCGCATCCGCCTGCTTGCCCAGCCGGTCGATGTCGCCGACCCGCAGGTGGGCGAACAGGTGCGCGGGCTGGTCACCGAAACGCATGTCGATGGCATCATCCTCTCCTCGCCAGTGACCGATTGCGATCCGGTACTGCGCGCGCTCGAGGCATTGGACGTGCCGTTCGTGCGCATCTCGCCGGGCACCAACCACGCGCTGACGAGTTCGGTGTTCATGGACGATGCCCAGGCAGCCGACGACATGACCACCCACCTGATCAATGCCGGGCACCGCCGCATCGGCTTCATCAAGGGCCACCCCAATCACATGGCATCGGACGACCGGCTGTTCGGCTATCGCCGCGCACTCGACCGCGCCGGCCTGCCTTATGATCCGGTGCTGGTCTGCGATGGAGAGTTCGATTTCGATTCGGGCGTGCGCGGCGGTCGCGCGCTGCTCGATCTGCCGCAGCGGCCGAGCGCCATCTTCGCCTCGAATGACGACATGGCCGCCGGCGTGCTCGCGGTGGCGCACGACCGCGGCATGGACGTGCCCGCCGAGCTTTCGGTCGCAGGCTTCGACGATACCACGCTCGCGCGCACCGTCTGGCCACCGCTGACGACCATCCACCAGCCGATGGCGGAACTCGCGCGTACGGCCACCGAAATCCTCATCGCAGGCGGCGACATCACCCATCGCCGCCTTCCCCACCAACTTGTCGAACGCGCCTCGGTAGCGCCCCCAAACAGGACCTTTTCATGAGCGAACTGCCTTTGCCACCCGAATTCCGCCAACTCGGGCGAAGCGATATTGCCGTGTCTCCCATCGCCTGGGGCATGTGGCGCCTCGCTGAAAACGGCCGCAGCGTAGCCGACGCGACGCGGCTGGTGCACGCGGCGCTCGATGCCGGAATCAACTTTCTGGACACGGCGGACATCTACGGCTTTGACGGCCAGGGCGGCTTTGGTGATGCCGAGGCGCTGCTGGGCGAGGTGCTCGCCGCTGATCCCGCCCTGCGCAGCCGCATGGTGCTCGCGACCAAGGGCGGCATCCTGCCCCCCCTGCCCTATGACCAGAGCGCGGACTATCTGCGCACCGCGATCGACAATTCGCTGCGGCGCCTCAAGGTCGATATGGTCGATCTGTGGCAAATCCACCGCCCGGACATTCTTGCGCACCCTCAGGAGGTTGCGCGCGTGCTCGACGATGCAGTGAGCGCAGGCAAGATCCGCAGCATCGGGGTGTCGAACTTCACCGTGCACCAGATTGCGGCGCTCGATCATTTCCTAAGCCACAAGCTGGTCACCACCCAGCCCGAGATCAGCCCCTTGCGCATCACGTGCTTCGAAAATGGCGAGCTCGATCAGGCAATGATGATGGGGCTGACTCCGATGGCCTGGTCGCCCTTGGGCGGTGGTCGTCTGGCAGCGGCGGAGACCGCGCGCGACCGGCTCGTGGCGGCGGCGCTCGACGCGGTGGCCGAGGCGCAGGGCGTCTCGCGCAGCGTCGCGGCCTATAGCTGGCTGATGGCGCACCCAGCGGGCATCGTGCCGATCATCGGATCGCAACAGGCCGAGCGCATCGCCGAAGGGGCAGCTGCGCTCAAGGTCCGCTGGACGCGGCAGGACTGGTACGCGGTGCTGGTCGCCGCGCGCGGCGAGCCCCTGCCCTGATGATGCGCAGGATGCTTCGACAGGCTCAGCATGAGCGGGGTTGGAGCTTCCATTGAACTACCATCCGCTCAGCCTGAGCCTGTCGAAGGCCCCGCGCCAGACCGAAGGACCCGAACGATGACCCAAACACCTGACCAACAATGCGAAATCGCCTGGTTTTCGGCGCTGTGCGACGACGATTATGAGTTCCTCGGCGTGCCCGATCCCTATCTGCAGTCAAGCTGGGAGCATTGCCGCAACATCGTGCTGCGCGCCGAAGAAGGCGGGTTCGACAATATCCTGCTGCCCTCTGGCTATTCGCTCGGGCTCGACACCACCGCCTTTGCTGCGGCCGTCGCCACGCAGGTGCGCCGCATGAAGCTGCTCTGGGCGACGCGCATGGGCGAGGACTGGCCGCCGCAGCTCGCGCGCCGCATCGCGACGCTCGACCGCATTCTCGGCCCCAATGCATCGGGCACCGGCGGACGGCTGAACGTCAACATCATCTCGTCCGACATGCCGGGCGAGAAGATCGAATCCGGCCCCCGCTATGCCCGCGCGACCGAGATCATGAAGATCGTGCGTACCCTGCTCAACGGCGAAGCGCTCGACTTCCAGGGCGATTTCTACAATCTGAAGCTCGACCCGCCGCGCATCACCACCTTGTCGGGCAAATGCCCTGCCTTCTATTTCGGCGGCCTCAGCCACGAGGCGCGCGAGTGTGCGGCCGAAGCATGCGACGTGTACCTGATGTGGCCCGACACGATGGACAAGGTGCGCGAGAATATCGCCGACCTGATGGCGCGTGCGGCAAAATACGGGCGCACGCTCAAGTTCGGCTACCGGGTCCATGTCATCGTCCGCGAGACCGAGGACGAGGCGCGCGCCTATGCCGACCGGCTGCTGAGCAAGCTCGATGACGAGGCCGGGAAGGCGATCCGCGAAAAGTCGCTCGACGCCAAGAATTATGGCGTCCAGCGCCAGCAGGAACTGCGCGGCGCGGCGGATGGCGACGGCTTTGTCGAGGAGAATCTTTGGACGGGCATCGGTCGTGCGCGCTCGGGCTGCGGTGCGGCGATCGTCGGCACGCCCGATCAGGTGCTCGCCAAGCTGCGCGCCTATCAGGCCGAGGGCATCGAGGCGTTCATCCTCTCGGGCTATCCGCATGTGCAGGAAGCCGATATGTTCGCGCGCTACGTATTGCCGCACATCCAGCACGGGCCGCTCGAGATCTGATGAACCAGTCGCCGCATCCTGAGGCCGCAATGTTCGACGTCGCCGTGATCGGCGGCGGCGTCAACGGCACCGGCATTGCCCGCGATGCCGCCGGGCGCGGCGCGCGGGTGCTGCTGCTCGAGGCGCAGGATCTGGCGAGCGGCACCTCGTCCAATTCGAGCAAGCTGATCCATGGTGGCCTCCGCTATCTGGAGCATTACGAATTCGGCCTGGTGCGCGAGGCCCTGGGCGAGCGCGAGATCCTCTGGGGCATCGCGCCGCACATCATCTGGCCGATGCGGTTCGTGCTGCCCTGGGTCAAGGGACTGCGCCCGCGCTGGCTGCTGCGGCTCGGGCTGTTCCTCTATGACCATATCGGCGCGCGCAAGCTGCTGCCCGCGACCGAGACGATCCGGCTCGACCGGCACCCGGCCGGCAAGCCGCTCAAGCCCGAGTTCGTGCACGGTTTCGTCTATTCGGATGGCTGGGTCGATGATGCGCGGCTCGTCGTGCTCAATGCGCGCGATGCCGCCGATCACGGCGCTAAGGTGCATACGCGCTGCCCGGTGACGAAGCTGGAGCGCGTCGGCGAGCATTGGCGGATCGAGACGCCGCAGTGCGATTTTACTGCACGTTCGATCATCAACGCCGCCGGCCCCTCGGTGCTCGGCATTCTGGGCAAGTCGGGCGAGCAGCCCAAACAGTCGATCCGCCTCGTGCGCGGCTCGCATATCGTCGTGCGCAAGCTGTTCGATCATCCGCACCCCTATTTCTTCCAGCTGCCCGATGGCCGCATCTTCTTCGCCATCCCCTATGAGCAGGATTTCACGCTGATCGGCACCACCGATCGCGACCAGCAGCCGGGCGAACCGATTGTCGCGAGCGAAGAGGAAATCGCCTATCTGTGCGAGGGCGCGAGCCGCTTCTTTGCGAAGCCAGTGACCCTCGCCGATGTCGTGTGGACCTATTCGGGCGTGCGACCGCTGGTCGACGACGGGTCGGGCAAGCCCGAAGCGGCGACGCGCGGCTATCGCTTCGATCTCACCGAGGAGCATGAAGGCGCACCGATGCTCTCTGTCTTCGGCGGCAAGATCACCACCTTCCGCACCCTGAGCCAGGAAGCCGTGGACAAGCTCGCGAGCCGTGTACCCGCATTGCGCGGCGACCATTGGACTCACGCCAGGCCCCTGCCCGGCGGCAATTTCGGCGTGCACGATGTTGCGCAGCAAATCGCTGGTCTGCGGGCGCGCTATCCGTTTCTCGAAGGCGGATGGGCCGAGCGACTCATTCGCACCTATGGCACGGTCGCCGCGCGCTTCCTGGGCGAAGCCAAAACCCTTGCTGATTGCGGCGAACATTTCGGCCATGGCCTGACCGAGGCCGAAATTCGGCATCTTGTCGCCAACGAATGGGCATTCACCGCCGAGGACATTCTCTGGCGTCGCACCAAGCTCGGCCTGCATCTTTCATCCGAGCAACAAGCCGCGCTCGAACGCTTTTTCCAGAAGGAACCCGTAGCATGACACCCCGCATCGTCGCGATCGGCGGCACCGTTTCGATCGGCAGCACCACCGAACTGGCGCTGCGCACCGCGATGGCCAGCGCCGCAGCCCAGGGCGCAGAGGTGCAGCTGTTCGACGGGGCCTATCTCGCCGCGCTGCCGCATTATCGCTCCTCCGCGCATGCCGGTGCCGAAGGGCGCGAGATGGTCGACGCGGTGCGCGCCGCCGATGGCGTGCTGCTCGCCGCACCCGGCTATCACGGCACGATCTCGGGGCTGGTCAAGAATGCGCTCGATTATCTCGAAGACCTGGCGAAGGACACGCGTCCCTATCTCGATGGCCGCGCGGTCGGGCTGATTGCCACGGCTTATGGCGACCAGGCGACGATGAGCACGATGCAGACGTTGCGCAGCATCGTCCACGCGCTGCGCGGCTGGCCGACGCCCATGGGCGCGACGATCCGCACCTATCCGGGCCTCTATTCGCCCGATGGCGAATGCCTGGACGATCGCGCGCGGATGCAGCTCGACATGGTCGGCCAGCAGGTCGTGCAGGGCGCGACCAGCCTGAGTGCGATGGCAAGGCCCGCCGCATGAGCATCGCAGGCGCGGTGGAGGCCCTCAAAGCGGGCAAGGTCATCATCATCACCGGCGACCGCTTCCGCCGGGGCGACATGGATTTCGCCGTCGCCGCGCAGCATGCGAGCGCCGAGGCGATCAATTTCATGGCGACGCACGGGCGCGGGCTGATCTGCCTTGCGATGCAGCAGGACCGCGCGATGCGGCTGGGCATCGGCCTGATGAACCCCGGCAAGGACCGGCAATCGGGAAGGCCCCTGGGCCGCTCGATCGAGGCGGCCGAGGGCGTCACTACCGGCATTTCCGCCGCCGACCGCGCGCAGACCGTCCGGGTCGCGGTCTCGCCGGATGCGACCGCCGAAGACATCGTCTCGCCCGGCCATATCTTTCCGCTGATCTGCTCGCCTGGCGGAGTTCAGGAACGCCCAGCCGCCGCCGAGGCCGCGATCGAGCTGACGCGCCGGGCCGGTTGCGGCGATGCGGCGGTGATCTGCTCGATCATGCGCGACGATGGCGAGATGGCGCGCCCCGGCGACATTGCCGATCTGGTCGAACGCTTCGGGCTAGAGATAGCGGATATCGGCGAACTGCTGGACGAAGGGGCCGAAACGGAGGCTGTGAATGGCTGACGAGCTGATCCTGGTACTCGACGAGGGCACCACCTCGACCCGCGCGATGCTCTACACGCTGGCGGGTGAATGGATCGCGACCGAGCAGCGCGACATCACGCAATATTACCCGCAGCCTGGCTGGGTCGAGCATGATGCGACCGAAATCTGGGAGCGCACGCTCGCCTGTGCGCAGGCAATGGTCGCGCGCGCAGGCGGAGCCGAGCGGATCGCCGCGATCGGCGTCACCAACCAGCGCGAAACCGTGGTGGCCTGGGACAAGACGACCGGCCAGCCGCTCGGCAAGGCGATCGTGTGGCAGGACCGGCGCACCGACGAACAATGCCAGCGCTTGCGCGCCGACGGGCACGAAGCGGCGGTGCAATCGACGACGGGCCTGCTGCTTGATCCGTATTTCTCCGCGACCAAGATGGCGTGGATGCTGCGCAATATCGACGGCGCTGACGCTTTGGGCGACCGCCTCGCCTTCGGCACGATCGAAAGCTGGCTGGTGTGGAACCTCACCGGCGGCTTGCACATTTCCGATGTGTCGAACGCCAGCCGCACCAGCCTGCTCGCACTGACCGGGCAGAGCTGGGACGATGGCCTGTGCGACCTGTTCGGCGTTCCACGCGCGGCGCTTCCGGAAGTGGTGGCCAGCACCGGCGCGTTCGGAAAGACCAAGCCCGAGCTGTTCGGCACCCCTATCCCGATCACGGGTCTGGCGGGCGACCAGCAATCGGCGACCATCGGCCAGGGCTGTTTCGATGTCGGGCAGACCAAGGCGACGCTCGGCACCGGCGCCTTCATCCTGGCGAACATGGGCCAGACCCCGCCCAAGTCGGAGTATCGCCTGCTCGGCACCGTATTGTGCGAGGTGAACGGCACGCGCAGCTTCGCGCTCGAGGGATCGGTCTTCGTCGCGGGCAGTCTGGTCAAATGGCTGCGCGACAGCATCGGCCTGCTCGGCAATGCCGCGGAGAGCGAGGCGCTCGCCCGTTCGGTTCCCGATAGCGGCGGCGTGGTCGTAGTCCCCGCCCTGTCCGGCCTCGGCGCGCCCTATTGGCTGCCCGATGCGCGCGGTTCGATCACAGGACTCTCGTTCGCGACGACGCGCGCGCATATCATCCGCGCATCGCTCGAATCGGTCGCCAATGTGTTCCACGATCTCGGCCGCGCCTTTGCCGCCGATGGCGCGCCCTGGTCGGTGTTGCGGCTCGACGGCGGGATGAGCGCCAATGACTGGATCGCGCAGGACATTGCCGATGTGCTCGGCATTCCGTGCGAGCGCCCGAGCGATGTCGAGACGACCGCGCGCGGTGCGGCGATCCTCGCGGCAATCGGTGCGGGCCATTATGGCTCGCTGGAAGCGGCGCGCGCTATGGTCGCGCCGATCCAGACCTTCGATCCGCAGATGGAGAGCACGGCGCGCGACCAGCGCCTCGGCCAGTGGACCAAGGCGCTGCGCTGCTGAAGGATCAGACCTTCGCTGGAGCGAGCCTGGGGCTCAGCAGGTGCACGACCAGCAGCGCGGCGAGATAGGCGCTCGCGCAGATCGCGAACAGAATCTCGTAGCTGCCCGTGCTGTCGAGGATATAGCCGGTGAACAGCGCCATGCCCATGCCGCCGAGCGCACCGATAGTGCCGCCGATACCCACGACCGAACCCACAGCACCGCGCGGGAACACGTCCGACGGCAGCGTGTAGAGGTTCGCAGAGAACGCCTGATGCGCCGCTGTCGCAAGGCCAATGATCAGCACCGCGCCCCATACGCTTTCGATGCCTTGCGCGAACCAGATCGGCGTGACGGCAAGCGCACAGACCAGCATCGTCGCCTTGCGCGCGAAATTGGGCGTCTTGCCCGCCTTGATCAGCCGCGAGGACATCCAGCCGCCGAAGATCGAACCACCATCCGAGATCAGATAGATCGCGGCGAGCGGCAGACCGAAGGTCTTGAGGTCCATGTCGTAGCGCTCGAACAGATAACCGGGCAGCCAGAACAGGAAGAACCACCAGATCGGATCGATCAGGAACTTGCCGAGTGCATAGGCCCAGGTCTCGCGCACGGTGAGCAGCTTGGCCCAGCCGATCTTTTCCACCGGGTCTGCCGGGTCCTGCTGGATCCAGGCGAGTTCTCCCGCCGAAACGCTCTTGTGCTCGGTCGGGTGGCGGTAGATGGCCCACCACGCGGCGAGCCAAACCAGGCCAAAAATGCCTGTGATATAGAAGGCTTCGCGCCAGCCGAACCAAAGGACCAGCGCGGGCACAAGCAACGGGGTGATGATCGCGCCGACATTGGCCCCGGCATTGAACAGCCCGATCGCAAAGGCGCGTTCGCGCTGCGGGAACCAGTCGGTCACCGCCTTGATCCCGGCGGGGAAGTTGCCGCTCTCGCCGATACCGAGCCCGAAGCGCGCAGCAGCAAAGCTGGTCACGCCGGTGGCCAGACCATGCGCCATATGCCCGGCGGTCCAGATGACGATCGCAACCGCATAGCCTAGCCGCGCTCCGATCACGTCGACGATGCGTCCAAAGCCGATATAGCCGATCGCATAGGCGACCTGGAACCAGAAGACGATCGCGGCAAAGTCGGTCTCGGTCCAGCCGAACTCGGCGACCAGCGTGGGCTTGAGTACGCCGATCATCTGCCGGTCGATATAGTTGATCGCGGTGGCCGCAAACAATAGCCCGACGATCACCCAGCGATAGCGCCCTGCCCTGCCCGCAGCGGCGTCGAGCGCCTGGGGCCGTGTCGCAGTTGCGGCGGATTCAACCATGTTCAGCTCTCCCAAAGCAGCGCCCGGCCGTTACCGATCCGCCAGCATCCCGTTTCTTTGGCGTCCTGCCCCGTCAGCGCGGTCGCGCCGCCACCACGCGGCAGTGCACGTCGCCATGTCCGACAAATTCGGCGCGGAAACTCTGCCCGACTGCAATCTCGTGCACGCCGGTGATCGCACCGGTCGAAACCCATAGCCCCTGCGAAACGTCAAATCCGCGCTGGATCAGGTTCGCCAGCAGAAAGCGCACCGCGCCATAGGGGCCGTCAAGCATCGTGGCCGCAGTCGCCTGGCCGACCTCTGCGCCATCGATCTCGCTGCGCACCAGAATGGCGCACAGATCCACCTCGCGCCAACCGGTCAGCTCTGCGCCGAGCACCACGCCGGCATTGTTGCCGAAATCGGACACGGTGACCGCCGGTCCATCGAGATTGATCCGCGCATAAGGCGAACTGGCAATCTCGATGCCGAGCCGCACATCGTCGAGGATTGCGCGGGTGCCATCGTCATCGGTCGGCACCGGGCCGGCAAATCCGGGCGCAACATGCAGCAGGATTTCCGCCTCGCCCGCCGCAAAGCCGCCCTCGAACACCGGCATCTCGGGCGCAGCGCCCGAGGCGGCATCGACGATGCTGTCGGCAAAGATCGGTCCTGAAAGACGGTTTGCGCCCAGTGTGCCATCGAGCGGGGGATTGATCCGCCCGACCTTCCAGCCCGCCACCGCGCGGCCATCGAAGTGGATGGCACGGTCCTGAATGGAATAGGCTGTGTCCAGCGCGGCGGGGGCGACGCCCGGATAATCGCTCAGCGCCCTCGCCTCGCGCCGAGCGCTGACAAAGGCCTGCGCTACTGCGTCCACCTGTGCACTGACCTGCAATTCCATCCCCATCCTGTCGTCCTTCTCTAATCGCGATGCCTAGAGGAAACCGGTGTCATCCGCAAGGGGCGGCGTTCCCGCTACCCTTTCCCTTAGAGCGTCACACCCTTTTTCCAGATAGCGATCGCCCGCTGCCCCGCGCGCTCAGCCGCCGTCCGTTCTCCGCTGGCGATGGCGAGCAACCTGTCCAGAAACGCGCGATCGACCGTCTCCAATGTGTCTTCGAGCGCGGCCGAAGCATCGAAATCGATCCAGTGTTGCTTGTTGGTCGCCAGCGCCCGGTTCGATGCGATCTTGACCGTCGGCGCGGGAAAGCCGAGCGGCGTGCCCCGCCCGGTCGTGAACAGTACCAAAGTCGCCCCGGCGGCGGTCAGCGCGGTCGAAGACACAGCGTCATTGCCCGGCGCCTCGAGCAACGCGAGCCCGGGCCTGTCTGCCTGCGCGCCATATGCTACCACGCTGGCGAGTGCCGCGGTTCCGGCCTTCTGCACCGCGCCTGCCGACTTTTCCTCGAGCGTGGTAATGCCGCCAGCGATATTGCCGGGCGACGGGTTCTCCGAGACGGGCAGGCCCTGATCCAGATAATAACGTTTGAAGCGGTTCACGAGGTCGGCGGCCTCAGCGAAGGTCTCAGCATCGACCGCGCGGTCGAGCAGCGCCTGCTCTGCGCCGAAAATCTCGGGGATCTCGGTCAAAATCGGTGTACCGCCCGCCGCAGCGAGCGTCTCGCTGAACCGGCCGAGCAATGGATTGGCGGTAAGCCCGGAAAAGCCGTCGGACCCGCCGCATTTGAGCCCCACGACCAATGCACCCAGCGGTAGCGGTTCTCTCTTTGCCAAGGCCGCCTCGACCACCATCGCATCGATGATCGCGCCCGCTTCGGCCAGTTCGTCGCCCGCCGCCTGCGACGAGAGGCTCCGCACCTTGGCTCGTGCGGACGGCGGGATCGCATCGATCAGCGCCGCCAACTGGTTCGATTCGCAGCCCAGTCCCAGCAGAAGCACGCCCGCAGCATTGGGATGCGCCGCCAGCCCGGCGAGCAGCGCGCGCGTGCCCGCCAGATCGTCGCCGAGCTGCGAACATCCGTGCGGATGCGGATAGGCGATGATGCCGTCGATCTTTCCGGCGCTGATCAGCGCGGCATGACGCTGCTCCGCCGAGCGCGCGATCTGCTCCGCCGTCAAAGCGACACAGCCGACCGTGGGCAAAATCCAGATCTCGTTGCGCGTGCCTGCGCGCCCGTCGGTGCGGCGATAGCCCTGCCAGACCGAGTCTTCAGCAAACGGCGCAACCGCTGCCGCAACCGGGGCGTCGCCCGGCACATAATGCTCCTCACCCACGAGCGCGGTCACCAGATTGTGGCTGTGGACATGCGCGCCCGGCGCGATCGCCGCCGACGCGCGGCCGATCGGCAGACCGTATTTCACCACACGCTCGTCAGCCTCATGCGCCTTCAAGGCAAATTTGTGCCCCTGAGGAATGTCTTCGACCACCAGGCTGGTAGATTTGCCGAGCGACACCTGTTCACCCGCCTGCAAGGGACGCAAGGCCACCGCAACCGTATCTGCTGCATGCACCTGCATCGCATCGGGCATGTGATGTTTCCCCTCGCGTCGCGACTCTGGGACGGTCGCTCGGGCACAGGCATAGCGCTATGGTAACCGGTGTCAATCCCGCCGGGATTGCGTTTGGCGCAAACATGTGGCTAGGAAGTCCCATGCACTGACACCGGTGTAGCATCGCGAATGGGGGCAAGACGGACGTGGCCAGGGCAAAGGACGGCAAGCCGACGATCAACGACGTGGCCCGCCTCGCCGGGGTGTCGAAAAAGACGGTGAGCCGTGTCATCAACCGCTCGCCGCTCCTGAATGCGCAGACGCGCGAAAAGGTCGAGGCGGTGATCGCCGAGCTCGGCTATGTGCCCAATCCGCAGGCGCGCGCGCTGGCGCTGCGCCGCAATTTCCTGATCGGGCTGATCCACGACAACCCCAATGCGCAGATGGTGCTGGGCGTGCAGGAAGGCATATTGTCGGCGATCCGCGATACCGAATTCGCGCTGGTCGTGCGCCCGGTCAACCGCCGTTCGCCCGACATGCTCGACGATGTGCGCACGTTTCTCGACCAGCAGCGGCTGTTCGGCGTGCTGCTGCTGCCGCCGATTTCGGAAAATGATGCGCTCGCCCAACTGTGCGACGAACTTGGCGTCACCTATGTCCGGATGGGATCGGTGCGGCTGGACGAGGACGTGCACATGGTCGCGTCGAACGACCGCGAGGCAGTCGCCAAGGCCGTGGGTTATCTGATTGGCCAAGGGCATCGCCGCATCGGCTTTGTAGCCGGACCCGAAGGTTTCAGATCCGCTGCGGAACGCGCGCTGGGCTATCGCGACGCGCTCGACAGCGCAGGCTTGGCCATCGACGAGACGATCATGGCCGAGGGCAACTATACCTTCGAGACCGGCATCGCCGCGGGAGAGAAACTGCTCGCCGCCTCGCCTCGCCCCAGCGCGATTTTCGCCAGCAACGACGAGATGGCCGCCGGCGTGCTGCACGCCGCGCGCAGCATCGGCATGTCGGTGCCCGAGGACCTGTCGATCATCGGCTTCGACGATACGGCGATCGCCGCGCACATCTGGCCGCCGCTGACCACGGTGCGCTGGCCGATCCAGGCGATGGCCAAGGCCGCCGCGATCAAGCTGATCGATCCGGTCGAGGCGCGCGATCAGCCATCCCATTTCCTCTCCGACCTGATCGAGCGCGCCTCCGTCGCACCGGTCTGAACCGATCCTACCACCCCGCAATAGAGCTTGCACCGATCAATGACACCGGTTACCAAGCGAGCCAATATTCCCCCGAACCCAATCGGGCCGGACTCGCCGAGCACCGCTGCCCGGACAGGAGAGACATGATGAAGATCGCCCTGATCACCGAGAACAGCCAGGCCGCCAAGAACGGCATCATCCACGAGGCGCTGACCGATGTCGCAGTGCCGCTGGGGCATGAGGTGTTCAACTACGGGATGTATACCGCCGAGGATTCGGCTTCGCTGACCTATGTCATGAACGGGCTGCTCGCGGGCATCCTACTCAATTCGGGCGCGGCGGATTTCGTCGTCACCGGTTGCGGCACCGGCATGGGATCGATGCTCGCGTGCAACGCCATGCCGGGCGTTTTCTGCGGGCTTGTCATCGACCCGACCGATGCGTTCCTGTTCGGCCAGATCAACGACGGCAACGCGATCTCGATGCCCTATGCCAAGGGCTTTGGCTGGGCGGCCGAGCTCAACCTGCGCGATTGCTATGCCAAGCTGTTCGACGGCGAGCGGGGCCTGGGCTATCCCAAGGAGCGCGCCGCGATCATGGCCAAGAACCGCGGCATCCTGAAGGAGCTGAAGGCTGCGACCTGCCACGACATGCTGACCGTGCTGAAGACGGTCGACCAGGATCTGCTCAAGGCGGCGATCGCTGGTGAGAAGTTCGCCGAACTGTTCTATGCCAATTGCCAGGACGAGGCGATCGCCGACTATCTGCGCGGCCTTTCGGCCTGATCGACCCGGCCGACAGGGGAGCGGAACCATGAGCCTATTCGACCTTTCGGGCCGCGTCGCGGTGGTGACTGGCGCCAACACCGGCATCGGCCAGGGCATCGCACTGGCGCTGGCCGAGGCGGGCGCTGACATCGCAGCGGTTGGCCGCACGCCGGCGGAGGAGACCGCGAGCAAGGTTCGCGCACTGGGCCGCCGGTGCGAACTCGTCGCCGCCGATCTCGGCACCATCGCTCCGGTCCAGGCCGTGGTCGACCAGGTGCTTGAAGCGCTGGGCGGGCTCGACATCCTGATCAACAATGCCGGCATCATCCGCCGCGCCGATGCTGTCGACTTTACCGAGGAAGATTGGGACGCGGTGGTCGACACCAACCTCAAGTCGGTCTTCTTCCTGAGCCAGGCGGCAGGCCGTCACATGATCGCGCAGCGCGAAGCAACGGGGCGGCGCGGCAAGATCGTCAACATCGCCTCAATGCTGAGCTTCCAGGGCGGCATTCGCGTGCCGAGCTATACCGCGAGCAAGAGCGGCGTTGCGGGCCTTACCAAGCTGCTCGCGTGCGAATGGGCGGCCAAGGGCGTGAACGTCAATGCGATCGCACCAGGCTATATCGCCACCAACAACACTGCCGCATTGCAGGCCGATGGGACGCGCAACCGTCAGATCATGGAGCGCATCCCCGAAGGCCGCTGGGGCGATCCTGCGGATATCGGCGGTGCGGCGGTGTTCCTGGCGAGCAGCGCTGCGGATTATGTCCAGGGCCATGTGCTAGCGGTTGATGGCGGATGGCTGGCGCGGTGACGGGTCCGGTCGTCTGCTTCGGCGAGATGCTGCTGCGCCTTGCGCCCACGGGCGCACGGATGATGGTCCAGGCGCAGAGCCTCGACATGGTCGTGGGCGGGGCGGAGGCCAATGTCGCCGCCGCGCTCGCGTCGCTGGGGCACGAGGCGCGGATGGTGACGCTGCTGCCCAGCTCGCCGCTGGGTGACAAGGCAAAGGCGGAGCTTGGCGCGGCGGGCGTGGATACGCGCTTCATCGCGCGCGCCGGCGGACGCATCGGGCTGTATTTCCTCGAACCCGGTGCGGGCCTGCGGCCATCGTCGATCACCTATGACCGGGCAGGATCGGCCTTTGCGCTCGCCTCGCCTGATGCCCTGAACCTGAAGGGAGCGCTCGAGGGCGCAGCCTTGCTGCATATGTCGGGCATCACGCCTGCGCTCGGCCCGGGCGGCGTCGCACTTGCCGAGGCGGCAATCGCTGCCGCGCAGGAGTCAGGCGTGCCGATCTGCTTCGACGGCAATTACCGTGCGCTGCTCTGGGACGCGTGGGACAGCGATCCGCGCGCGATCCTGACCCGTCTGGTGGGCGCCGCGACGGTGCTGATCGGCAACCATCGCGACATATCGCTGCTGCTCGGCAAGACCTTCTCCGGCGATGGCGCCGAACGACGCCGCGAGGCAGTCGAGGCCGCTTTCGATGCCTTTCCGAATCTCGAGCTGGTTGCCTCGACCGCACGTCATGTCGTCAGCAGCGACCATCACCGCATCGCTGCACGCGTCGACACCCGCGCATCCAAGCACCAGACCGCCGAGATCGACGTCACCGGGATCGTCGACCGCATCGGTACGGGCGATGCCTTTGCTGCAGGCGTGCTGCATCGCTATCTGCACGGCGGCGATGCGCAGTCCATGGCCGAATGCGGGCTAGCGCTCGCTGCGCTCAAGCACAGCCTGCCCGGCGATTTCTGCCTGATCGGCCCTGCGGAGCTTGCCGCCTTCTCGGCCAGCGGCGGCGATGTCCGGCGTTGAACTTACCCGCCGTGCGCTGATCGGCAGCGGCGCGGCGCTGATCGCGGCCCCTGGCCTCGCCCGCTCAGCCGACCCGCGCGTCGGTCGCTATACTGGCCTGCGCGAGAATGGTGTGCTCGCGTTCAAGGGCATCCGCTATGGCCGCGCCGAACGCTTTGCGCCGCCCTCGCCCGAGCCCTGGGACGGCCCCGCCCTTCGCGCGCAGCACTTCGGGCCGATCGCGCCGCAGCGCGGCAATCCTGAGCTTGCCCAGTCCGAAGACTGCCTGTTGCTCAACGTCTGGACGCCCGAAGCGAAACCGAACGCGAAGCGTGCTGTCATGGTCTATTTCCATGGCGGCGCATACAGCAACGGAACCGTCACCGATCCGCTGACCCACGGCCACCGGCTTGCAGCGCAAGGCGATGTCGTGGTGGTGACGGTCAACCAGCGGCTCAACGCGTTCGGCTATGCCTGGCTCAAACCCTTCGGGCCGCGCTTTGCCGATAGCGGCAATCTCGGCCAGCTCGACCTTGTCCTCGCGCTGCGCTGGGTGCGCGACCATATCGCCGATTTCGGCGGCGATCCGGCCCGGGTGATGGTGTTTGGCCAGTCGGGCGGCGGAGCGAAGATCGCGACATTGATGGCGATGCCGGCGGCGCGCGGCCTGTTCCATAGCGCAGCGACGATGAGCGGGCAGCAGGTCACCGCGAGCGGCCCGGGCAATGCGTGGAAGCGCACCCAGGCGCTGATGGCGGCGATGAAGCTCGCGTCCGGCGATGTCGAAGGCCTGCGCAACGCGCCTGCCAGGGCCATTGTCGAGGCGCTCGTGGCCACCGATCCGGTGATCGGCGGGCCGGTCTATTTCGGGCCGGTGCTCGACATGACCAACCTGCCGCGCCACCCGTTCTGGCCCGATGCCGCGCCGCAATCGCTCGCCATCCCGATGATCCTCGGCAACACCGCTCAGGAAACGCGCGCGTTCATCGATCCAAAGGGGCCGAAGCTCGAGGGGCTCGACTGGAGCAATATCGCACCACGCATCGCCGCCGAGGTGAAGATCGATCTCGACCCCGAATGGGTCGTCGCCCGCTATCGCGCGCAATTTCCGGAGTGGAGCCCCGAGCGGCTGTTCTACGCCGCGACCACCGCCGGGCGATCCTGGCCCGGCCAGGTGATCGAGGCGGATGAGCGTGCCAAGGCAGGCGCGAAAGCGACCTGGGTCTATCAGCTCGATCGTCCTTCGCCGATCGATACTGCGCGCGGCGCCGCGCATACCGACGACATTCCCTATGTCTTCGGCACATTGGACGCGCCTGGCAGCTATAGCGGTACCGATGAACGCGCGCAGGCGACGCGCGATCTGATGATGGAGGCCTTCACGGGCCTGGCCAAGACCGGCAAGCCAGGGCTGGTTAGCTGGTCGCCCTACACCCTGCCCGACCGTGCGACGCTGGTGGTCGGCGATGGCTCGGCAGTGGTGGTCAACGATCCGCGCCGGTTCGAGCGGGAGCTGTGGGCGACGGGGCCGTACATTCAGCCGGGCAGCTGACCGGTTCCTTGACCGGATAGGCGATGATCAGCGCAAGCGGCTTGTCGCCCTTCTGCCAGATGCCGACCACCGCGCCATCGTAAAGATAAGCGGTCATGCCGGGCCTGAGGGTCGCACGCTGGCCGTCGGAGACGACCTCGCCTTCGCCCTCGAGCACATAATAGACCTCGTCATGCGCGATCGGGTGTTCGCCGATCGCCGCGCCGATATCGAGCGTGCGGCGGCGGAACTCCATGCGGCGCGGCTGCGGCACATGGTCGCTGATCCGCCACGCGGTGCTCATGCCGATATTCCCATGCGGCGGCGGCTCGCGCTTCACCGTATCGAGCTCGTCTACGATCGCCATCGGCGGCGCGGCAGTGAGCAGCAGCGCGACGAGGACGCTCATGGCTGGGTCGCCCGCATCTGCGCATCGCGCGTCGAAAGACGCTCCTGCGCACCGCCCTTCTGGCCCGGATAGCGGCCCGATTTCGGCGTCATGGTGTCGAGATTCCAGTCGGCCTCGTTGAACGGGGCAAAGGTCGCTACCGGCGCGGGGTAACCGCCGACCTCGCTCTCGTCGTCGATAATGTCGCCGCGTCCCTCGGCGACGAAGAACAGCACGCGAATGTCATCGGGCGCCCGGTCCCAGGGGCGGGAACCGGCGGTCTGCAGCAGCGAGGTCTCGACCTCGCCCGAAGGCAGCACGGCATAGGCGTCGATGCGCGCCAGGGGTGCCTTGGCGGTGATGAGCTTCGCGCGCGTCTCGCCATAGCGGCCGAACTGGGGCAACGGATTGCCATGCCGGTCGACCGCCCGATTGTCCTTGCCGAAATAGGCCAGATCGCCATCGCCGCCCAGCATCAGGAAAGGCAACCCCTCGTTGGTATCGTTGCCGCCGCGCATGACATTGCCGATCGCGGTGATCTCGCCGGTGACATATTCATGGCCCTGCCATTCGAGATTCATGAGGTTGTAGTGCACCGCGCGGTGGCCCGGATTGTAGATCAGGTTGTTGACCATCGCCACCTGCGCCCCGCCCTTGACCAGCGGCGACCGCTCGACATTATGCGCCCAGACATTGCGGTAAAACATTATATTCGTTGCATTATCGTGGATGAGCGAGCCTTTGCTATGCTCGCCCTTGGGGTGGCTTGAATTGGCCAGCCCCTCTGCCGCCAGATTGTCGCGGAACACGATATGGTGGCTGGTGCCCGCGCGCCATTGGTCGACCGTGTTGCCGGTGAAACGCGGGCCGGAAGCGGACATGTTCTCGTCCACGCCCCAGAGGAAGCTGCAATGCTCGACCACGACATTGTGCGCGGCGACGGTGGAAAACGAATCCGCCTCCCAACCCGACATGCGCGCCTGGCCGTCCGCGCCGGTCATCACCCGGATGTGCGATACGACGACATCGTGCGTGCGCAGATCGATGCCGCCCTTGACGATCGTGATACCGGGCGATGGCGCGGTCTGACCCGCGATGGTAAGATAGGGCTCGGTGATTTCCAGCGTGCTGCGCCCCAGATCGATCACGCCGCCGACTTCGAACACCACCGTGCGAGGCCCCTTTGCAGCCAGCGCCTCGGCCAGCGATCCCGGACCCGATTTGGCGAGCGTGGTGACGCGAATGATTCGCCCCCCTGCGCCGCCTCTCGTGGGATCGCCCGGATGCGGCTCGGCGGCGGCATGGGTCAGGCTGGCCAGGGCGAAAGCCCCGATTATCGCGGCTTTCTGCAAGGTCTTGCGCATGATGTCTCTCCCGTTGCCATGGTTATTGACAGAGCCGCAGCGAGAGGGCAATACATAATGACACCGGTTACCTTGGACGGTCAGCCTCACTGACACGCTCCATGGATCATCGGGAAGAACAGCGATGCCCGCTCCGGCGAGGCCTCGGAAGTCGGGAGTCAGGGTGTCAGGGCGTATCGGATGCATACTGCATCTTCTCCTTTGACACCGGTAGCAATTGCCTGAAATAAGGCGATCAGGAGGGGACAGACATGCGCCGTCAGAACACGCACCGGGCAACCGGCCATTCCATTTTCAAGGCGGCACTGCTCGCAGGGTGCGCGCTGGCCGCGACCGGCACCGCGCAGGCGCAGGTCGCCGAGGGCGAGCAACCGACCACGGTCGAGGACGAAGCGCCGGCTGCGGACGAGATCGTCGTCACCGGCTTTCGCCAGTCGCTCGAAGCCGCGATCAACCTGAAGCGCACCTCGGTCGGTGCGATCGACGCGATCGTCGCCGAGGACATCGCCAAGTTCCCCGACCAGAACCTCGCGGAATCGCTGCAGCGCATCCCCGGCATCTCGATCACCCGTGACGCCGGCGAAGGCCGCGCGATCACCGTGCGCGGTCTGTCGAGCCAGTTCACCCGCGTCCGCGTCAACGGTCTCGAAACCGTCGCGACCTCGACCGATGGCGCCTCCGCCAACCGCGACCGAGCGTTCGACTTCAACGTGTTCGCCTCCGAACTGTTCAGCTCGATCGTCGTGCACAAGACCGCCGAAGCCAGTCTCGACGAAGGTTCGCTGGGTGCGGTGGTCGATCTCAACACCGGCAACCCGCTCGCAGCCAAGGCGGGCTTTACCGCCGTCGGCTCGGCCGTGGTCAGCTATAACGACCTGTCCGAATATGCCGGCCCGCGCCTCGCAGGCCTGCTGAGCTGGCGCAATGATGCCGGCACCTTCGGCGTGTCGCTTTCGGCGGCCTATCAGAAGACCCAGGTGCTCGAGCTCGGCAACAACACCGTACGCTGGGCGCAAGCGCGCTTCGACTCGGTCAACGGCACCCCCTGCTTCCAGCAGAGTGCGACGAACACGACCCCGGTCCGGAACGCCGGAGGCGTCTATGTGAATGGCCGCAACGCGGCTTGCGATCAGGCGGCGCTGTCCTTCCACCCGCGCATCCCGCGCTATGGCGAGGTCAAGCACGATCGCGAGCGTCTGGGCATTACCGGATCGATCCAGTTCGCGCCGACCGACATGACCAAGTTCTCGATCGACGGTCTGTATTCGCGCTTCAACAGCGACCGGCGCGAGCGCTGGGGCGAGGTGCTGTTCCGCTCGAACGAGCGCTCGATCGACGTCATAAACCCGGTTTACGACGCCAATAACAACATGATCAGCGGCACGTTCAACGATGCCTGGGTCCGCACCGAGCATTATCTGCGCGAAAGCACGACCGAATTCTATCAGGTCGGCGGCACCTGGGATCAGGACCTGTCGGACAGCTTCCGCTTCACCCTGCTCGGCGGGATTTCAAAGTCGACGGCCGACATTCCGGTGGAAACGACGGTCGTGTTCGATGACCGCGACGCGCAGGGCTATAGCTACGACTATACCGACATGAAGCGTCCGAAGCTGACCTTCGGCACCAGCGTTACCGATCCGGCCGTGTTCCAGCTCGCCGAAATCCGCGACCGTCCCTCCGAGATCGTCAACCAGTTCAAGACCGCGCAGCTGCGCACCGAATGGGACGTCACCGAGGACTTCACGATCAAGGCGGGCGTGATGTGGCGCCGGTTCGAGTTCGATACCGTGGCGTTCACCCGTGATACCGCGGTCTGCGGCAATGGCGGTCTGGACCGGGTGCTGGGCACCATCACCTGCTCGCCCACCAGCCTGTTCGGCCCGACCGCTGTCTATGGCTTCCCGGTAACGGCGCAGCTTGCCGAGCTGTTCCAGCTGGGCAATGCCGGTCAACCGGCGGGCAATACGAACAGCTGGCTGGTCCCCAATCTCGACGCCACGACCGAATTCACCAAGCTGTACAGCCGCCCGCTGGCGCTGGACGCAGGCAACAATCGCGGCGTGCAGGAAACCACCAAGGGCGGCTATCTGCAGTTCGACGCCAAGGGCGACATTTTCGGCCTGGAATATGCGTTCAACGGCGGCATCCGCTATGTGAAGACGGAGCAGTCGTCCTACGGCCTGGTCGGCGCGGTCGAAGCGACGATCGAGCGCAGCTATGACGACTGGCTGCCCTCGGCCAATATCGCCTTCTTCCCGACGCAGAAACTGATCATCCGCGCGGCAGCGGCCGAGGTGATCACACGCCCGACGCTCGGCTCGCTGACCCCCGGCGGTTCGGCGGACGGCTTCAACTTCCGCGTCAACAGCGGCAACCCGTTCCTCGAGCCGTTCCGCGCGACGAACTATGATCTTGCGATCGAATGGTATTTCGCACCGCAGGCCCTACTGTCGGTCGCCGGCTTCATCAAAAATGTCGGCAGCTTCACCCAGTCGGCAGCGATTACTGAGGCAACCTTTGCTCAAACCGGGCTACCAGTCTCCGTGCTCAACCCATCTTCGCCAGCTGCGCTGAACCCGGCGCTGCTCAGCCAGCCGATCTGGACGTTGACCACCACGGTCAACGGTCAGGGTGCAAAGCTGAAGGGTGTCGAAATTGCTGCCCAAATCCCGTTCAGCGCTTTCACGGATGGATTCTTCGGCAACTTCGGTATTCTAGCCAACGCGACGTTCATTGACAGCAGTGCTAACTTTACACTGCAGGGCCCTGCAGTTGCACCGGGAGGCGCGCTGCAGCCCGTTACCCGCCGCGCGGCTCTCGCCAACGTGTCGAAGCGGTCGTACAACGGCACCTTCTATTATGACGACGGCAAGTTTTCGGCCCGTATCATGGGCACCTATCGCAGCCGCTGGCACGAAGGCGCGAGCGGCACCGGCAACATTCTCGAAGGCTTTGGCAGCCAGTTCAACCTCGACGCCTCGATCCGCTACAAGTTCACCGAGTGGCTCGAAGTCTCGCTGGAAGGCAACAACCTGACCGACACCTATCGCTATCGCTTCACCGATTTCGATGCGGACCGGAACTACGAGAACAACCATTTCGGCCGCACCTTCTTCCTGGGTGCGCGCTTCAAATACTGATCACAACCGGGGCGGCGGTTCGCCGCTGCCCGACCGAACGCAAGAGGAGCCGCCATGCCGATCGATCGCCGATCCCTCATGGCGGCTCCGCTCGTTCTGGGCCTTGCCGGCCTGGCAAAGGCGCAGACGCCAGTGCCGCAGGTGCCAGGTGGCGCATTGCCCCCTGGCCTGCCCCAGCCCAATGAGACGATCGACCTGTGGCCAAGTGGCGCACCGGGTGCTCCCGCCAAGCCGCTCGTCGAAACCGTGCAGGAGCGCTCGACCGACCGGCTGGTCACCGACCGCGCGGTGTTCGGCATTTCCAGACCCCGCATGGCGGTGTTCCAGCCCGACCGGCCCAATGGCGCAGCGGTGCTGATCACGCCGGGCGGCGGCTATCGCTGGGTGGTGGTCGACAAGGAAGGCTATGAGATGGGCCGCTGGCTGGCGGCGCGCGGCTTCACCGCCTTCGTGCTGTTCTATCGCCTGCCGGGTGAAGGCTGGGCGGCGGGCCCCGATGTCGCGCTAGCCGATGCGCAGCGCGCGATGCGGCTGATACGCGCGCGCGCTCGCGATTTTGCGATCGACCCGGAGCGCGTTTCGGCTATGGGTTTTTCTGCGGGTGGGCATCTGTGCGCGGACCTTTCCACGCGCTTCGACGCGAAAGTCTATGATCCGGGCGATGCCGCCGACCGTCTTTCTGCCAGGCCGCATAGCGCCGCGCCGATCTATCCGGTGGTCTCGATGACCGCGCCCGATGCCCATCCCGGTTCGCGCGACCTGCTGCTCGGCAAGGCGCCGACGCCCGCGCTCGAGGCCGCCCATGCGCCGCATCGCAACGTTCCCGCCGACGCGCCGCCCTTCTTTCTGCTGCATGCCGAGGATGACGAGGTGGTACCCGTCAACAACGCATTGCTGCTGCGCGCCGCGCTCAAGGACAAGGGCGTGCGGGTCGAGACACATCTGTTCGAACATGGCGGCCATGGCTTTGGGCTGCGCAAGGCGATCGGCAAGCCGGTCGAGGTCTGGCCCGAACTGTGGCGCGCCTGGGCGCGGACCACGGGGCTAGCCCTGTGACGCGCCGCTCGCCGCTCTTCACCCGCCGAGGTGCGATCGCCTCGGCTGGGCTGACCACCTTGGGGCTTGCAACATCTCTGCCCGCAAGCCCCTCCCCGGCGCCGATACCCTCCCCAGGCTGGCGCCGGGGCCTGGACAATCAGCGGATCGCCGATCTCGGCGATGGCCGCTTCCTCAACCCCGTGCTCTCGGGCGACCGGCCCGATCCGGCAATCCTCAAGGATGGCAAGGACTACTATCTCACCTTTTCGAGCTTCGAATCCTATCCCGGCCTGCTCATCTGGCATTCGCGCGATCTGGTGAACTGGCAACCGCGCAAGGCCGCGCTCACGCGCAATATCGGTTCGGTCTGGGCGGTGAGCCTGGAAAAGCACAAGAGCCGCTATTTCCTCTACATTCCCGTCAAGGCGAGCCCGCAGAACGACATCTATGTGATCTGGGCCGACCATATCGACGGGCCCTGGTCCGACCCTGTGCCGCTCGGCCTCCACAAGCATATCGACCCCTGCCATGCCGTGGGTGAGGATGGATCGCGCTGGCTGTTCCTGTCGGGCGGAGACCGGGTGCGGTTGTCCGATGACGGCATGCGGGTGACCGGCGAGGTCGAGCATGTCTACGACCCCTGGCGATACCCGGACGAATGGGATGTCGAGGGCTTTGCGCCCGAAGGCCCCAAGATCCATCGCATCGGCAAATGGTTCTACATGCTTACCGCCGTGGGGGGCACGGCGGGGCCTCCCACGGGCCATATGGTCATCGCAGCCCGTTCGCGATCGATCCATGGTCCGTGGGAGCAGCATCCCGGCAACCCGCTGGTGCGGACTCAAAGCGCGCGCGAAGCCTGGTGGTCGCGCGGCCATGCCAGCCTGGTCGAAGCGCCCGACGGCAGCTGGTGGAGCCTCTATCACGGGTTCGAGAACGGTTACTGGACGCTGGGCAGGCAATGCCTGCTCGATCCGGTGGAGTTCACGCCCGATGGCTGGTTCCGCATGACCGGCGGCGACCTTTCCAGCCCCTTGCCAAAGTCGAAGGGCGGCGAGGCGCTGCCGCACGGCATGGCGCTGTCCGACAATTTCGCTACGCTCGCACTCGGCACCAAATGGTCATTCTTCCGCCCCGATTCCGATGAGGCGACGCGGGTGCGCGTCAAGGACAACACGCTGTTCCTCAAGGGCAAGGGCCTCGCCCCCTCGACCGGATCGCCGCTGCTGGTCACGGCGGGCGACACATCCTACCGTTTCGAATGCGATATCGAACTCGCTCCCGGCGGTACGGCAGGCCTGGTGCTGTTCTATGACGACAAGCTCTATGCGGGCCTGGGCTTCGATGCCGAGCGTTTCGTTACGCACCAGTACGGCATCGAGCGCGGCCGCCCTGCCAACCCGCACGGCAGCCGCATGCGCATCCGCGTGATTAACCGGAAGCATATCGTCAGCTTCCACACATCGGGGGATGGCGGGAAGACCTGGCTGAAATTCGATCGCGGCATGGAAGTCTCGGGCTATCACCACAATGTCCGCGGCGGGTTCCTGATGCTGCGACCGGGGCTCTATGCCGCCGGCCCGGGTGAAGCGAAATTCCGCGACTTCCGCTTCACCGCACTGGCGGATTAACCAATCTCGGCAACCGCATCCGCCAGCCAGTCGGCGAACAGCCGCGCGCGCGGGCGGACGCGCCGGCCTTCGGGAAAGATCACCCAGATATCGTTTGTCCCCAAAGTCCAGTCGGCCAGCAGCGGGACCAGTTCACCGCGCGCCAGATGGGCCCCCACCATGCGATCGGTGACCATCGCGATACCCATCCCCGCCAGAACCGCAGCCCGCAGCCCTTCGGCCGCGTTGACGCGCAGCACGGGATCGCCGGGGACCACCGTCTGGCGCGCACCACCCTGCTCGAACGTCCAGGCCTCGCGATTCTCGAAGCTCGTGAAACTGACGATGCGGTGGCGGCGCAGATCGTCAGGCTGGACGGGCGCGCCCATGTCGGACAGATAGTCCGGCGTTGCCACCAGCATCCGGCTCGCCCTGTCGATCCGCCGCGCAAGCAGGCTGCTGTCGCCCAGCGCGCCCGTGCGCAGCCCCAGATCCACCCCCTCCTCGACCAGATCGATCCGCCGGTCATCAAGGACCAGTTCGATGCGGATATCGGGATGCAGCGCCTGAAAATCGGGCAGCAGCGGTATCACGACCTGGCTGGCATAGACCGGCGGCGCGGCGATGCGCAGGCTGCCGCTCAGCGAACCGGCCTCGTCGCGCGCGGCGGCCTCGGCGGCATCGGCCTCGTCCAGCGCCAGACAAGCGCCGTCATAGAAACGCTGGCCCGCTTCGGTGAGGCTGTGGCTTCGGGTGTTGCGGACGATGAGCCTTACGCCCAGCCGCTCTTCCAGCTGGGCGACCGACTTGGACAATGCGGGCTGGCCGATGCGCAGCTGGCGCGCGGCGGCCGAGAACGAGCCGCAATCGACCACTGTCACGAAATGTCGCATTGCCTGAAGCCGATCCATAATTCATTCCTCTCAGGAATGATTGATAGCTCTTCTGCCGATCTACTGCAATTATCAGGCATGGCCTAATTCCTCCTTGACCGCAGCCACCGACGGCCCGGCCAGAAGGAGACAGGACATGACCGCTTTCACCATCCACAGCATCGATACCGCCCCCGAAGGATCGAAGGACCGCCTGGCTGCGGTCAAGAAAGGTTGGGGCTTCATCCCCAAGCTGCAGGCGACGCTCGCCGAAAGCCCGTTGGCGTTGAAGGCCTATGACGATCTGTTCGGCCTGATCGCGGCGGAGGCCAGCCTGAGCCCGGCCGAACAGCAGGTCGTCTATCAGGCCATCAACGTCTTTCACGGCTGCGAATATTGCGCCTCGGGCCACACCTTCCTGTCGCGCAAGGCGGGGGTTCCCGAAGACGTGATCCAGGCAATCCGCTCCCTCCAGCCGATTGCCGATCCCCGTCTGCAGGCGCTGCGCGTCTTTGCCGAGACGGTGGCGGAGCAGCGCGGCTTTGCCGGAGACGCGGCGGTCGAGGCGTTTCTCGCCGCCGGGTTCAGCAAGGCGCAGCTGCTCGAGGTGGTGACGATCATCGCCACCAAGGTGATCAGCAATTACACCAACCACCTCACCCACACGCCGCTCGAGGATTTCATGAACGATCCCGCGCTGCGCTGGCACGACCCCAAGGGCCGCACCCCCAGGCGCGGCTGAGCCGCCGGTCCGCACAAAGAGGTCATGTCCTCCCCGGTGGTCCTGCGATCACCGGGGCTTGGCCTGTCAGGGAAGCGCGACCGTCTGCACCTCGTCGCCGCCGAAGCGCAGAGTCCGCGCGAACGTGCCGCGCTTGACCTCGACCTGGTTGACCTGACGCGGATAGATGTCGCGCAAGATGGTTGTCTGGATCGCGACCGCCTTGGGACGGCCCTTTATCGAACCGGCGTAATTCATCCGCACCTCGCGCACGCCGATATCGACCGAGGCGACCGAAAGCGGCACCTCCTGTCCATCGGCGCGCAGATGGAAATGCGCGAGCAGATAGGTCTTGAGTTCGGCAATCGCGTCGGGATCGTCGAGGCTGGTCTGCGCGTTCGGGGCAATCTCGGCGAGCGCGGGTTCCAGATCATGCGCCTCGAACCGGTGCGACACGGTTACCTTGCCATCAGGATCGAGCGTCACGACGCTCATTGCATCATGCCCGCGATGCGCGGCAGCCTGCGGTGCCAGAGCCAGGCCAGCCACCGCACACGCCAGGGTCAGAACAAGACGCGTCATTTCGGCGCATCATAGGTGCGCAGCGAATCGGGCAGCACCTTCATGTCCGAATCCTTCATCCGGTTCTTGCCCTCCTCCGGCGTGTCGATACCCAGCGTCTTGGGGTCGATCTGGCCGGTATAGACGTTGTTCGACCGGTCGGCATCGGCGGTCTCCCAGAGCGGATCGACCTCGGCACGCGTGAGCGTCTTGGGGGTCACGAACTGCCAGGTCACCGCCTTCTGGTTGTAGCGCCAGACCTCTGCCGGTATGCGCGCGGTCTCGCTCGACCCGTCGGAGAAATCCATCTTCAGGATCACCGGCATCACCAACCCACCGCGATTGGAAAAGCTGAAGCGATAGAAATTGTCGGTCACCTGGCGCGCCACCTTTTCCTCCGCCGTCAGATCGGCAAAGGCTTCCGCCGCCTTGCGCTTGTCGGCGGCGGTGGCGTCGAGCGGGTCGATGCTGTCATAGAAATCGCGCGTCGCAGGATCGCGCTCGACCACGGTCTGCTGCCCGGCATTGCGTGCGGCGGTGAGCGATCCGGGCTCGGCATCGCGGCGCTTCTTGCGCTCGGCGGCAGCAGCGGTGGCATCGGCGGGTTCGAGCGTGGCGCGCACCACCTTGTCGAGCGCGATATCGACATGGTCGGTCGAATAGAACCAACCGCGCCAGAACCAGTCGAGATCGACGCCCGAGCTTTCCTCCATCGTGCGGAAGAAGTCGTACGGCGTGGGATGCTTGAACCGCCAGCGCTCGGCATATTCGCGAAAGGCGCGGTCGAACAGCTCGCGGCCCAGCACCGTCTCGCGCAGGATCGTCAGCGCGGTGGCGGGCTTGCCATAGCCGTTGGCGCCGAATTGCAGCACCGAATCCGATTGCGTCATCAGCGGCATCTGGTTGGTGGACAGCATGTATTCGGCAATGTCCTTGGGCTCGCCGCGCCGCGCCGGATAATCCTTGTCCCACAGCCGTTCGGCCTGGAACTGCAGGAAGGTGTTCAGCCCCTCGTCCATCCAGGTCCATTGCCGCTCGTCCGAATTGACGATCATCGGGAACCAGTTGTGGCCGATCTCGTGGATCACCACGCCGATCAGCCCGTATTTGGCGCGCTCGGTATAAGTGAGGTTGCCTGTCTTCTTGTCCTTCACCGGGCGCGGGCCGTTGAAGGTGATCATCGGATATTCCATCCCGCCCACCGGCCCGTTGACCGACTGCGCCACGGGATAGGGATAGGGAAAGGCAAACTTGCCATAGACGTCGATGGTGTGTGCGATCGCCTTGGTCGAATAGGCATCCCATAGCGGCCGTGCTTCCTTGGGGAAGAAGCTCATCGCCATGACCAGCGGCTGATCGGCATAATCCTGTTTTACGCCCATCGCGTCCCAGGCGAACTTGCGCGAACTTGCCCAGCCGAAATCGCGGACATTGGTGGCGGAGAATATCCAGGTCTTCTCGCCCGAGGCCTTGCCGCGTTCTGCCGCCTCCGCCTCTTGCGGAGTGACCACATAGACAGGGCTGGTGGCGCTCTTGGCCTGTTCCAGCCGCTGGCGCTGCGCTGCGGTCAGCGCCTGGTCGGGGTTCTGCAGCACGCCGGTCGCCGCGACGACATGGTCAGCGGGCACGGTCAGCGCGACGCGATAGTCGCCGAACTCCAACGTGAATTCGCCCGACCCCAGGAATGCCTTGTTGTGCCAGCCTTCATAGTCCGAATAGACCGCAAGCCGCGGGAACCATTGCGCGCCTTCGAAGATGCAATTGCCGTCCTCGCCGGGCTGGGTGAAGCATTCGTAGCCCGAACGCCCGCCAACCACCTTGTTCTCGGCCATCGGGAACGACCATTCGATCGACAAGCTCGTCTCGCCGCCATTGGGAGCGACCGCCTGGGACAGATCGATACGCAGCAGGCTGTCGACCACGGTGAAGGGCAGCGCCTTGCCGTTGGCATCGCGCACCGCAGCGATGGTGAAGCCGCCCTCCCATTCCTTGAGGCGCTTGAGCCGGCGCACTTCGGCGAGGCTGATCTTGTCACCCGAGACAGTCTCGGTCATCGCCTCGATCGAATCGCGCTTGTACTGGTTCTGGTCGAGCAGCAGCCACAGATAGGGCAGCGCATCGGGCGAATTGTTGACATAGCGCACCGTCTGGCTGCCGCTGACCGTGCGCCTGGCCTCGTCGAGCCGCGCCTTGACGTCGTAGTCGACCTTCTGCTGCCAGTAGCGATAGCCCGGCGCGCCAGAGGCATTGCGATAATCGGTCGGGGTCGGCCATTCCTCGCCCTCGAGCTGGCGGAACTTGTCCTGATAGCCGCTCTTGGTCTGTTCGACCGGGCTGGCGAATGCCGGCGTGGCGACGGCCCCAATGGCGAGCGCGAACAGCGAAGCGGAAAGTCCGGAAAAACGACGCAAGGCGACCCCCTTTTTCGGGGCATTGTTGCCCCTGAAATGATCAGGGTGCTTGCATGTGATACTATCGCATGCCGGTCAATGCCCCCCATTGCCGATTTGCGATAAATTGCAGCGCCTTATCTGCCTTGCGCGCTCAGCTCAGCGCCAGCACGCTGGTCATCACCACACGGACCAGTTCGGCATGGCCGCTCGCGCCGGTCTTGGCGTAAATTTTCTTCGAATAATTGCGCGCGGTTTCCTCGCTCAGCCCGAGCGCCGCGGCGGCGTCCCTGATGCTGGTCGCCTGAGCGAGCAGCCAGGCCAGCCGCGCCTCGCTGGGCAACAGGCCGAACATGTCGACCAGTTGCTCGCAGCGATCCGCCTGACTGCGCCGGTCGCCGCTGACATAGACGATGACGCTCGCCGAACGATGGCCCGATATCGTCTCGCCCTGGAGCGGCGCGACCAGCATGTCGAGCCAGGGATCACGGCTGAGATTGATCGCCAGCGGGCGCACCGTCTTCCCGGCGGCAACTTGCTTCAGATAGCCGGTGAGCTGCCGGTCCACAGCCGGGTCGGCGGGCACCAGCCGGTCATAGCGCCCACGCCGGATCAGGCTGCCCCATTGGAACATCTGTCCGGCATTCTCGCTCGCCTCGACGATCCGCCCCTGGGCATCGAGCGTCAGCCAGCCGATGTTCAGCCGATTGAACGCCTCACCGGTCACCGCCGAGCGGAAGCGCTCGCGCTCGAGTGCTGCGAAGCTCCGTAGCGCGATCTTCAGGTGGGGCGCCAGCGCCAGCACCAGCGCGCCCGCAGCCGAGCCCAGATCTCTCTCCCCAGCACAGGCGAGCCAGCCGTCGACGCCGCTCGGTTCGGTCACCCGCACAGCGCGCAGCGCCTTGATCCGCGCGGCTGCCAGTGCCTCGCGATCGGTGGCACGGGCCAGATCGATCAACTCTTCCAGCGCATAACTTCGGCCCTCCCGCATCGCGGCGCTCACCAGCAGGCGTCGTAGCGCGCCCGCTGGTCCCTCGCCCGCCACGAGCTCTGCAACATCGCTCTGCCCCGTCGGACGGATCGCCAGCAGCGTCAAGGCAGCCCCCGTGCTGGCGCGAAGACGGTGCAGAAATCCGTCCCAGAGCGGTGCCTGGAACATGCCCTCATGGAGAGATTCGAGCAGACCGGGATCGAAACGCATGAATTTTCTATACCCTCCCAAATGGGAGGTTCAAGACAGATGTTGGCGTGCCATCTGCGCGGCATCCCAGCACGGAGCTCTGCCGATGACCCGCACCCTCACCCATATCGAGCGCCTCGAGGCGGAAGCGATCCACATCATGCGCGAGGTGGTGGCGCAGGCGGAAAAGCCGGTGATGCTCTATTCGGTGGGCAAGGACAGCGCGGTGATGCTGCATCTGGCGCGCAAGGCCTTCTTCCCCTCGCCCCCGCCCTTCCCGCTGCTGCATGTCGACACCACCTGGAAGTTCCAGGATATGTACAAGCTGCGCGACACCATGGCGCGCGAGAGTGGCATGGAACTGCTGGTCTATCAGAACCCCGAAGCCGCCGAGCGCGGGATCAACCCCTTTGACCATGGCCCGCTGCACACCGACATGTGGAAGACCGAGGGGCTGAAACAGGCGCTCGACCTGCACGGCTTCGATGCGGCGTTCGGCGGCGCGCGGCGCGACGAGGAGAAGAGCCGCGCCAAGGAGCGCATCTTCTCGTTCCGCACCGCCAGCCATGGCTGGGACCCCAAGAACCAGCGCCCGGAGCTCTGGAACCTGTATAACGCCCGCAAGAACAAGGGCGAGAGCATCCGCGTCTTCCCGATCAGCAACTGGACCGAGCTCGATATCTGGCAGTACATTCAGCTGAACGACGTGCCGATCGTGCCTCTGTATTTCGCGGCGATCCGCCCGACCTTCGAATGGGAGGGCCAGTTGTTCATGGCCGATGACATCCCTCGATTGGAAAAGGTGCTGGGCTACACGCCCGAGATCACCAACCGCTCGATCCGCTTCCGTACCCTGGGCTGCTTCCCGCTGACCGGCGCTGTCGAAAGCACGGCCAGCACCCTGCCCGAGGTGATCCAGGAAACCTTGCTCACCACCACGTCCGAACGCCAGGGCCGCGTGATCGACAAGGACGCGGGCGGTGCGGGGATGGAGAAGAAGAAGCAGGAGGGCTATTTCTGATGGAAACCGCCGACCAGACCCCCGTCTACCAGACAGACGCCCTGATCGCCGAGGACATCCTCGCCTATCTCGACAAGCACCAGCACAAGACGATGCTCCGCTTCATCACCTGCGGGTCGGTGGACGACGGCAAGTCGACGCTGATCGGGCGGCTGCTCTATGACAGCAAGATGATCTTCGAGGATCAGCTGGCCGCGCTGGAAGCCGACAGCAAGCGCGTCGGCACGCAAGGGCAGGAGATCGATTTCGCGCTGCTCGTCGACGGCCTTGCTGCAGAGCGCGAACAGGGCATCACCATCGATGTCGCCTATCGCTTCTTCTCGACCGAAAAGCGCAAGTTCATCGTCGCCGACACGCCGGGGCACGAACAGTATACGCGCAACATGGTCACCGGCGCCTCGACGGCAGACCTTGCCGTCATCCTGATCGACGCGCGCAAGGGGGTGCTGACGCAGACGCGGCGGCACAGCTATCTCGCGCACCTGATCGGCATCCGCCACATCGTGCTGGCCGTGAACAAGATGGACCTGATCGGCTACAGCCAGGCGCGGTTCGACGAGATCGTCGCAGAATATCGCGAGTTTGCAGCATCCATCGGCATCGGCGATTTCGTGGCGATGCCGATCAGCGGCTTCAAGGGCGACAATATCACCGCGCCCTCGCCCAACACGCCCTGGTATTCAGGGCCCAGCCTGGTCGAGCATCTGGAAACGGTCGAGGTCGACAGCGCCACCGATCAGGCAAAGCCTTTCCGCATGCCGGTGCAATGGGTCAACCGTCCGAACCTCGATTTCCGGGGCTTTTCCGGCCTGATCGCGGGCGGCACGGTGAAGCCAGGCGATGCGGTGCGGGTTTTGCCCTCGGGCAAGACCAGCACGGTCAGCCGCATAGTCACGCTTGATGGCGATCTCGACGGTGCCGTCGCAGGCCAGTCGGTGACGATCTGCCTCGCCGACGAGATCGACTGTTCGCGCGGCGATGTGATTGCGACCGCCGACCAGCCGCCTCAGGCCGCCGACCAGTTCGAGGCGACCATCGTGTGGATGGATGACGACGCCATGCTCGTCGGGCGGTCCTATTGGCTCAAGCTCGGCACGCAGACCGTGTCGGTGACGGTGCAGCAGCCCAAATATACCGTGAACGTCAACACGTTGGAGCATCTGGCGTGCAAAACGCTGGAGCTCAACGCGATCGGTGTCGCCGAGATCGCGACCGACAAGCCCTTGGTGTTCGAACCCTATGCCGAAAGCCGGACGCTGGGCGGCTTCATCCTGATCGACAAGCTGACCAACCGGACCGTCGGCGCAGGGATGCTGCACTTTGCGCTGCGCCGCGCGCAGAACGTGCACTGGCAGGCGACCGACATCACCCGCGAGGTGCATGCGTCGTTGAAGAACCAGAAGCCCAAGGTGCTGTGGTTCACCGGGCTGTCGGGTTCGGGCAAGTCGACCATCGCCAACGAGGTGGAAAAGCGGCTCAACCTTATGAACCGCCACACCTTCCTGCTCGATGGCGACAATGTCCGCCACGGCCTGAACCGCGATCTCGGCTTTACCGAGGCCGACCGGATCGAGAATATCCGCCGCGTCGGCGAGGTTGCCAAGCTGATGGCCGATGCCGGGCTGATCGTGCTGACTGCCTTCATCAGCCCGTTCCGCGCCGAGCGCGAGATGGTGCGCAAGATGCTGCCCGAGGGCGAATTCGTCGAGATTTTCGTCGATACGCCATTGGAGGTCGCCGAGGCGCGCGATGTGAAGGGGCTGTACAAGAAGGCCCGTTCGGGCACGCTCAAGAATTTCACCGGCATCGACAGCCCGTACGAGCCGCCCGAGGATCCGGACATCCGCGTCAACACGGTCGAGATGACGCCGGAGGAAGCCGCCGAACATATCGTCCGCCAGCTGATGCCGCTCAAATGAGCATGACCGACGCCGAACTTGCCGCGCATCTGGCGCATGCTGCGGGGCAGACGCTGCTGGCGGTACGCATGTCGAGCGGGCTGGAAGGCCAGTCGCTCGGCAAGGCGGGTGATGCTGCCGCCAATGCCTTTCTGTGCGAGGCGCTGCGACGTGAACGCCCCGATGACGGGCTGTTGAGCGAGGAGGAGAAGGACAATCCCGCGCGGTTGGACAAGAGCCGCGTGTGGATCGTCGATCCGGTCGACGGCACCCGCGAATATGGCGAGGCGCGCGCCGACTGGGCGGTGCATGTCGCGCTCGCAGTCGATGGCGTGGCGACGATCGGCGCGGTGGCCCTGCCGGGGCTCGATCTGGTCCTGCGATCCGACCAGCCGCAGCCCCTGCCCCCCGGCGCGCCGATCCCGCGCATGTTGGTCAGCCGCAGCCGCCCGGCCAGGGAAGCATTGGCGGTGGCGGAAATCCTGGGCGCGGAACTCGTGCCGATGGGCAGCGCCGGCGCCAAGGCGATGGCCGTGGTGCGCGGCGAGGCGGAAATCTATCTCCACACCGGCGGGCAATATGAATGGGACAGCTGCGCCCCTGTCGCTGTCGCTGCCGCGCACGGTTTGCACGTCAGCCGCGCCGATGGCGCGCCGTTGGTCTACAACCAGGCGGACACTTACATGCCCGACCTGCTGGTCTGTCGGCCGGAATGGGCCGAGCGCGTCCTCGCGGCCATGCGTTCGCTGCCGGGCTGACCGTCAGGCGGGCTGAGGATTGCCGAGCAGATTATACGGATCGATGCCGCGCGCGCGCAGCCGCTCGTGCGCCAGGGCGTAATATCGCGGTTCATCGATGTTCAGCCGCTTGCGCGCCGCGGCCAGCGGCTCGGCGAGCAGCGACAGCATCGGCTGTTCGGCAATGCGCGGGCAGGCCCTGCCCAGCCTTTTGGCTTCGCCGACCGCCTTCAGCACCGGGGCATCGCTGCCGATCGTGCGCCGGATATTGAGCGCGGCCATATAGGCGATGAAGATATTGCCGGGCGACGGGTTCTGGCCATAGGTGAAGGCCAGCACCGACGCTTCGCCCAGCGCGTCGCGGCCATAGCCGGTCAGCACATGCAGCAGGTCATGCGTGTCGCGCAGCCGGTTGACATACCATTCGACCATGTCGCCATAACGGCGATTGCCCTGGAACCGGTCATATTCAGCGACCAGCCCGGCAGCCGACAGCCCCTCGCGCTCCATGAAATCGACATAGGCATGCGCGACGCTGCCCTTGGGCATGGCGCGCAGCCGAGCATGATCGTCGAGAATGTCGGGAAGATAAGGCTCGCTGATCCGCAGCTGCCGCCCGAAATCGCTGTACACGAAGGCCCGGATCTCATCGACCAGCTTCAACCGCGGCAGGCACTGGAAGATGTGGAAGACCTGCTCGGTATCTTCCTTGTCCGCAATCAGCTTGCGAAAATGGTGCATGGCCCGGAACGGGCGGAACTTCGGCACGGGCCGCTCGGGATGACGGAATATCGGCTCGGACATGGTCAACCTTTCTCGCCCTCTCACTGACAATCGTGTCAATAGCATGCGGCGCAAAGGTTGAAAAGTCGTGTCATCGCCGGTGACACATCATCAGAAGTCGATCGCGATACCCTTGTGCTCCCAGTCGCCGAAACGGGTCGGCCCCTTGGCGGCCTCCTCGGCATCGCCCTCGGCGATCGGCTGGGGCACGGGCACGGGCGGCGATTTGCCCCAATGCGCGGGCGGCTTGACATGATCGGGGCGGCGCGTCGCGCGGGGGGTATCTGGCATGCTGCGTCCCTTGGGCTGGGCCGCCCGATCGATTGAAAACCGGCGCGGCATTCCTACATTTCTTGCGGGCATATGGGGCGTGCCGGGCGCGATGTGAAGCACCGGGCATGCAATGTCAGACAAGGATTTTGAACCGAGATGAACGGACTTAAGACCACCATGCTGCTGGCAGCGCTGACCGCGCTGTTCATGGCCTTGGGCTATACGCTGGGTGGATCGGTTGGCGCGGTGATCGCGCTGCTGGTCGCGGCGGGCATGAACCTGTTCACCTTCTGGAATGCCGACAAGATCGTGCTGAAAATGCACAATGCCGTCGAGGTGAGCGCTGAGAGCCACCCGGATTTCTACAATCTGGTCGCCCGTCTGGCCGAGCGCGGCGGACTGCCGATGCCGCGCGTCTATATCATCGATCAGGCTGCGCCCAACGCCTTCGCCACGGGGCGGAATCCTGAAAACGCCGCTGTGGCTGCGACCACGGGCCTGCTGCAGATGCTGAGCCGCGACGAGGTGGAAGGCGTGATGGCGCACGAACTGGCGCATGTGAAGAACCGCGACACGCTGATCATGACCATGGTCGCGACGATCGCCGGCGCGGTGTCGATGCTCGCCAATTTCGGGCTGTTCTTCCGCGACGACAATCGCAACCCCTGGGCGGCGATGCTGGCGGTCTTCGTCGCGCCCTTTGCCGCGATGATCGTGCAGATGGCGATCAGCCGGACGCGCGAATTCGGCGCGGATCGCGGCGGTGCGGAGATCAGTGGCAAGCCGCTTGCGCTCGCCTCGGCGCTGGCGCAGATTTCGAACCAGGCGCAGCGAATTCCCAACCCGGTGGTCGAGCGCAACCCGGCGGCGGCGCAATTGTACATCGTGCCCTCGGGGGTGCGCGCGCTGTTCTCGACGCATCCCGATACCGGCGACCGCATCGCCGCGCTGGAGGCGATCGCGCGCGAACAGGGCAGCGCCCCGCCTCCCCCCCGCCGGGGCAGCGCGCTTGATCCGCTGGGCAGGCGGTGAGCCCATCCAAAATCCTGCCCGAGCTCGTCTCGGGGAGGGGGACCGCTGACCGCAGGTCAGTGGTGGAGGGGTAGCGGGATGGCACAATGGTCCATCGCGGCAACATCCCGCTGCCCCTCCACCTGTCTCTTATACACATCT